>CANHDJ010000012.1 GCA_947459425.1 Ignavibacteria bacterium
TATTGCCATTATTCCAATTTCTCCAAAATTTAGACGATTTTGTAAAAACGGCAATAGGAATCGTAAAAAATCGGGCGATTTTCAGAGCTTATTGCAAGTTTTAGCCCAGATTTTAACAAAAGGGCAAAACACCTACCTGACTAGATACAATTTTTGTATCAATTCGTCGTGTGAAATTTCACCATGTTGAGCTGAACTTGTGTTGTCAAATCTTTGCAGTTAAAATGTCCGTAAGGAACGGCAGAATAGACTTTTTCACCCGTTTGACCCGGAATGCGAGACGTATAGCGACCATACACTAAATTTGCAAAGCCGATAATCTCATCTACGGTGGACCAAATCGAGTAGCGGTACGCCCCTTCATAGCTGGAACTGGAGTTCAGGTCTTGCAGAATGTTCGAGAGTCCGAGCGGTCCGATAGCATAGCCCGGATATAAACCGTTAGTGGCTGCACAGGTAGGAGTGGAGCCGCTTGTCTGATAACATGAAACCAAGCCCCAATTTGCTCCGGCAATACCCACAAATGCATCCACGCGGGAACTAAGCGGCGATCCCAGATTGTATGCGCCTCCGTTCAGTAAATCACTTGCCGAACCGCCTTTGATTGCCTTGCGTGCAAGTGTTACACCCATTGAATGACCGATAATATCTACCTTTTGCGCTCCTGTATAAGCCAACACTGCTTCAATAAATCGCCGAACACGGGTTAAATACGGACGAGAATGATATTGCTGTGCGGAAAGTGCCGCATTTGCCGAACCCCACGTCATGGCATACATTTCCGATGATTTATAGCCTTGCGATTGAAAATGCGAAATAGAATTTGTCCAGCCGTTCTGTCCAAACGTCGTTCCTACGGCGCGGTCTGAGTTACCATGAATGAAGATAACGGGTTGATTTAGGGGATTGTCTGAGGAGCTTGTGCGTCCGCCGTAGCAGGCGATATTGCTGAAGTTATCCGAGCCATAGCCGTTATTTTGAAGCCATGTAGCAAAGTGCGACGTAAAGCCCGAAGGAACAGATTGCAGTTCTGTACCCGTTTCTTTCTCGCTGCTTGAGGTCTTTTCGGTAACTGTTTGAGGAGGTGTTTCTTCAGGAATACGGCTTGAAATGCGCACTGGTTCTTGTGCGGTACTACATGAAACAATGACATACCCTATTACCCCCATTAACGACAACAAACCAATACGACGAACCGAAGCCATAGCAAATGCTTTCATATCACACGCTCCTGAATAATTTGTGAACACACAAAAGAAAATATTTATTGTTTGATTTGTTTCAAACGTTAGTGTTGGTAAAATACATTTTTTTTTCGATAAAGTCAAGAATTTCCTGCGCGATTATCCTCTGAAATAATATTGTTTTAGGCGATATAATGTAGAACTCGCGTGAGCAAGAGAATATTTGCACAAAGCAAAGAAAAAATTGACAATGATTGAAAATTTTGTTGCGTTTGAAACAAATCAAACGCAAAAAATCAAACACAGTATTTTATCATATCCAATTTCTCAGGAGTTCGTTATGAAAAAGCAATTCACACAAGGAGATTTCTACACCGAATGGATGCAAGGACAGCAAGCACTGATTGCAAGATGGTCGGAATCAGCACAAAAAGCTACTGATGCTTTTTTGAAAGGGGATGTGAGTGAGGCAATGAAAACCAGTGCCGAAGGCTTATCAAATGCTTATTCCTCAGCCGTAGAGCAGCAAACGGCAATGTCAAAACGCATGATGAGCGAAGCAGAAACAACGACGCAGCAATTCGCTGCGCCATTTGCCAGTTCACCATTTTTCGGAGCGCCATTCAACGGGGCATCCTTGAGCGGAACACCGTTTGGTGCTATGTTTTCGGGCAATCCGTCCTCGGTGAATCCTTTGCAAATGATGCAAGAATGGGCTGCATGGCAACAATCCATGCAAAAAGCAATGATGCCGCCTTGGGGACAGATGTTTGCGCAATTTGCTCCGCAGGGCAATCCAAACTTCTTCGATCAATGGACACGCTTCGCCGAAGCAGGTGCTTCGTCGTTTTCCATGCTGTCACAGGTTGCAAAAATGTACGAGCAATGGCAGCATTTGTCGCAATCGTGGGGTGTTTCGGTGCAGAAAATGTATAGTTCAATGGCAGAAACAATGCCTTCCGGCGTTGCAAAGGACACATTTCGGAATATGTTCTCTGGCGCGACGGTCTATATGAAACTGTTTGAACTTTGGATGCCGCTTCTGGACACAATGAAAGCAGGAAAAATGCCTACAAGCGAGGAAATTCAACACGCCCTTTCTCCCGGAAAATACAAGGAAGTTATTGATGCGCTGTTCGAGTTCATGATTCCAGAGCAGATGCAAACGCTCTTTGCACAAATGAACTCCTTCACGCAATCGCTCAATCTTTCGGGCAATCAAGCATCAAGAATAATGATGGCGCAAATGGAGCAAAATGCAAAAATGATTTTCGGTATGATGGCGCATAACCCTGAAGCGGCGTTGAATGTCTATAATACGCTCATGTCCACGTATCAACAAGCTATCTCTTCGATGAATGCACTCCCGATGAACCAACGCCAAAGCGAACTTGCCGAAATCGCGCAGCACATCATGGGGCGCATGGGAGAATATGCGCAAACTGTAACGAAATTCCAGCATTTGCTCTATTCCAACGGTCAAAAAGCCTTGGAACAACTGACAGAATCTGCCTTTGCAACGGGGCGTAACAAGAAAGCATTGACAAATTTCGATGAGCTTTTCAAAACATGGGTAGAAACGAATGAATCTGTTTTCCATGATCTTTTTGAAACCAAAGAATACGGCACAGTCCAAAGCAAATTAGGGCAAATCAGCTCTCATCTCTATAAGGATTTTGAGCAAATGTTTGAGGTCATGCTGAAAGATTTTCCCGTCGTTACACGCTCACACATAGATGAATTAGCAAAAACCGTCTTTGAGCTAAAACGTAAAGTCCGCGATTTGGAAAAACAAGACGAGAGCCTTGATGATGACGACGGGGAAATTGCCACATCAAAGGCGAAAACTTCTGCTCAAAAAACAGCTTCAAAAGGTGCATCAAACGCAAAAGCCGCCGTGAAGAAAAAGTAAGATTGCTCAATATGCTTCAAATCAAGACTAAATCTTGTGTACAGAAGATTTTTTGTGAATTGCGCTTCGCGCTGCAAAACTCTGAACGCTAGGTGTAGTGAGGAGTACAGGCAAAAAATAATAAAAGGTGCATGAAAAGCGCGTAAAACAAGCACTTTAGAAATCTTTTTTGGTTTTTTACCAATTCATTTTCACATTCTTTTTCGACGATGCAATGAACACAAAAACGGAACACGAGAAGAATGACCGCGAACAAGCAAACGGCTTGAATGCGCGTTCTGCAATGGTGATTCAAACCATGACGGGCGTGTACGAGCGGCTGTTGCAGAGTTTGAGCGCGTTGCAAGAAGTGAAATCTGTCGAGGTTGGCGTATCGGAAAAAGACTGCGTTTGGGAAGACGGACACGTCCGGCTCTATCATTTCCGGCACAAGGCTGGAAAACAGCAACAGCGTGTCCGTACTCCTCTTGTTCGTACTCCGATACTGATTGTCTATGCACTCGTGAATCGCCCGTATATGCTGGATTTGCAGCCTGACAGGAGTTTGGTACAGCAGCTTTTGCTGAACGGCGTGGACGTGTATATGCTGGATTGGGGCTATCCGACGCGCTTTGAGCATCATTTGACGCTTGACGACTACATTTCCGGCTTTGTGGATGATGCTGTTCATACGGTGAGAAATCATGCGGGCGTGAAGAAGGTCAATGTCTTGGGCGTGTGTCAGGGCGGCACGTTTTCGACGATCTACGCGGCACTTTTTCCCGACAAAGTGCGAAACCTGATTACGATTGCCACGCCGATAGATTTTTCGGTCAAAGACGGTTTGCTCTTTGAATGGGCGAAAGAGATGGACGTGGATGCAATGGTAGATTCCTTCGGTGTTGTACCTGCAGAGTTGTTGAATGCTGGGTTTGTTATGCTGAAGCCGTTTGCGCGTTTGCAAAAATATATGGGGGCATTTGAGGCAATGAATGATGAAACAGCATTGATGAATTTTCTGCGGATGGAACAGTGGATATTCGATAGTCCGGGGCAGCCAGGCGAGTGTTATCGGCAATTTATCACGGATTTATACCAGCAAAATTATCTTATTAAAGGCAAGTTGCAACTAGGGCGCAGAACTGTGAATCTTCAGAAAATAACGATGCCGCTTTTGAATATCTATGCTGCAAATGACCACATCGTTCCGCATAGCAGTACAAAAGCCCTCAATCGCTATGTCAGTTCTGAGGATAAAGAATTGTATGAGGTTCCGGGCGGACATATTGGGATTTTTGTTGGCTCGAAAGCGCAAAAAGAACTTGCCCCGAAAATCGCTGAATGGCTTGGAAAGCGTGATGAATAATAGCTCTGCAATTATTTGAGAACAATAATTTTTCAAGAAAAATGGTCACTTTCTCGAAATCCGTAGCATAAATGCTGTTTTTTTCGCTAGATTTGCTGGTTAAAATCGTTCCAAACGTTTCCGCTTCAGCATTTTTAGCATTATATGAACGTCGCAACCGAAAATACAAGCACTATACCAATGGAAAAAGAACCGCGCCTTGAGGCAAATGGTACTGTAAGCAATTCTTCACCAGAAAGTGATTCTACTTCCGTCTCCTCGCCCGAAACACCGCTTCAAATGGATGAAACCAAACGCGAAATGCTCCAAGCCTTTGGCGAGGCGTATCGCGGATTTGGACTCAGCAAGCAAATGGGACACATTGTAGCGCTATTGCTGTACTCGTCCCAGCCTTTGTCTCTGGATGAAATTACTGAGCAACTTGGCATGAGCAAAGGTCCGATTAGCCAAGTTACACGCCGTTTGAATGAACGTAATATCATTCGTAAAGTCTGGAATCCGGGGAGCCGCAAGGATTATTACGAAATTCAGCAAGAAGTTTTTGCCAATGCATTCCGAAACTTTTCGCATCTTATTCACCACAATACCGAAATTGCGCAAGATTTAAGCCAAAAAGTACAGGGCGCAGAAGTTAATGTTGTGCCTGATAAAGACTTACTTTTGAAGCGATTAAAAGAAATGGAAACGTTCTATATGCTCATGGAAAAACACTTTGGCAATTTTCTCGAAGAGTGGGCTGTCACACGTCCGGCGCTGTATGCCACGCCACAGGAAACGCCAAATGCGCAGGATACCTCAGAAAATGATTGGTTAGGGCATCGAATTATTGTCAATTCGTAACTAGTCAGGTCTAAAAATTGGCGTTTTTTGATAAATTTCAGCATTTTTTCTGTTGCCATTATTCCAATTTCTCCAAAATTGAGACGATTTTGTAAAAACGGCAATAGGAATCGTAAAAAATCGGGCGATTTTCAGAGCTTATTGCAAGTTTTAGCCCAGATTTTAACAAAAGGGCAAAACACCTACCTGACTAGATACGTCAATTCTTAGTTCCCAAAAGCGAATCCTCTATGCAAATGAATTTTGCACTTGAACACAAACGAATCTTAGTAACGCAAGCCGACGAGTTCATGGGACCGGCTATTTGTACCATGCTGGAACGTCAAGGTGCCATTGTCCACAAGCATTTTGGCTCTCTTATTGATGTACAGGCATCGGAACAACTCATCAGCGAATCGGGTGACGTTGATATTCTCATTGCAAATTTGGCGTTGCCTGCTCCGACTACCCGTGCGCACGAAGTGAGCGAAGAGGAATGGCAAGAGGTCTTTAACGTGCTTGTGCATCCGCTTCCGCGCTTGGTTCGGGCTGTTTTGCCGCAAATGATGGCGCGGAAATCGGGGAAAATTATCGTTGTGGGCAGCGCATCGGCACTGCGCGGGATAAATAGAGCCTCCACTTACAGTGCCGCCAGAGGCACGCAGTTATCGTATGTACAGGCAATCGGTGTGGAACTCGCTCCGCACAATATCCAAGTGAACGCCATAGCTCAAAATTTTGTCGATAATCCAACCTATTTCCCTCCGGAAGTGCAGGCAAATCCTCGCTTTCAAGAACGTTTGAAGCGCGAAGTGCCTTTGGGCAGATTGGTTGCTGCCGAAGAAGATGCTGCGATGGTGGCGTATTTGTGTTCAGATGCCGCGAACTGTTTTGTCGGGCAGGTGTTTCCCGTTGCGGGTGGGTGGGTGATTTGAAATATGCCTGCAAAAAAATATTTTTCCCACAGCAAAATTCTTGTTGCATAATTCTAAAACTCGTGTAATTTAGCACTACAAATTCAACGAAACACCTTTCCAAAAAATAGAAAATCAATGACTTGCCGATAATCGGCTTTTTTTAGCAAATTAACGTTTGAAAAATTTCAAACAAACTAAATGCACTAAACAAATAAAAACTTCTAAGAAAACTACTTTTTACTTCAAAAAACACATGAAACGACTCGACAATAAAATAGCTCTTATCACTGGCGGTATTCAAGGAATCGGACTCAAAACCGCAGAACTCTTCGCAAAACACGGTGCAACTGTCATTCTTTGGGACATCAACGAAGAAAAAGGGAACGCCGTTGTAGCCGAATTTACCGCACGCGGTGAAAAAGCAGCCTTCGCAAAAGTGAATGTGGCAAAAATCGAAGAAGTGCAAGCCGCCGCAAAAACTGCGATTGACGCTTACGGACGGATTGATATTCTTGTGAACAACGCCGGAATTACCCGCGACGCGACCTTGCTCAAAATCACGCCTGAACAGTGGCAGCAGGTGATTGATATTAACCTCACGGGCGTGTTCAACTGCGCTCACACGATTGCACCGTACATGGTCGAAAAAGGCTACGGACGCATCATCAATGCTTCGTCGGTGGTTGGATTGTACGGTAATTTCGGGCAGTCGAACTATGTTGCCACCAAAGCAGGAGTTATCGGCATGACCAAAGTCTGGGCAAAAGAACTCGGTCGCAAAGGAATTACCGTCAATGCTGTTGCACCGGGCTTTATCGGAACGGATATGCTGCTGACGATGCCGGAAAAAGTGCTTCAAGGAATGCGCGACAAAACCCCGCTTCAACGCTTGGGTACGCCGGAAGATATTGCCAATGCGTATTTGTTCCTCGCTTCCGACGAAGCAAGTTTCGTTACCGGAACGGTGTTGAGTGTGGATGGCGGCGTTACGCTGTAATGCTCGCGGTCAGTAGTGCGGTTGTGAGAGTTTCAAAAATGTGTGTGAAGTTTTTACCATTGAAAATTACGACATCAAATCAGTAGTGGTGTCCGGAGGTTCAACAATTATGAATAATGCCTTACTACGGGCGACAGGCTCGTATGCTCCTGAAAATGTCATTCCGAATAGCTATTTTAATGAACTACTCGGCGAGGACGTAGATACGTGGCTCGTGGAGAATCTAACAATTCGTGAGCGCCGTTGGTGTGCCGAAAACGAATCTACGGCGGATTTGTGCGAACACGCCGCTAACCGTGCTTTGAACAATGCCGGACTTCGCGGAGAAGAACTTGATTTGCTCATCATTGCGACCGACACACCGGAATACGTCTCGCCTTCGACGGCATCGGTTGTGCAGCACCGCATCGGAGCAAAAAATGCCGGAACATTCGATATTAACACGGCTTGCGCTGGTTTTGTAACGGGGATGGATATTGCTACAAAATTTATTCGTGCCGATGAACGTTACAAAAACGTGATGGTTATTGGTGCGTATGCAATGAGCAAGTATCTCAACAAAACCGATAAAAAGACCGTTACGCTCTTCGCTGATGGTGCTGCGGCTGCTATTCTCGGTGCAGAGCGCATGAACGATGCTTCGCCCAAAGAGCAAAAAGGCTACCTTGCCAGCGAACTCCGCACACAGGGGCAGTTCTACGATTGGATGGGGATTTACGGCGGGGCAGCGCATCAGCCCACAACGCAAGAAGTCTATGACCACAAAGACCATTTGCTGAAATTCGTCAAAAAATTTCCCCGCGAACTCAATCCCGATATGTGGACGGATATGATTCAAACCGTCAGCAAACGTGCGGGCATCCTACCTGAAGAAGCACAGCACTACTTTTTTACGCAAATCAATATCAATTCGATTCGAGACACGATGGAGCGCCTCGGCGTTCCGATGGAGCGATCGCATAATATCATGGATAGATTCGGTTATACAGGCTCGGCGTGTATCGGCATGGCACTTGATGATGCTATGCAGCAAGGCAAAATCAAGTCCGGTGATAATCTGGTGTTTATGGGTTCGGGCGGCGGTTTGGCATTTGCAAGTTTGGCATTGCGCTACTAAGCAAGCGTCAAAGAGTAGAGACAAGGCACGCCTTGTCTCTACAACGATAGATTCTTTCACCCGAAAGGGATAAAACGAAGGCATCAATGACGGCGGCAGTTTGTGTGTAATTCTTGTGTGTTCAAAATCCTCCCTTTTTGCCTTATCATTATGGCAACAATACTTCTCGACAAAAAAGCATCTTCGACCGGAGAAGTGCAGGAGAAAATACCGCCGTATTCGTGGTATGTTCTTGCGCTGTTGTGTGTGGTGTATTTGATGAACTTCCTCGACAGGACGCTTATCTACATCCTTTTTCCGCCCATTAAAAAAGAAATGTTTCTGTCCGATTTGCAACTTGCTTTGCTCGGCACGACATCGTTTGTTATTTTTTACACTGCGCTCGGAATACCCTTCGGGCGGCTTGCAGACAAGGTTGTACGAAAAAAGATGATTGCCGTTGGTCTTGCAATCTGGAGTTTGTTTTCGGGCTTAACGGGCTTTGCAACGGACTTTTGGACGATATTTGCTTGCCGCGTGATGGTCGGTGTGGGTGAGGCAACGCTTGGTCCGGCTGCAATGTCGCTTTTGTCGGATTTCTTCCCAAAGCGCATGAGAGCTACGGTACAGTCAATCTACTCCGCCGGAATACCACTCGGAGCGGCTGCTGCGTTTTTCTTGGGCGGCTCTATTGCCGAGGTGTTAAGCTGGCGATGGGCGTTCTATTTGCTGGGCTTTCCGGGCGTTTTACTTGCGCTCATGGTCTTATTCATCAAAGAGCCACCACGCGGCGTTGCCGAACTTAACGCTACTCAAGCAGAAAACAAGGCAGGATCAGGGCTTGCGGTCTTGGTAAAAAACAAAACGCTGATGTTTCATCACATTGGCTATGCGTTTTTTGCGGTCGCTACCAACAGCCTTAGTATCTGGGTTCCGACGCTTCTGAGCCGTGCGCATGGGATGTCGCTTGTGGCTGTCGGAACAATGGCGGGAATGTCCATGCTCATTGCAGGCGGCTTGGGGACAGCATTTGGCGGATATATTGCTGACTGGTTCAAAGAGCGTTCCAAAGGCGGTCGCATGAAATTTACCGCAATGGCGGCTGCTCTTTGCGCACCGCTTTGGCTGACATTTTTGCTGTCGGGAAATATCACGGTGATGATTGCGTGTTACGTTCTTCTCACGGGATTCGGTCTTATTTGGCTGGGACCGGGCGCGGCAGACGTTCACGATATTGTCGGTCCGAATTTGCGTGGTTTGGGCGTTGGTGTGTACTTTTTCACGGTGAATATCATCGGTTACGGTTTCGGTCCGCCAATTATCGGCAAAGTGAACGATATGCTCGGTGTCGGGGCTAACCCTTGGAATATGCACTATGGCTTGCTGATTTGTCCTCTTGCGTGTGCAGTTTCGGCGGTCTTTTTGTACTTCGGTTCGCGGAGTTTGGAGAAACAAGAGTAATCGAACAAGAATAAACGAAGTTTGTAACGCTTTTTTGTGTGTGGAGCGTGAGAAATGATTGTCAAGCCATTTCGAGATTGGAAGCTCTTTACGAAAGTTGTTGTGGTGATTCTGCTGACGGGCATCCCACCGACTGCCGTAACGCTCCTCTATTTCCTGCCGTTTATTGAGCAGCGATTGATGACAGAAAAGCGCGAAGCCGTTCAACACGTTGTACAGGCTGCTTTTACGATTGTCCAAGATTACGAAAAGCGTTCGCAAGCAGGCGAAATGAGCGTCGAAGAAGCAAAAACTCAAGCAAAAGAGCGTCTCCGTCAAATCCGCTACAAAGGGCAAGAATACGTGTGGATTAACAACATGAACGGCGAATTTGTCATGAACCCGTTTGTGAAAGAATTGGAAACGATGTCCAAAGCACAAATGCTGGAACATCCCCGTTTCAAGCGTTTAGAGCCGATTATGACCAGCATCGTCAAAGTCTGCGATCGGGCTGCTCAAGAAGGTTTTGTTGAATACGATGCCGGAAAACCCGGCGACACAAGCGGGAAACTCTACCCGAAAGTTTCGTTTGTGAAACTTCTTCCGGCATGGGGCTGGGTGGTCGGAAGCGGAATTTACGTGGATGAAGTCGAAGCGCAGGTAAGCCGTTTGTGGGTGGAAAATTTGCTCGCCATTAGTGTTGGCGCATCGGTTGGTATTGCCTTTGGCTTGCTTATGGCGTGGCAGCTTGCGCGTTCGATTCGCCGTCTCAGTCGTGCTGCGCAAAAGGTCAGTAACGGTGAGGAAAATGTTTCGGTGGACATTGCTTCGCAGGATGAAATCGGGGATTTGGGGCGAGCATTTAACACGATGATTCAAAGCATTGACCGTTTTGTCGAGGAAGTACGCTCCAAAAGCCATGAAGCAGAGTTTGCAGCAAAAGAAGCCCAAGCGGCAAAGGGTGAAATTTTCGAGCAGAAAGAATACCTTACAACAAGCATTCAAGGCATTTTACGCGAGATGAATAAATTTGCCGACGGCGATTTGACCGTTAATCTTCATGCTCGGAACGACGACACAATTAAGCAACTCTACGACGGCTTCAATGAAGCGGTTCACAAAATGCGCTTGGTTTTAGCGGAAGTGCTGAAACTCTCGCATCAAGCGGCAGCCTCGTCCGAAGAAATCTGTGCCGGTTCGGAGCGTATTGCCGCCGGAACGGAAGAACAAAAACAGCAAACGCATCAGATTTTAAGCGCGATTGAAGAAATGACGCGAACAATTTCCGCAAACCGCGATAATGCGCACCATGCCGCCGAAACAGCCCGCAACGCCGGTAAAAAAGCGCATGAAGGCGGGCGTGTGATGCAAGAAACTATCACGGGTATCGGCAAAGTAACCGATGCCGTGATGGAATCAGCTTCGATGATTGAAGAACTTCGCAAAAGCAACGAACAGGTGCGCGAGATTCTGGAAATTATCAACGACATTGCCGCGCAAACGAACCTTCTTGCGCTGAACGCCGCTATCGAAGCAGCCCGCGCAGGTGAGCAAGGGCGCGGCTTTGCAGTTGTTGCCGATGAAGTACGCAAACTCGCCGAAAAGACCGTGAAATCCACCAAAGACATTGCCCAAATGGTGCAGCAAATTCAGAACGATACCATTCGCGCCGTGAAATCTATTGAGCGCGGCACACAAGAAGTTGAGCGCGAAAAGGCGTTGGCTGCGGAAGCGGAAGTCGCTCTCAGCACGATTATCCGCCAGATGGATGAGGTTGAACATCTTATCTCTGATGTTGCGCTTTCGGGCGAACAGCTTGCCGAAGCAGGGAATGTGATTGCGCAAAGCGTTCACGGCATTAGCCAAATCACTGACAGAACGGCAATGGAAACCAGCGATATTGCTGCTGCGACGGGCGAACTCAACAGTTTAACGGCAAGTTTGCAAAAACTCGTTTCGATGTTCAAAGTGGATGTCCGCTCACTGGAAAAGCTCGGTGAAATTAGTGAACAAGAGCTTTCGGAACATACTGCCAAAGGACGCGCATTAGCTACGGAGCAGCGTTTGAAAGAACTTTCCATTGGTAACTTTTCTCCTCGAAATGTCGCCGCTTGACGAATGACCAATGACGAATGTCTAATGACCAATGACGAACCAACAATGACCACATCACCTTCTGAGCGCGACTGGATTGGCAAATGGGCTGTGTATGCAGCCACAAAAATTGCCGTCAAAGAGTATGAAACGGGACGCGAACTCACGTACCGCGAACTGAACACGCTTGGCAATCACATAGCGCAACTTTTCACCGATAAAGGTTTGGTGAAGGGCGATACGGTTGCTGTGCTTGCGGAATCATGCTTGGAATACTATGTTCTCTTTGCGGCAGCGCAAAAAACAGGTGTGGTGCTTGTCCCGATGAACTACCGCCTTTCGGCACGGGAAATTGATTATTTGCTGGCGGATTGCGAACCGAAGTTGGTCATTGCCCAATCGCAGTTTCAGCCGCTTTTGGAAGCCTGCGGGCATTATCAGCACGTGGCGCACAAAATCAGCATGGAGGCTTTTGCCGAGGACACATACAGCCGCCGTGAGAGCGTGTATGCGTTTCCTGCCATGACCGATATTTCCGACGACGACCCGATATTTATTCTCTACACATCAGGAACGACGGGCTTCCCGAAAGGTGCGCTCTACACACACGGAATGCTTTTTTGGAACTCCGTCAATACGCATTTGCGCTTGGATATTACCTCCGATGATGTTTCGATTGTCTGCACACCGCCATTTCACACGGGCGGTTGGAACATTATCCCAACGCCGTTTTTTCATCACGGGGCAAGTTTTACGGTGATGAAAAAGTTTGATGCGGATGCAGTTGTGCGGCTTTTGGACGAAGAGCGCGTGACGATGTTTATGGCTGTTCCGACGATGATTCAGATGATGAAAGAATCGCCGTCCTTTGCTAATGCGGATTTGTCGTCAGTGCGGTATTTTATCATCGGTGGTGAGCCGCTTCCGCTTCCCGTGATTGAGGAATGGCAAAAGCGCGGAATCCCGATTCGCCAGGGCTTTGGTATGACGGAAGTTGGTCCCAGCGTTACGTCGCTCCACCAAAACGATTCGGCACGGAAAATCGGCTCAATCGGAACGCTCAATTTTTACCTCGAAGCTCGCGTGGTGGATGATAACGGCAACGATGTTCCGCAAGGGCAGGAGGGCGAATTTATTGTGCGCGGGAAGGTCGTAACACCCGGCTACCGCAATAATCCGAAAGCGACTGCCGACACCATTAAAGACGGCTGGTTCTACACGGGCGATATTGTGCGGCAAGACAGCGAGGGCTTTTTCTACGTGATGGACAGAAAGAAAAATATGTACATCTCCGGCGGCGAAAACGTCTATCCGGCAGAAGTCGAGAAGTTCATCGGTACGCACGAAGATGTACAGGAAGTCGCAATTATCGGTGTTCCCGATGAAAAATGGGGCGAAGTCGGCAAGGCGTTTGTTGTGTTGAAGCCCGCTTCAAACCTTCGTGCGGAGGACGTTGTAAGTTACTGCACGGGAAATTTAGCGAAGTACAAAATCCCGAAGTACGTCGAGTTTTTGCCGGAATTACCGAAAAGCGACACGGGAAAAATTGACCGCAAGAGCCTGAAAACGATGTAGCATATTTTTTTGCTTTTAGGTTTTGCAAAATTTCAAACGTTTGAGTTAGAACAAGAATAATGATGCAATCAGCAATAGAATACGATTGGTTTGCGCGGCGGGCTGTGTATTCGCCCTTGGCAATCGCTCTCAAAGAAGCGGAGAGCGGTCGAGTGCTGACGTATTCTGCGCTGAACGATGCCGCCAATGCAGCCGCAATGCGCCTTCAAAGCGAGTGTGGTGTGAAATTAGGCGACCGCGTGGCGATTCTTGCGGAAAACTCCCTTGAACACCTTATTCTTCTGGGAGCCGCACAAAAGCTGGGATTTACGCTTGTTCCGCTCAATTTTCGCCTGACGGCTGCGGAATTGGATGTTGTTTTGAGTGATTCCGCACCGCGTGTGGTGTTGGTCGAAGAAAAATATCGCCACGTACTTGAAAACGTCGCATCGGCGCGGTCTGTAAGCAAGATTCTTTCTTTAACGGAATGGTTCGTCAGCACCTCGCAAACGAAGCATGAATCATACCTCGACGCACATATCATGCCTGATTTGCCGCTCTTGCTCTTGTACACTTCCGGCACAACGGGTATTCCCAAAGGTGCAATCTATTCCCATAAAATGCTCTTTTGGAATAGCATGAATACGGGCATGAGCTGGGATTTAACCTCTGAAGACTGCACAGTGGATTGCCTGCCGCTTTTTCACACGGGCGGCTGGAATGTTCTGCTCACGCCGCTTTTGCATCGGGGCGGAACGACAATTTTGATGAAAAAATTCGATGCAAATGTTGTCTTGCGATTGCTCGAAGAAGAGCGTTGTACCTTGTTTATGGGCGTTCCGACGGTATTGCAAATGCTGGCTTCCTCGCCGGAATTTCCGAAAACAGATTTATCGGCAATGCGCTATGTGGTCGCGGGCGGTGAACCGATGCCGCTTCCGCTTATCGAAACATGGCAACAGCGCGGAATAGCGGTGCGTCAAGGCTACGGCTTGACGGAAGTGGGTCCGAATATCTTTTCGCTGCATCAGGCAGATGCAATGCGGAAAATCGGCTCAATCGGGCGACCGAATTTTTATGTGCAAGCGCGTTTGGTGGATGATAATGGCAACGATGTCGGTGCAAATGAAGCCGGAGAGCTGATTGTACGCGGTCCGATGGTAACGCCCGGATATTGGCAAAAGCCCGAAGCTACTCGTGATGCCTTCCGCGAGGGCGGATGGTTCTGCACGGGAGATATAGCGCGGCGCGACGACGAAGGCTATTACTACATCACCGACCGCAAGAAAAATATGTACATCTCCGGCGGCGAAAATGTCTATCCGGCAGAAATAGAGCGCGTATTGTACACGCATGAAGCAGTCGCGGAAGCAGCCGTTATCGGGGTTTCCGACGCGCAGTGGGGCGAAGTCGGAAAAGCCTTCGTTGTACTGAAACACCCAAAAACCGCGTTAAATCTTGATGTCGAGGCGGTGAGGCAATACTGCCGAGAACGACTGGCAGCGTACAAAGTCCCGAAATACGTGGAGTTTTTGGAGGAATTACCCAAAAACGACGCAGGGAAAATCAATAAGAAAATTTTACGATAGCATACGCTTATTCCATTTCGGGTCATAGAATTTATCGTTGTAGAGACAAGGCATGCCTTGTCTCTACGGCAAAGAATCGCCAAATAATGCACGGTTTTATTGCCCGAAAGGGAATAACAATTTCAGAGACGTTCAATTCATTCATTTTTTGTCAAAATTTTTTTTCAGGATGGTGGAGTATGGTTCGGGTATTGACACTATTTTGCTTGGCTTCTATGCTGAGTTTCTCGGCAGTTTTTGCACAAATGAGCGGTAAAGTTACTGACAAAGAGACGAAAAAACCGATGCCCGGTGTGCGTGTTTCGGTGAAAGACACGAAATACGGCGCACAAACAGATGTTCAGGGGAATTATTCCATCAAAGGCGTTCCGGCGGGCAATTACACGTTGGTCTTTTCCTACATCGGCTTCAAAGCAGTAGAGAAGCCTGTTTCGGGCAGTGATGCGCAAGTAAATGTGGAAATGGAAGTCGGCAACGTCTCCACGCAAGATATTATCGTCCTTGGCGTTTCGCGGAAGGCGGAAAAAGTAACCGATGCTCCGGCTTCGATTCAGACCGTCAGCGCACAGGAACTCGACCGCGTACCGCTTGCGGGCGGCTACGGGCAAGCACTCGCTACACTCAAAGGCGTAGATTTCGTGCGCTCCGGCATTGACGGCGTGGGCATCAATGCTCGCGGTTTCAATAGTGCATTTAATACCCGTATGATGGTTATTACCGACGGGCGTTTCTCCATTTTGCCCGGAAACGGTCTGCCGGTGGGCAATTTGAACACGAACATCAAAGAGGATATTCAAAGCGTGGAAATGATTCTGGGACCCGCTTCGGCGCTCTATGGTCCGAATGCGCACAACGGTATCGTAAACATCGTCAGCAAAGACCCGCGCACCTCGCAAGGAACAACCTTTGCGGGCAATTTTGGTCTGCAAAATTATCTTTCCGGTCGTTTCCGCCATGCTGGAGCAGCAGGGGATTTCGCATGGAAGGCAACGTTTGAGTATATGCAAGCGCGTGATTGGGATTTCACCGATACCGTCTATCAAACAGGCGTGAACGGCGGCAATATCCCGCACTTCAACCCCGCAAATCCGACCGTCGGTATTCGTCGCCCGAACTTCATTACCGAAAATAAAAATGGTGCAAATCGCGGCAACACAAACGTTGATGTGTTGAACGTAAAACACATCCGCGCAGAAGGCTCGCTCTATTGGAATATGCCGATTGAATCAGAATTTTTGGGCGGTCGCCCCGATTTGATTTTGACCTACGGACAAAGCAACAACTGGGGCGCAGGTCCGACCAATGCAGGACGGAATTACATCAACGATTGGCTCTTCGGTACATGGCAAGCAAAATTCGTTTCGCCGCGCCTTTTTGCGCAAGTCTATAACACATGGAATAATTCCGGTAATACCTTCCCGCTCCAGAACGTTACGAACATCATGAACGGGAATATCGTTCCTGTGCCGACGCTCTTCGGACCGCTTCGTAATGCAGACCGCGTTGGTCGTGTGCTGAATGGAACAATTACCGCCGACGAAGCAATTCAGGCGGCGCGGTTTGCCGAACTTTCCTCTCGCCTCAATGCTGAAATTCAGTACAACAACAAAATCGGCGACAATTTCAATTTTGTGTTGGGGGTAACATATCAAGCAGACAACCCACGCAGCGAAGGCACATACTTAGGTGATAACGTCGCCTTTCGCGGCGATGGTACGGCGAATCTTGGCACCGGGCGTTTGCTTTCCGATGGTTTTATCACGATTCCGAGTATATGGCAAGTTGGTGGCGCGGCACAGTTTGATTGGGATATTACCAGCGATTTGCGCCTTGTCGGTGCTGCCCGCTACGACCAACACGCGATTTTCGGCGGTATGTTTGCTCCGAAAGCAGGTTTGATTTACAAAGTGGCTAATGGTGCTGTTCGTGCGACGTACGGACGCGGCTTTGTTGCACCGACGGTTTTGAATATGTTTATTTTTGTTCCGGCGGCGCAAGTTGGGCAAAATGTTTTGAGTATCGTGGGTAATTCCGAAGGCTTTACGCTTGCCAACGGCACGAAAATTGACAAATTGCGTCCGGAGCGTGTTGATACCTACGAAATCGGCTACAAAGGCGCTCCGGTGGACAAACTTTTTATTGATGTCAGTGCATATTTGCAAAATTCGGTAGATTTTATCAGCCCTGCCGTACCGTTGTATAGCGGCTTTACCGCACCAAATACCGTGACGCAGGTCGGCTCAACCAATGTTCAACCGCAGTTTATTCAATCCTACGTGAATTTCGGTGAAGTGCAAGCGTTTGGTATTGATGCGGGCGTTACCTACAATTTGACAGAAAACTTCTCGCTCGGTGTGAATTATTCGTACTTCAACCCGAACTACGATTCTACGCGCCGCGATGCGAATAACCGCCTTGTGTTTGACGTAAACCGTGATGGTGTCGTAACGCCGAATGAAATCAGCATCAATACCGCGCCGCATAAACTTTCGGCAACATTGAACTTCTTCAATCTCTTCAACGGCGTACTCTTTGGTTCGGTGAGCGGTCGTTATGTAGCAGCCTACGATTTTGTTTCGGGCGTACACTTTGCAGGAGCATTCGGCGCAGGCACACGCACGATTGTCCCACGCAATCCTCAACTGCCCCTCAGTGCAACGAATCCTGCTGCGGCGACATTCCTCTTCAATCGCGGACAACTCGGCGGATTTTTCTCGTTGGATGCAAGCATCGGCGCGAATATCCTGCCGAACCTGATGATTTCGGTTGCGGCGAACAACATCACCAATACCGTTCAGCGTGAAATGGTGGGCTCGCCGGCAATTCCGTTCTTCCTTTTGACGGAAGTTCGCTACACGCTTCCGGCGTTTTATTGATTTCTCGTAGTAGCAATTTTTTCGCCCAATAACGTTCAAAATTCAATGCTCGCAGTGTGGCGTAATCGCTGAAAACTGTGAAAACCCTCACTGCGAGCTTTGTTTGGTTTGAGTGTCAATCCGTACCGACGCTATTCTTTCACGGATTTTTTACCTCTTTTTTTCGACACTATGAAAACGCCAAACGCAAACTCATTTCAAGCAATCGTACTGCTCATCATTACGCTTTTCGCAAGCAATATTGCATTTGCTCAACTCACGCAGGTTACAGGCTTCGGTTCTAATCCCGGGGCGTTGAATATGTTCAAATTCGTTCCGGCAAATATCCCCGCCAATGCGCCGCTTGTGGTGGTGTTGCACGGTTGCACACAGACTGCCTCGCAATACGCTACCGAAACAGGTTGGAATGCGCTTGCCAACACGTATAAATTTTATGTGGTCTATGCCGAACAAAGCAGTTCCAATAATTCTTCACGATGCTTTAATTGGTTTGAAAATGGCGATATTACTCGCGGTCAGGGCGAGGCACTTTCGATTAAGCAAATGACCGATAACATGAAAGCAAATCACTCCATTGATGCAGGTAAAGTCTTCGTAACGGGCTTGTCTGCCGGAGGCGCGATGACCGCAGTGATGTGTGCGACGTACCCCGACGTGTTTCGTGCAGGTGCGGTGATGGCGGGGCTGCCATATCGTGCTGGCATTGGCTCCAGTGCTGCGTTTCAGGCGATGAGTCCGGGCGTGGACAGAACGCCTCAGCAATGGGGAGATTTAGTGCGGAATCAAAATCCTTCTTTTGCAGGTACATGGCCCCGGATGTCAGTTTTTCATGGCTCAAGTGATTTTACGGTGCGCCCGATGAATATGACCGAAGTAGCCGACCAATGGACAAACGTGAATGGTGCGGATGCCACCGCAGACCAGACCACAACAGCGTTTGACGGTGTACCCGATATTACGCGCCGCGTCTATAACAATTCCAGCAGTCAGCCTGTCGTGATTACCTACGATATTGCAGGAATGGGACACGCTATTGCTGTTGACCCCGGAACAGGCGTAAAACAAGGCGGAGCAACGGGTGGATATTCGGTAGATGAAAATTTCTACTCGTCGTACTGGGCAGCAGAATTTTTCGGAATTTTGAACACAGCCCCCCCAACTCCTCCCGCAGCACCGTCAAATCTCACTGCAACGGCAAGTTCAAGCTCGCAAATCAATCTCACGTGGACGGACAATGCAAGCGATGAAAGTGGTTATGTTGTGGAGCGCTCCGCAACGTCGGGAAGCGGTTTTACCAGCATAACCACACTTGGCGCAAATGCGACTTCCTTTAGCAATACCGCGCTTACGGCAAGCACAACGTATTTTTATCGGGTTCGCGCCACGAATGCTGCTGGAAGTTCTGCCAATAGCAATGAAGCCAGCGCAACGACGCAAGCCGTACCGTCGAATCCTCCGACAGCACCTTCAAACCTCGTTGCAACCGCTACATCAAGCTCGCAAATCAACCTTACGTGGACGGATAACGCAAGTGATGAAACAGGCTATGTTGTGGAGCGTTCTGCAACGTCGGGAAGCGGTTTTACGAGTATTGCCACGCTTGGTGCAAATGCGACTTCCTTTAGCAACACGGGACTAACGGCAAGCACGACGTATGTTTATCGTGTTCGTGCGACAAATGCGGCAGGAAGTTCTGCCAATAGCAACGAAGCAAGCGCGACAACACAAGCATCTGCACCACCTTCGAGCTATACCATCCAGCAGCCAAACGGAACAACATTTATCACAACATTGGCGAACGATAACACTGCACAATCCTTTACTTCACTGACGGCGGGAACAATTACCAGCGTAGAATTTCGTTTGCAACAAACCACCACGAACACCGGATTGCGTATCTTTGCGGGGAATACCGTTTCGGGAACGCCTTTATATCAGCAAAGCGGCATGAATCTTGGCTCCGGCTGGCGGACAATTTCGCTCTCTACTCCTTTTGCCGTCTCAGCCAACACACAATACACCATTCAACTCACTCGCGCTTCGATAAACTATACGCCGTCGAATGCCTACGCGGGTGGGAATTTTTGGTACAATGCTATTTCCTACACCACATTTGATGCGGCGTTTCGGGTGAATATCTCAACGCAAGGCGGCGGCGGTGGTGGAGGCTTGCAAAGTGCTGATGAAATCGCACCAATCCTTGTCGCAGAAAAGCAAGAAGAGCTTGCTCCACAGTCTTCCGAATGGCTTCTCTATCCCAATCCGGCAAACGATGTCGTGAGTATCATTAGCCCCAGAAGCGCACAGCAAAAGCATTTGGCGGTGTATGACCTTTTGGGCAAAGAAATGATGTCGGTAGAATTGCGCGGAGAGCTACAAACCGTGAACTGTGCGCAATTACCCGCAGGCGTATATTCTGTGCGCCTTAGCGACGAAAAGAGCGTGGTTGTGAAAAAATTAGTCATTCACGGGCGATAATGCTTGTAGTTTGAACATTGATATCAAGCAAACTTTTTCACTCATTTACTCCGAACCATGCAGAAACACACGCTCCAAACCACGCCCCTTCGGGTGCATTACCGCACAAACGGCTCTACAACAGGCACTCCCGTACTGCTCATTCACGGGAATGTTTCTTCGTCGGTCTTTTTTGAAGAGTTGATTGATGCTTTGCCGCCGTCGCTCTACGTGGTTGCGCCGGATTTACGCGGCTATGGCGAGACAGAGGCTCTGGCACTTGATGCAACGCGGGGGCTGGGCGATTGGGCGGATGACATTCATGCGTTGGTGGAAGCACTTGGTTGGCAGAAATTTCATTTGCTGGGATGGTCGCTGGGGGCGGGCGTTGCGATGCAATACGCGATTGACCACAGCGACCGCCTTCTCAGCTTGACGCTGGAAAGCGCGATGTCGCCCTTTGGTTTCGGTGGAACGAAAGATGCAGCAGGAACGCCAACGTTTGCAGATTTTGCGGGTTCGGGTGGAGGCACGGCAAATCCTGAATTTACCAATCGTTTGGCATCGGGCGACACCAGCGAAGAAGACCCGAATAGTCCGCGCAATGTGATGAACACGTTTTACTTCAAGCCGCCCTTTCGTGCGCCGAAAGACCGCGAAGATGCTTATGTTGGCGGTATGCTTTCCACAAAAACAGGCGAAGGCTTTTATCCGGGTGATTTGACCACTTCTGAGAATTGGCCCACTCTTGCTCCCGGCACCAAAGGCATCAATAACACGATTTCACCGAAATACTGCAACCTGAAAACGTTTGCAAACATTGCCCACAAGCCGCGTGTACTCTGGATTCGCGGCGCAGACGACCAAATCGTTTCCGATACCTCGCTGTTTGATTTTGGGTACTTGGGTCAATTAGGCTTTGTTCCGGGGTATCCGGGAGCGGAAATCTATCCTGCGCAGCCGATGGTAAGCCAGCTTCGAGCGGTTTTGGACGCATACACCGGTAATGGCGGCTCGTACAAAGAACTCGTTTGGTCGGAGTGTGGGCATTCGCCGCATATCGAAAAAGCCGCAGAGTTTCTTGCTGCCGTGAAGGAATTTTGGTCGTAATACTCGATTTTTTTGAAAGAAAAACCATGAAAGCCGCATCAAAACTTCTGTTTATCGTTGCTATGGCAATTCCGATGCTCCAAAAAATCGTGATACAGCCGCACACCCTTCACGCTCAGGAAACACCTCAAAAACAGGAAATACCTGTGATGCAAGGTATTCGAGCGGAGCGCATTACCACAAGCCGCATCACAACGCGCGTCCTGTTCTCCGGGGAAACTAGTGGGATTCCTGTTATGTTTTTGCATGGGAATCTTTCCTCTGCTACGTGGTGGGAGGAGACGATGTTGGCTTTGCCAAAAGGTTTTCGTGGTATTGCGCCTGATTTACGCGGCTTTGGCAGCGCGGACACGAGCAAATACGTGAATGCACGGCGCGGCGCGGGTGATTGGGCGGATGACCTCATTGCGCTCATGGATAAACTCGGTATTGCCAAAGCGCATATTGTCGGGCATTCGCTCGGCGGGTACGTGGTTTGGCGCATGATGGCTGATTATCCTGAGCGTTTGCTTTCGGTAACGCTTGTTGCGCCGGGTTCGCCGTTTGGTTTTGGCGGAACAAAAGACACACTCGGAACGCCGTGTTACAGCGATTTTGCGGGAACGGGAAGCGGTCTGGCGAATAAACTGCTCATCAAAGCAATCAAAGACGGTGACCGCTCGACGAACTCCCTTTTTACGCCGCGTTCAGCATTGCGGAATGTTGTTTTGAAAGCACCCTTTGTTCCGAAGCGCGAAGAGGAATTACTTTCGTCCATGATGAGCGTTCATCTAGGCGAGAAAGCGCTTCCGGGCGATGCCGCACCAAGCAAGAACTGGACAGGTTTTGCGCCCGGCGAATGGGGTGCTGTCAATGCACTTTCACCAAAATATGCGGGCGGCATGGCGGACAAACTTGTGCAAGCAAAAGTGAAAGTATCAGTTTTGTGGATTCGCGGTAAAGATGACCTTGCTGTCAATAACAATGCGGCTTCTGATGTCGGAACGCTCGGCGCACGAGGTTTTATCCCGAATTATCCCGGCAAAGACGTGTTTCCTCCTCAACCAATGCTCGACCAAACCCGCACCGTGCTTGAGCGGTACAAGCATTCAGGCGACTCCTACAAGGAAGTCGTGTTGGAAAATTGCGGACACACGCCCTATATCGAAAAACCGCAGGAATTTAACGAGGTTTTTCATGCACATTTGCTCAGAACGCAGAAATAACGACTTTTCAGACCATTTCTTTTTACCATTTTTTTTTACACTTTTGGAGAACCTTCCATGAAACGTTTTCTTTCTCTCGCTCTAACTGCGTGTGTTGCAGTTTGGATGGTGTCTTGTGCGGCAGGTACAGACACGGGTAACAACAACAATCAACAAAACGACGCAACAGGCGGGCTGGTCGGTACGTGGGTTTCGGCAGGTCAAGATGTCGCGCCACTGCTTAAAATTCCGCTTATTGCTTCTGACTCAATTACGGCTAATTTTAATGCACAAGGTGGTTATAGTGTAACATCGTATTCCGCTCGCAATGGCAACATAAGCTATACGGGTTCATACACTGTGGCTAAAAGCACAAAAGATACGCTTGGTGCGACAATTTATACCATTGATATTCGCCAAGCAACACCAGGAATAGCGCGTGTTCAAGGAATTTATGTTGTACAAACATCAGTCTCACCCGCACGAATGCTCTATGAAGTAGTTCAGGTTGAATCTCCGGCTGGCACTCCTCCGACCGTTGCCAGTGGTTTTGGGACATCGAAAGATGTAACTGGTAGAGTGCTTGCTGCTTTAGGTTTATCGAATGTTCAAGTTTTCCGCAAACGCTAAACCCTTACTCTCCTTCAAGCCCGCAAGAAACCACCGTTCTTCAACGCTTGCGGGCTTTTGTTTTTTTTAGGTCAATTTTTTTGAAGCATTTTTTCGGAGGCGTAATGCGTCGTTTTTTCTACCCTTTGTCATTGAGTGTTGTCATTCTTTCTCATTTGCTCATAAGCCCGATTGCAAGCCACGCGCAAGCAATTTCGGAAGGTTTGGGAACGGGGCGGGGGATGCGACTTTCTCCTGAAACAACGCTGATTCCTCCCGCGATGCGTCCTCAGTCAGAGCAGTTTTACCCTTTGACCGACGTGGAGCAAAAGCAGATAGTCAATTCGGCTCTCGTGAGTGGGGATTCTTTACTGGCGCAGTTTTCTTTGACCAAAGCCGCACCGAAAGAGCATCCACGCGAGTTTCAGTTTTTGGCGTTTTACTACACACAAGCCGTTGCTTCCAGTGTGTACAGCGCGAATCCCTTCACGGGCGAAGTGCTGGGGCGGCTTTTCGGGGAGAATCAATCAAAAACCACGCCCGGTTCTGCGCTCTACATGGAGCAGCGTATTTTGCCGTTTTTCATCTACCAACCGAAACTTTTCGACGGACGCGCCATTTTGCGGGCTGCTTTCGAGATTGATTGGACGTGGGGCGATGAATCGTACCTCGTGGGCGGCAATCGCGGCGGGGCTTTTAACGGCGGGCGGGTGAATATCCAAACGCAGAATATCGAATTGGAGCTGCTTCCGGGCGATAATTGGACAATCAATATCGGGCTGCAACGCCTTTTCGACACGCAGTACAATCCCTACCGCACCTTTGCCAATACCATGCTCCAAACCGGATACCGCCTTGCGTTTTGGGGAAGCCATGCAACGGGAATTACGGTGAGAAAAGATGAAGATTACTGGCGCTTGAAAACAGGGTATTACGTGCTGTACGCCCGTGAACCCGAACAGCGCAACGGTGTGTCGCTTTTTGAAGCAAATGCGGAATTTGACCTCACTTCGGAATGGCGACAGGGCTTCTCGGCGTGGTATTTGATGGACAAGGCAAACGGGCAAGCGGGCATACCGACGATTAACGAAGGTTTGTCCAGTCCGCTCACGGAGTGGAATGGCACGTTTCGTTTTCGCTTTCCGTTTACCAATTCTGCTGATTTGAATAATCGCTACGAAGCCGATATTTTCTGGCTTGGCACCTACGGCAGCTACAATCCCGAATTTCAAAACGGGCGTTTGGGCGGTTCGATGTTTGCGATTGCGAATCTTGGCACGGCGTATATGTTCGACCAAGGCGCGTGGCAAAAAGGCGCGGATATTTTCGGGTATGCACTCAACGGGCGCGTGGGCTACCGCTACGGGCAAACGCAGGACGACCTTGTGCAGATTGATGTGCTGTACAGTTCCGGCGATGCAAACGGTCTGAACGACAAGCAGTATTCGGGCGTAATTACGGGCAATACGTGGGGTTTTCCGGGTTCGATTTTCGTCGGACACGGCGCGTATTTAGTCTTTCCGCATGGCAACGTCGTGAATCGTTTTATCGGCGCGGTGAGCGATTTGTCGAATTTAGGCTACGGCGTAACGGGCGGTATTTTCAACGTCAGCAACGATATTATTCCGCACAAACTTTCTGCGCGACTTGGCGCGGCTGCGGCGTTTTCCAACGTCAATCCTCCACGCGGTGCATCCACGCAGCCGATTGATAATTTCATCGGTTGGGAAACGAATGCCCGCTTGATCTATCAACTGGGCGTGTTTATGAGTCTTGAGTTTCATGCGGCGTATATGTGGCTTGGTAACTATTACAACAGCCCGCGAGTGAATGGTGATTCGCCTACAAAGCCCGTGAATCCTTGGACGACGTTTCTTGCTTTTCGCTGGTTGATGTTTTGATGACCCTTCTTTCACGCTTTTTTCGCAATTGTCTTTTGGAGAACCCCCAATGAACCGCTTATCACACTCTCTTGTTGTTTTTTGTATGCTTTTTGGAATAGGATTTTGGGTAAAATTGTTGTTTTCGCCGGAACGTGCCGCAGCGCAAGAGACTATGCGCGAGAAAACGGAATTTCAGGATTTAGACTATCCGTTTCCAACGAAAACGATGGAACTTTCGGGCGGAGTACGCCTTGCATACACGGATGAAGGCGCAAGTACAGCGCGTGAGACGATTATTTTCATTCACGGCTTGGGATCGTATCTTCCAGCGTGGAAGCGGAATGTGGAGGCATTGCGCTCGGAGTATCGCTGCATTGCGATTGATTTGCCCGGCTATGGAAAATCCTCGAAAGGCGAATATCCGATTTCGATGAGTTTTTATGCGGATGTGGTTGCGGAATTTATCGGGAAACTTGGTCTGCAAAGCGCGATTTTATGCGGTCATTCGATGGGCGGACAAATTTCGATGACGGTTGCGCTGAAGCATCCGCAGAAGGTGAAAAAGCTGATTCTCTGCGCTCCGGCGGGATTTGAGGCGTTTTCGGAAGGGGAAAAACAGTGGTTCCGCGAGGTGGTAACGGCGCAGGGTGTACGTCTTACGCCTCCGGCACAGATTCGGACGAATCTCATGGGCAATTTTTACACGATGCCGCCTGATGCGGAGTTTATGATTACGGACCGCATTTTGATGCGCGGGATGAAGCAGTTTGATTGGTATTGTTGGACGATTGTAAAGTCTGTGCAAGCAATGGTGAATGAGCCTGTTGTGGAGCGCTTGCATCAAATTCAGCAGCCGACGCTGATTCTTTACGGCGAGAATGATAATCTCATTCCGAATCCTTTTTTGCATGGTGGAAAAACGGAAAGTGTTGCGAAGGTGGGAGCATCGAAAATTCCGACGAATAAACTGGTCATCGTGCCGCGCTGCGGTCATTTCGTGCAGTTCGACCAATCAGAGTTGGTGAATGAGGAAATACGGGGGTTTTTGCGGTAAGGCTGTGGACACTCACTTATTAAAGATGCTTCGGGTCGCAGCAATTCTCGGTCTAAATCACAAAAAGTAAAAATTTAGCCGACTAAAATATTGTATCGTGAATGCGTACAGTTTTTTCTGATTGTATTTTTGGAGGCAATTTTCTCTAGCGAGCATCACACAAAGCGATTTTTGGGGAATATTGTTTACAACAAGAGCCTCTAAAGACCTTACAAAATCGTTTAGCAAATGCTGGTCGTTAGCCAACTTTTCACTTGCTATTTTTAGATTTAGGACTTACGAATTGCTGTGTAACTGGCTCTTCGACTGGCTTTCCAACGCTTCCCACCAATGCAGCGCCTCTTCCGCCAAGTGAAATGACCCCGCTATCAAAAGCGGTTCATTTCTCGCCAGCATTGCCCGGCAAGCCTCTGCTACGGAAGGATATGCCTCTGCGGACAAACCCAAGCCTAAAGCGGTTTGTACAATATCGCTGGCAGCGCGGGCGCGGGCAAAATCAAGCGTCGGCACATACAAATTCTGCACAACGGGCGCTAATGCTGCCAGCATCGTTTCGGCTTGTTTGTCCTGCATTGCCGTAAAAAGGACGTTCCAGCGCACAGCGTCGTAACCGCATCCCGTCAGGGTTTGAATCAGCATTGCCACACCGGAAGGGTTGTGCGCTACGTCCATCACAATTGGCGGCGTGGCGCGAAGAAGTTCGATGCGTCCGCGTAAGCCGCTATTGACGGAAATATTCTGCAAGCCGCTTCGGAACTGGTCGGGGGTGATGGGGAATTGGGAGTGAATATGCTCAAGCACCGCAAATGCCGTCAAAATATTTCGCGCTTGATGTGTCCCGCAAAGCCGTGATTCTACGCCGTGTAAGGTGTGTTTCGGCGACGAAAGCGCAATCTCCATCAAAAAATCCGATGAAAGCCGCGTAATACTGACGGCATACTGCTCATCCAACACGTGCAGAGGCGATTCTGTCTGCGCTGCATACTTTTCAAAAGTAGGACGCAAGATTTGACGAGGCTCGGCAACAATGCACGGCGCTCCACGCTTCATAATACCTGCTTTTTCGGAAGCAATCTCCGGCAGCGTTTCGCCCAAATATTCCGTGTGGTCGTAGTCAATGGATGTAATGGCTGTTATCAGAACATTACGGGGAGAAAGAATATTCGTCGCATCCAAACGCCCACCCAAACCTGTTTCTATCACCGCTACATCCACGTCGTTATCGGCAAAATGCCGAAATGCCAGTGCTGTTGCGGCTTCAAAGAACGTAGCATTTTCCGCCATCACAAGCGGCATCAAACGCTGCATCTGTCGCAATAGCTCATCATCGCTAATTTCCACGCCTCCGATACGAATCCGCTCATTAAAACGCAAAATATGCGGCGATGTGTACAAACCAACGCGAAAGCCCGCCTCGGTGAGTGCCGACGCAATGACCGATGAAACCGTCCCTTTGCCGTTTGTTCCGGCGATATGGATAGATGGAAAGCGGTCTTGCGGGTTGCCGAGTGCTTCCAGGAGTGATTGGATGCGGTGCAGCCCTGCTGAAGCGTGAAAACGCCGCAACGTGTAGAGTTCCTCCAAAATTTCATGGAGTGTTGAGGGGAGAATATGTGCAGAAATATTGCTCATTGCGGTTTTGAAGGCAGATGGAAGCAAGGACAAGCGCAAAAGGCAAAACTAGCATTTTCGGCGTACACCGCAAACACTCATTTTTTCTCACGTGCTTTCCTCAAAAAAGCGTAAATTTGCGCTCTTTCTTGTTTTTCCATTTCTCCCAGACAACATCATGCACTATAAAGGCTTTGCGACAACTGCTATCCACACGGGGCAAGAACCTGATCCGCTTACAGGTGCGGTGACAGTACCGCTTTACCAGACTTCTACCTACGCACAAGAGGGAATCGGGCAGCACAAGGGGTTCGAGTATGCGCGGACGCACAATTTGACACGCTTCAAATGGGAAGAAAATCTTGCCGCACTCGAAGCCGGAAACGACCAAAAAGCATGGGGATTCGCCTTTGCAAGCGGCTTGGCGGCGATTGATACGATTATGAAACTGCTTTCCAGTGGCGACCACGTTATTGCTGCCGAAGATATGTACGGCGGCACGTTCCGCCTTTTCGACAAGATTTTGCGCCGTTTTGGTGTAGAATTTTCCTACGTTGATATGACCGCTCCCGAAGCCGTGCGCAAGGCATTGACACCAAAAACCAAGATGATTTATACTGAATCGCCTACCAATCCGATGATGATGCTCACCGACCTTGCGGCAGTGGCGGCGATTGCGAAAGAAGCTGGGGCAATGATGGTTGTGGATAATACCTTCGCAAGCCCGTATATCCAGCAGCCGCTTCGTTTGGGCGCAGATATTGTCATTCATTCGGCAACGAAGTATCTAGGCGGGCATTCCGACCTTGTGAGTGGGATTGTGGCAACAAATCGTCAGGATATTGCTGACCAAATCAAATTCCTTCAAAATGCTGCTGGTGCTGTACCGGGACCGTTTGAATGTTGGCTTTGCTTACGCTCTATCAAAACGCTGGCAGTACGCATGAAGCAGCACGAGGAAAATGCGCGGCAAATCGCTGATTTTTGTGCGAAGCATCCTGCTATCAAAAAAGTCTATTATCCAGGGCTACCGACGCATCCGCAACATGAGCTGGCAAAGAAGCAAATGCGCGGCTTTGGGGCAATGATTTCGATTGAACTTGGTTCGCTGGACAAAGCAAAACAATTTGCTTCTTCGGTGCGCGTCTTTACTCTCGCTGAGTCGCTAGGCGGCGTGGAATCTCTAGTTTGCCACCCCGTGAGCATGACGCATGGCAGCGTTCCCAAAGAAACCCGCGACCGCTTAGGCGTTACCGACGGTCTTGTGCGCTTGTCAGTCGGCATCGAAGATATTGAAGATTTGCTTGCTGATATTGAGCAAGCGTTGAAATAATCGGTCAATTACTGAAATTATGCTTGAAATCTCAATATTCCCCTCTTTGGGACAAAGAGGGGTGTCCAAGCGATAGCGAGGACGGGGTGTTTCCGCGTCGTCTCAAGAGGCGCTACCCCGTCCGTCTGCGCTGCGCTTGACTGACACCCCTTCACAATGTGAAGGGGAATTGGTGAAAGCGTAATTTCAGTCAATTATTTAATCCACCGCAACACCTTTCCTTATCAACACTTTGGGCGTTTGCCATGAATCAATCAAGCACTACTAATGGGGTTCACCTAAACGGAAGCACGAACAATGGTCATCCCGCAAGTAACCACGCGGCGCATGAGCCATTTCATTATCACTATCTCGACCACATCAACTATCCCGCAGATTTGCGTAAACTTCCGCCCGCAGCGCTTACCGACGTTGCCAACGAAGTCCGCGAATACATGGTGGACACCATCACCAAGGTCGGCGGACACTTTGGCGCAGGTCTTGGCACGGTTGAACTCACTGTTGCGCTGCACTACGTTTTCAATACGCCCAAAGACAAAATCGTTATTGACACCGGGCATCAAGGCTACCCGCATAAAATCTTGACAGGGCGCAAACACGACCTGCACACGATTCGTCAAAAAGGCGGACTTTCGGGCTTTTTGAAGCGTACCGAAAGCGAGTATGATTCCTTTGGTGCCGGACACGCTACCACGAGCATTTCCGCCGCTCTCGGCATGGCAACAGCCCGCGACGTGAAAGGCGAGGATTACAACGTCGTTGCCGTTATTGGCGATGGCGCAATGACGGGCGGTCTGGCGTATGAAGCCATGAATAACTGTGGTGTGCAGAAGCGCAAAATCTTGGTGATTTTGAACGACAACAATATGTCGATTGCGCCGAATGTTTGGTCTATCTCGAATTATTTTACGAATGTTTTCACGTCGCCGACGCTTCAGAAATTACGCGGCTCAATTTCCGACATGACCGATAGAATGGACGATTTCGGCGATCGCATTCGTCAGGCAGTGCATAAAATCGAAGGCGGTATCAAGGCGGTGTTCACACCCGGAATGCTCTTCGAGGCGCTTGGATTCAAGTATTTTGGTCCCATCAACGGACACAATATGCCGCAACTCGTGAAAATTTTAGAATCGGTCAAAGACATCGAAGGACCGGTGCTGCTACATATTACGACGCAAAAGGGCAAGGGCTATGCGCCCGCAGAAGGCGATAAGCAATTCCTTCACGCGATTGGCAAAATTGATAAAATCACGGGTAAATCGCTGGCGAAAAAGCCCGACGTGCCGCTTCCACCTTTGTACCAGAACGTTTTTGGACAAGCAATGGTGGAACTCTGCGAAAAAGACCCGCATATTGTCGGCATCACTGCCGCTATGCCCGATGGAACGGGATTAAACCTGCTTCACGACAAAATGCCGGAGCGCGTGATTGATACGGGCATCGCCGAAGGTCATGCCGTTACCGCCGCCGCAGGAATGGCGTGTGAGGGCATTGTTCCGGTGGTCGCTATTTATTCCACATTCCTCCAACGCGCTTTCGACCATATTGCGCATGATTGCGCCTTGCAGCATCTGCACGTGGTCTTTGCACTGGACAGGGGCGGTTTGGCGGGGGCAGATGGTCCGACGCATCATGGAGTGCTGGATTTAGCATATTTGCGCTGTATTCAAGGCATGGTTGTGATGGCTCCGAAGGACGAGCAGGAACTTCGCAATATGCTGTATTCGGCGGTCTATCACTATAAGCAAGGTCCCGTCTCGCTTCGTTATCCGCGTGGCAATAGCATTGGTGTTCCGATGGGGCAGATGCAAGCGCTTCCGCTTGGCAAGGGCGAAATCGTGCGCTCCGGGCGGGATGTGGCTATTGTTGCCATTGGAAATATGGTACATAAATCTTTGCAAGCCGCAGAACTCCTATGGCAAGAAGGCATTTCGGCAGAAATTGTGAACGCCCGTTTTGTCAAGCCACTTGATACCGCGCTGATGGACGACCTTTGCAGCCGTTTTGAGAAAATTATCACCGTCGAAGATGGTCAAAAGCAAGGTGGATTCGGTAGTGCCGTCTTGGAGTACGTCGGTACGAAACACAATCGTACAACCGATGTCTATATTCACGGCATTGATGATGTTTTTGTCGAGCATGGCACACAGGAAGAACTTTGGCACGACTTAGGCTTGGATGCTGAGGGTATTGCCAGCGTCGTGAAAGAATTTATTGGTTTTCCGCAGCACTTAGACACGGCGGAACTTGTTGGACGGTAGAATGCTGCGTAAAGATTGACAAAAATTTAAAAAGTATGATTGCCGAAAAAGCCGATGTTTCCTTGTGGGAAGCATCGGCTTTATTTTTTTTACGATTTTCCTTGTGCAGAATCATTGAGATTTTTAAGTTAGTGTAAAATTAACACGAACAAAAAAAACAAGAAGAAACCTTGATACAATGAGCTTTACCTACAAATATCCTCGCCCTGCGCTTGCGGTGGACTGTGTTATTTTCGGGTTCGATCATACCCAAGAAACGCCGGAATTGCAAACTCTTTGTATTGAGCGCAACATTGCTCCATTCAAGGGGAAATGGGCATTGCCGGGCGGTTTTGTTCAAATGGATGAGACATTGGATGCCGCCGCCGCCCGCGAATTGAAGGAAGAAACCGGAATTGAAAACGTGTATATTGAACAACTCTACACATTTGGTGCGCCAGACCGCGACCCGCGAGGGCGCACCGTTTCTGTTGCCTACGTTGCGCTGGTGAATTTGGAAAAACATCATTTAGACGCAGGAACCGACGCGAAGTCGGCGGCATGGTTTCCCATCAACAAGTTGCCCATATTGGCATTCGACCACAAACTTGTCGTGAAAACAGCCATAGAGCGCTTGCGGGGCAAGGTACGCTATCAGCCTGTCGGATTCGAGTTGCTGCCTGATGAATTTACATTGAGCGAACTCCAAATGCTCTACGAAACAATATTGGAGCGCACGTTCGACAAACGGAATTTTCGTAAAAAAATTGACGGTTATGGCTTACTCATCGAAACAGGCGGTATGCGACGCGGCAAGCCCAATCGCGCCGCAAAACTCTACCGATTCGATAGCAAACGCTACAAAGCACTCGAAAAACACGGCTTTCTCTTTGAACTCTAATCAAGAACCAAGGAACAAGCCCTAATCACCAATAACCAATCAACCAAAGGACAAAACAATGCCTGCTCCCCGCACCGATACTGGCGTTATTGTTGGGCGCTTTCAAATACATGACCTCCATGAGGCTCATCGTGCCATTATTGAGAGTGTTTTAGCGCAACATCGCAAAGTTATTATGTTTCTCGGCGTGTCCGCAACGCTTGTGACGAAACACAATCCACTTGATTTTGTCGCCCGAAAAGAAATGATATTACAAGCCTTTCCACAGTTGACGGTCTTGGCGCTACCCGATATGCCGTCGGATAAGGATTGGAGCAAGGCACTCGACCAGCGCATACGCGAGGTTGCACCAGTTGGCGGTGTGATGCTCTATGGCGGGCGCGATAGCTTCATTTCGTGCTACTTTGGTGATTTCCCAACGCAGGAACTTGAGCAACGGGTCTTTGTCTCAGGAACGGAGGTGCGGAAAAATGTCAGTAGCGAGGTGAAATCTACGCCGGACTTCCGTGCAGGGGTTATTTATGCGGCGTACAATCAATACGATAAGGTCTATCCGACCGTTGATGTTGCTATCGTGCGCGACGATACAGTGCTGCTGGGCAAAAAGCCTAATCAGGCGAAATACCGCTTTATTGGTGGCTTTGCAGACCCTAGAGATGACAGCTATGAGCAAAGCGCCACACGAGAAGCGTTGGAAGAAACAGGCGCGGAAGTCGGCGATGTGCGCTATCTGGGCAGTGCAAAGATTGACGATTGGCGCTACGCAAGCGAAAGTGATAAAATTATGACGCTATTTTTTATGGCGAAGTACGTTTTTGGTCGCATTCAGCCGCAAGACGATATTAGCGAATTGCGCTTTTTCCGCTTTTCCGAATTACAGCGCACCGATATTGTGCCGGAACATGGCGTACTCTATGATTTGCTCAAACGAACTATTCCCGAACTTGGCAGTGGTACTCATCGGGGCGTAGATTTGCCGTAGCATTCCATCCAGGAGTATGAAAGCAATTCGCTCTTCTTGATCTTGCTCATCGCCTGTGTGAATTTCATCCGCATTCCGATTTATCAATTTTTTTTGCCCAAAAAAGATAGTGTACTTTGTACAATAACAAAAAATTCTTCACCTTTTCTTCTACGACCATGAATCGCAAGAACAATATCCTTCTTCTGACCGACAGCTATAAAGTCAGTCACTACAAGCAATATCCGCCGGAGACAAGCACAATTTATTCGTATTTTGAATCGCGGGGCGGGCGTTTTGATAATGTCGTGTTTTTTGGTTTGCAATATTATTTGAAAGAATATCTTGCCGGGCAAATCGTAACGCAAGAAACAATCAGTGATGCAGCCTTCGTGTACGAAAAACACTTTGGTAATCCGGCGCTTTTTAACCGTGCCGGATGGGAATATATTCTTCAGCGCCATAATGGGCGCTTGCCAGTGCGCATCAGAGCCGTGCCGGAAGGCAGCGCCATCGCCACACACAACGTGATGATGACGATTGAAAACACCGACCCGCAATGCTATTGGCTGACAAATTTTCTGGAAACACTTTTGGTACAAACGTGGTATGGCAGCACGGTTGCGACGCTTTCGCGGGAAATTAAAAAGGTCATTCTGCGGTATTTGGAGGAAACAGGCGATGCAGCGCTGATAGATTTTAAGCTGCACGATTTCGGGTTTCGCGGCGTGTCGTCGGTGGAGTCAGCGGGCATAGGCGGAGCGGCGCATTTGGTGAATTTTATGGGAACTGATACCGTTCAGGCGCTCACGTTTATTCAGGATTTTTACAACACGCAGCAATGCTACGGGTTTTCGATTCCGGCGGCGGAACACAGCACGATTACATCATGGGGGCGCGAAAACGAGGCAAAGGCGTACGCAAATATGCTGTCGCAGTATCCCGAAGGTTTGGTGGCGTGTGTGAGCGATTCTTACGATATTTACGCTGCTTGCGACCAGATTTGGGGGCAGCAACTCCACGATGCTGTGCTGAATCGCAAAGGAACACTTGTGGTGCGCCCTGATTCGGGCAAGCCGTCGGAAGTGGTCTTGAAGGTACTGGAAATACTGGGCAATCGCTTTGGCACAAGCCAGAATGCGAAGGGCTTTAAAGTGTTACATCCCAACGTCCGCGTGATTCAAGGCGACGGGGTTGATTACGACTCAATTGGCGAGATTTTAAGCGTTCTGAAGCAACACCACTGGTCGGCGGACAACATTGCCTTTGGCATGGGTGGAGCGCTATTGCAAAAACTTGACCGCGATACCCAAAAATTTGCCTTCAAATGCAGTGCCGCCGTTGTGGGCGGCGTAGAGCGCGATGTTTTCAAACAACCCATCACCGATAGCGGCAAAAACTCGAAACGCGGACGCTTGAAATTGGTGCATACGCCCGAAGGCGGCTTCACAACGGTTGGCGCTGATTCGGACGCTGCAGATGTACTGCAAACGGTGTTTGAAAACGGCTATCTGACGAAAGAATATACGTTTGATGATGTCAAGCGGAATGCGGCGTTGTAGTAGTCCATGAAAAATATTTGCGGATGCTTCGGCAAACTCAACATAAGGTCGGCAAACTCAACATAAGGTTTGAAGTGCTTTTTATCCTGAGTTTGCTTGCTAGAGTCATAGAAATCGAAGCACCCATTTGTTTTCTTTCTTATCAAGGAATTTTTCCCTCAGCTTTTAACTCTTTTTCGTAGCTCTGTAGCTGTTTTTGTAGCTGTTGTAGCTCGGCTTGAAATTCCTGATAAATCATGCTCATACGCGCTAAATCACCGCCAAAAATGTTTCCACTGGCAGCTAGTATTCCCGCGCTCGCGCTATTTCCGCCAAGGTTGTCGATTGAGGCTTGGGTTAATGTCAATTCATCGGCGAGGCTTTGCAAATGACGAACGATTTTGTCAATAGCTTTGTTTTTCATCGGCGCGGTCTCCTGCCGAAGAAAATAGGCTATACACTGAATAGAAAAGAAACTTTTGGTATTGATGATGCTTCCATCACAGTCTATCGGGTTGATCATGGATTGCAATGGCAATACCCCAGAAGGAGTCGATGAGTTTGTTCCTGGGAATGAGATATTTCTAAATTGATTACGCATAGTCTGAGCCATCGGATTAATTCGCTGTCCGACGTTAATCCCTTGCTTCGCACCTCGTATGCGCTGGGCATAATTCACGCTTTTATCAGCTTCAACAGTGACCGTAGGCAAACGAACGATCTTTGTTCCGTCGCCTGATTGCTCATTGCAATAGCGATCCATCAAATCGACAGCAGGCGCATATCCAAGTTGAGATGCTTTTGCCAACCTACCACAGCCTTCTTGCTTACGACCCGAATTAATGAGTAAACTCCCCAGCATCCCCATTGAAGCCACATCATTAGGGTTATAGCGCAAGGCAGTGGTAAAATCTTGTATAGCCTTGGTATAGTTTTCACGGTGAACATAGACACAAGCGCGATAGAAGTAGCTTTCCGAATGATTGGGCATAATCGACAATATTTGCGAGAATGCCTTCTCCGCTTCATCGAAACGATTTACAAAATATCTGCATAGTCCGAGTTGATAATATGCTGTTGCCGATTGAATAAGAGGTAAGTTAATTCTCAAAAGTAATTCGGTATTTTGTTCCAATAGCATTAAGTATAGCGAACAAATGGGAACGAAGATTGACAAAACTCGAATAAGCCTCTATCGGTAACCAATGATATTTGATAAACTTCCAGAGGATTTCGATTCGATTAAGCGTTGACGAATAGGTCGGTAAGAATTCCAAGCGGACATTTTTTCGCCTCCACCGTTTTTCTGCCTCTCTCACCTCATCGGTATGATGTATCGGAGCGTTATCAATAACGAGAAACAACGGTTTCGATTTGGCAGAACGCCGCTTGATATACTCATCAATTGCCGCAATAATACAGCGGTCATCAAGGTTTTTCTCAAAGACGGTACAGCGAAAGTGACAATCGCTGCGCAAGAAACCGACAACGTTCAAACGCTGGTGATGTCCCTCAAGCACGAATCCATATCGGACGCTCGGGATGTTGCCATGCCATTGGCTGTGAGGCTTTCAGCGAAAATCCCGAGGCATCAACATACGCTACCTCGACCTTGCCTTGCTCTTGCTGTTTCTCCAACCCTGCCAAACGTTTCGCCGCACGTTTGTACTGTTCCGGGTCAGGTTCTTTGGCAAGACCTTTACGAATCCGCCTAAAACTCAAGCCATTCTCGCGTAAGCGGCGGCGAATCGTTTCCAACTGCTTGCACGTGGATTCATTCAAGGGCGTTACGAATTTCATCGGTACAAAAGATAGAGATTGGCTCAATGGAATTGGTGGCAATTTCGTGATTTTGTGCCATTCCATCAAGCAATTACCGAATTTCTTTTGAGAAAGAACTTAATTGCTCGGTATTGGGGAGTATTCTTCTCTTTTTTTTGGTAATCTGCCAAAAAAAGCAGAAATTTGATGTTGGAACATTTAATGGTGCAACGCTTAATTTATCCCTTTCACCATGCCAAGCATTGAACAAGAAATTATGCAGAGCAGATTTCGGAATGAGAAGCACAGAGCAATCATCAATCTCGTCTATACGGGAAATTGGCTCACAGCGCAGCATTCCAAATTTCTCAAAACATTTGAGATAAGCGAGCAGCAATTTAACATTTTGCGCATTTTGCGTGGGCAACGCCCCAAGCCAGCATCTATCAATCTCATTCGTGAGCGAATGCTTGATAAAATGAGCGATGTGTCGCGTTTGGTCGAGCGAATGCGCAAACTTGGCTTGCTTGAAAGGGAAGCCTGCCCCAGTGACCGCCGTTTTGTCGAGGTGGTGATTACCAAAAAGGGAATGGAACTCCTTGAGGAGATTGATATGCAATCTCCTCACGTTGATAGCATTGCGGAAAATCTAACGGATAATGAGTTAGAGGCACTCAATACATTACTGGACAAATTGCGAGGGTAGAAACAAATTTACCCTTCTTTGAGTGCTTCAAGCGCTCCTTGCACTTGATACATCCGCCGGGCAAGATTGACTTGTTCGGCGGTTTGCTTTTTATAGCGGTCGTGTTCATCGGCAATTTCGGCAAGATAGCGTGTGCGGTTGGGTGGAATGATATAGATTTTTTTGCTCATTTCTTCGGAAACCTCAAAGCTGGAAGCAAGACCTACTCCCGTTTTTGCGACGATCGTATCCATCAAAACGCGGTACAGCGTGTTCATTCCCGGGTCGTTGAATTGCGAAGCCATTGTGCCAAACACAGGCATTTCCTCCGGTTTTTTGTCCCACAGCCCACGTGCGCGTTGGTACTGCTTTTTCACGTCGCGCAGTGCATCCAGAGCACCCGATTTGTCGAACTTGTTCAGCGCAATCACGTCCGCATAATCAATCATATCAATCTTTTCCAGTTGCGTTGCTGCGCCAAATTCAGGGGTCATCACATACAGCGACACATCGGCAATATCCGTGATTTCCGAGCCGCTCTGCCCAATTCCCGCCGTTTCGATGATAATGAGGTCGTAACCCGCGACTTTTACCGCCGGAAGCATGGCGTTGATGCTCGTGCTGATAGCAGCGTTAGATTGCCGAGTTGCCACCGAGCGCATAAATACTCGTGGGTTGTCAATAGCATTCATCCGAATACGGTCGCCCAGCAATGCGCCTCCCGTCTTACGTTTCGAGGGGTCAACGGAGACGATCGCAATGCGCTTTTCAGGAAAATCCATCAAAAAGCGGCGCACAAGCTCGTCCGTCAGCGAGGATTTCCCGGCACCGCCTGTGCCAGTGATACCAAGAATTGGCGTTTTTAGCCCTTCGGCAGCTTGCTCAATTTGCGGAAGTGTTGCACATTTACCAAGTTCTATGAGCGTCAGAAGCCGCGCCAAGGCTGCATTGTTGCCCGCTTTGGTCTGCTCCACCAGCATCGGCTCTTGTCCTGCGGAAAGTTCGACAGGGGAAAAATCCGATTGCTGCACAAGGTCGTTAATCATGCCCTGCAAGCCCATCGTGCGCCCATCTTCGGGCGAGTAAATGCGATTGATACCGTAAGCATGAAGGTCGGCGATTTCCTCCGGCAAAATTGTTCCGCCACCACCGCCGAAAATCTTGACGTGCTGCGCCCCGCGCTCAGTCAGCAAATCACGCATATACTTGAAAAACTCATTGTGTCCGCCTTGATAACTCGTAATAGCCACCGATTGGACATCTTCTTGAATTGCTGCATTCACGATTTCGCCCACCGAGCGATTATGCCCGAGGTGAATCACTTCGGCACCAGTAGCTTGAATAATGCGGCGCATGATGTTGATAGCGGCATCGTGTCCGTCGAAAAGCGATGCGGCGGTAACAATACGGACGTTATGTTGGGGTTGATAGGGGTTTTGAATAGTAGTCATAGAGCCTTACAATTCTTGTGAAAAAGAATAATCAAACGTGTACGAATGTTTGCCGGATTCGATAATGATATTCATTGTTCCCGAAAGCCCTGTAAGCTGCTCTGTGCCTGAATCCGGTACAACCTGTACACTCAGACTCGGTGTGCCACGATTCATCACGCCAACGTGCAGGAGAACAAACGTTCCCGTGCGCCCGTGCAGCGCCCCGCTTACTTTCTCCAGCGCCACATATCCGGCAGAGCCTTTTGTGCTGGTTTGCGCACTAAGCATCTCGCCTTTGCTTGTGGCTTCAAGGTCGCCGTGGAATGTTTTGTCAAGGGAGAGCCGCCCCAAAAGGGCATCAACACTGGTGTCGAAGAGCGGCTGTGGGGTGAGTTTTACGTCAAATGGTCCTGCTGCGCGGGTTGGCATGAAAAATTCTCGTGTTTGATGATACAAAATAATTTCCAGTATTCTCTTCGATTTCTATACTTCCTGTTCGGCAGGGTTGGCGGGAACTGCTGCCGTTGCGGGCTTCATGGCTCGTCCCAACTCTTCGCGGCGGCGAACAATCGCAACGAAAAACCCTGCGACCATAAAAATTACCCCACCCCAAACCAGATTGATAAAGGGTTTGTAGGACAATTCAATCGTAAAAACCTCGCGGGGAACGGTCTGCGGCTTATTGGAATCGGCAAAAGCAAGAATAGCTTGCGATTTCGAGAGATTTTCCTTGTTTGCCACAATACGCTGGAAGGCAATGTAATACTTCGTTCCGGGGATATTGAAGGGTTCTTGCTTTTGTGCGGCGGCATTGCCCGCGATACCTTCCTTGCCTTTAAAAGTAGTGTAGAGAGCTTGTACACTTGTGTCTGCGCCATTGGGAGTGCGGTGAACAATTTCGATAATTGCCCCCAAACGCAAATCATCGGGGCTTGTGCCGGATTGCATCGCGTTCATTGCCTGCGACATATCGAATTTTTTCAAGAGAATCGTGTACGAGGAATCAAGCGGCATTGGCGTTGGCTCTTCTTTGCTAATAACCGCACTGGGCGCTTCGCCTTCGGTTTCGATGGCTTTCGGCGACACGTACATATCGTTTGTGAGCGTCCATTTGATGCCGGGTTCGAGGAATGCCGATTGGCGTTTGTTGAAATCACTCCAATACAGCACTGGCGCTACAACGTGTTCTTTTCCGTCTTTTTCGAGGGCAACGTAGTATTTATATTTTTCGCGGTCTTTGTAGTCTTTTTCCACCTGCTCGCGCCCGACGTACATGATTTTGTAGCCCATAGCTTGCTTCGCCACGCCCTGTGGCAGCGTCACGTGTTCGGTGATGGAATACCTTGACGTTGCCACGATGCCCAAGAAAAGCAGTGCAATTCCGAAGTGGGAAATATATGCGCCCGTGTGCTGCGGCTTTGAACGCATCAGCCGTGCGCCCATTTCGATATTGACAAAAAGTGCAAAAAATGAACCCAGAACAAGTGTCAAATACGCAAGGTCGTGAACACCAAAAGCAGCCGTAATACCGCTTGCGACCACGGCCAAGGCAGCCGGAATCGTCAATTTGCGGAAAAATTCTTTTCGCCCCGTTGACTTCCAACGCAGCAGAATCGCCATACCGTTGACAAAAGCAACAATTATCACGAGCGGAAGGTGCATTTTGTTGTAGTAGGAAATATCAATCGCTACTTTAGGCTGCTTCAGCACTTCGCAGACGATGGGCCAACTTGTGCCGATGGTAACGATAATCGCGCTTGCCAGTGTCAGCGCAGAGCCGATAGAAAGGGCAAACTCACGTGATGTGGGATTAAAATTAGCTTTGCTGGAACTGATGTCCTTGCGGCGCAGAATCATAATGCCAAAACCAAGCACCGCAAAAACAACGATAAAGACCAACAGCAACACGTAAGCAAACAAGCCCGGATCAACAAACGAATGAACCGATGTATCGCCTAGAATGCCGCTCCGTGTCAAAAATGTAGAGTAGAGTACCATCAGAAATGTAAGAATTGCCAAGACAAGATTGGTGCGCACTAAACCACCCGTTTTCTTCTGCGTCAGCATCGTGTGAACCAGTCCAACTGCAACAAGCCAAGGAATCAACGAAGAATTTTCGACCGGATCCCAGCCCCAAAAGCCGCCCCAGCCCAAGGTTTCATACGCCCAAAAACCGCCCAACATAATACCGAAGCCTAATACAGCCGTTCCGAACAGCACCCACGGCAGCGACACGGCTATCCAATTATGGTAATCACGCTTCAGCAATGCGCCCATCGCAAATGCAAATGGTACGGACATCGAAGCAAAGCCCGTGAAGAGAATTGGCGGATGAATGGTAATCCACAAGTTTTGCAACAGAGGATTCAAGCCTTTACCATTTTGCGGCATAAAACCTTCGCCCACGCCGTCTTTGGCAAAAGATTCCCAAACGTAGGCAAATGGGCTTTTCGCAACAAGCATAAGCAGCAGAAAGACTAAAATCAAGCCGTAAAATGCCATTACTTCGCCTTCGTACTTGTGTTTGCGCACGTAAGGCAGCAAACTTATACCAATAGCTGATACCAAGACTGTCCAAAGCGTGAAACTGCCTTCCTGCCCTGCGTAGAAGGTGGCGGCAAGAAGCGGTTTCGAGAGTTCCCGGGAGGAATGCCCCCAAACGTAGGTATAGCGGAAATCATGCGTAAAAATGTTGTAGAGTTGAACGCCGGAAACAACCAGCATTCCAACAAAAATGCACACAAAAAAGATACGCCCAATGCGGCGAAACTCCTCTTGCCAAGCCATTCCACGCCCTGTGTAAAGCGACAGAAAATACGAGCCTGACGACACTAGTGCTGAGGCGAAAAGGAGATTGACGAAAAATTGCGAATATTGTCCGAACATAGTGGTGATGGGGAAATGAGAGGAGGTGATTAGATGACTTGGTAATTACGGTTTATCATGCTTGTCGTTGGCAGGAACAAATGTTACGGAAAGCTCTAACCCAAGCGCCATGCCCATTTCAACAAGTTTTTCTATGCTCATATTAGGCGAAGCATTTAGAAAACGAGAAATCCAGCCTTTGCTAACTCCCAAACGCTCGGCAAGGTCTTTGCGCTTGATGCCTTGACGCTCCATTTCGATGCAAATTTGCCCGGTAAGAGCGAGCATTTTACTGTATGCGACAGCCTGAGCATGGTCGTTGGCTTCGCTAAGTTCTTGGGCGAACCAATTTGCCAAAACAAATGGCTCAGAACTTACGTCCAAACTGACCGTTGCGGCAGAGGGCGTGTTTGCGGAAGAGATTTCCATAATGAAAATAAATATGAAGATGGAATCAGTGTTTTTCCGTTATTCGGCGTGAGAAGCATTGTTATATGCCGCTTTTGTGCGAATTGCTCGTTCAATTTCTGCTTTATGCTTTTTATCCGAATCATTGACCTTTTTGATGTAACCGTGCGTAATACAAAGCGATTGGTCGGTGTCGTAGAAAGCAAAGAACCGAATCTGTCCAGTGGGTTTCAGTTCGTAAATGTCGTCAACGCCTTTCATTTTTTCATACTTTTGCTCATTCTTGCGAATATGGTCAGGTTCATGGGCAAGAGTTTCAAAAAACTTGATGATTTTCTTTTTGCTATTCGCATCGCTTCGCCCAACTTCCTGAATAAACGGTACAAACTCTGGCACTCTATCTTTCTCGCTTATACAATACAGCGACAAAGCTACTTCGAGGCGGTTATCAGCCTGATACAACAGGAGTTTTTTCATAGCGGGTTTACAAATTTGTCAACTTTTTGCCCAAAACCAAAGCAATTTTTCTGGTTTTTGCCTCTATTCTACACCGCATGAACAGGCACTGCCTTAACGCGCACATCCACGCCATACTCAGCGTTCATGCCGTCAATGAGCGGCGCTATAAACGTCAGTGCGTGTGCTGCAGCCTCGTCATCGGGAAAGGTGTACGATAGTTCGATTGCGCCATTTTCAACCTTTTCACGAATGAGAAAAGCGTGTGGGAAGTGCGACTGCATCTGCGTTTTCACGTAATCACCCGCAGCATTGCTTTTGGCGGTGCGTTTGTCCTGCTCTTGACGGTCAATATAGACAAAATTGAGCATGGAAGCGACTTCTTGGGGTAGTGGCGGTAGAGAGCCGCGTGGAATCAAAAACGCGCTCAATGCCGAGAAGTCAGCAAAAACGCGATGTTGCGCCGTTGCCCGCATGAGATAATCGAATCCGCTTGAGCCGCCCGTGCCAACCTTTGAACCAATCATCCGCATTGCCATTTGTGCATGGCGGTAGCGCCAAACCGAGAAATTTTCATCAATTTCAATCAGTGCTTGCAAAAGGCGGAAAGGCAGATGCAAAATTGGGTATTCGCGGTAAAGCAGCACAAACAATGCCGCTTGCGAAGCCTTGAAAGAGAGCCGTCTCGCGCCACTTTCGCGCAAAGCATTGTAAGCATCTTCGCTGAAAAAAGCACGAAAACTTTTTTCGTTCATATCGGTCTGCGTGAGCATATCGCTGACGACTTGCGCAGACATAGCGGCGTTGGTTTCAATCATTGAGCGGTCGTGGGCAAACATCCGTTCGACAGCCGCTTGATATTCTTTCCAAAACGAGTACGACGGTTTTTGTATAAACGGCATTCGCTCCAACCAAAGTTCCACAAGTGAAAAAAGCGAGGGCTGTTTTTCGGCTTCGCTGATGCGTTCTTTATCAACTTCGGAGAGCGGCAGGTGCGTCAATACTCGTTGTTGGCGGTTTAGACCTAATTTAATTTCCATCAAACGAAATTGTACTGATTGGAAGCCACTTGCCGGATAAAGCACATCACGAAAATCCAAAAAGTCCATCGGAGTCATGGTTTCCAGCACATCTATTTGCTGGAACAAAATAGGACCAATCGCCGCAATCCGCTCCAAACGGTGCTGCGCTCTGGCAACTTCGTGTTCGGGAACGGGATTTTGTGCGAAAACAGTAAGAATTGCGTCGAGTTCGTGTAGAATTTGCTTAAACCACAGTTCGTAGGTTTGATGCGTGATAATGAAGAGCATTTCGTCGTGCGCTGCCGCCGTCGGAGCGTTGAGCTCGCCGGAGCGTGGCTTTTGTGCGTCCAAAATTGTCGGAAGCTGAAGATAATCCCCGTAATAAAGCGGTTTGTACGGTGTTTCCATTGCGTAGGTCGTTTTGTCAGATGTTGAAGTTTTGAATTGAGTTCATCAAATGGTCTTTTGATTCGTTGAGGTCGCTTGCGCCTTGTGCGGTGGCGGCGGTTAATTCGGAAGATTGCCGCGTCACGCGCTTAATATCGTCAACGATAGTATTCATGTTATTGCTGCGCTCGGTCAGGCTTTGACTCATTCCGGCAAGCGCATTGATGCTTTCGGCGACGGCTGCCGTCCGCGTAATAATGCGTTCCAGCGCTTCAGAAGCCTTTGCCGCCGCGAGTTTCCCCTGTTCAACATTCTGGACGCTGGCTTGCATAGACTTCACAACCTGCCGCGTATCGCCTTGGATGCGGGTGATGGTGGCAGAAATTTCTTTGGTGGCAGTCTGTGTACGTTCCGCTAATTTCCGCACTTCGTCGGCAACAACCGCAAAGCCGCGTCCTTGGTCGCCAGCGCGGGCGGCTTCGATGGCGGCATTAAGCGCCAAAAGGTTTGTTTGGTCGGCAATATCAGCAATGACGCGGATAATCGCGCCAATTTGCTTACTGCTTTCGCCCAATGCTTGTACGGTCTCAACCGATTCACCAACCACTTCGCTAATAGCGTTCATGCCGAGAATAGCTTCGCGGACGACGCTTCCCCCACGCTGCGCATCATTGCTGGCTTCATTGGATTCTTGTGCCGCGCTCACAGCTCGCGATGAACTTTCTTCAATCACATCCACCATATCGCTAATTTCATCCGAAATGCGCTGCACTTGCATCATTTGATTTTGTGCGCCCGCAGCCATAGATTCCGAATGAGCGCTGATATTGGCGCTGATATTGGCAACGGCATGAGCTGCATCGACAACATCTTCAATAAGCTGCCCGATATTGGCGGAAGCGTTGTTGAAGCCAATCGAAATCTTGTTCATCACATCGTCTTTCTCGTTGCCAAGCGGCAACTGTACCGCAATATCGCCATTGGCAAAGCGCTCCATCGCGTCCAGAATACGAATGGCGGAATTTTGCAGATGTTCTTGTTGCTCTTGCAGCGCGTGACGGGCATCTTCGGCTTTTCGCGCCATTTCTTCAGCACGAGAGGACTTTTCAATAAAATTGATGGCGCGTTTGATGTTCTGCACCATACCATTAAACGCATTTGCCAAGACTTCCACTTCGTCTTTGGTATGAATACTGACGCTTGCCTCGAAATTTCCACCCGCAACCTGCTCTGCTGCACGAGAAAGCGTCTTGAGCGGGCGCACGATTCTTGCACTGACAATCAGAATCACGATACCGCCCAAAACTAAAATTCCAACACCAATACCGATGGCAATCAAACGGCTCTGCTCGGCATCGCTGCTTAATTCAGTGAGGCTAATGCCAACAATCACTTTCCCATTGGCAGTTCCTTGATAGACAATTGGTTCGACATAAAGTGCAACGTCTTTCACCGCTTGGACGTGCTTATCCGACGATTGTAAAGCGCTTTGAATCTCGCTTTGCAAGGTTTCAAACGAGTTATCTGGCTTAAAAGAAGCGATTTCTTGCCCTGCGGTATTGACAATAACCGCAAATTTCACGCCCGTTAATGTTGGCAGCACATCCAGCGTGGATTTGACGGCGGCGGCATCTTCAAAAGCAACGCCAGTCGAAGCATTAAACGCTATCATTTGTGCTGTCACGCGGACTTTTTCATCGAGATACTTCGTCATCTGCGCCTTTTGGCGAAGAGGGAAAAACATCGCCACAAAAGCACCAATAGTGATGAGGAGAACAAGAACGACGGATACCAGTTTTTGTTGGATACCAAAGCGTGGTTTTTGTGCCATAAAGCAGATGAGGATTGATGGACAAAGCGAACAGGGAGTTCCGATGATGTTCGCACGAAAAAAGAAAAACGTTGAATCTTCGTTACGCAGAGAATTTGCTTTGTTGGCAAATTGCTCCTTGTAAGATTCTTAGGGCTACGGTATTTTGTGATAAGCAGGATAATCCCAAACAGTATTCTTGACTGCTCACCAACGGCGGTCTCGATCGTTCGAGTCCATGGAAAGAAGCGGCGATTGCATTTGCGGAGAGGGCATGAACAACATCGCTCTTGATGCGCATCGCAGCTACGAATTTGCACAATTTTAGCGACAAATCCTTATTTTCCTCATTATTTTTTTCACTATGAAGACTTCCTTTTCTGCTCGTTTACCGAGAATAATGACCTCTGTGCTGGCATTGACGCTGCTTGTGATTTTCGCTGCCAATCTTAGTGGCTGCCGCAAAAAGCGCGGTTCTGGCAACGAGTACGAACTTGGCATCAGCACCCCAACAAATAACGTTTGGGTAGGCTATTTCCGCTTCGATGAATACGGTGGTGGCGACATTGGCGAAGCCAATCCGACAGCAGTTTTTGTCGGACACGTCCTGACCGTGCGGCAATCTGGCGACTCACTCCGTGCAAATCTTTCCGCCAATGGACATCATCATTCTAGCGAACTTATCTGCACTGTAAAGGAAATTGAGGACACGCTCAAAGTCTTTTTCCAGCGCTATGGCGGTAACCATGATTCAACCACAGGCAAATATCCCCTGGGGGCGCATCTGCTCTCGCTTGTGCGGTCGAATTACACCATCAGCACAACGTGGGCGGCGTATAAGCCGATCTACATGGAGATTACGCCTAAACGTCAAGGAAGTGTCTGCTTTATGAAAGAAAATGAAGACGATGTGCCGAATATTGATATGGAGGAATTTCCTGCGTATTGGGCGGAGTACGTGAAAACCCTTGCCGCACAGGATTCCGTGAAACTCGCCTACATGACTATTTTTCCGCTTGTCGGTAGTAATTATGTTCGCCCGGAAGGTGCGCTGACGGATATTGTCTCCAAGACAGATTTTATGCTGAATTATCATGTCGTTCTTTTTCCGGCACTCAGAAAAGTGCTGCAAAACAAGAAAGCAAGCGACTTTCAAGCCCGCATTAAGACCGAAGATCATAGCATTTTTCTTCCTAACGGGCTGGTTCCTCTGGGAGCGCAACTCCTTCGTTTGACCGTAAGATCCCAAGAACTCAATAAATTTGCCGAAATCCCCGACGATAAAGCCGACACCAAACTCCTCACCAAAGAGCAAGCCGAAATTCTCCGCCGCAACAACAAAATTGCGAAAGATCTGGGCGCTGAATACCGATGGGCGGTTTATGTAACGCGATTGCAAGGCAAATATCGCGTCTGCTATATCGGCGTGGAGCCGAGCGAAGATCCAAGTTGAAAAAAAATTGCGATAAAAAAATGGAGTCTGCCCCCGTTAGAAGGCAGACTCCATCGTGTTTCCGTCATTATCAAAAGGGCTACGGCTGCAATTCCGAAGTTACCACTGCGCCATTCATCTGCGGAATACTTTGGCGCTCTTTCAGCACTTTTGCGCCGTCTTTGGAAATCCATATCGTGCTGTTGACACCATCGCTGCCAACGAAACTCACCTCGACTTTATACGCCATAAATTTTCCCGCCGCGACGCTTACTTCCTCCATGCCAACAACACTCACCAGCATCTGTGTTGCTTGTTGCGACATCATATCAAAGTTCGTAAACGTTGCTTTGTAGCCCTCTGCAAAGGGCAATGTCGCCAAAATCGTTGAAGTGCCGGTGCCATCAGCAAAAAGATGACCTGTTACTTCTTTGTCAATTTTCGTGTTTGCCATAGGGCTTTCCACGCTGCCTTTAATCTTGTTCCCGTCGTAATCCAGCACAATGCTCATCGGACCTTGATTCACACGGCGTTTGACGGGCGCAAGTGTGCCTTTGACGACTTCTGCTTCGTCCGTGACAGAACCCATTGGGCTTTGCGAGGTTTCGGTAATTTTCCAATTCTTGGCAGCATCAGTAATTTCCGTTACCTTGGTTGCCTCAATTTTGCGCCCACTCGCTTCCAGCGTAATTTTGTACGATACTTTGCCCGGCTTGAGGTCGGATGCGGGTTTTGCAATGATGATGCTTGCGGTGGATGCCGCTAGTGTTGTTGCCGTCGTTGCAGCCGTCGTTTGAGCGGGAACCTCTTGGGAGGCTGCTTTTGGGGGTGTTGTCGTTTGTGCGTGAAGGTGCATTGTGCCAGCGCTGGCGAAACCAGCAATGACGACAGCATTCAGCGCCAGAAAAGAAAATCGTTGCATAGTTTTCAAAAAGGTAAAAAAAGTGAATATCGGGAATAAATGAAAACAGTGTGAAAATCCACCGGGTGGCGAAAAAGCTGCTTGGGCAGAATAATATCGGAACTAGTGAGGCATTATTCTTTAAATAACCGTAATCAACGAACCCGAGGCATTTCTTGGCAGAAAACGACCAATCGGCGTAAAAGCGCTTTCAAGCCCAGCCGCCGCAAAAACACGTCGTACCCGCTCAAGACCTTCGGGCTTGACGGCGACAAGCAGACCGCCACTGGTTTGCGGGTCGCACAAAATGGCGCGTTGCACATCTGAAAGCGGCGCGATGTGATGCCCGTAGCTGTCAAAATTGCGTTGTGTGCCGCCCGGAAGAGATTTTTGCGCTAAGTAATGCGCCAAACGTGGCAGTTGCGGAATCGTCTCAAACGTAATCTCCGCATTCACTCTGCTTCCTAAGCACATTTCCGTTAAATGCCCCAACAAGCCAAAGCCCGTCACATCGGTCATTGCTGTCACGTGTGGAATCTCACCCAACGCCGCACCAATGCTATTGAGGCGCATCATTTGTGTCGCCGCAACGCCCTTGTCTTCGGGGCGCAAAATACCACGTTTTTCTGCGGTTGTCAATATGCCCACGCCAAGCGGTTTGGTGAGAAAAAGCACGTCGCCTGCTTCGGCTGTGCTGTTGCGCTTAATATTTTCAATCGGCACAAGTCCGCTTACCGCCAGACCAAAGATAGGTTCGGGGCTGTCAATGCTGTGTCCACCGGCAAGCGGTATGCCCGCCTCGGCGCAAATGTGTCTGCCGCCCGCCACGACTCGTCCCGCGATCTCTGGCGCAAGTTTATCCAGCGTCCAGCCCAAAATAGCAATCGCCATCGTCGGTTTTCCGCCCATTGCATAGACATCGCTAATAGCATTTGCTCCGGCAATGCGCCCAAAATCAAACGGGTCGTCAACAATCGGCATAAAAAAATCGGTCGTGCTGATAAGAGCTTGCCCATTGCCAAGGTCGTACACCGCAGCATCGTCGCGAGAATCATTGCCCACAAGCAGTCGTCCCGCATCGTAGGTTGTGGGCGCGGCTTCGTTGCTGTGAAGGATTTTGTCAAGAATTGAGGGGGCTATTTTGCAGCCGCAGCCCGCTCCGTGACTGAATTGCGTCAGGCGAATGAGGTCGTTGGATTCAGATATTTGCATTGGTTATTGCTCACGAAATTGATGGGATGTTCACGGTAAAAACAGTATAGAAAAAACCCATCTGGCGGCAATGTTTTTCACGTCTTTAGCCGCCGGATGGGGAAGTTTTTCTTGTGGACGGAACAAAGCGGCGAGACCGCTCCAAACCTAATCCGAAGGATCGCCTTATTTTTTCTTTACAATCGTCATTTCAACTTTCTCAATCGGGCTGGAAATTTGCCCATCTCCGCCCGGCTCGCAAGCCACACGTGCGATTTGGTCAACAACCTCCATACCGCTCACTACGCGCCCGTAGATGGAATATTGACCGTCCAAGTGCGGTGCCACACCATGGCAAATGAAAAACTGCGTTGTCGCGCTGTTCGTGTCTGGACCACGTGCTGCCGAGATAATACCCGGCTCGTGGCGAAGAGTCTGGCTAAACTCTGCCGGCACGGTACGCAATCCCGGTTCGCCCGTTCCCCAGAACATTTTCGGTTTGCCGCTATTCGGGCGAGAATTAGGGTCGCCGCCTTGAATCATAAAGCCCGGAATGACGCGGTGAAACGCTGTGCCGTCGTAAAATTTTGTAGCGACGAGACTGTCAAAATTTGCAGCGTGTTTTGGAGCGAGGTCGTTAAAAATTTCGATGGTTACATTGCCAAGCGCTTTGCCGCCGGAAGTAACGGTCATCAGATATTGCGGGCGTGTAGGGGCTGTGGTGGTGGTCATTTTGGGAGAAGAAGTTTTTGTTGAAGATGATTTCTCTTTCGAGGTCTTTTTTTGCGCAAATGCAAACGAGGCGGTGAAACTGCTTACGACGAAACTCATCACGGTAAGCATCATAACAGAGCCAAATGCACGTCGTGTCGTCATGGAAAATGTCCTTTGAAGAAAGTGAAACAACGAGAATAACAATTATTTTTGTGTCATTGGGCGGATTTTCGCCACAGCAACACTTTTTATGACAATAGCTTTGACGGGGCGACCATCGTTTTCGTTTAACTGCGGTATGATTTCCGCCTTGCCAATCGCATCCAATACGTCCAGCCCATCCAAAACTTTTCCAAAAATAGTAAATTGCTGCGGTAATTCCGGCACGTCGCGCAAACAAATAAAAAATTGGCTTGTGTTTGCATCGGGGCTTCGGCTTGCCATAGCGATTGTACCACGTTTGTAGCCGATTTTTGTGCTTGGCGCATCAAGAAAAATTTCATCGGGGAATGGCTCACCAAAAGCGCTTTCGCCGCCAGTTCCCCATTCGTCTTTTTTGCGTTTATCTTTCGTTTTGGGGTCTCCAGCTTGAATAACAAAGTTTCGCGCTACCCGATGCACCAATATTCCCCGAAAAAATTTCTTCTCCGCAAGTTTCACAAAATTTTCCACCGTTTGCGGGGCATCTTTTCCATAAAGCCCAATCACCATCTCACCCAATGAAGTCCGCATAACAACACGGTGCGTGAGCAACGGTACGGTATCGGCGGCGGCAGTGTCGGAGGGCGCGGTCAGTTTTTTCGTGGCGGTGTTCTGTGCTGTATTTTTTTGCGCTGCCATAAATCGGCGTAAACGCTCAGGCTGCGCATAATCCTGACAACTAGTGACCGCCAGCAACGCAAGTATGGTCAAGGGCAAGTACGATTGTTGTTTCATAGCGAAAAGTCGTGAAGGATGTGGATTGCCAATAGTATTTTGGGTGGTTGAAGTGCCTGTCACAAGTGCCGAATTTCTTCCTCGCTGAGTCCCGTTGCCGCAGCGATGTCGCGCACAGACAAGCCGAGTTTTGTGAGATTGCGGGCGATGTCGCGCTCTCGTTCCCGCTTTTCTTCGCGTCCTTTCTCTAGCCCTTTCGCCAACCCTTTCTCTAGCCCTTTCGCCAACCCTTTCTCTAGCCCTTTCGCCAACCCTTTCGCTTGGGCTTCCTCTATCGCTGTGTCCATCACGTTCTGTAAATCGCGGTAATACTTCAGCGATGCTTCGTACTCTTTTGCCTCGCCTTGATTGAACTGCGCTATTTCTGCTGCCTGAAATGCCTCCTCAAATATTCGCTCCTGCAAAACCGCCGGAATGCCGTCCAAACGGCTCACATGGCGGATAAAATAAAGCCATTTGTCCATTTGTGTCGTCAGTTCATACTCTGATTTGGTGAATTTCGGCATTTCTAAATAGACAAACGTCAATTTGTCGTAAAAGACACGATTATGCTGGTTTTTCAGTTGAACGAAGTGTAGATAATCAGCATTGGTGCGGTCTTCGTCGAACACAAAATCCAGTATGCCAATGCAGTACACCGCCGCGAGTTCAAAATTCCACGAATCGCCTCGCTCCGCCTGTTCGCGTATCGGGAAGGTAGCGTAAAAAACACTACGGTCTTTGAAGAAATTCTGTTTTGCTTTTTGCAATTCAACAATAAAGCGTTCTCCGTTCTCGCCCGTGCAGGCAATATCGAAAATAGCTTTGCGGTCGAGTTGTGTCGCGCCTGTCGCCTCGTTTTTGGTGTATTCGAGGTTGCGGATGCGATGCTTGGGCGGTAAAAGCGTATTCAGAAAGTCAACAAGCAAGTCTTTATGCGCTTCTTCGCCAAAAAGTTTCTTGAAACCGAAATCGGTGAAAGGGTTGCAGTAGCGTTGTTTCATGGTCGTGGATGCTGTAATGGCATTGCTCACTTGGTTAGTTCGTGTCGAACAACACGGGCTTTTTACCGCCCTGACGATTTGCGTCCAATGAGATTTTATGCGCTCTTCGGGCGAGGCGCTCACGCTGTTTAAGTTCTTTGAGGCTGCTGATGCCGTCATCGTCATTCAGTATTTCTGCGTTGTCGGCAGGATACTCTTTGGTTGTCACATTCTCCAATGATTCATCAATCTCGGTTTGAACGGGCTTGCAAAGGTAAATCTCTCCAAACTGCTCTTGTTGGCGGATTTTTACGTTGTGGCTTCGCATCATTTCAAGCAACGCAAGGAATGTCACCACCAGCGTCGAGCGGTCTGTTCCAGCGACAAGTTCCGAAAACGATATTTCTTCGCGGTAGGCAAAAAGTGCCATGATAAGCGCGGCTTGCTCTTCAATCGTCACGGGTTCGCGCTCAATAGTGTGCGGATTCGGCGCTTTGGGCGCTTTTTGCAATGCCCGCGAGAATGCCGCCAGTAAATCGAAAAGCGTCAGATGGGAAAGTTCATCATGCGGATTGGGATCGTCCTTCACATCTGCCTCAAAAAACTGCCGATAATAGATGTACCGTTGCGATTCCGACATGGTTTGCAGCTCTTCGGCGGCTTCTTTGTAGCGCTTGTATTCGAGCAAACGCCGCACCAATTCTGCTCTGGGGTCTTCTTCGGCTTGTTCGCCTTCGCCTTCTTTTTTTTCTTCGGGCAGAAGCAATTTTGCTTTAATCTGCATCAACGTCGCAGCCATCACCAAAAACTCACCTGCTAACTCCAAATCCAGCAATTCAATAATGCGGGTATATTCCAAAAACTCATTGGCAATCCGGGCAATCGGAATATCGTGAATATTGAGTTCGTCGCGTTTGATAAAAAAAAGCAACAGGTCGAAAGGACCATGAAAATTGGGAAGTTGAATAGTGTACATGGCTGGATAAATGAGGAACAATGGGGCTTCGCGTAACAATGACGAGCGAAAACGAAACTGCAATATACGCAATCCCCAAAAAAGCAACGGCAGAAAACCACGTTTTTCGTAAATTGCGGGCTGTTCGCGTTTTTTGGTATCCGCGTGATGCCCTTTTGTTGTACCGTTTTTCCGTTCATGAGCTATTTTAGCCGACACTTCACAAAGCATCATCTTTGGTTTCGCATCGCCTTCGTTGTGTATGCCGTTGGCGCACTATTTCTCTTTTCGTCGGAAGCGCATACTACCGTGTTGCCCAAGGCTTACCGTGTTTCGGAGCATTATAGCGTCGTCTGGCAAAACAACACTCCGCAGAAAACAACGGTAAAAAGTAAGAAAAAATCCTCGAAGCCTCGTAAGACCTCATCATCTGCCCGTCCTTTGTCCGTGCCGCTTCCCAGCCGTTCTGATGCTCTTGTTGCAGATTCCTTGCGCAACGACAACCGCGTAGAAATTTTTACCGATGTTGGCTCCGAGCGAGGAGTCGTGCGGATAACGCTCCGCGAAAGCCAAACGGTGGAAATTGTTGCGTTCAATATTTTAGGCAAGCGCGTTGCCGAAGTCTATGCCGGAGAAGCAAAAGCAGGCATGAATACGGTAAGTTTTGATCTTTCAGGTCTCTCCAATGGTGTCTATATCTGCGTTGTGCGCGGGCGCAACTTCAAAACTGCCGAAAAATTCATCGTTTCGCGCTAACAATGACGAATGATCAAGCACCAATGACTACCCCATGAATATCCTCGTTTTGAATTGGCAAGACCGCATGAATCCTTTGTCTGGCGGCGCAGAGACGCATCTGCACGAGATTTTCTCGCGGGTAGCGGCGGCGGGGCATCATGTGACACTCTATTGTTCGGCATTTGAGGGCGCAAAGGCAGAGGAGATGCTCGATGGGATGATGGTTATTCGGGAAGGGGCAAGAAATACGTTTAATTTCGGCGTTCCGCGTCGGTATCGTGCGGATTTTCGGCATCGCGCCTTCGATATTGTCATTGATGATATTAACAAAATTCCCTTTTACACGCCGCTTTATGTGCGCAAACCGCTTCTGGCGATTGCGCATCATCTTTTTGGCACGAGTATATTTGCTGAAGCGGGCGCGATTGCCGGAAGTTATGTCTATGGAGCGGAGATGCTTCTTCCGCACGTTTATCGCTCCACACCGTTTGCGGCAGTTTCGGACAGCACGAAAGCGGAACTTGTGCAGAAGGGCATAAACGCTGAGAATATCACGGTAATTCCTAACTGCATTAACCGTGAACAATTTCCCTTCACCTTGCCCAAACACCATGATTTGACGCCAATTATCACGTATTTCGGGCGGCTCAAACGCTATAAAAGTGTTCATCATCTTTTGCAGGCATTCGCGCTCATCAGCGAGGAATTTCCCCAAGCAAGCATTCGGATTATGGGAAAAGGAGACGCAGAGGCAGACTTACGCCGAGAAGCCGAACACCTTGGCTTGAACACGCCTTCGCGTCGGCAGGTTGAATTTCTCGGCTTTATTCCCGAAGAGCGCAAGGCAGCAATGCTGGCAGAATCGCACTGCGTCGTGAATCCATCCATGAAAGAAGGATGGGGCATTATTAACGTTGAAGCAAATGCTTGTGGCGTTCCCGTCATTGCCGCCAACGTGCCAGGGCTGCGTGATGCGGTTCGGCACGGCGAAAGTGGACTGCTCTACGAATACGGCGATATTCCCGCCTTAGCCGAAGCCTTGCGGCGTATCTTGCGCGATAGAGTATTGCACCACCACTTACAAGAAGGAGCTGTTGCTTTTGCCAAGCACTTTGATTGGGAGACTTCAGCAAAAGAAATGATGAATCGCATGGAAAGCTGTATTGTATCGCACAAAAGCACCTAACCAATCAAATACTCTCATCAATGAGAGAAAAACATCTCGTTTGCGAAAACAGCACTCTCATTTATGATGCTGAATGATAGGCAAAAAAGCAAAAAGTGCCGATATTTGACAAAAAAAGCTGGTAAAAAGTTTGGCACGAAAATTACTAACTAGTACAGTACAACTTTGCATCACTACCACTGACGAAAAGCAAAGTATTTTGAAGATTTGGTTGAACTAGATATGTGAACTCCTTATCATAGGCACTCCCAAAGGAAGGGGAACAGCGGGCGGTACTGGCACGGTACCGCCCTCACTGTTTTAAATACCCCCGATGCCGTTGTCTGCCAAAAATATCTTGTTGATTCAATCCCGTGTCCCCGATGAAACCGAACTCAACCGAAATAGCCGACGATATTGTCCAGCACCCAAAACTCTTGGGTGAAAGCCTTCGGCGCTTACGTCTCGTTTCTGAAATGTCGGTGCAGCAAACCGCCGATGCACTCGGCGTTTCCAAGTCTTTTATCTCCATGGTTGAAAGCGGGCAGAGGGGGATAAAATTTGAAGACCTTCTTGCTCTTATGCGCCTTTACAAATACCCACTTGGTTGGTTTCTTACGAAAACCCGCGATTCCTTTCTCCAAAGCACTTTAGACAAACCCCTTGAGCAAACGGCAAATAATATCGTCCAACCCCGGAGCAATGCGCTCTTGATGACGGGAGACCGTTTGACGGCTACACGCCCGCGACTCCTGCTACTGCGCCCCTTGCGCTCTCGCAGTGACAGCGAGTGGCTGGAGCTTATGCTTCCAGCGCAAAGCCAACTCACCGAGCGACCGCTTACGCTTGAAGGCGAGGTGCGAGGCGTTGTTCAGCGCGGAACGCTTCTTTTTACATTGAATAATGATGAATATCGGGCGAAAGAAGGTGAGGAGTTTTGCTTTGATGGCAGGATGCCGCATATTTTTCGGAATTATTTAACCGAACCCCTTATTGTGACGCTTGTTATTACTCCTGCGGGCTTGTAGGTGCAGTGCTTGGATGCAACTGCTTTTCTGCACGTTGAATTTCCTCTGCATCGTCAAAATGAATCCGCTCTGCCCCAAGAATTTGATAATTTTCGTGTCCTTTACCCGCAACCAAGACAATATCGCCCGTTTGAGCCTGACTAATGGCGTGAACAATAGCCTCGCGGCGGTCGGCAAGAACCGTTGTTGCAGCAAATTTTTCTTTCGGGACACCCGCTAAAACATCATCTAAAATAGCCAATGGGTCTTCATTGCGAGGATTGTCGCTTGTCAGAACAAGCACGTCCGCCAGACGCGACGCGATTGCGCCCATTTTCGGACGTTTGGTGCGGTCGCGGTTGCCGCCACAGCCAACAACGCAGACGACACGCCCTGCTTGAGCAGAATTATCCCGCAATTCGCGGCAAGCCAAGAGCGCTTTTTCGAGAGCATCCGGCGTGTGTGCGTAATCCACAATCGCAACGGCTTGGTCGCCAAGCAGCGACAAACGCTGCATCCGTCCCGGAGCGCCCTGAACACGCTCCGTAATCGCCTCTTGCAGCTTTGCCGTATCGCAGCCCAGCGTGTGTGCCATTGCGACGCAGGCTGCAAGATTTTCACTATTAAACTTCCCGATAAGCGGCATTGAGGTTTGAAGCGGCTCACCAGCGATATTGAGCGTTAAATAGGTGCGAATAAAACTGAGTTCTTCCTCCGCAATCCGCACATCGGCATTGCTAGAACGACCAAAAAGCAGTTTCCGTGAGGCTTTGGTATCTTGCAGCATATACCCTCCTCGCTCGTCATCCGCATTGGAGACCGCAATGGCGCTGGCGGGAAGCATATCGAAGAGGCGTTTTTTTGCTTCAGCGTACGCCTCCATCGTGCCGTGAAAATCTAAATGGTCTTGCGTCAGATTGGTAAAAATTGCTCCGGCAAAGATTGTGCTATGCACCCGCTCCAAAACAAGCGCATGAGAACTGACTTCCATGACGATTGCCGTTGCTCCCCGCTTGCGCATATCGGCGAGTAACGCACACAATTCCGGTGCTTCGGGTGTCGTAAAATTCGATGGAATCACCTCATTGCCAATATAATTTCCCGTTGTACCGATGATACCAACCTTTTCGCCCATTGCCTCCAAAAGATGCTTCAGTACAAAGGTACACGTGGTTTTGCCATTGGTGCCGGTAATACCGAAAACACGGAGTTTTGTTGTCGGCTGGTCGAACCAGACGTGCGCCATTTCTGCCAGAACCTTTCTGCTGTCCGGCACGATGACAAGAGAGACGTGGGACGGAATCTCAATCTCTCGCTCCGCCACAACAACCCGTGCGCCGCGTTCAATAGCCTGTCCGATAAAATCATGTCCATCGGCTTGCAAGCCCTGAATAGCGACAAAAAGCGCGTCTTCGCTGCATCGGCGCGAATCGTACTGCACACTCGTTACAGCCCGCGCTAATGCGTGTTCGTCACCTTGCAGAATAAAGGAGGAGGTCATTTCAAGCAGTGTATGGAGCGATTTCATACTATTGGTCAAAAAATAGCGTTACAGAACACTTGCGATAAAGCGGTGCAACATACGGCAAATGCTGGAAAAAATCAATGCCAAAGGAAGAATTTTCTTCGCCATAACGCCAAACGCCATATAATACGCTGGAAGAGCGCATGATATGGCGTTGTTCGGTATACAAACGAATTACTTTACAACCCGCAACAACAATATTTTCGTCTGACCATCAACCTGCAAACGGCAGGAATACACGCCTTGCGCAATGCTCTCGACTGACCAAGGCAGCGTGTACGTTCCGGCGGAACGCAATCCATCATCAATACTCACGATTTTCTCACCGAGCATTGAATAAATTTCCAACTTGACTGCGGCAGCTTTGGGAAGGGTGTAGCGGAAAAGTGCAGAGGTATTTGCTGGATTGGGTAATGCCTCGAATGACGCATCACTACTAGCGCGAACACTTGTCGGTGTGAACATAAACTGCGAGGTAGAAAATCCTACGCCGCCTTGCGCAATGACCGCGATATTACCCGTTGCCCCCTGCCCAACAACCGCTTGGAGCTGCGTTGGCGAGATAACCGTGAATGACCGCGCCGGAATACCGCCAAAGGTTACGCCAGTGACATTGTTAAAAAATGTTCCGAACATATTGATAACCGCTCCGGGACCACCAAATGTGGGCGAAAAGAACGTAATTGTTGGCTGGGCGGTAAAGGTGAATTGCTGCGAGGCGCTTGTAGAGCCGTTGAATGTCGAAACCGTCACTGCGCCACTTGCGCCGTTGCCGACTGTGGCTATAATTTGTGCGGGGCTGCTGACGGTGAAATTTTGCGCCGGAACGCCGCCAAAGCTCACGCCCGTTACGTTGGTGAAATTTGTGCCGATAATATTCACAATCGTTCCCGAAGCCCCGACGTTGGGCGAAACAAAGGTAATTGTCGGCGGGGCAGTAAAGGTAAATGTTTGCTGCGAAGCCGAAGTGCCGCCGAGTGTCGTGATACTGACTGCGCCCGTTGCACCTTGCCCGCCAATAATCGCGGTTACTTGTGTCGGGCTGATTTGCGTAAAGGATTGTGCCGGAACGCCACCAAACGCCACACCGCGCGTACTGTCGAGATTTGTCCCGATGATAGTGACGGTGGTTCCGGCAGCGCCTGATTGTGGCGTAATAAACAGCACATTCGGCAAAGGAATAAACGTAAATCGCTGGGTCGAATTAACCGACCCGACAAGCGTCGTGAGCGTAATAACGCCACTTGCGCCATTGCCAACAACGGCAGTGATTTGTGTTGGACTGTTAATTGTAAATGATGCCGGAGTGCCGCCAAAAGACACGCTTGTAACGGTTGTTAGGTTTGTGCCGATAATTGTTACGAGCGTCCCGGCTCCGCCCGTTTGCGGCGACATGAACAGCACCGAAGGCTGCGGAACAAAGGTAAATACTTGCGGTGAAGCGGCGATACTGCCTCCAACGCTCAAATTGACAATTCCCGTTGCGCCCTGCCCGACGGTTGCCAACACGAGTGTATCATTCAAGATAGTGAACGATTGTGCTGAAACGCCACCAAACAAGACAGATTGGGTGTTCCCAAGATTCCTTCCCGTAATGACAACGGGCGTTCCGGTAGTGCCGACACTTGGAGAAATAGTCCGAATCACGGGTTGGGCTTGCACGGCGGCAAAGGCACGGAGTTGCGTTATACGTCCACATTGGTCGTTGAGGCTAAAGACGGTGGCAGTCGTTACGCCAGCCGGAGCGCCGAAAAAGCGCACAAAAACTTGTGCTTGAGCGTTCGGAGCAACAACCGCCGGAACAAGCGAATCAATCACAAATGCGCCCGAAAATTGCGGCGCAGGGATAGAAAACGGCAATGTACCAGTGTTGCGAAGTGTAACAGTTGTTGTGGTTGGTGTATTGATGGGAACATTGCCGAGGACAATGTTCGTCGTTGAAAGCACAAAGCCAGTAGAATCGCGTTGTGCGGAAATCGGAATCGTATTTATGCCGCCGGAGGCATTGAGAGAATTCGTCGCAAAGACGAGTGCAGCGTTGATAGAGCCGATACGGTTAGGGTTATAGGCAACAACGATAGCTTGCGTAGCGCCAGCCGTGATAAAAAGCGGTGTGTTTGGAGTAATACTTGCTGGCGAAGCAATGCTGAAATCAGCATTTGTCGGGCTGACGGCTGCACCGGAGAGAATAAGTGTTAGCCCGCCCGTATTCTGGATGACAACGGTTGTCGTAATAACGCCGCTCGTGCAGGAAAGCGTCCCAAAACTGAGCGATGGAGGTGCGGCGAAAACTTGTGCCGATGCGGGTTTGAGAGCAAACAAGCAGAGTATTATTGCACAACACCAAAAGAAGCAAGATTTCATAACCAATTGAAATAAGCGAAAATGATAGGCTTTTTTTGATGGCAATGATGCAAGAAGTATGCCAGAGTCTCAAATAGCACAAACCCGCTTCTCGTCTAGCATTGAGACGAAAGGCGGGTTTGCTGTTGTTTTCCAAATCTCATTCTGAAGCAGTTTTTTTCTGCTTAATTCACGTTTTTCTCTGCGGTGTACGATTTATAGCGGTCAATTTCTGAGGCAATAGCGTTCATCACAATACTCAGAACAAATGCATCATCAATATAGCCCAGCACGGGGATATAATCTGGCAGAAGATCTATCGGCGAGATAAAATAGAGCAGTCCTGCAATGACCATTGTTTTGCTTGACCATGCCATAGCGAACTCTTTATCACGAATCATCGCATAAAGCATTTTCACTTTGGCAATCATATTTTTCACAAGCGGAAGGCGTTGATTGACGGAATCAAGCACTTTAGCAACTTTTTCCGGCAATTCCTCGACAACCACTTTTTCATCTTCACGCGAAACATTCTGAGCGCGGGCGAAAAGCTCTTGTTCGAGGCGTTGTTGCTGCTCGGCAGAAATAGGCGTTTCTTTCATAGTATCCATATAATTTCGATTGATTATCGGCGTTTAGTTTGATGCGATTTATCTATTCGATGCGTTGATTTAGCGATGGGTTTAGTGCTGGTGGATTTTATTGCGCTGGGTTTATCCGATGTAATGACGGGATGTTTGAGCGCCCGCCATGCCAAAAACGCGCCCAAGGCAATAAGCGGCACACTCAGTATTTGTCCCATGTTTATCGGTAATCCACTTTCAAAAGCAACTTGATTTTCTTTCGTAAATTCAATACAAAATCTTGCTCCAAAAATACACATAAAAAATACGCCTAAAAGTAAGCCATTGGGCGTTTTTGCGTCATAACGACGATAAATGAAGCGCATCAAAGCAAAGGTGCAGATATAGCAGAGCGCTTCGTAGAGTTGCGACGGATGGCGTGGCAAGAGGTCGCGCTCGGTGAAAATAATTGCCCAAGGCAAGTCAGTCGGATGCCCAATCATTTCATGGTTAAAAAAATTGCCGACCCGAATAAGAAACGCTGCCAAGGCAGTAACAATCGCAATGCGGTCAATAATCCACAAAAACGGCTGTGCCGGACGGTTTCGCGCATACAGCCAGAGCGCAATCGAAATCCCAACGACCGCACCATGACTGGCATAGCCGCCTTTCCAGATTTGAAAAATTTCTAAGGGATTGGCGAGGTAATAATCCGGCTGATAGAACAGGCAGTGTCCGAGCCGCATTCCGAGTATTGTTCCACCAATCATGTAGAACGTTAGCGGCTCCATGTCCGTCAAAGGGCGATATTCCCGGACAAACATTCGAGACATGAGCAGATACCCCAGAAAAAAGCCCGATGAAAAAAGTACGCCGTACCAGCGAATCGTGACGCTGCCAAAGGACACCATTTCGGGTTTCACATCCCACGTAATGGCGGCGAAAGAAAAGAGGTACGAAAAAAGAATACCAAACGCAGAGATGAGCATTTTGGGGTTGGTGTTAAGTTTTGAATGATGAATTTCACAAAAAAGACGGATAATTATTTTTTGCTTTTCGCATCGTTGATGACTATCGCTTCAATAACGTAGTTCGTGATTTCCTCACGCTTTGCATGGATAAATGCAATGCTCGGCAGCGCGATATGGCGAACCAATTTCAGGCTTTTCCCCGAAAACAGTTCAAAACTGTCCGACATTTGCGTTCCCGACATAAACCCAAGCATAACGCCACTTTTATTGACATTGAGATAGCAAATCATCCCTTGACGCACGTAGAACGGTACGCCGTACTTCATTTCTTCTTGAATATCTGGCTCCGTGCTAAGCACTAATGCCCGCGCTTCCAAGGCAATGCTTTTTTGCGGTTCGTTCAAAAGAGCGAAGTATTCATCGGCTATTGGGCGCTTTTTCGTCATACGCTTCTACAATCACAAGAGATTGACGGTTTGTCAGTATTATACTTCAATGCGCTTCAATTTCAAATATTGATGCGAGTGCGTCGAAATCGGTACTTTCTCGACCGTGACCGAACTTAAATCAAGTTCAAATTCGTTGACAATCGAAAGACTAAAGCGCTTGAGAAAGATGTAGGCTTCGACGATAATACGCTGAAGAATCGTCAAACGGTCGTATTCATCGGACAAATATTCCTCAAAAACGACAAAACGAAAATCACCCGTAATCTGATTATTTTTCAACGAAATATAGCGACTGGATGTATCAACTTCGTCATTTTTCTCAAGGTCGCAGACCACTTGACGGAAAAAGGCGTTGATATGGAGCGGAACGCGGAAGCCGAGATAAAACGTTAAACGAATGACGGCATCGGGAACAAGATGTTCCACTTCATACTCCATCGTGTAAGGGCTATCAGTTGTTTCGATATGCAAAAGCCAGTAAATATCGGCTCTTTTGGGTTGTTTCTCCAAGACAGAATAGATAATGCTGCGGTCAACTTGATGCGGGTACGGCACTTTATTGAGATACACCAAATGCGTCGAATACTTTGGCACTTCGCGGTCTTCGGCAAGGTCGCGGAGCGCCGGCAAATAGTCCTCAATGCGAACGCTATGAGCAAAGCGTGCAAGAATAATGCGGGCATTGAACCAAATCACCATCACCATTCCCAGCACAAACGAGATAACAAGCGTTATCCAGCCCCCTTCGTGAAGTTTACTCATATTGGCAATAAGGAAACCAACTTCGATTGCCCCAAAAACCGCGACCGTACCGACCACAACACCCGTGCTGTACTCCATTCGCCGTAAATATTGTGCCAACAAAATGGTTGTCGAAAGCATTGCCAGCGTAATAGCGATGCCGTATGCAGCCTCCATATGGCTGGATTCTTGAAAATGCCACATAATAAACATACATCCTGCCCAGAGCAGCCAATTTGCCGTTGGAATGTACATTTGCCCGCGAGATTCCGAAGGGTAGCGAATCGCAAGGCGGGGCCAAAGGTGAAGTTTGATTGCTTCGCTGAAGAGCGTAAACGAGCCCGTGATAAGTGCTTGAGAGGCAATAATCGCAGCAGCCGTCGCTACGCCGATACCCATGGGCAAGAACCATTTGGGCATCATTGCATAGAATGGGTTGATACCATTGAGCGTTTGCATTCCGCTTGAAAGCAACCATGCGCCTTGCCCCATATAATTCAGTAATAACGCCGTTTTGACAAACCCCCATGAAAACTGGATATTGGGTCGCCCGCAATGCCCAAGGTCGGAGTAAAGCGCCTCAGCGCCCGTTGTGCAGAGGAATACTGCGCCCAAAAGCCAGAAACCTTGCGGAAAAGCCGTAAGCAGATGATAAGCATAATAGGGATTAAACGCTTTAATGACCGACGGATACGCACCAATATTGACCACACCAAGCACGGCAAGCATCCCAAACCACAATACCATGATAGGACCGAATGCCTGACCAATTTTTGCCGTACCAAATTGCTGCACGACAAACAGTGCCGTAATGATTGCCATCGAAATCCCAACGGTCGGCAATGCGGGGTCAATAATCCGCAAGCCCTCAATCGCTGATGAAACCGAGATGGGCGGCGTGATAATGCCATCCGCAATCAGCGATGCACCACCAAGCATTGCCGGAGCAACAAGCCATTTCCCGCGTCGCCGGACGAGCGTGAAGAGCGAGAATATGCCGCCTTCGCCATTATTATCTGCCCGCAGCGTAATGAGGACGTATTTGATGGTCGTCTGCAATGTCAGCGTCCAGAATACGCACGACAATCCGCCAAAAATCAGGTCTTCCGTGATAAGGCGCGTCCCGATGATAGCTTTCATCACATACAATGGTGATGTACCAATATCGCCATAAATGATGCCGACGGTTATCAGCAGCCCGGCAAGGCTGAGTTTTTGATGGTGTGAATGATTGCCCATTTGGGTGGAGCGGGGTAAGATGGAGAAAGGCTGCGGAAGCACACAATTCAGTGTTTATGCCGCCGCAGCCGTTGTTTTGTGCGTAAATTGTTAAAATTTCCCTTTGACTTCCCAGTAAATGTTTTTCCGCAATTCCAGCATCCAATCTTCATAGACTTTGGCGCGTTTTTGCATCGAAGCCATTTGTTCGAGGCGCTTATAATCATCATCGAAAGAGATTTTGTGTTCGGGAATATATTTTTTGCGCAAGACGATATTAAACGCGCTTTTTGTGCTTCCCGGAGCGCTATACGGCAGTGCTTCGGTGATTCCGCCGTCTTTCAATTTTTCGATTTTTTCACGTAAATCCGATGGCAATTTCACCGCTTCCATCCGACCCAACAGCCCGCCAAATGCCTTCGTGTCGGTGTCATCAGAATATTGCTTGGCGAGGTCTTCAAACGATTCACCTTTGGCGACACGCATTTTGAGCGAATCCAAAAAGCCTTTGGTGCGCGTTACGTCATCATCGGTTTGACCAAGTTTCAGAAGGATATGCCGCGTTTTTACTTCATTCTCGCGCTTGTCCAAGAGTTGAATAACGTGAAAGCCAAACGGCGTTTCGACGGGCTGCGAAATCTCGTTGATTTGCAATGCGTAAGCAGTTTTTTCAAATTCCGCGATAAATTTCCCGCGCTGCACAAATCCCAGATCACCGCCGGATTGCGCTGAACCCGGGTCATTGCTGTATTTCCGCGCAAACGCAGCAAAATCGCCACCTGCAATGAGCGAATCACGGATTTTTTTTGCTAACGCCTGCGTTTTTTCTTTGGCAACAAGCGACGGCTCCACATTTTTCACAATGTGAAAAATTTCAAATTGCGGCGGCACAGGCGGAATAGAGTCTTTGTACTGCTTATAGAAATCCTGAACTTCTTTTGAGGACACTTTCATTGCTGCAAATTTTTGCTGTGAAAGGCGCTCCGTCAAAAGTTGCTTGCGGATTTCATCACGAAAATCACGGCGAATTTTCGCCATAGACATTCCGTACACCTCTTCAATACGGCGTTCCGAACCCATTTGCTGCATCATTGCTTGGATTTGATACTCCATACGCTCGGTGATTTCGTCATCGGAAGTAGTAAGGCTGTCCTCAACGGCTTTCGTCACAATGAGCTTTTCGTTAATCAGCACGTCCAGTGAACGTTTCAGAAGCACCGGGTCGTCGGGGCGAGCATTCGTGCGGCGTTCTTGAGCAGCAGCCATCATTGCATGACCAACAACTTCCGATTGCAGGATAATTTCATTGCCGACAACAGCGACGATTTTATCCATCGCCTCGCCAGTTTTCATAGCACCTAAGCCCTGTGCGAAGGCTTGATGGGAAACCAGTGCGCCAACAACAACAAGCGCACAACGAATGAGAGATGCACAACGTGATGAAATCATAAAGTTCTCGAAATAAATTATTTCCAAATTGATTTAAAAGTATTCTGTTCGATAGCAACAGGATAACGGGAACGCAAGCCTTCAAGCCATTTTTGCGTGAGTTCTTTCTGAACGGAATCTTGGAATTGCGCCGCAAAATCGGGAATTGCTTCCTCGAACGTTTTAATACGGGATGGTAGAAGAGCATTCATGCGAACAATACTCGTTGCGCCTTGAAATTTCGGATAAACAAAAACATCGCCTGCTTTGAGACCACGCTTTTTCAACTCGCCCGCAATCGTGAAATCTGCTGGCGCAAGCGCATCCCATTTGCCTTTGCGCTCTTTGTAGCCAGCACGTTCGGTGTACTGCGCTGCCAAGGAATCGAAGAGTGAAGCGCGATTGTTATTGGTCTGCAAGCGTTTGGCGAGAACTTGAGCAAGGGAATCAGACGCAACCCAAATTTCGGAAAAATCATACAGTTCCTGCATTTTGAATTTTTCTTTTATTGGGTCGTGATAAGAACGGGCGCGGGCTGTGTCGAAGCGCATTTTGCTCCAAATTTCCTGCTCTTCAATGCGAAAAATCAAGATACCTTCTTGAAATTCTTTCATTAGCGAAGCAAATTCGGGATAATCCGTTTCCATCGTGCGGGTAAGCGTTTCGGTCAGGGCAGATTCCATGATTTTGTCCAAAGCCTGCTCCATACCTTGTTGCGTCAGCGAAAAGCCGCGTAAATCGGAGCGTTGCAACAATGAATCCGCAAATCCACCGACCGTCAGGGTATAGCCCGTAAATTTTGCGAGTGGCTCTTTTAGCAATTTCGCACTCAATTTTGCTTTTTGAGCGCTGTCGAAAGCCGGGCGCGTGGTGTCAACGGCTTTCAAAAACGCTGTGAGTGTTTTGGTGGCAATCGTAAATTTCCGTGCTTTTTTCACGGAATCAAAAAACACCTTTTTATCCGCCTCGAAGTGGACACGCTTGTAGAAACGCTTGATTTCTTCGCGCTCATCGCCGCCAATTTTCGAGGAGTCCCGTTGCACGAGATACATACCATTCGCGGTAGAAATCACGCCCGACCTATCGCCATCCTTGCGGTTTTTCGCAAAAAGCCAGCGATCAACTTCTTCAGGAAAGCGGTAGCGCAAGCCATTCAAATAGCCTGTCGTTTCGGTATAATAGCCGGGAAAAATTCCACCATATTGTGCGTATGCGTCTTCGGAGAATTTTTTTGCCGCTTCGGCAAAATCAAGACCGCCTTTTATCAAACCAAGAACACTGTCCAAACGTTTGACCGCCGCAAGCGAATCTTCGGGACCCGGCGGCAAAGGAGAGCCTTGGAAGGTGCGGGAAGCAGGCTTAATGATGATATACCGTCCGCGAACCGCCACACGCGGCTCAATTTCAAGGAGTTTCACGATATAATAGCCCGGAACAGCCAATGTTGAGCGTATGGGCTTAGGATAGATGTCACCAACATTAAGGCTAAAAGCAGCGTTTTCAATTTCCCGCAACACGCGGTCGCTGGTCACAACGGGCATTTCACCGCCACTGGCACGAAAATATTCATCGTCGCTGGAATCTTTCGCCATTTTGCGGAAGTCTGCGCCTTTTTTGAGTGCTTCGAGCATGGAGACACTGCGCTTATACGATTTCGCTGTGTCATTGTTTAGAATCTTTGTAAAAATAAGCCCAACACGGAATTGCGAGCGCCGACGCGCCAAGGACGTATCAACACGAGCATTCACGATTGCCCGCTCAAAGAGATAGGGAGCGGCAAGCGAGGCACGGTTCTGGCGAATATCCTGAATAATTTCCGGCTTCTGGTCGAAACCACGCGCTTTTGCATCCAGCACTTTTAAGCGATAATTGATGTACAAATTCAGAAAATCGCGCACACTGTCTGCCGAAACATTCGAGAGCAGAAGGGTTTTATTATTGACGTTTTTGCGGTATGCGTCCTCCAGCGTTTTGTAGGTAATGGTTTCCGCTCCGACGGTTGCCAGCACGGTCTTTCCATCTATTTGCTTTGCGGACGGTTTCGTGTCAGTCTTTCCGGCGACGGGCTGTGCATTGCACACGGCACACGTCAACACGAGTATTAGCGAGAGAAACGGGAGAGACAAGCGATAATTGCTGCGGTAAATCATGGTGTTTGCGCTCATTGCGAAAAATGCTCCTTTGTGAAACGAAAAATAATCAAGACTGCAAAAATCGTGAAGTTCTGCGTGATATGCAAATCACATACAAGACTCTTTTTCAAAAGAAAAGGTTGAAGGGACAAATTTACACGAAAAAGCCGAAATATCTCTCTTTGCTGATAGCGAAAGAACGAAAGAAGACCGCTACCGTTCACGGGTGTGATGAGCGCAATTGCTGCTCGTTTTCCATGTATCTCGCAATTTCACCAGTTTTTCCTACAATCACTCTTCTCTTTCAAGAATAAAACTTGCACAATCCCCCGCAAAATCGTATTTTAATAGCCTTTACCAATTCACAATTTTCTCACTAATTTTTCACAAAATTGCGCTATACTCACACGCTGGAAAGCGTTTGAAAATAAAGTGATAGCGCGATTTGGAGGACTCAATGTCTGAGCAAGTAACGTCAACAGTTGCCGAGTCGGTTGCCGACGAGCAGATGGCAATAGCAGCCGGTAAAAAGCCAACGGCTATGCACAAGCGATATTCCGTCACATCCATTATGGATGATGATTTCGATTTCGAGATGATGGATCCCGTCATGCTGACGAGTATGTTTGAAAAAACACTCTCGACCATCTCCGAAAATGAAATCATCACCGGGCGTATCGTTGCCATTAACAATAGCGAAGTGGCTATTGATATTGGCTTTAAATCGGAAGGCTTAGTACCGCTTTCCGAATTTACCAACCGCGATGAACTCAAAATCGGGGATGAAGTCGAAGTATTCCTTGAAAATATCGAAGATTCCGACGGTAAAATGGTGCTTTCGCGCCGCCGTGCCGACTTCATGCGCGTTTGGGAACGTATCAACAAAGCATTTGAAACGCAAGACATCGTACAGGCAAAAATCCTGCGCCGTATCAAAGGCGGTATGGTCGTTGACCTTATGGGCATTGACGCATTCTTACCGGGTTCGCAAATTGATGTGAAGCCTGTGCGCGATTTCGATGCGTGGATTAACCGTACGCTTGATGTGCGTGTTGTGAAAATCAATCATCCGAACGAAAACGTTGTCGTTAGCCACAAAGTCCTCCTCGAAGAGCAGATTGCCGGTGTTCGCCAAGAAGTTCTTGAGCGCCTTGAAAAAGGTCTCGTTTTGGAAGGTCATGTTAAAGCAATCGCTGATTTCGGCGTGTTTATTGACCTTGGCGGTGTGGACGGTCTTGTTCACATTACCGACCTTTCGTGGGGACGTGTTACGCATCCTTCCGAAATCGTGCAGTTGGATGAAAAAGTTAAAGTTGTTGTGCTTGACTTTGATTCCGAAAAACGCCGCATTTCGCTTGGTATGAAACAACTTACCCCGCACCCATGGAACACCATCGGCGAGAAATACGAGCCAGGTTCACGTGTACAGGGCAAAGTCGTCAGCCTTACCGATTACGGTGCATTTATCGAAATCGAAAAAGGTATCGAAGGTCTTATTCACATCAGCGAAATGTCCTGGACAGAGCATATCAAACATCCGTCGCAATTCGTTTCGATGGGACAAATGGTTGATGCTATTGTGCTGAATATTGACCGTGATGGCAAGAAATTGTCACTCGGAATGAAACAACTCACCCCTGATCCTTGGCAGCAACTTCTCCAGAAATACCCCGTTGCATCGGCGCACCGTGGTGCTGTTCGCAATATCACCAACTTTGGTGTGTTTGTTGAATTGGAGCCGGGCGTGGATGGTCTTGTTCACATCAGCGACCTGTCGTGGACGAAGAAAATTCGTCACCCCGGGGAGTTTGTGAAAAAAGGTGAGGAAATTGATGTCGTCATTTTGGGCATTGACCTCGACCAACGCCGCATCTCGCTTGGACACAAGCAAGTACGCGATAACCCATGGGATGTCTTCTCCGAAGATTACCGTGTTGGTATCCAAACGCAAGGTCGCATCGTGCGCATCATTGAAAAAGGTGTGATTGTTGAATTGCCGCAAGGCGTGGATGGATTTGTCCCAACATCACAACTTTCCTTTGCCCCCGTCAAAAATATCGCTGATTTCTTCCGTGTTGACGAGAGTCTGCCGCTTCGCGTCATTGAATTTGACAAAGATGCAAAGAAAATCGTTCTCTCGGCAGTCGAATACCTCAAAACACAAGAGCAACCTGCGATTGACGCATACAACGCCAATCACCCCGTTCCGGGCGCAGAAAATTACGTTGCTGAATTGAGCGTCAATAATTTGACCGACTAAAAAAGAAATATCATATTTCTGCTTATACCGAAGCCCGATAGTAACTCTATCGGGCTTCGCTGCTTTTTATAGATAAGTGGCTCATTATTCTTCTCATTGCGAAAGAAGCCTGTTTTGCGTAATTTGCTCTTGAGAAGGCAATGCCAGTGACATTCTTTCAGCACCACGACAGACCTTTCGTCCATTACAGTCCCATTCGTTATTTTTTGACACAACCACTATGAATTACCGTTTGGCTCTCCTTTTTGTGCTTGTCGTTGCCAGTACAAGCGTACAAGCGTTTGCGCAGCCTGTTTCCTCGCGGAATGACACCACTCGTTCCAGTCGTGGACGTGATTTCTATATGGCTTTCCTGCCAAATTTTCACGAAGAAAGCCGCGACAGCTCGAATACCCGCGACTCGCTTTTTATTTTTATCACCTGCGACAAAGCCACTAGTGGGCGTATCACCTACCGTACCCGCTTGGGACGCGAGGTTTCACGCGCTTTTGCCCTTCCCGACCCAACGCAAATTTTTACCTTTGCCATGAACTACGGCGATATTGAGCTAGAAGGCTTTAATGCGAACCAGACACTCAACCGCTTTGCTCAAAGCGAACAGGTTGCACCTCAATACGTCCGCATTGAAGCAAATGATGACGTGACAGTGTACGCCCTCAACCAAGCCCGCTTCACAAGTGATGCACACTTAGTCTTGCCTGTGCCAGCATTGGGACGGGAGTACGTCGTCATGGCATACACAAGCGATGGAAGCGGACTTCCCTTTTTTGGCAATATGATTGGCAGCGATACACCATCGCAATTTGCCGTCGTTGCTGTTGCCGATAATACGGAAATCACCGTAAGCCGCACCGTAGCGACTTTCCCAAGCCAATCCAGCAGCACTCACACCGTTCGACTTCAGCGCGGCGAATCTTATTTGCTTCAAGCAGATACCCGCATTAACACTGGGCGTGGCGACCTCACAGGTTCGCGTGTCAAAGCAACAAAGCCTGTCGCTGTTTTTGGGGGACATCAACGAACAGTGCTACCGATTCAACTCAAAGCCGCTCTGAGTTCCCGTGACCACCTTGTCGAGCAGATGCCGCCTGTTGAGACATGGGGCAAAAGCATTTTTCTTGTGCCACACGCGCAGCCGTCGAATCAAGCAATCGCCGGAAGCGATGTGTATCGCATTGTTGCGGCATACAACGGCACACAAGTTCTTCTCAACGGGCAGCCCTTGGTAACATTAAACGCCGGAGAATTTTACGAAGCGCCTCTCACGCAAGAAGGCTGGGTTACGGCGAATGAACAGATACTTGTTGCTCAGTTTAAAAAGACTGCCACGCCCGCCGGACTTAGTGGTGGACTCGGTCCTCAGGTTGGCGACCCCTTTATGATGGTTATTCCGACGGTGGAGCAGTACGATAAGGGCTACCGATTCATCAATGCTCAGGTGCCTGATGATAGGGCTACTGGCGGACAGTCTTTTATTGAACATTATGTTACGATTGTTGTCCATGCAAACGGCACTCGGTCGCTCCTGTTTGATGGGCAGTCTGTTCCACAAAATGCGTTCCGCCCGATTCTTAATTCGGGCTATGTCTATGGAAATTTTCGTGTTTCCGGCGGTGTGCATACCGCACGGGGCGATTCGGCATTTGGTATTTATGTTTATGGCTATGGGCAAGCAAATTCCTACGGATATATCGGCGGTGGGAAGTTACGCGTGATTGCACCTGACCGCGACCCGCCTCAAATCGTGCTTCGCAGCGAATGTTTTGGCGTAAGCGGCACTGTGCTTGACACGCTTGTCACAGACTCGCGGATTGATAGTGTACGCCTTGCCCCCACAACCTTTGCCAATGTTTCGCTCCGTGTTGAGCCATTTATGCGCTACGCTGATTCGGTGCGCTTTCGTGCTGATTTAGTGAATATTTTTGCTGACGGTGGGTTTACCGTCGAAGCACGTGATTCGGTTGGCTTTGTCAGTCGCCGCACGGTGCCGATATTTGGCTTTACGGTTGGCTTGCAAGGACAAAACGCAACGGGGGCGGCTGTACCTGTGCGCTTACAAATTCCAACGGGCAGAACACGAACATTCCCTTTTGTCATTAGGAATTATGGTGCAACAGCACAAACCATTTCCACGCTCCGTTTTATGCTCGGCATACCGAATTTGCAAATCGTTGGCACAACACTTCCTATCGTGCTTGCGGCGGGCGCAAGCGAGACCTTGCAAGTGAGTTATCGTGCGCTGTCGGACGGCATCGTCAATGATACGCTTCGTGTGGGCAATACGTGTGCGACTCGTGCAGTGGCGCTTTTCACGTTGGAAGCTATTACCGACCGAACACCGCCACTTATTGCCAAGACTCCCGATGCGTGTTCGCAGCGCATTGCCTTTGATGTTACCGATGGTGGCACACTCGCCTCCGGCGTGGCAAGCGTCACACCGATTCGACTTGTGAACTGCACCTTGCGTACCGATAGCATTGGTGCTGTCCGCACACGGAGCATTTTGAGTGTGACCAATCCGCGTCTGGATGCTTTTTACACTATTCAAGTTCAAGATTCTTCAGGAAATATTGCCACCGTCAGCGATGTTATTCAAGGCTTTACAGTGGCATTGGTTGGTGACCGAACGACACTAGGAAATTTTGGTGAAACAAGCACGGGCGGCACGACAAATTGCATTCGCCTCGAATACCGCAATACCGGTTCGTTACCGTTTTCTCTGCGCAATCTTGCTCCACAAGGCAATATGAGCTTTTCTGCACCGCCACTGCAATTTCCCATCACTATCGCGCCTGGCGCAACAAGTCGCATCACGCTTTGCTTCGTGCCGACGGAGTTCCGCGATTACCGCGATACGCTGATTCTTGGCGCAAATTGCGTTGGCGATACGCTGATTTTGCGCGGCACAGGGATTACGCCTGTCTATGACGCAACTTCGCGGTGCGATGTTCCCATTCAACTCCGTGTTCTTTCCACACCGGCGGTGCTGGCGATTGTCTATACCGCCCCGCAACCTGTTTCCGACGTAGCCACCGTGCGGGTGCAATCAAGCGAGGCAGCAACTATCAGCACGACCCTCTACTCCACCGATGGCATAGAGCGCGGCGGTCCTTTTGTGATGAATGTTGAAGCGGGCGAAACCGATATTCGGTTGGACACAAAAAATCTCGAAACGGGGGTATATTTTTGCGTCGTCCAATCAGGTTTGAAGCGGGTTATGCGGCAACTTGTCATTATTCGATAGCGCATCAATACGGCTTAAATGCAAAGAGCGCTCTGAGGGTTTATACCAATTTAAGTCGAGCATTGTGCATGATAATTGAGTAAACAAGGCGCTTCAGCCCAATGTTATGCACAATGATTAACTCAATTTGGTATTACTGCCCCCAGAGCGCTCTTGGTTATTTCACCAACGCGCTTTACTTTTTATTCTCCGGACGCAAGCTGCGAACGGTCTTTCCGGCTTGCCACATCTCGGAATTACGCAATTCCGTGAGTTCGACTTCCAATTTTTCGCGGTAATCAGGTTGGCTGTTGGTTGCGATGGAACGTGCAGCTTCTTTGCCTGTGGCAACGCTTTCGTAGAGGTCTTCCATCACAGGAGCAACGGCATCGCGGAATTTATTTTTCCAATCCAAAGCGCCACGCTGTGCGGTTGTGGAGCAGTTCGCATACATCCAATCCATACCGTTTTCCGCCACAAGTGGCATGAGGCTTTGGGTGAGTTCCTCGACGGTTTCATTGAATGCTTCCGACGGCGTGTGTCCGCGCTTGCGAAGCACGTTGTATTGCGCCTCGAAAATGCCCTGAATAGCACCCATCAGCGTTCCGCGCTCACCCGTCAAATCGGAATAGACCTCTTTTTCAAAATTGGTCTCGAACAAATATCCCGAACCGACGGCGATACCAAGCGCAATGGTGCGGTCTTTGGCGCGTCCTGTGGCATCTTGGAAAATTGCATAGCTCGAATTTAAGCCACGCCCTGCCACAAACAAGCGGCGAAGAGATGTGCCAGAGCCTTTGGGCGCAACCAAGATTACGTCCACATCCGACGGCGGCACAATTCCTGTCTGCTCTTTGTAGGTAATGCCGAATCCATGCGAGAAATAGAGCGCTTTACCTTTGGTGAGGTGTTTTTTGATGGTGGGCCACATCGCTATTTGTGCTGCATCGGAGAGCAGGTAGCAAATAATCGTGCCTTTCTCTGCGGCTTCTTCGGGCGAGAAAAGCGTTTTGCCCGGAACAAAGCCATCTGCAACGGCTTTGTCCCATGATTTAGAGTTCTGACGTTGCCCGACAATAACGTTAATGCCGTTATCTTTTTGGTTGAGCGCCTGCCCTGGTCCTTGAACGCCGTAGCCGATAACGGCAACAACTTCATCTTTCAAGATTTCTTGCGCTTTTGCAAGGGGAAATTCTTCGCGGGTAACGACGTTTTCTTCTACGCCACCGAAATTCAATTTTGCCATAAAACAGTCTCTCTGAAAATAATAATGAAAAGAAAAGGGTTATGAGTTTTTGCCAAGATAAAAATTTTCTATACAGGCTTACAATGAAAATGATAGACTATACCCCAATAGTCTCAATTTCCTCCGCAGCGCGTAATGCCTCCATCTCGCGGAGGTAGTGGTCTAAATCGTTTGCAGAGCGCGTCATGGCTACTCTGCCGGATTTCGCAAATTCTAAGACGTGGTATTCCTTCAGCGCATCCAAAAGCATGAAAATTTCCACGCGCCGCCCAAGTTTTTGAACGATGATGTACTCTTTTTCGGCGCTTTGGATTCCGGCATTGTACTTTTTGAGGGTGTTCAAAAAGGCAGTAAATGTGCCGTCGGCAGCGATTTTGAGCGCATCAATTTTGTAAAGCGCAAGCTCTTGATAGACCGTTTCTTCCTCCGCGTGAAGCGAGGCTTTTATCACTTCCACAAGTTTCTCAATTTGCTTCACAACCTTGATGGCACGGTCTTCGGTCGTGCGCGTCGTGATGGTGAAGCGGTGTACGCCTTCGACCTCGCATTCGCTGGTTGTCAGCGATTCGATATTGATGTGCCGCCGGGTGAAGATAATTGTGATGCGGTTCAGAAGCCCGATGCGGTTCTCGGTGAACGCGATGATAGTGAAAAGTTTTTTTTGCTGGTTCATACTGTTGCAATGAAAATGTTATCGGGTAAAATGTTGTCAGTTTTTAACTTATTGTCCAAATTTCAAAAATGCGGTTGTAATACAAACGGCATAGAATGGTGTAGCCGTAATCAGTGTAAACAGTGTTCCAAACATCGTAGATCTGATCATTCCGAAGGTTTCTGTATGCCTGAATGATATTTGCAGCGACAAACAAGCCTGAGTGTTGCTGAAAAAGCATATTGCAGGTCTCAATAGCATTTTCGCTGAGAGAAACAATGACACCTTCACGGGCAAAAACCGTTCATCATGTAAAAAATCTCACGGACGGAATGTTCGTTCATCAATTCCCTCCTCTGCAATTTTTTTTGCTAATGCAGCACGCACTTCTGGCGTACTGGCTTCAAGAAGGCGTACTTGCTCATCGCTTACTCTAACGACTTTCGTTTGAGGAGAGGAAGGTTGCTGAAATAGCGCCATAATTTCGGCTTCCGCTTTGGTCATTTGGGTTGTAGGCATGATTGCTGCTTGTTTGTCATAAAAAAACTGCTCTACGCGGCAAATTCATAAACGGGCATTTTTCGTGCTGCAACTAACGTATGATTGGAAGCTGCTTTCACAATTTCCATAATATGTTCGGTTGTTTCAAATGACAGCGTTTGTTCACCACATTGAGTACACACCGTAACAGGGATATTGTCAATAAGAATTTGATCGCCGTTGGGAGCGGTGAAAACGTGCTTGATTGCGCGATGTTCATAGTTTGTATTGCCACAAACTGTGCAAGGATTGAGCATATCGTTCGTCCTTTCTGATGCGTTTGCGATAATGTACCCATTCGTGAGCATTCGGCTCATAAACGGTAATGAGTTTAATGCGCTCTCTGACAAAAGCAGAGACGTGCAGATGCAAAGGGCGGTACTGAGATGTAAAGCCTCAAATGAGCATACTTGCGCCGTATTTATCCAGCGGGTATTGTTCAATACATTCGGCATTTTGCATTGCTTCTACAATTTCAACTACGGTGATATTGCGCTCAGTCATTCGTTCAAGAGCATGAAACGTATTTTCTCGCTCACCGCGTAGAAATTTTGCTTGTATTTCTTCCAGTGTAAGCATTTTTCACTCCAAGCGAATATCCGCCACGCTCGCTCCCGTCGGAACCATCGGGAAGACATTCTCTTCGCGCTCAACGACAACTTCAAGGAAATATGCGCCTTTGTGGGCAAGCATTTCGTCTAGTGCCGCTTCTAACTCGCTTGGATGCTCAATTTTTCGCGCCGTGATGCCGAAGCCTTCGGCAATTTTGATAAAATTCGGATTTTTCATTTCCACGAAAGAATAACGACGGTCAAAGAAAAGCTGCTGCCACTGGCGCACCATTCCGAGAAAGTTGTTGTTCAAAATCACAATTTTCACGGCTGTTTCTTCTTGGAAAATTGTGCCAAGTTCTTGCAGAGTCATTTGAAAACCGCCATCGCCAATAATCGCAATCACCTCATCGTCGGGACGCGCAAACTTCGCACCAATCGCCGCCGGAAGCGCAAAGCCCATCGTTCCCAAACCGCCGGAAGTAACATTATTATCGCGTCCTCGAAAGGCGTAATAGCGCGATGTTACCATTTGATGCTGTCCCACGTCGGTTACGACAATGGCTTCACCATTGGTTTTGCGGGAAATGCGCTCTACGACGTTTGCCATTTTGATACTATTTTCCGGCAGAGCGAAATCTTTCACGATGACTTTCTCATGCTCAACCGCGTCACAATCCTTGAACTCCTGTATCCATGCGGTGTGCGAGCGCTCTTGTACGTGTGGCATAAGCGAAAGCAGCGCTTCTTTTGCATCGGCATTGATAGCGACTTCGGGCTGGACAATTTTGCCGATTTCGGAGGGGTCAATTTCGATGTGAATGATTTTCGCTTGTTTTGCATAATGTGCCAGATTGCCCGTTACGCGGTCGTCGAAACGCATTCCGACGGCAATGATCACATCGGCTTGATTGGTTTTGACGTTCGGTCCATAATTGCCGTGCATCCCCAAATAGCCCACGTAAAGCGGGTGATCACAGGGGAAAGCCGATAAACCCAGCAAGGTCGAGGCAACCGGGATACCTGTTTTTTCAGCAAAGGCTGCAAACTCTGCCTGTGCTTGAGAAAGCAACACGCCATGTCCGACCAGAATATACGGCTTTTTCGCGGAATTGATAAGCGCGGCGGCGGCAATAATGTCATCGGGACGCGACTTCGGATACGGCGCATAGCTACGAATGCCCGTGCAAGGTTCGTATTTGAAATCAAGTTTATTAAACTGTGCATCTTTGGTGATGTCCAGCAGCACTGGTCCCGGGCGACCACTCCGGGCGATGTAGAAGGCTTTGGCAAAGGCTGCGGGAATATCTTCTGCTTTGGTGATTTGGTAATTCCACTTTGTAACGGGCATGGAGATACCGATTACGTCGGTTTCTTGAAAGGCATCTGTTCCCAAAAGATGCGAACCGACTTGCCCTGTGATGCAGACAAGCGGCGTGGAATCTATCTGCGCATCGGCAATGCCGGTAATAAGGTTTGTTGCGCCGGGACCGGATGTGGCAATACACACCCCAACTCGGTTGGAAACCCGCGCATAGCCTTGTGCCGCATGGACAGCGCCTTGTTCATGCCGCACAAGAATGTGCTTCAGGCGCTCTTGGTAATCGTAAAAGGCATCATAGACGGGCATAATCGCACCGCCCGGATAGCCGAAAATGGTATCAACGCCTTCTTCAAGTAAGCAGGCGACAACTGCCTCCGCACCTGTCATAGTGCGCGGCGGGGTCTTCATTTTGTAAGCGGTTTGAGGTGCTTGTGCAGACATAAAATACCCTCTCGTAAAATTATTGAAATTGGTTGGAAAATAGATTTTTTAGGGATTAAAATTATGATTGAGGATTCGCATCTTGATTAAAAATCTGCATCCATATCTCCGGCTTGGAAAGCGGCGTAAAACCGAACTGCGCGTACAATCCGTGTGCGTCTCGCGTCGCCAGCGACCACCGCCGTAAGCCTTGCAAATCAGGATGCGCCATAATCGTTTCCATCAGCCATTTGCTGAGACCAAGCCCGCGATGTTCTTCCAAAATATAGACATCCGCAAGATACGCAAATGTAGCATAATCGGTAATCACCCGCGCAAAGCCTATTTGTGAGCCTTCGGAGGAAAAGACACCGAAATTGAGTGAATTGCGAAGCGATTTCTCCACCGTAGCTTTGGTGCGCCCTTCTGCCCAATAGGAGCGCGAAAGATAGGCGTATATTGCCTCCACGTCCATTTTCTGCGGGTCGGTGGATATGGTGTAGTTCATGGTTCGATGTTGGCTCATGGTCTGAAAGATTTGAAATCACTGTAATAACTGTGAAATCAAAGTATTATGCGTAATTGCGAATGCTAATCATTTCATCAATAACTGTTTGCAAAAGAGGCGGATCCGCTTGAATAATGCTTCCATCCAGACAATGTTTGTGTTCGGCAAAGCCAAGCGGGGGCTTATGTGGCGCGTTATCGTACCGGAAAATCATGTATTGATGCTCATCTTGAGCATGAAAGCTGTACGATAATTTGGTAGTGGTCAAGTAATACATGAGAGATTGTAAGTAATAATAAACATTTCGGTTACAATCTGATGCCAAAAGTCTCGTTTGGAAAACGAGAGGGTTTTGCGGACATAACGCCCCACTCGTTGCCGAAGGGTGTTGTTCCACCGCTCCA
>CANHDJ010000013.1 GCA_947459425.1 Ignavibacteria bacterium
CCGCTCCATCTGAGCGGTCTCGCCTGTCTCCTTGCCGACAGAACGATGCGTTTCTTCGTCGAAGACGATGGAATATGCCTCCCAAAAGTCACTGTAGCTGTGGCAGCATCGGTACGATTCCGGTATCACATTCCACAACTTCTGACACGTTTTGGTGCTGCCGGTCACCGATAACCGCCGCAACGATCTGGCGTGTCCTGCGGCAGATTGCTGTCCAGAGCCAACGCTTGTTCGCACGCTTTTGGACGAATGACCAGACCTCATCAAGTTCTAGCACATCATCCGGCTCTGCCGGAAGCAGTGTTTCTTCTATCGTTGGTGAGAGAGCGACTTTTTTTTTATCCATGTTGCCAATGTATGCCGAGAGACATCGGTTGCCCGTTCTACGCCGCGCATATAAATTTATACCGCTACCGAAATTACTTTTAGCAAAATTCACATTTTGAGCGACTTTTTCAAGAACTTTGGGGTAAAATAACATCAGGCTGGGGTAAAATGCTTGTGAACCGTCAAAGCCCCGATAGACTCAAGCTGAAAAGTGCGTAAAATCTTGTGCTACCCTTCTCTGAAGCATTCGGCTAATTCTATTCGCAACCTTATCAAGCTGAAGACGGCATATATGCTTGTTTTGAGACAATCAACGTGCCTCGTTGTTTTTGTCCACGTACTTACTTCTTGACTTTTGCCGAAAAAATGCGTACAATATGGTGCTTCCACAACCAAATTATCTGTTCGTAACACGACCAGCGCACCAATTGAGACGAGATGCTATCATGCCTGCAAACGCCGTACAATCTACCAAGCCGCCTTTTCCCGCTAATCCCACGCCGGAACAGATTCAACAGCATATCGAAGATACGCTCCAATACTTGCTGCAAGAATGCCGCAACAACCTCCGTCAACTCAACGAAGAGTTGATTGCAAAGGCGTTTCGTTTCTGCGTACAGGCGCACTCGCTGGATTTACGCGCCTCCGGAGAGCCGTATTATACCCACCCTGCGGAAGTCGCCGCAATCGTTGCTCGCGAAGTCCGTATTGACGACGTGTCCGTTATTGCCGCTTTGCTGCACGATGTTGTCGAAGATACCGAATACACCCTCAAGGACATTCGAGAAGAATTTGGCGAGGACGTAGCGGCAATCGTGGACGGCGTGACCAAAATCAGCGATGTCTTCAAAAGCCATGAAGTGCGCCAAGCCGCCAGCTACCGTAAACTCTTGCTTTCGATGGCAAATGATGTCCGGGTGATTTTGGTGAAATTTGCCGACCGCCTTCATAATATGCGCACCTTGCAGTTCCTCCCCGAACATAAGCAAAAGCGTATGGCGCAAGAAACCTTGGATATTTACGCCCCTTTTGCGCACCGCTTCGGACTTGGGACCATCAAGTGGGAACTTGAAGATTTGTCGTTCAAATACATCAACCGCGAAGCATACGACCAACTCAAAAGCGCCCTCAACACCAAGCGCGGTGAGCGCGAAGAATATATCGCCGACTTTGCCAAGCCGATAGAAGAGCGATTGAAAGAATACGGCTTAAAGTCTGATATTAGCGGGCGAGCAAAGCATTTGTACTCTATTTTCAACAAAATGCTCAAGCGCGTCAAATCGCTGGACGATATTTACGACTTATTTGCCATTCGCGTCATTTTGGACACCGACAATGTGAACGATTGTTTTGTGGTCTATGGCATTATCTCCGACATCTACACGCCAGTACCGGAGCGCTTTAAGAACTATATTTCTGTTCCCAAGAAAAACGGCTATCAGTCCTTGCACACGACCGTTATTGGTCCCGGCGGCAAAAAAGTGGAGGTGCAGATACGCACCCGCGCCATGCACGAAATCTCCGAGCTTGGCGTGGCTGCACACTTCAAGTATAAAGAGCGTACTAACGGTAGCTACGTGGAGGACAAAGACCTTGAAGAATGGGCGCAATGGGTACGAGATATTTTTGAAAATGCCGGAGACGAGGCAAGCGAACAAGTGTTTGAGAGCTTCAAACTCAATTTATTCCAAGAAGAAATTTACGTCTTCACCCCCAAAGGCGATTTACGGATTTTGCCCAAAGGTTCTACCCCGGTAGACTTTGCGTTCGATATTCATAGCAAAGTCGGCTATCATTGCATTGGCGCAAAAGTAAATGGGCGTATCGTTCCTCTGAATTGCACATTGCAAAGTGGTGATCAAGTTGATGTATTAACCTCGAAAAATCAATCGCCAAGTAAGGATTGGGAGCGCTTTGTCACGACGCACAAGGCGAAAGCAGCAATTCGTAAGTTCCTCAACGAAGAAAACCGCAAACGTGCCGCCGAAGGACGTGAAATCTGGGAGCGCAAGGTAAAAAAGCTGGACGTGCGCGTCAGCGACGACGATATGGAAAAGCTCGCAGCAGCCTTCAAATTCACACACAAAGGCGATTTGTATGCGGCATTGGGCGCTGGTACGTTGGATGTTGATGTCGTAGCAAAAGTAGCTGAAGACCGCTTCCCTGCTAATCCCGCCGCCAAAGCCAAAGCCTTACAAACTCCGCCCTTGACCGAAAAGGAAAAAGAGCAAGGCACGATTACTATTGACAAATTCACCTCCAAAGCCCGCACCGAATCAAGCGTTACGCTCAATGGCAGTGGTGGAAATATTCTCTATTCCTATGCTCGATGCTGTAATCCTGTGCCGGGCGACGATATTGTCGGCATTGTCACAATTGGAAGTGGCGTAAAAATTCATCGCCGAGAGTGTAAAAATATTAAAACGATGGCTGAAGCGCTGCAACCACGCATTGTGGAAGTAAATTGGTCGTCGTCGCAAAGTGAAAATACAGGCAAATTTTTGGCAGCAATCCGCATCACGGGCGAAGACCGTACCGCTATGCTGAACGATATTACCTCGGCTATTGCTTCTTACAACAACACCAATATTCGCGGGGTGAATATTGATTCTTTCGATTCTATTTTTGAGGGAATCGTCACGGTCTATGTCAAAAACACGGAACATCTGGACAGACTGTTTATTAAATTGCGTAAAATCAAAGGTGTCAAGACCGTAGAGCGTTTCGAGGAGTAATGGTGGCGGATATTGAGAAAGAAATCAGACGGACATTCAAGCCAAACGATAGATGAGATGAAAAAATATCGCTCCAAAAGGAATTGTTTTGAGGATTTTCGTGTTTATTTGGCTCAAGTCGTTATATTTGCGCCAACAGTTCGCCTCGTTGCGAAACCTGATTTCAAGCGCTCCATCCGCACTCTACCATGCAACACCCAACATCATTCCTCCAACGTTACGAGTCCTACAAACAAGCCGTCGAAGGCGCTCTTGCCCTTTGCACCCCCCAATCTGAGCCGGAGACGCTCTATGCGCCCATGCGCTACACACTGGAAAGCGGCGGAAAGCGTGTGCGCCCCGTATTGGCAATGATGGCGTGTGATGCGGTCGGCGGAAACGGCATGGATGCTCTGTATGCGGGCATTGCGGTCGAGATTTTGCACAATTTCACGCTTATCCACGATGACATTATGGATGCCGCCGCCGTCAGGCGCGGAAATCCTACGGTTCACGTGAAATGGAACGAAAGCGCCGCTATTCTCTCCGGCGACGGGATGATAGCGATTGCCTATCAAATACTCCTTCGCTCGCCAGATTTGACGCGGCTTCGGGAGCTTATTGATGCAATGAATATCGGCATTTTGGAGGTCTGCGAAGGGCAAGCATTCGACCTTGAATTTCAAGACCGCGCCAGTATTAGCCTTGAGGAATATTTTCGGATGATTGAAAAGAAAACGGCGAAAATGCTGGAGTTAGCGGTGAAGGTGGGTGGTATTCTCGGTGGCGGTTCTGGCACGCAAATTGAAGCCCTTTGTCATTATGCAAAGGCGGCGGGAATAGCTTTTCAAGTGCAAGATGATTGGCTGGATATAGCCGCAGACGGCGCAAAACTTGGCAAAACTATTGGCGGCGATATTCTGGAAGGTAAAAAAACATTTCTCATTATCAAAGCGCTTGAGCAGTACGATTTCCTGCCAGCAGCAGACCGCTTACTGATGGATGAATTTCTTGCCAAACGCGGACTTCCCGCCGAGCAGATACCCGCCATGCAGAGCCTTTTCGAGCGCAACGGCATTTTTGCTGAGGCGCGAACAACAGTGGAATGCTTGACGAAAGAAGCGCACGAAGCCGTTGATATACTGCCCGACGGCACTGGACGCACCTATCTTCACGAATTTGCAATGATGCTTTTGGAACGAACACATTAAACCAACAACCGCCATGATAGAACACGTCGTTACCATCAAAAACCGTGCAGGGCTGCACACCCGCCCTGCCGCTATGCTCGTGAAAATTACCTCGCGCTTTCGCTCCGAAATTTTCTTGGTTCGCAATGGTTTCCGTGTCAACGCAAAGAGCATCATTGGCGTAATGACGCTCGCCGCAGAACAGAACTCCGAACTCACGGTCGAACTGGACGGCGCAGACGAGGAGCAAGCATTACAAGAAATGCTCGAATTTTTTGAAGCGGGTTTCGGCGAAGCCTAAAAGCCAGACAGCCGCTCTACTACTCAACGAACCTCCCCCGAACAACGCCCCACACAAGCCTCATTCTCGAATTTCCCCACACTGAAGCATTTTTGCGCCAAAATACGGATTGCGAATCGTTGTTGTTGGCGTAAGCCAGTATGCGCCTTTGTCGTCAAACGCCATTGGGCAGTATGCGCGATGGAGCTTTTTTGCGCCTTTGAAGGTGGAAAGTGTGAGAAAAAGCGCATTCGAGAGGCGCTCAAATATAACACGCTGCCCATTCAGTGTTGATGCGCTTTGCAGTGCCTTTGCTTCTTGCATGAGATGACCGCGTACATCCTGCCATGCCATATTCGCTGATGCGCCCAGCGATTCAGTATTGATGATCTCTGCCGCTTGGACGAGCGTTGACGCGCTTTGCGAAGCACTGCCCGTGTTGTCTTGCACTAACGCCTCTGTGAGCGCAGAATACGCATCAATGAGGCTATTGAATTGCGAAGCAAGGTTTGATGGGAGCTGCACGGCAGTAAATTGATGGTTGTGGGTTTTCGTTGTTGATTGTGCCATTGTCGGTGTCTTTTCGGGAGAAAAAGCCCCCGCAACCGCACCGCCACGAAGTTGGCGCTCCGAATCCAGCAAAAATCCACCGCTTGCCGCCACCGCCTCGCCTTCCCGCAAACCCGATAAAACCTCATATTTCCCACCATTGCGCCGACCAAGGACGACGGCTTGAGCGCGAAAAATGCCTTTGCCGCCTTCTTCGCTCTCTTTTACCCAAACAACGGCTTGTTTCCCGCTCTGTATCACGCTTCCTTCGGGTATTGTTAGTGATTGCTGAGGGGCTTGCGCAGCAAATTCTGTCTCGGTGAACATACCCGGACGCAACTTCCCGTGCGGGTTTGCAGATTCAATGCGTACTTTCACCGTGCGCGTTTCTGCATTCAACGTCGGGTAAATAAAACGCACTTTTCCCACAAATACTTCGTTAGGATAGGCTGCAAGGCGCATTGTAACGCGCTGCTCCAAACGCACTGACTGAATGTCCTGCTCATAGACATCAGCAAGATTCCACACTGTTGAAAAATCTGCAACATCAAAAAGCGTCGCACCTTCTTGAACACTTGCGCCTTCGACAATATTTTTTTGCACCACCACTCCCGAAAAAGGCGAATACACAGTAACCCGCGTCATTGCTTCGCCTGACTTCACAAGAGCATCAATTTGTGCGTTACTCATACCCAGCAATAACAAGCGTTCACGAGCCTTTGCGGTGAAATTGCGCATATTTTCTGACGAAGCCGAATTCTGCGCCGTAGGCAAGTCCTGTCTAGTTTCCTGTGCGACTGCTTGGGCAATGCTTTTAAGTGAAAGCAGAAAATCGCTTTGTGCCTGCACGAATGCGGGGCTGTACACCTCATACAACGCCTGTCCCTCGCGCACACGCTCACCTGTTTGCCGCACAAACAGCCGTTCTATGCGCCCTGCGACCCGTGCCACGATGGTCTTTTGTGCTGATTCTGGTGTTGTCAGCGTCCCGGTAGCAACAAGGCTGTGCGCGACATTTTCTTTTGCGACAAGCACCGTTCTAACATCGGCAAGGACTTGTCGTCGTGTGTCCAATGTCAGCAACGACGCGGCATTTGAGTCATCAACCATTTCGTGGTCATGCCTCGGCAGCACCAAATCCATTTGGCAAATCGGACACACGCCTGGTTTGCCCGATTGTACTTGTGGGTGCATGGGGCAGAAATATTGTTGTTTGGGTGTATTTTGCGCTGATTGATTTTTGCTACAACCCGCACAAATACTTAGTATGAAAAGAAAGACTATGGTTCGCATAATGTCGGTAAAATAGAAATGAGAATACAGATTTTCAAGCAGTGGCAGGAAAATATTATTGACCATCACCCAGTAACAGCCGCAGTTTCGCGGCAATCATCATCTGATCTTCCTGTGCCATAACGAGTTCTTCTTCCTTCATTGCAAGCATTTGTGCGGTTCGGAGAACATCGTTGATGCTCGCCTGATTCGTCTGAAAGGAAGCCAGAAGCCCCTCCAAGGCTTGCTTATATGCCGGAATAATCACACGAGAATAATCCTTGACGGTTTCAATGGTGTGAAGAAGCATCTGCTCTTGTTCGCTAAGTTCGCCCGTAAGTTCGCGTTGCATTGCCTCGCGCTCTGCTTCCTGTGCCGACAAGCGGGTACTAAGTTCTGCCTCACGAGCATCAATGCGGGCTTGCGACCAAGGAGCAAACGGCAGTGTTATGGATGCCATAAGGCTATACATCCATTCGGTGCGGTTCTGCACGGTAACGCCCGTGTGAACACTGAAAATTTCGGATAACTCCGGGTTTCCGCTTGTTAAAATCATCCCTCGCGGCATACGCATCAGCATTGCTTGAAGCATGATGTCTGGTGTGCGCTCCTCGTATGCGGCTTCGCGCTCTTTGGCGGTCATTGTCTCCATGCTTTTCATACGGCGCAAGGTCGGGTTTGTGGTCGCAAAGGCGATTCTAGCTTGATACGTCCGCGCAAGCAAGGTTTCAAGCGCTTGAGCAAAGGTGCTGTCAAGCAACGTGCGAATTTCGGCATCCACTTTGGAGCGTCCAAGCAGAGTATTAAGTTTTGCTGTTTTACCGCGCTCTTCCAAAACAATTCCATGAAATCTCGACTGTTCGCCAGCGAGTTCAGCACGGAGCAGGAGAACATCATTCATAGTTGCTCTACCAGTTCGGAAGCGCTCTTCAGCAGATTGGAGCATCGTATTGAGCATAATACTGGTGCGCCCGCGCAACTCTTTCTGGCGACCCAGTCGCCAAAGTTGCGCATAGAGTTCGCTGACCATTGCGCGAATCGTCGAAGCCGCTTCCGAGCGGCGCTCTCGTTCAGTTTGAGCGACTTGCTGCTCTGCACGGCGCATGGCATCACGTTTGCCGCCGAGCATGAGCATTTGTGAAATTCCAATATTATTAGAAATAGAGCGGTTCAGCACATCGAAATTGCCTGCCGGAGTCTGGGCAAATTCCAGAGAGAGTGTCGGTGCAGCCAGTTGGGAAGAGGCTTCAGCGCGATATTCGGCGCTTACTGCGCGTGCATCCGCAGCGCGAATGAGCGGGTGATTGCGGAGTGCCTCAGCAATCAAAGAATCAAGCGTTTGTGCGGGGAGTGCTGTTCCAAAGAATAAAAGTGTGAACGCCAGCCCGCAGAAAATCGTTGTTTTTTGAGAATGTATCATTGTTTGTCTCCGTAGGTGTCATCGTGGGAAAATTTTGCTTATGGCTTTGTACGCCTGTTAATCGTGCATCCAGCCTGCCATGGAAGAAACATTTAGCGTACCGCGCTTCAATGCTCGTTCTTTCATTATCACAAAAAGAACGGGCGTAATAATCAGCACGTGGACGGCAGAAGTCAGCAAACCGCCGATCATCGGCGCGGTGAGCGGCTTCATCACGTCTGCGCCCGTGCCATCCGACCACATGACCGGCACAAGGCTTATCATTGCGGTTAAAACGGTCATAAGTTTTGGGCGAAGGCGTAAAATCGAGCCTTCCAAAGCAGCTTCGTGAATATCGCTTTTCGTCAGTGCTTCTCGCTCACCGCGCTGAAAGGCGCGTAATCGCTTGTCAAGCGCCTCGTGCAAGTAAACTACCATTACCACTCCTGTTTCTGTTGCAACGCCGTAAAGCGCTATAAAGCCCACCCAAGCTGCAACAGAAAAATTATAGCCCAACGCAAATACCGTGTAGATGCCGCCAATGAGTGCAAATGGTACGGAAAGCATTACCACGGCTGCTTCTTTGTAGTCTTTGAGCGTGAAATACAGCAGAACAAATATCACCAAAAAGACGATCGGCATAATCAGAGCAATCGTGCGCTGTGCGCGGACTTTGTGTTCGTACTGACCGCTCCATTCCACACTGTATCCGGCAGGAAGCGCCAATTCCCGCTCTATCACACGCTTTGCATCGTCCACAACACTTCCCATATCGCGCCCACGTGCATTGAGGAAAACAACCGAGCGTAAATGACCATTTTCACTGGCAATCATCGCTGGTGCTTCGACAATCTGAATATCCACCAACGCCGAAAGCGGCATAAACACACGTCCGCCGGAGCGTGTGCCGGACAACAATGATTCGCCATTCTGTGTTGTTTGCGCGGGGGCAGAGGAAGAATTTTGCGGAGATCCCTGTGTTGATGGGCCTTGCATGGCATTCATGCTAGAAGCGTCATTCGTAGCAGTATTGGATAAAAATCCCTGCGGAGCGTTTGAAACGGGGCTTGGGGCGAGATTCACCGGAATAAGAAGACGTTTGAGTTCATCGGGCGTACTACGAAAATCGCTTGCATACCGCGCCCGCACAGGGAAACGCATCCGTCCTTCGACAATAACGCCCAAATTCTGCCCGCCAATGGCGGTTTCGATAATATCCTGCACATCACCAATCGTCATGCCGTATCGTGCGGCTGCCTCTTTTTTTACACTCATATCCAAATATGAACCGCGTTGACCACGCTCTGCGGCTATATCCACCGCGCCATCAACTTTTTGCAACAGTGCTTCGGCACGAATGGCGAGGTGCTCAAGCGTATCCAAATTTGCACCGTAAATTTTCAAGCCAATGTCTGTGCGAACACCTGTGGAGAGCATATTGATGCGATTGACAATCGGTTGCGTCCAGCCATTGCGCACACCCGGAATTTGGAGTTTGCGGTCGAGTTCGGCGATAATATCTTTTTTGGTTATGCCTGAACGCCACTCGTGGCGCGGTTTGAGCAGGATAATCGTTTCAATCATACTCACGGGCGCGTTGTCGGTAGCGGTTTCGGCGCGTCCTGCTTTGCCCAGCACGTGCGCTACTTCCGGCAATGTCCGAATGATGCGGTCTTGGGCTTGCAAAATGCGATTGACTTCTGGCAGCGAGGCGTTTGGCAGCGTAACGGGCATAAATAAAATGCTGCCTTCGTCCAAAGGCGGCATAAATTCTGAACCCGTCGAAAGTGCCATCGGCACGGCGACGGCAAGTGCTACAAGATTCAGTCCTAATGCGGTTTTACGATACTTCAGCGCCCACCCTATCACAGGCGCATAAAGCATTTTGAAAAAGCGCGTCAGCCAATTTGCATCTTCACTGCGAAATTTGCCGTGCATCAGCAGCGTCATCAGCACTGGAATCAGCGTCAGCACAACGATTGCCGAACCAAGCATGGCAAAGGTTTTCGTGTAGGCAAGCGGATGGAAGAGCTTCCCTTCTTGTCCTGTGAGCAGAAACACGGGTAAAAACGACACCAAAATAATGAGTTCGGAAAAGAAAATCGCCCGTCCGACTTGTTTCGCGGAATCAATCGAAATGCGGTTGTATTCCTCGTTGGTGAGCGCCACACCGCGCTCTGCGGCTTGCGCGGCGGCGTGTGCCAGATTGCGATACGCGTTTTCCACCAGCACAATCGAAGAATCAACAATAACACCAATAGCGAGAATTATCCCACCAAGTGACATAATATTCGAGGTGATACCAAAAGCGTACATAAAAATAAACGCCAACAAAACGGAAATGGGGATCTCAATAATAATCCGCACAATGCTCCGAAAATGCAGCAAAAACAAGGCAACGACAATAGCGACGACGATTGCGGCTTCCACGAGTGCGCGTTCCAGCGTTCCGACGGCTTCGTCAATCAGCGTGGAACGGTCGTAGGAGGTGCGAATTTCCACGCCCGGCGGCAAACCCGGCGCAATCTGCACGATTTTTTCTTTGACGCGCCCAATCACATCTCGCGCATTTGCGCCGCTTCGCATGACCACAATGCCGCCCACTGCCTGCCCTTCGCCGTTATTATCCAACGCCCCACGCCGGATTTCTCCGCCAAGCTGCACTGTTGCTACATTTTTGAGCGGAATCGGCGTACCTCCGCCGGAAGTGCGAATAAGGGCATTGTCAAGGTCGGCTTTGGAGCGGATATAGCCCTGCCCGCGCACGAAATACTCCGAGCTATTCATTTCAATAAGTTTCCCGCCAACTTCGTTGTTATTGCGCTGAATAGCGCTTACCACCTCGTTCATGGAAAGATTATACGCCCGAAGCCTGATGGGATCAACGTCCACCTGATATTGCCGCACAAAACCACCAATACTCGCCACTTCCGCAACGCCTTCCACTGAAGCAAGTTGGTAACGAATGTACCAATCTTGCACGGCGCGGAGTTCGGCAAGGTCGAGTTTTGGTTGATTGTTGCTTGTTTCTTGCTGTTTGGCACTTGAATTACCGACGGTGTACCAAAAAATGTGTCCTACGCCCGTGCCGTCGGGACCAAGCGTTGGTGTGGCGGCTGGGGGAAGTTGTGCTTTAATGACGCTCAGGCGCTCTGCCACGCGGGTTCTGGCAAAATAGAGATTCGTGGCATCGTCAAAAATGACAAAGACAAAGGACATTCCAAACATCGAACTGCCACGCACCGCCTTCACGCCCGCCAAGCCCTGAAGCGCAGTTGTGAGCGGGTAGGTGATTTGATCTTCGATAATTTGCGGCGAGCGCCCCATCCATTCGGTGAAGACAATAACTTGGTTTTCGGACAAGTCCGGGAGCGCATCAACAGGGAGTTTTGCGGCGGCATATATGCCAAAGCCTGTGAGAATGAGGTACGCAAGTAATACGATGAAACGATTACGAGCGCTCCATTCGATGATATATTCAATCATGGAATTGGGTTGGAAAAAGGGAGTAACTGGTACGGCACTGCGAACGCGGGTTCGCGCTTCATTGGCAATAAACGAGGCGTGGAGGGCGCATTAAATCAAGAGCGCACGGAAGCGAATGGGTATATTGTGATGATAGGGCGGAGACGTGTCCACATGAGGGAGAGCAGCGCAGACATCGGAATTGTAGAGCGCAAAATGAGCAAGCACGGGCAGTAGCGCCGATACTTGGATTGGCGCATGGACACTTGTTTGCGAGATAATGACAAACGAATCTGTTGTTTTCAGAACGTGCAGCGTGGCGGTGCAGCAGTCTTTTGTACATGGCACAGAAGAATCCTCGTCATCTTCGCAATCGCACGTATTTTGGCTTGCAAGCGAGACAGAATCAAGTTCGCCGGAGCAGTAGTGATACACAACGCCCGCGCCGCTTGTGGAAACAAGCAGCGACAATGCCATGAGGCAGGGCAGTATGGAGCGAAGAATCATCATAGCTTCAAACTTAGAGGATTTTTTCGGCTTTCGCAAGAATATTTCGTGGCACAAAAAAAACTTTCCAAGTGGCAAGCGATGCTTGGGGCTGCATTGCCGACGTGGAAAGTTTTTCGATTTCGATAATTCTGCGAGATTATTTTGCTTTGGATTCGAGGTATTTCACCGCGTCACCGACGGTTTGAATTTTTTCTGCATCGCTATCTTCGATCGTAACGTTGAACTCTTTTTCAAATTCCATGATGAGTTCAACGGTATCAAGCGAGTCGGCACCCAAATCGTTGGTAAAGGAAGCATCATCGGTGATTTGGGTTTCTTCAACGCCCAATTTGTCAACGATAATTTTTTTAACGCGTTCTGCGATAGACATAAATACAACCTTAAAAGATGGACAAAAGAATGTGATTAAAATATTGAGTTGATAATTTCTTCTCTGCAAATTATGCCGCTAAACCGCCATCAACCACGATTGTTTGCGCCGTGATGTACGACGAATCGTCGGAGGCGAGAAACGCCACGACAGACGCTATTTCATGCGGCTGTGCTGTCCGACCAAGCGGGATGCTGCTTTGCAGCGCTTTTTTCTGCTCGTCGCTAATTTTCGCGGTCATGTCCGTATCAATGTAGCCCGGAGCAACGCAATTTACTAAAATATTTCGAGACGACAATTCCTTTGCAAAGGATTTTGTCAAGCCGATAAGTCCTGCTTTGGAAGCGGAGTAGTTCACCTGCCCGGCATTGCCCGTAATGCCAACGATGGAGCCGATATTGATGATTTTTCCTGCCCGTTGGCTCATCATCGGTTTGCATACCGCTTTGCTCATCAAGAATGCCCCTTTGAGATTCGTATCAATCACGCTATCCCAATCGCTCTCGCTCATGCGCAGCACGAGGGTGTCTTTAGTAATGCCGGCGTTATTAACGAGAATATCAATGCGTTTTGCCGTGTTTGCCGGATGTTCAAGCACGGATTTGACAAGGTTTGTTACGGAATCTGCTTGTGCAACATCGGCTTGAATGGCTTGAACGCTTGCGCCGAGTTCTGCCGCCAAAGCATTTGCCTTGTCGGGGCTGGAATTAAACGTGAAATAGACACTCGCGCCGTCAGCGTGCAAGCGGCGAACAATCGCCTCGCCAATACCACGCGCACCGCCTGTTACAAGGGCTATTTTGCCAGAAAGTTTGGACATAGTAGAATGTGAAATGAAAAATGAAGAATTACTCTTTCGTTGACTTCCAATCATTCAACTCTTCTTCAATGAAAAAGTTGAGTAAATCGCGGTACATTTTCTCAATAAGTTCCGGGTCTAAGCCTTCCTCAGAAGCCCACGTACGGCGGTCTTGCAAAAGGCTTCGCACACGCTCTACCGCACGAACACTTGCCTCGCTGGTCTTGAATTGCGAAGCCGCCCGAACATACATCAAGCGCTCTCCCAGCAAGGCAATGATTTGTCGGTCGCGGCGGTCAATTTCGGTGCGGATTTCGTTGATATTTTCGCATTGTTCGGGAGTTTTCATCTGCTGTATTGGAAAAGTGGCATAAATGCAAATACTGTCTAAACCTTGATTCCTTGAGATTTACAGTCGGCTTCGATTTTTTGAAGGAATGTTTTACAGTCCTTCAAGGTTGATTGCAAAAGTATAGGATGCGGATTCGTTACCCAACATTTATATCGTGCGTTGCGTGAATTTTCGTATAAATTCTTGTATGATGCATAAATATCGTGTTGTAGCGGCATGATCGCATGAGGATTGTTGGGATCAATATTCGCGTTTACACTTTTGTGTTCTGCCCCAATATGCTTCTTTTTCTTTGCGGCAAGTGCATGAATCAAGTGCAAAGCGGTGTAAAAGACAATCGTTATCTGCCAGTCAACAAACTGACCGTCCACATTGCTCTCCATGTATGCAAGAAAATTTTTATTGTGAAGAAATTGTGCGATATGCTCTTTAACACTCATAGCGATACTTTTTCATACCGTTGTAATTCACTTGTTAAATCCGAAGAAACAAAGTGCAAATGAAGGGGAAATCGTTCTGTATCAATGTCAAGTTGGTTATTGCTTTCATACCATTCTACAAATCTGTACATCAATGCTCGAAAAGCGGCGGTATCTTCTTTCAAAATAATAAAATAGTATAAGTCTTTTTCTGATAAGCGATATACCGCTTCAATGTTTTTACGATATACCGAAAGTCCACCCATAGCGAGTGCATGAAGGACTGTACGTAATAATTCTTCGGACTTTTTGTGGGACGCAAAAAGTGTAGGCAAAGGATTGGTGAGAAGTTGATTGAAATAGGCAGAAAAAGAATCAATCGCACCTTGTTTGTACAGTGATGCACTATGTTTGGCTTGATGTTCAATTTCCTTCAACACGTTATGAACCGCATCATTTTCAGTACCGAAAGACTTTTTCGGCAATGTTTTTTTCGGTTTGATGGCTGTTTTTTTTGCTGTTGTAGCCATAATGGTTGCTAGGAATTCAAGATTTTGAGAATGTTTTCACTTGCTCTGCCGTGTCAAAGCCGCCGATGGTGACTGTGCCCGTGACCGTGCGTTTGACCAGACCTTGCAGGACATTTCCGGGACCAATCTCATAGAACGTATCCACGCCCGCAGTTTGCATTGCCTGAATACTTTGTGTCCACAAAACAGGTGCTGTCAACTGTTGCACCAGTGCTGCCCGTATATCATCGGCTTTGCGGAGTGGCTTGGCAAGGGCGTTTGCATAGACCTCCACACTTGCATCCCGCATATCGGCTGCATAGATAGCCTTTTCAAGTTCATTCTGTGCGCTTTGCATGAGCGGGGAATGGAATGCACCACTCACAGGAAGTTCCTTAACCAGTTTTGCTCCGGCAGCCTTAAAATCGGGCATTTTCGAGCGCAAATAATCGGCGCTACCGGAAATAACAACCTGCCCGGGCGAGTTGAAATTTGCCGCAACAATCACATTGTCACCACTCGTTAGCGTTGCGCAAAGCTCACGTACTTTATCGTCATCCATCCCAACAACAGCCGCCATCGTGCCGGGCAGGGTTTCTCCGGCGCGGAACATCAGTTCTCCGCGCAATTTCACCAAACCCAAACCTGTTTCAAAATCAACCACTCCGGCGGCAAAGAGCGCAGAGTATTCGCCCAGCGAATGCCCAGCCGACGCATGGAATGGGAGTTTTTCGCGCAGAAGTGTTGCCAAGATTGCTTCGTGAACAAAGAGTGCGGGCTGCGTGTAGCGCGTTTCTTTGAGTGTTTCGGCAGGACCGTCGAAACAAATAGTGCTGAGGCTTACGCCCATAATGCCATCGGCGACAGCAAGCATTTGTAAGGCTTGTGGGAAATGTTCGTGTAAATCCCGCATCATACCAACGTATTGCGAGCCTTGACCGGAGAAAACGAGTGCTGTTGCCATTATTTTATCCCCCATTTCAAATAAGCAGAACCATAAGTAAAACCGCCGCCAAAAGCAGCTAAAATCATGTTATCACCGTACTGAATTTTTCCCGCTTTTTGCCATTCCGACAGGCAAATTGGGATTGTTCCGGCGGTCGTATTGCCATAGCGCTGAATGTTAATCATCACCCGCTCTTTGTCCAACTCCATGCGGTTTGCTGTTGCCTCAATGATGCGCAGATTTGCTTGATGCGGTACTAACCACGCCACATCGCTGCCCGTGAGATTATTGCGTTGCATCACATCCATCGTTGCGTCCGCCATACTTTTCACCGCCGATTTGAAAACGTGTTGCCCTTCTTGATAGGCATAGTGCAAGCGCTTGTCCACTGTTTCGTGTGTGGCAGGCATCACGCTGCCCCCAGCTTTCATGTGGAGATGTTGGAAGCCGCTTCCGTCCACGTGCAACGAAGCATCCATAATGCCGACGCTATCATCATCACTCGCCTCAATCAGCACGGCTCCCGCGCCATCGCCAAAGATGATACAGGTAGCGCGGTCTTCAGGGTCAACAATCGCCGTCATTTTGTCTGCGCCCACAACAATCGCTTTTTGAGAGCCGCCCGATTCCACCAGTCTCCGTGCGGTTTCCAGAGCAAAAAGAAAGCCTGAACAGGCTGCGGAAATATCGTAACCCCAGATGCGCGGATGTTTCATTCCTAATTTATCTTGAATCAGGCAGGCCGTTGCCGGAAAAACGTGGTCGGGGGTGACGGTTGCGACGACGATAAAATCAATTTCATTTTTGTCAAGACCACGCATTTTCAAACAATCTTCAATGGCTAAAACGCTCATGTCCGATGTCGCCATGCCGTCAGGGGCAAAGCGGCGTTCTTGGATGCCAGTGCGAGTGCGAATCCATTCATCGGTTGTTTCGATGCGGCTTTCAAAGTATGAGTTGGGAATGATGTTGTCCGGGACGTAGTGTCCGACGGCTGTTATGACGGCTTTTTTCATAGAAAATAGTTCAATGTGAAGGGATGTTATCTACCGATGTATAGTTCAATACCATCAAGAATTACCTCTAATTCTTGGTGCGAGGTCATGCCTAATTTCCTGACAATCTGGATAAAATGGACGAGTCAAATTTCCGATTGTCCACACGTCCTCCTCAAAAATTAAGCGCAGTTTCAATACTTTTATTCACTTCTTTGCGAACAACTTCGTCGGCGCGAAGAATCATATTTTTGATAGCAAGTGGCGAGGATTTTCCATGCCCAATAATGCTCACGCCGTTGACACCGAGAAGCGGCACACCGCCATACTCCTCATAGTTCATGCCCGTCAACGCTCCTTTTAATGCGGGTTTGGCAACTCCCATCATTAGTTTTTGTCCAAAACTTTTATCAGCAAAAGCTGTGAACTTTGCCTTCAAAAAGGTGAGCATACTTTCGGCAAATTTCAAGACGATATTGCCCACGAAACCATCACAAACGACAACGTGCGCCGCACCCATCAAAATATCACGCCCTTCGATATTGCCCAGAAAATTTAGATTACTTGCCTTCAAGAGTCCATGCGCTTCCAACGCCGCTTCATTACCCTTTATTTCTTCCTCGCCGACGTTCAGCAAGCCGATACGTGGATTCTCAACGCCGAGAATGCGCTTGACGTAAATACTGCCCATAACGGCAAATTCGTACAGATGCTTTGGCTTGCAATCAACGTTTGCGCCTGCATCTACCAGTAGCGTCGGGTAGGATTCCGTCGTGGGAAGGAACGTACCAATCGTGGGGCGGCTCACGCCCTCAATGCGCCCCAAAATCAAGGTAGAATGGGACATCACAGCACCAGTATTACCCGCCGAAACGAAGGCTTCTGCATTGCCTTCTTTGTGCTTCTGTAAGCCGATATACAATGAAGAGTTACGCTTTTTCCGAAAAGCCACCGCCGGTTCGTCCTCCATCGTGACGATTTCGTCGGCATGGATGATGGAAAAGTTCATACCCGCGAGTCCATGTTTGGTCAAAGCAGCACGAATCTCTGGCTCACGCCCGACAAACACGACTTCAGCATTGATGTTATTTGCCTGAAAATGTCGCACGGCATCGGCAGCACCTAACACTTCATTGTGCGGGGCAAAATCGCCGCCCATTGCGTCGAGAATAATGCGTACTTGTTGTGATTGCGCCATAATGCCTCTGTTCCAATCGGTGAAGATTCTTGAACCAACCAGTCTAGCCCAAAAGATACACAAACCTCGTGAGAGCAAAAAAGAAAATTTTCCTCAAACTGAGGGAATAAAAATGGGAACAAACAGTTGTGCAAAATGCACAAGGCTTGTTCCCAAAAGAAGTCTGGCGTTTGCGAATCACGCTCGCCATCAAGAAAATTTATGCAGTAGCGCTTTCGTCACCGACATTTACGGCACGACGACCATTGTAATAGCCGCACGACGGGCAAGCAGCGTGAGATAATTTCATTTCACCACAATTTGGGCATTCTACCAGTGTCGAAGGAACGGCTTTATAGTGCGTACGGCGCTTTGCGCTGCGGGACTTTGAGTGTCTGCGTTTGGGATTTGGCATTGTTGTATCCTAAAAAAGTCAATGAATAAGAGTTATGATGTTGAGTCAAATTTGATAGATTGAAGCGCAGCCCAGCGTGGGTCAATGCCGCCTTCATTCGTTGTTTCGGGCTGATGTTCGGCAAATGCCGGAAAAATTTCAATAAATTCTTTCGTGCGATATTGCGGTGCGATGCGCCGCATCGGAAGACTAATTGCCAATTCCTGACGCACTTCGTCGCTCAAATCTATGGTTGTATCATCCTCGCGGATGTAAAAAGGCGGTTCGGTGTCGGTTTTGTCGGCGTTTAGATTTGCCAGCATTGTGTTAGCAATGTACTCAAGCGAAAATTCGGTTGTGACTGTTTCTTCGTATTCTTCGCCGGAAATATCGCAAATGAGACGAACAGGCGCTTGGGCGCCTACATCGAACAAATACCGCTTCCCGTGCTTGCGCAGCGTCCCCATGATGGAAATAGTCCCAACAAATTCTTCAAAAATGTAGGGGATTTCCGAACAGTCTGCCGACGCTTCCACAGGATATTTCCCGTCAACCAAGCCTTTGATAGAGATAATCAGCATAACGGTTTGAGGATTTTGTCCTGACAACGATAAAAACGATAGAGTTTTTGAACGATAAAGACTTCAAATATATGCTTTTTGATTTTGCTAAAAAAGAAAAATATTGTTTGGATGGGGAAATTTTCCAGAATCACAGCAACAAAAACAACGCGACCGCACAAATGCTTACCGCCCCGCATGAAAACGCGCCGTAAGTTCGGCAACGCGCCGTCCAAGAAAATATGCCGTATCAAGATCGCCTTGTGGAGGAGTAACCTCCGGGCTGTCATTGACCGAACGCGCCATTGCGCCAAGATAGCTCCCCAAACGATTCAGTGCCTCCGGGCTGCTTTCGCCTTCGGGACTGTCGAAGGGCTTCAAACCAAGGCTTATCCAAATCATCCCATGCTGTGCCGCAAAGCCCGCTAACTGCTGTAAAACAGCGAGTTTGTCGCCATTAAAACTCCCCGATGTGGTGAATCCGGCAGCGATTTTATCTTTCCATTGGTGTTTCAGCCAAAGTTTACCGCTTTTGTCCATAAATTCCTTGAATCCCGCCGTAACAGCTCCCATGTAGGTTGGCGAACCAAAAATCATCGCATCGCTCGCATTGAGAATATCCCATGCTGTATCCGCATCTTCGGCGGGAATGAGGTGAACGGTCGTTTCGGCAAGGCTTCGTGCGCCATCGGCAACCGATTCGGCAAGTTTGCGGGTGTGTCCGAATCCGCTATGGTAAACAACGGCAAGAGTAATCATAATTCGTCGTGTGGAATGAGAATGAAGTGTTGGTGGTGAGCGCTTTCGGCGTGGTCTGCCATCGCTCCGCGCATCGTTCTTCCACTATGACGTGATTATCCTGTGTTAATTTTGCCCGCGCTTAAAAATCCTCCACACGAATCGTAATTCCAACAAAATGCGGGGAAAACCTTGTCCGCACCTGCATCGCCTCAATAGCCGTAAAACGATAAACCCACTGCACATTTACATTGCGAATAATCTCCCAACCGCCCGAAAGCGTTAGCGTAAAGCGGTCTTCGCGGTCTCCTTCGAGAAAAATGACCGATGTGCGGTCGGTGTAATCAAACGTTGCCGTGTCACGCCGAGGGCTGTAGACCACATCACCGCCGTAATTCTCCAGCAACTTGCCTTGCGCATCGTAGGTGTTGCGCCCATGTCGGCGATAAGCGGCGGTAAGCGCCAATGGATAACGCCCGCCCCAGAACCAACGAATTTGCGCCTTGATTTCATCGGCATTCGGGGGAAGATTGCCCGTAAGCAGAATTCCATCTTGCGTCATGGCATTTTGGCGGTCGAAGTGCGTGTAGGTGTAGGGCGTGACCATTGCGTATTCCAGCGTGGCATCAAACGGGAGAGCGCTTGGGGACAGCATAATTCCCAAATTCCACGCGATTTTATTTTGCCACCAAAATCGCCCTGCACTGTCTTTGCCAAGTTTTCCAAATTCAATGTCGTCCAGCATAAAATTTCCTTTGAACTGCACACCCGGAAACGGGCGCACCGTCGCATCAACGCCAAGAGCGCCGTTATCGCGGTCACGGAGGTTATCGCTTGCGCCTTTGAGAAACGTGAACGGAGTCATATACGCAAGCTCCATAGCACGATTGCTGTACACGATGGACTCCCACACGCCGATCTCGCCCCACCCGCTTCGGAATGCTGCGCGGTGGAACGCCATAAATTTCGGCGGCACAAATGTACCCGCACCTCTTGCACGCGGATTGATATTGCCTCGCGTGTCAAACGGCTCGGCAAGGAGGCTGAAATGTACAAAGCGGTACTCAAAGCCCGCTTCTGATGCGGGATTATTTGCCGGAAAACGAGCGCCGAGCATGAACGCATCCGCAGCAATGCTATTGTCCGACATGATGCCCCGCGTCAGATACCCCGACCCAATAAGCCGCGTTTCGCGCCCCACACCCGCATAAAACCAGCGATTGTCGTATCGGACGTGTGATTCGGAGAAATTGACAAACCCCGCATTGTAAAGCCGAAGCGTAGGATTTTTCCAGAGTTGCGGGTCTTGCTTCAAAAACGTCGTATCGCCCACAAATACGCCCGTACTCGTGCCTTGCAAGAGAAATCCGACAGCGCTATCAATCGTGCCGCCGATGCGCCCGCCATAGGTTGCAAGCAGAGCGCGGTCTCCGCTACCAAAATTTGTTCGCACCTCCGCAGACAAAAGTGGCGTAATACCCACCGTCACTCCGGGCGACGTATAAAACAGGAGAAATTTTTCGTCCTGCGAAAACAAGCGCGGTGAGAATAGCGTGGTAGAATCGCTCGGCGACGGCAGAACGATAGCGCGGGGCGCAGCAATAATGCGAAATTCCCGCTCGAAATTCCCAAGCATATTTTTCTCGGATTCTGAAAGGAGCGTGTCACGGCGGCGCATGATTTCAAGCGCAGCAATGATTTCTTTTCGCTGGAGCGGTAGCGTCGTAGAAGAGAAATTCGAGAAAATGCCCCGCGCTTCGCTGTGCATGAGGAAATCATAGATGGGATGCGCCACAGGAACGTGTTCGACCTGCGCAAAAAGACGCGAGTAAGAATACGCAACAAAGCAACAACACAGCGCAAGACGAGGAAACAAGCGGTATTTCATCGGAGCAGTAAAAAGTGAAAAAAGCAAAAAGCGGTACATAATCGGGTAAATAAATACGGCGCTTCTCATTTCCGAAACTGTGCTGTTTTCCAAGCCGCAAAAAAGTGTTTAACGCTATTGCGCTGATATTTTCCTGTCGAAGTAACAGGAAGAGCATCCGCAAAGACGACCACTTTCGGCGCTTTGCCGAAGGGCATAGCAGCGAGACAATGCTCCAAAATGTCTTCTTTGCTGGTGTCGGGGGACTCAGGAATGACGAGCGCACCAACCTCTTCGCCGTAAAAATCGTTTTCAAATCCTACACAAATCCCGGCTTTCACGCCCGGCGCACGGGCAAGAACTTCATCAATTTCCAAGGGCGCAAGGTTCACGCCGCCTCGTATAATCAGCTCTTTGAGCCGTCCGGTAATAAAAAAATATTCTCTGCCGTTGGCATCGCGGTCGAAAAATCCCTCGTCGCCGCTCCGGAACCAGCCGTAGGCAAATGTTTTCTCATTTGCTTCGGGGTTCTGGAAATACTCTCGCATCACATTTGCTCCGCGAATGACGATTTCACCACGTTCCATTGCACCAAGCGCCATGCCGTGTTCGTCATGGATTGCCATGTCGTTGGCAGCAATCGCCACGCCGATACTGGGAAATCCATAATCTTGCATCCAGTGGCGATGCGCCTCCGCACTTAGGTCTATCGGCAAATAGCACGAATAACACGTCGTTTCCGAAAGTCCGTAACCATGCAAAATTCTCACGCCAAAGGTCGTCTCGAACTGCTCTGCAAGCGAGCAGGTAAGCGGTCCCGCACCACAAATACAATACCGCAACGTCTCCGGCACCGCTTGGAGAGGAGCGATTTTGTTTGCCTCCAAAAGAAAGGCGAGAAGCGTCGGCACAACCGACACGATATGCACACCTTCGGCTTGAATACGGCGAAAAAAATACTCAGTCTGAAATTTTCGCTGCAAAACTGTTGTCGCACCAGTAAGCATAGGGGTTGTGTGAGTGACGATTGTACCGTTGACGTGATGCACAGGCAGCACGCACATCATCACGGTCTCCGTATTGATGCCGTGCCATGCGGCAATCGCTTCCGAATCTGCGAGAATATTGCGCTGCGTCAGCACAACGCCCTTTGGATGTCCCGTCGTACCGCTTGTGTACACAATAAAGCACTCATCATCAAGTTGCGAAGCGCTTCTGTCGGGAATGTACGGTGGCAATGCTTTAGCCTGGCGATGCAGACCGCCTTCGGTCGCCGTGTCATCAAAAACCCTCACCAACGCTGTTTCGGCAGGCATAAGCCCCAACATTCTTTCACGATACTCCTCGCGGCAAAAGAGCATTTTTGCTTGAGAATTGGCAAGGATATAGCGCAAACGCTCGTCATCTTCGCTCATATTCAGTGGCACGACGCATAAACCCAGAAGCCATGCGGCAAAGTATTGTGCGATGGTATCGGGATGATTGTGGGCAGCAGTCGCAATGCGGTCTCCGGGTTGCAATCCCAACGAGCGCATCAATGCTGCTACCGTGCGCACCAGATGAATAAACTCCCCATAGCGCTGTTGTGTGCGATTATTTGCTTCGTCGTAGAAGACAATGAAGGTTTTCTCAGCGTTCACGCGCTCCTGGTATGCGAGAAGTTCGGCAATGGAGCGGTATGGCAGCGTGTAGGATTCCGGCGGAATATTGCGCACGGTCTGGGCGGCGTGGATTTTTTCGGCAAGTGTCATAGAAGTTTATGGGAAGGAATACATCAGGTAGAATCAGGCTAAAAACAAAAGATGTAGCCTACCAACAACGATAGACTACATCCCAGAAATGTTTCTAGATAAATTTACGAGCCAGGCAAAGGTGGCAGTGATTTGATTTTCTGCCGAAGTGCTGCAAGAATCCTATTTGAGCGCTCAATTTGGTGCGGTGTACGCAATTGACGATTTGTCATGCGTTCAAAAGCAATTTGCGAGCATATCAGCGCAACCATGTATTCATCGGCAGTTTCGTGGTCGCGGAAGGGCAGTTCAATGTATGCTTCGGGGATATTACCTGCTTTTGCCTCTTCGGAAAGTTCCTCGCGGATGAAGATATGCTCGTACTTCATTGACCGAGCAAAAGCATAACACATTGCGCCAAAAGCAACGCTAAGAATAATAAAACCGAAGGTGTCTAATCCATAGGAAGTTGAGAAAATAAAGTAGTTCCAGCCCATGTGAAGCAGAATTGCCGGAACAATGCCGTAAAAGACCAAATGTCTGGGAATATCGCCATATTTGAAGCGCCCATAACCAAGAAAGGCTGCAAATACTGCCGAAGAGAGTGCATGCATAATTGCCGAGAAAAACGTGCGATAGATAACAAGCTGTACCCAGCCTTCTTCCGCCATAGCATTTTGGATAAAATAGACGAGGTTTTCCGATGCGGCAAAACCAAAACCAACCGCCGAACCATACACAATCCCGTCGGTAACGTTATTAAATTCTCGCACACCAACACTGATGCCAAAAACGGACGACTTTAGTAATTCCTCAAGAATCGGACCAATCACCGCAACAGCCAGAACAAGTAAAACCGCCTTTTCTTTGGTGGCGGTTTGCAGTGTCAGCCCCGTAACACCAAGCCATTCCATTACTTGCCCGTTCATAAGCGCCGCACCGCTCACTGCTATCAGCGCTCCCCAGAGAAAGTGAAACGATAATAGCCACAAGGGTTCCGGGTCGTATTTATCCAAACGGCGCACAACGTAGAGAAATAGCAACATTGGAATAATTGCGAACGGAAAGGCAAGAAGAACTTTCAGCCCCATATCGCACCGCCTTTGTTTGATAACGTGTTGATAAAAGAGAATTTAAGGCAATATCAAAACGACAGATTAGGTTTCCACAACTTTGGTCGAAATACCAGCAAAATAGCCAGCCGCAGCCCTTCCAATAACGTAAACATTAATATTAACAAGCCCAACGCGATAAACCGAAATTTCTTCGAGAAGATCATCCAGCGTATCGTAGAGATGCTCAAAGCGCTTGGCAGTAGCTATTTCGCTATCGTCGAACCACTCTTCTCGGCGTGTGACTGGCTCAAAAAAATCTTTTGCTTCCATTCCGTCCACAGGAGTATTGCGGTCATGCCGTGTGGCAATAAGCAACTTATCAATCGAAAAATCGCGCATGGTCTCCCACGCAAACGGGATAAGCGGCGCGTCGGTTTCGCTTGGATAGAGCAGTCCTTCGGCAGCAACGCTCAGTTGATTTAAAAGCGCTTCGGGTGGAATATTCATCCTCATAATTTTTCTCGCAACATCAAAAAAATCTGCAAGTATTTGCTTCGTTTGTGCGGCTGGTACCCACAAAACTCTTCAAGCAAGTTAATCAGAAATTTTCAAAAGTTCCACATCAAAAATCAATGTTGCATTCGGCGGAATTGCACCCGCGATACCACGCGGTCCGTAGGCAAGATTGCTGGGAATAATCAAACGGCGTTTTCCGCCCGTTTTCATCGTCGCTACGCCTTCGTCCCAGCCTTCAATTACTTGCCCTACGCCAAGTTTGAAGGTAAAAGGTTCATCGCGGTCAACCGAAGAATCGAACTTTATGCCATTTTCAAGAACACCCGTATAATGGACGGTGACGCGCTGTCCGCGATTCGGGCTTGCGCCTGTGCCTTCGTGAATCTCTGCGTATTGCAGTCCTGATGCGGTTTTCGTGGTATCCATAAACTGAACCTTTTCGAGTTTTGCGATGTCGCGCACGGGCTTCCGACAGGAAACCAAAACGCTCAAAGCGGTGAGGAAAAATATGAAAATACTATGTTTAAGCATGGTTATAGCGAAAAATAGGAGTGCGAAGCAAGTTCGCATAAAGGGAAAGGGAGCAATGAACTGCGTACATCATTGATGCACACAAGCAACGAAGGGGCGAACTGTACTCGCACTCCTGTTTGGACGGAGCGTCTGCGCGTCAAGGGCGAAGCTAAATTTTGCCCTGATGCGCCAAAGATGCACCAATAAAATGAACAAAAAGCGGATGCCCACCAACGGCGACGGACTTAAATTCGGGGTGGAATTGACAGCCCACAAACCAAGGATGGTTCGGCAGTTCAATCATTTCCACCAGCCGCGCATCAGGCGAAACACCGCTAATAACCAAGCCGTTCGATTCTAATTCTTCGCGGAACTCGTTGTTAAATTCGTAACGATGGCGGTGGCGTTCGCGGATAATTTGCGATTTGTAGGATTCAAACGCCTTTGTGCCTTCTTTCAGAACGCAAGGATACGAGCCAAGACGCATCGTTCCGCCTTTGTTTGTTACACCGCGCTGGTCGGGCATGAGGTCAATAACATTATTTTTTACTTTTTTAAATTCACCGGAATTTGCATTGGTGAGACCGCAGACATTGCGGGCAAACTCTATGACGGCACATTGCATTCCCAAACAAATCCCGAAAAAGGGGATGCCGTTTTCGCGGACGTGCTGAATTGCCCAAATTTTTCCTTCAATGCCCCGCGAACCAAAACCGGGCGCAACGATGATTCCATGCGTGTCCGCAAGTGCTGTGGCGGCTTCTTCATGCGAGGTGATTTTTTCAGAGTCAATGTATTTGACGTGAACACGAGTATTGTTCACGGCTCCGGCATGAGAAAGTGCTTCTAAAATGCTTTTATAGGCATCTTGCAGTTGAACATATTTCCCGACAAAGCCGATGGTTACTTGATTCTTAGGCTTTTTGATCCGTTGTACAAATTTTGACCATTCTGTTAGCGTTGGCTTGGAGGTGCGTTGAATATTGAGTTTGCGCACGACGGCATCATCTAATTTTGCTTTGGCGTAGAGTATTGGGACTTCGTAAATCGTTTCTGCATCAAGCGCTAGGACAACAGAGTCTTCCTCGACGTTACAAAAGAGCGCAATCTTGTTTTTTACGTCTTTTTCCAATTCTTCCTCGCACCGACAGACCAGAATATCGGGCTGTATGCCGTATTCCATCAGCATTCGCACGGAGTGTTGCGTGGGCTTGGTCTTGACTTCGCCCGCTGCTTTGATGAAGGGGACGTAGGTGAGATGAATAAAGAGCGCATTCGTGCGACCAAGTTCCAAACCAAGTTGCCGTGCGGCTTCCAGAAACGGCATGGATTCAATATCGCCCACTGTGCCGCCGAGTTCGATAAGCACAACGTCGAATTTTTTATCGTAAGTCGTCATACGGCGCTTGATTTCATCGGTGATATGCGGCACAACTTGGACAGTTTTGCCCAAATATTTCCCTTGCCGCTCGCGCTGAATCACCTCGAAATAAATCTGCCCCGTGCTGACGCTGTTTTGGCGAGTGACAGGCGCTTGGACAAAGCGCTCGTAATGCCCTAAATCAAGGTCGGTTTCTGCGCCGTCGTCGGTGACATAGACCTCGCCGTGCTGGTACGGGTTCATCGTTCCTGGGTCAACATTGATATAGGGGTCAAACTTCATTATCGTTACCGACAACCCTCGCTCTTTGAGCAAAAGCCCCAGCGATGCCGATGTAATGCCCTTTCCGAGTGAGGAAAGAACGCCGCCGGTGATAAAAATATATTTGGTCTTTTTTGCTTTTGCCGCCATGATGATAGTTCCCTTGTGTGGTATTCGGGTGCAACAAGAATCGAAACACAAAGGCACAAACATAGTAAAAATTTCCTAAAAAATCGTATTTTTCCGTGCCGGAGCGATAAAGTCCCGAAGGTATCGCATTTGCGCCCTTCACCCCTTCCACACTTATTTCCCCTATCGTGCATGAAAGCTGTACAATTCGATACCATCGGTGAACCAGCAGAGGTACTGATCCTCCGTGATATTCCCCAACCCACGCCCGCCACAGGAGAAGTCCTTGTGCGCGTCAAAGCCCGTTCCATCAACCCTTCTGACCTCGCCTTTATTCGCGGTGGCTACGGTATTCGCCCCAAGCCACCTTGTGGTGCGGGGTTCGAGGCAATGGGTATTGTTGAAGCACACGGCGCGGGTGTTGACGCAACGAGACTTCCTGCCGGAACACGTATTGCGCTCACCGCCTTGCAGGGCGCTTGGCAAGAGTACGTCTGCGTTCAGGCAGCAACAGTCATTCCCTTGCCAGATGCAGTGAGCGATGAAATCGGGGCGCAAATGTTTGTCAATCCGCTTACGGCGTGGGCGATGCTGCACGAATGTCGCTTGCAAGCGGGCGATTGGCTTTTACTCACGGCGGGCGCTTCGACTTTTAGTCAATTGGTTGTGCAACTTGCCGCAGAGCAGGGAATCAAGGTTTTATGCACGGTGCGGCGTGATGATTTCACGGAACACCTGCTCAAACTCGGTGCATCGGCAGTGGTGAATACGGCAAAAGAGCATTTACAACAGCGTGTGAAAGAACTCACGGGGCGCGGCGCGAATGCGGTATTGGAGGCAATCGGTGGGAAAGCGGGTGCTGAAGCGCTGGAAAGTCTCACGCGGGGTGGAACAATGCTGGTTTATGGAATGCTCAGTTTGGAAAATATCCCCGTCAATAGCGCTATTCTTATCTTCAAGCAACTGACCCTGCGTGGTTTCTGGCTCACCGAATGGATGAAAACCACCGATGCTGCCACGCAACAGAAAGCCGCTTCAACACTCATTAAACTCTTTGCCAGTGGAAAACTGAACGTTACAGTTGATGCGCAATACGCCTTAGAAGATTTTACAAAAGCGGTTGTCCATGCAGAACAACCCGGGCGAGGTGGTAAAATCTTGATTGTTGGCTAGACGGATGTCCCTGATTCTTGACTTGGCAGGGTGTGAAGAGGAATCTGTGGTGCATTACGCCTAATTCTGGTTGTGTGATGAGGCACATCATTTTTTGCATCGTTTCCGAGGCTATCCGAAAAAGAAATCGGACAATGTAGTATTCTCCTCCTTTATTTCTCTTTGGCAAGCATTAGGCTCAGTAACGATACACAAAAGGCTGCACCCGTGCAAATAAGCATTGGTGCAGCCTTTCGTGTGCTGGAAGGAGTGCGATTTTCTCAAAGCAAGAGTTAGTCACCTTTTTTGCTGACGCTGCCAGCACCGGAAACTTCTTTAGAAACCGTTTTAGGATTGCCGTAATAGCGAATATCACCAGCACCGGAGACGGAGACGTTCAATTCTTCGCTCACGCGCACTTCGACATCACCTGCACCGGAAACCTCAATACGGGCGTTTTTGACCTGAAGGTCGCGGGCTTTGATTTCGGCAGCACCGCTTGTTTCCACGTCGAGCGTGTTTGCGCTTCCGCTAATATCAACATTGCCAGCGCCGCTTGTTTCCACGCTGAGTTTTCCGGTTTTGACCGAAGCCTTCACCGAGCCTGCTCCGCTTGTGCTGATGCTCAATTTGTCGTTATTTACGCCTTTGATAATCAAATCGCTTGCGCCGGAACTTTGAACGTCTTCAAGGTTTTGGGTGGCGATGCGAAGACGCAACTTCGTTTTCGGTGAAATATTTTGTTTGGTTTCGATGTAGAGTGTGTTGCCGCGAACAGTGGTAGTAATATCTTCCAAAAGATTATCGTCGGCAGTAATTTCGATTGAGGGTTCTTTTCCGCAAACAACCTCGACATCAAACGCTCCGCCGACATCAATGCCGATAAATTTCGAGGCTTCGCGTATTTCGGTGCGCTCTACGCCGCTTCCTTTTTTGCCCCAGCCCCACCAGCCATCGTGATTATTTTTGAAAGCAAACAAAATCACCCCCGAAATGAACAGCCCTGCGAATAGTATTTTGCGTATCATGGTAACACCTCAAACAAAACAAATGGTAGAAGTAGAAAAATTTCTTTTTTGTGCTGTACGGCAATGATGGGAAAAAAGTTTCACGCCGAAGCATTGGCAGGTGACGTAGAGGTGAAAAAATAATTGTTGTCTTGGCAAAATACCCTTGTAAAGCACTGAATAAATCGTAATTTGCATTGTGGCTTTTGGTTTTAGCGTGGCAAAAGTTGCGACAAAAACTTCATTAGTTTATAGTTTGGAAGTTCTTTGTGAGATTTTTCTTGATTTTCTACGCTCCTTGAGGTTTTTTGTATGAATATCTACGTTGGCAACTTGCCATACTCCGTTGGTACAGACCAACTCCGTACCTTGTTTGAAGCATATGGCACGGTTGACTCATCATCCGTTGCGATGGACAAATTTACCGGTCAATCCCGTGGCTTCGGCTTTGTGGAAATGAACGACGAAGCCGAGGCGAAAGCTGCGACCGATGCGCTCAACGGTATGCAGTATAATGGACGTGAATTAGTGGTCAACGAAGCTCGTCCTCGCGAAGAGCGTCCGCGCCGTGAGTTCCGCCCTCGTGGTAATGGCGGCGGCGGTGGAGGTTCCCGTGGCGGTGGCTTCCGTTCCCGCGAAGGTGGCGGTCAGCGCGAACGCTTCTAAGAGTTCTCGTGTCGCAATGCTGAACATTCGACGTACCTGATTCAGGTGTAGATATTCGGTGCATCCATTGTGGTTTTACCCTCATGTTCTGCTTTCTGAGAGTGTCTTGTCGTCGTTTTCCAGCCGAATGTTTTTCCAAGCGTGTGGTTGCTTTTCTTAGGCAATCGCACGCTTTTGTTTTGCCCTCAACTCCAGTCTAAGTCATGCTTTTCAATGGTTGACGTGTCAACGTTATGAAAAGGTAATGCCGCCGTCTGCAACAAGAGTGCGAACTTTGCGTAGAAAAACGTACGCAAGCCGATAGGACATTGTTTGTCCGTCGCTACTCTGTTTCACTTTCTGGACTATACTCATGCTTTCCGATATCGAAATTCCTGAAATCCACAATGCCGCAACAGCACATAACGGCAATGCTCGCCAAGCAACGGGAGCGGCAAAATATGGAGCAACGGAACTTAAACATTATATTCCCCAAGCAACCTTTCGTGGCTTTACGGCAGCAATCGTGAGCGCTTCCTTGCTTTTGGGCGGCTATGCCGGCTTTTTAGCTTCCGCATCGCTTTCCAGCAGCAAAGGACCAAGCATCAATAAGATGAAACTCACGCAGTTGCCACCGCCACCCGCACAAGCAGAAGCCGCTCCGCCGCCACCCACGACTGCGCCTGGTCCGGCGGCACGTGCCGGAACGCCTGTTCCCGTGCCAGATGCGCTGATTGCGCCTGATATTAAAGATTTTGCCAATGTTGATGAAATCTCGCGGGCAAGCGCTGTCGGCGGTAGTGGTGAAGACACAGGATATTTGGGCTTGGCAAGCGAAATTAGCGAGGAAGTACGCGAAGAAGAGCCGAATGCGTACGAATTTATGGCGGTGGATAAGGAACCCTATATTGATATTGCGGAATTACAAAAACGCATCGTTTATCCCGATATTGCCCGCCGCGCTGGAATTGAAGGCACGGTCAATATTCGTGTTTTGATTGACAAAAAGGGCAATCCGAAAAAATATATCATTGAAGCAACGGATTCTGATTTACTCAATAAGGCGGCGGCTGATGCCGTCATGTCGTCGCGCTTTACGCCAGCGATTCAAGGCAATACCCCGCTTGATTGCTGGATTAGTATTCCGATAAACTTCCGTATGAAGTGATGATAGAACGAGGAGTTACGGGCGGCAAGAAGCCAGAATAATCCTCGTTTGCCTTTATAGCAAAACCAAATCGCCAAGCAAAAGTCGTTCCAATTCTACATTGATAACGATTTTTACTTGGCTTTTTTGTGCTTTTTTCGCATTTTGGGCTTCAGAACGGCGTGTCTATGCAAATTCTGTTCCATATTCACGCCGTCATACCCCAAACACGACCCTATCATCATTTCCGCTTGATTTCAAGCAGCATTTTACGAAAGCGTCAACAATTATGATTGGTCTCGGATTAGGACTGGAACTGGGCTTAGAGCAGAAGCTCACCCCGCAACAAGTTCAATATCTCAAACTTCTGCAACTCACGGGCTTGCAGCTTGAGCAGCATATTTCGCAAGAGCTGGAAATGAACCCCATGCTCGAAGAAGGAAGTTTGGAAAATGAATTTGGTGATGATACGGAATTAACATCGGTCGAAACCATTCCCGAAGATGCGCCGAATGAAGCCGACGACAAAGACGACCGCGAGAATGATTTGAACAATGACCTCACAGCAAGTGCCGACGACAATTTTGAGGCGTTCGACCGCGAAAATGGTGTCAATGATGAAGAGCAGACATGGGTAGATTTTATTGAGGACGAAGGAAATCCTGCCAAATACAACAGTGATGACGAAGATAGCGAAGGCTTTCCCATGCCGGAAAGCCGCTCAGTGCTTGACGAACTCGAAGACCAGTTGAAAATGCTCAATCTCACCGAGGAAGAGCTGGTGATCAGTGAAGAAATCTTGGGAAGTATTGAGCCGTCTGGCTACCTCTACCGCGACCTTGCGGAAATTGTTATGTCGGTTAATGAGAAAATTGATGCCCTGAACGAAGTTCGTAAAAAAGAGGCGCTCACCGCTACGCCAAATACCAACGGCTATCACCATCGCCGCGATTTTCTGGATGATTATCGTGACGACGACGATGGCGATTTTGATCCCGATGATTTTGAAAGCCGCGACCTTTCGCTTGTCAAAAGAAAAGCCGCCAAAGCATCCGCTCATGCGCTTGCCAATCCTGCAAAGCTCTTGCAGCACGTCAACGTGGACATGGTCGAAGAGATTTTATTTGAAATTCAAACCCTTGATCCGCCAGGTATTGGTTCCAGGGATTTACGCGAGTGTTTGTTGGCACAGCTTGACGCGCTGCCCAAGCGCAATGCCGCACAGCAACTGGCAAAACTTGTGCTGGAAAAATCTTTCGAGGCATTTCGCATGAAGCACTACGAAGTGATTATGCGTGAACTCAAGGTCAGCGATGTGTATTTACGCGAGGCGATCAAAGCGATTCGGTCGCTCAATCCGAAGCCGGGTGGCTTGGAAACAGGCGGTGCAACGAGTTCCATCATACCGGATTTTCTCATTAGCTTTGATGAAGAAAAAAATGATTTTTTCATTCAACTCAATGACACCCGCGTCCCGACGGTGCGCGTGAACAAAATGTATGAGCAGATGAAAAATCAAGTACGCGAGTTCACCCAACGCGGCATGAAAAGCCAGCGCATGAACAAAGACACGCGGAAGTTTCTCAAACAAAAATATGACGATGCAAAATTCCTCATTCTCGCCCTCAAGCAGCGCCGCCACACGATGATTCGGGTAATGACGGCAATCGTGTATCATCAGCGCGAGTTTTTTCTACGAGGGAAAAACTACGTCCGACCGCTTATTTACAAGGATATTGCCGAAGATACGGGTGTTGATATTTCCACCGTTTGCCGCGTTGTCAATAACAAGTATGCCCAAACAGACTACGGTGTGTATGAGTTACGGTATTTCTTCAGCGAAGGTCTGCCAATGCCGAAAGATCCCGTTGTAGGCGGTTCGCTAGGCGTATCGCCTGTGGAAAGTGGTAATGATGACGATGATCGTAATGGTGGCGACGGCGAGAACGAAATTTCTACCCGTGTTATCAAAGACAAACTCAAAGACCTTATCGCTGCCGAACCCAAAGACAAGCCTCTCAGCGATGACAAACTTGTTCAAGAATTGGCAAAAATCGGCTTCACGATTGCGCGGCGCACCGTGGCAAAATATCGTGATTTAGCCGGCATACCGCCAGCACGCTTGCGACGAGAATTGTAAGAATTACCCCACTCATTTCGCTCTCAGACTATGTGCAATTTTCTCAAAGTCTCATTGTTTCTCTTTCTTCCGATGGTTAGCGTTTCCTGCGGGACAAAACATTCGCAAGCGCAACTACCCGGCACCCAACAACAAGCCGCTTCCATACCGATTCCGGCAGAATTTGGGCAATATTGGAACGACGGCAAAGCGGAAATAAGCGCCTACAAGGGCGTACAACTTCGCTACAACGAAATCCGTCCCTGCACGAGTGTTCTCATCTTCGTCACCGAACCGTTTAATGCGGAAAAGCAGGTCAAAGCGGATGCTCCTGATAGCAATCGAATATACACCAGCGTTTTGAAGTTGAACCACACCAAGCGCTTCCAAACAGGCATTTACACGTATTCGCTGATGACTTCGGTTTTTACACCAACCCAGCCCGCTATTGTGCAAAATACCGCCTACAATCCCACCGCGCCCTTGAAAATCACCTTTTCAGGACAAGAATGGTGCGGGATGGTATTTCATCAACTCAATCGGCAGCCCGATAAATCCATGCGCTCGGCTGCCAATAGCTATTTTGAATCGGAAGGCGACAAAACCGAGTCGCTGCAAGCCGATGATAATACGCTGTTTGCTGATGATGCGTTTATCGCCGTGCGCGAACTCCTGAAGCCACTTGCGGCGGGAACGTACTCGTTCTATCACACGCTCGAACACGCCCGGATTAGCCACAAAGCACTCGCTCCGCAGGAAGTGTCCATTGCAAAAAAAGACGCAACGTTGCGCTTTCGTGGGCAAGACGCGGCGGTCACGGAATGGACGCTCGCAGGCAAAAATTTCGTATGGCTTTTCACGGTTGAAAAGCAGTATCCGCGCCGCATTCTCTCGTTCCAATTCACCGAAGGCGGCAAGGTCATCGAAAAAGCTGAATTGCAAGAATCCATGCGCCTTCCGTATTGGAAATTGAATGCTAACGGTGATGAACACTATGTACAAGAACTTGGCATTTCGGGGAAATAATATGAAGAAGAGCGCTGTATTCTCAATCGTGTGTGCGCTGGCAGCAATGTTGCTGTCCGTGCCGCTTGCCGCACAGCCGCTTGATTTCAGAATGGAAGTATTTATTCCAAGCAATTTGAGGGCAAGGGTCGGCGATACGATTACAATTCCCATTCGCGTCCGCAATCTCAGCGCTTCGGCGCAACGAATGATGATGGAAAATTTTTCCTTTAGCTTTCGCTTCAATCCTACCGTGCTTATTCCTCTATCGTCCTCGCGTCCACGTTTTTACGATACACTTTTTGCGGCAAATAACCTCGTGGAAATGAATTTGACGGTTCCGATGAATAACCGTCAATTACGCGACAACGACCTCATCATCGAAATTCCCATGCTGGTTTGTCTGGGCGATGTCGAAATCACGGAACTTTCGATTGACCGCTCGGCGCTCTTCAATTATACGTTTCGTGTTAAACCCGTTGGAATGGAAGCATTTCCAATTCCAATTGCATCGGTCATAAGCGGCTTACTCACGGTCGAAGATGCGCGGTGGAATAATCTTTTGCTTACCGTGAACGCCAACGCCAATCAGCTTTCCATGACGATTGCGCCCAATCCCATCCAAAATTCCAGTAGAATTGAACTAGGAATCGGCACACTTCCATTGCAGCCCGCATTGGGCAATCCGGCGCTTGTTCTGTACGGGATTACGGGACGTGATGTCGTAACAATCCCTATCAATTTCATGGGACGCAATACGCTTTCATTACCTCTTCCATTAGCTCGCTTGCCGCGTGGGACGTATTTTGTTCGTTTCACCTATGGCTCATTCTCAATAACACGAATGATTATGGTTGAGTGAGCATGGAACACGCCGTTATGAGTATTCGCCACGCTTCTTGCTCTATCTCGCTATTGCTCGTGCAAGGTTTTGTGCTGCTTTGCGGTATGATGACCTCGCACGTTTCCGCACAAGGGCAAACTCTTCCGTTTCATCTGGGGCTGAGTGGCGGGATTTCGCGGCAGTTTCCGGCAGGTGGCTTGGCAGCACTGCAAGGTGTTGAGCCGTTTCCGGCATTGCTAGACACGCATAACGGCACAGGGCTTGAGGGCGGAATTGAGGCGCTTTATCGCCTCAATTCCCGATGGGAAATTGGCTTGAGGGGGCAGTACGCCCAGTTCTCCGCAACCACCAGAGGCGAAGGCTCCACGCTTATCGGCGTGAATAATCCCCTTTCAGCGATTCCCACACCGACGCGATTTCCTTTGCAAACGACGCTCTTTTCTGATGTCCAGATGCTTTCCTTCACACCGCTTGTGCGGTTGTTTTTTGGCGATATTTTTTTCGTTAGTGCCGGGCTGAAAATAGACGTTCCCGTCCGAAGTTCGCTGCGGGCAAGATTTGACCTTGTAGCACCACCAAGCGCAACATTTGTTACTAATGGCGCTCAAAGCCTCGAAGCGGTCTTGCCGGACACAACGGCGCGTGTTGGCTTCTCGTGGTCGCCGGTGGTGTCGGTGGGAGCAGCCTTGTCGCTGGGGCGAGTACGTTTTATGCCAGAATTGCAGGTGCAGCCGCTTTTTCAAACGTTTCGCGGACTTGCGCCAAATCGCACCGCATGGAATCTGCCGTCAGTACGTTTGAATTTGGGCGTGATTTTATCGTTTCCTGACGCACCGTCATCGAAAAACACTCCTTCCGTCGATACCGCCGTAACGATACCGCGCACAGCTCTTCAAACCTTGCCGCACCAATCCACAGCACCAACCGCATCGATGGTACAGCCGCTTAACACTACCGATACTGCAATCGCTATCACTCTGCCCACAATCCGCATTGATACGGTTTTTCAGCGCGATACCACAACACGATTTATCGCATGGAATAGCCGAGACAGTGTGCGACTAACCCGCACAAGCTCACAAATCGTTACCGCTCCCAATGGGCAGCAAATGAGCATTATGGAGTCTTACCAACATGATGTTCCCAAGCCGAAACCATTTCTTGTGGCAACGATAGATGTGCGATTTATTCCTGCACTTGGCGCTCCCCGCACGGCAGAAAGCAAGGAAGCATCAAGGCTCGTCGAAAAGCCAACGATTGTGCGGTCGCTTTGGGCATCGCCCGAAAAGCCTCATTCATCAGGCGCACAGAACGACGTATTTACGCCATCGGAAGCGTTCGATACCCTTTCGTCCGTGCGATTGCCGCTTATTCGCTTTGCATCCAATGTTTCGACGGAAGTTGGCTTGGCGCGGCAGCATATAACGATTGCCTCCGAAGCCTCTCAAAATGCGCCCTTGATAGAGATTCCGTATCGTGGCAGAAAGCCCTTCGATTGGGATGCACAGGCGTTGCTTTTTCCCGAAACGCTGCGTCATTTTGGTGAAATCCTCGACGACTCAACCCCGCACCATACCTCGCAATTTCGCACTACACCGACAAGGCGGGGCGATACCTTGCTTGCATGGCTTAAGGTGACGGACAACGAAGCGCAAGACCTCAGCAGTGATACCGTGCGGATTACCGTTGCGCACTCTGAGCAGAAGCCACCAATCAACGAAACACAGATTTTCAAGACCAATACGCGACAAGCTGCCCGGTGGACACTGGTGCATCTACAACTCAAACCCGATAATGAAAAATCAAGCGCAGAATACGCTTTCAGCCCGCGTTCAACAATGCTTTTGGAGCATTTTGCCAAAGATTTTTTGCGACAAAAAACGCTTGCGAAAAGTACCATAAAAAATGCGACCGTTTATGCAGATGTGGCGGGCGATGCCGATGAACTAGCGCTGGAATCGCTTCAACGCTTGGTGCGGACGGTTGCCGAAAAACTCAACATTCCTGCTTATCACGTTCTTTTGCACCCCACGCGCCATTCTGCCGAGGAGTATGCCGAGAGCGCGAACAAAAAAAATCATGCTTTTCCCCTCGCCGATGCGTATATTCGGGTAATGATTGAGGAATAATTCTTGCTGTATAATGCACACAAACACTATATCTGATGCGATTATTCGCGTCCGCGACCTGACCGTCCGCTTCGGCGAACGCACGATATTTGAAAACGTGTCGTTTGATGTGCCGCGTGGAAAGGTTTTCGTCATTTTGGGCGGAAGCGGGTGCGGGAAAAGTACGCTTTTGCGCACGTTGACGGGCTTGGTAACGCCCGCACAAGGCAGCATCAGCTATGACGAGGCGGAATTTATTGGCAGCGTCCATGAGGCACGACGCGCAATATTGCGAAAATTTGGTATTTTATTTCAGTCAGGCGGGCTGTTTGCTTCGATGACACTTGCCGAGAACATTGCTCTGCCGATTCAAGAGGCAACAAACCTCAACGAAGAGCGTATTTCCGAAATTGTGGCAATAAAATTAGCGTCTGTCGGGTTACAATCATTTGATGCTTTTTTGCCCGCAGAAATTTCGGGTGGTATGAAAAAACGCGCCGGAATCGCTCGCGCAATGGCACTCGACCCTGAAATTCTCTTTTTCGACGAACCGTCTGCCGGATTAGACCCCATCAGTTCGGCTGCGCTGGACAACCTTATCCGTGAACTCAATAAAGCGCTTGGAACGACGATGATTGTCGTTACCCACGAATTGCAGAGCATTGATGCCATCGCCGATGAAGTGATTATGCTGGACAAGTCTGCACGGGGCATTATTGCTCGCGGAACATTGTCGGAAGTGAAGGCGCACACTGAAGATAAACGAGTGTACAATTTTTTTCACCGAATTGCAGAATGACCGTGTGACGAAAACTCAACTATATTAAAGAGGGTCGAAGAACTCTTCCCGTCCGGCGGCTGAAGTCCGCAAGAACGCTGCCGTCGGGCGGGTGCTGCGTATGCAAGTTTCACCCTTTGTTAGTATGTTTAGGTGACACCTTTTCTCACGTAAAACTCAACATTCAGAACTCAACATTCTCTATTTTATGAGCATCCCTACACGCCGTGTAAGCAGCCCTTTTATGATTGGCGCATTTGTGTTGGTTGGCTTGGCAACGCTTGTTGTGCTGACGCTCTGGCTTGGTGCGGCGAAATTTTTTCAAGAATACAACGAATTTAATACCTATTTCGACACCTCCGTACAAGGCTTAGAAGCCGGGCAGCCGGTGAAATATCAAGGCGTTCCAGTGGGCAATATCCAGCGTTTACGCCTTGCGGACGATGGTAAATTGATTGAAGTATCGGTGCGGATTAACAAAAATGTTGCGATTAACGATAGTATGCGGCTGCGGATTGAGATGGCGAGTATTGCGGGTTCGCGGTATCTGCTACTATTTTATCCCGCCGATAGAGTTTTGCTCAGGATTCATCCAGAATTACCCTTTAAGCCCGACCATCCCGTTATTCCTTCGGCTCCGTCCTCGATTGAGGAACTGCGCGTCAGTCTGAATGAAGCGCTGAATAATGTTCTAGCGATTGACACACGTGGCATTTCTAAGGAATCCGTGCGGGCATTGCGGTCTATTGCGGAGGTGATGGACAATCCCGAAATTGCGGAAATTCTGCATAACGTCAACCTCTCTGCAAAAGGCGTAGGTAGGCTTGTTGGCGCATTCGACACAGCAAAAATTGTCAATAAAGCCGGCAATGTGATGAACGACGCACAAGAAACAAGTAAAAATCTTGTTTTGATGAGCGAAACCCTGCTCCGCACCGCAGAACAACTGGAAAAAGTCACTGCCCGTGTTGATAAAGAAATTGATGAAATGGAATTGACGAGGCAAACGGAAAAGGTGGTGAGTCGCTACGATTCAACGATGATTGGCATACAAAACTCCGTCGTTACGCTCACCCGCAGAGCCGATAATTCGGTTAGCAATCTTTCTATTCTCATCCAAGAACTCAAAGCAACGAACCGCGACCTGCGAAAATCCTTGCGTATGGTCAATGATAACCCTTCTCAACTGCTCTTCGCCGAGCCGCCACCGAAGGAAAAATAGAACACTTTTCTCAATAGTATGATACCATTCCACGTTCAACGGTTATCCTCAATGCGGCTTCTGCACTCGCTTGTCGTTATCATTGGTGTTCTGCCAATGTTGGTGCTTTCTTCCTGCATTTCCTTCAAATCGGAATATCCCAAAACGACCTATTACCGTTTGGAGGACAAACCCGTTCAAAAGGCTGCCAAATCTACGCCCGAAGGCTTGCTCGTGAAGCCATTCACGATTGATAGCGAGTTCGACACCGACCGCATGATTGTCATGGCAAACACAACCGAAGCACAGCCGCTCCACTACCACCGTTGGACGAGCGAACCACAAGAATTGGTTACGGCACACATCGCCAATCGTTTGCAACAAAGTGGTTTTTTCGCTGGTGGTGTCTTTACTCCGGCATCGTCGGTTGTTCCGGCATTGCAGTTGGAAGGGCGTATTACCGAGTTTTTATCGCGTGGAACAGCGCAAGAAGGGAATGTGGTGAGTCTGCGGATTCATTGCGCGGTGCAGCGCATAGATTCGCTTGGCAGGATTAATGTTCTTCTGCAAAAAGTCTATTTGCAAAGCGTTCGGCGTGGGAATGATGCTTCGACAAGTATTGCACCAGCAATGAGCGAAGCCGCGAGTGCATTGTGTGATGCGCTTTTGGCGGATATGAGTGCGTTGTTGGTGCGGTGAAATGGTTTGCCCCGTTCCTAAATATTGGACAGAAATTTCGGAAATTAGGGTCAAGGTTGTCGTAAAAAGTCGATAGTAATTGAGAGTAAATTCGTTGGGAGTCTGATAGCAATGGGAATGAGCATCTACCGCTTACGTGCGTAAAAGCACAGCCGCGTTTCCGCACCTCTTATCTGTCCCCCAATAACGGCAAATTTTCTCAAATCACTACCGTTTGTCAACCTTTCTCAAAAAATCGTCGTCTTGATAAGAAAAGGCATCTATGCGCTCTGGCAAGATGCACCCTTCCACCTCTTTTCTTGGAGACGATGATGACACCATCCCCTTTCTTCGCCTTGCGCCCGCAGACCAGCGCACAAGCGCTCTATGGCGCATCGGAACTCAAATCGTACATCCGCACCTCGACTCTGCGCGGCTTTGTTGGCTCATTATCCGTATTGGCATTGATGTTTCTGGGCTATGGAGCATTGGCGCTGGCAAACCGCATCAATACTCGCTCTGCACCCGTCATTGCCAAAATGAACATTATGACGTTGCCGCCCACACCGCCCTCCGAAGCTATTCCGCCGCCACAACTCACCTTGCCTAACGCTCCGCTTGCTCGTGCCGGAACGCCTGTTGCTGTGCCGGATGAAGCTCTTCAGCCCGACGTACAAGATTTTGCCAATGTTGATGAAATTTCTCGTGTGACGCTGAATGGCGGTAATGGCATGGATGAAGGTGTTATACCGCTTGCAACGGACACTACCACCGAAGTTCGTGAGGAAGAGCCAGGCGCATGGATCTTCATTCCTGTTGAAAAAGAGCCGTATATTGACATAAAAGAATTACAGAAGTACGTTGTTTATCCCGATCTTGCCAAGCGTGTGGGCGTTGAAGGCAAAGTGAATATTCGTGTTTTGGTCGGGAAAAATGGTGTGCCGAAAAAATGGATTATCGAATCCAGCGACTCCGATTTGCTCAATGAATCTGCCATCAAAGCCGTGATGAAATCGGTATTTACGCCCGCAATTCAAAATAATCAACCCATTGATTGCTGGGTGAGTGTTCCCATTATTTACCGTTTACGTTAAATTTTCACCCGATGATTTTTACCGAACAGCATATTTCCGACCTCATTCGGCGCTATTGCCAGAGCGAAGCGCAGGAGCGGCACGAGGCGTTTCGCGCATTGTACGATGCGTGTAAACGCCTTGTGTTTGCTTCGGCGGCGCGTGTCGCTCCAAACCACGCGTCGGCAGAAGACCTTTCGCAAGAAATTTGGCTGAAACTCTTGCGGAGCGTGTGTTCATTTCGGGGCGAATCATCGTTTGGAGCGTGGTTGAAACGTGTGGCGCTCAGGGCGTGGCTGGATATGCGGAAAATGCCCGCAGAGCGCACACAGCGAGAACTTTGCCGAGAAAGCCTGAACCAATATTTTTCTGTAAGCCAGACGGAGAGCGGTGTACAAGAATTATTTGTTGTCGATGATGCCCACAATGCCAATCCGGGAGCGCTTGCGGAGGCGGACGATATGCAAATGCACATCGAAAATGCCCTGCAACGCCTGACTCCATCAGAAGCAAACGTCTTTCGGGCGAGACATTTTCAAGATATGCCCTTCAAAGAAATCGCTGCCGAACTTGGTGTGAGCGAAGGAACGGTGAAAACACTGCATTTTCGGGCGATGAAAAAACTGCAAACCTTGCTGAAGTCGGTCTATGAACATTCAACGCTAACAAAATAACACGCCATGCAAGCTAATACGCCACCAAACGACCGAGAGCGTCTTGAACACTTGATGATAAGCGCTGTCTATGATGAAATTTCCGGCGAAGAGCGGCGGGAATTGGACACACTTTTGCGCCGCTTCCCATCAGCACTTGATGAATTGCTTGCGCTTGAGGATTTACGACGATTTATCACGAAGCCCCCGCAAGCACTCGTCGCCCATGATAATTTTTACCACAAGCAGTGGAGTCTTGTTGACGCTGAACTCCGCCAGGAAAACCCCGATACTCCTCGCTCTATTGCCATTCCCAAGAATATTCGCCCAACGCCCTCCCTTCCGACGGCAAATAGACCACTTATCCGTGCTTCGGAATTAAAGCGTGTTATTCCGATTGCGACTGAGCGAGGTTTTATCGGTGCTTCGCTGCTTCTTTCGTTCTGTATTGGCGCATATTCTCTTTTTCTGGTTGTGAACGCTGCGAATCTTGGAAAAAGCCCGCGCATTAACGCAATGAAACTGACAAATTTGCCTCCCCCGTCTGTGCAGAACGAAATTGCGCCGCCTCCACCGCCATTGGCTTCCAATGCGCCACTTGCCCGCGCCGGAACGCCCGTACCAGTGCCGGATGCGCTCATTGCGCCGGACGTGAAGGATTTTGCCAATGTCGATGAAATCTCCCGCGCAGGCACAACGGGCGGCGACGGCAATGACCAAGGCTTTTTAGGGTTGGCTTCGGATGTGGATACGGAAGTGCGGGAAGACGAGCCAAATGCGTACGATTTCATCCCTGTCGAAAAAGAGCCGTATATTGATATTCGAGATTTGCAAAAAAGGGTTGTTTACCCTGATATTGCCAAGCGTGCGGGGATCGAAGGCAAGGTCAATATTCGTGTTTTAGTCGGAAAAAATGGTGTGCCGAAAAAATCCCTCATTGAATCCAGCGACTCGGATTTGCTGAATGAAGCCGCTGTGAAAGCGGTGATGAAATCAATATTTACGCCCGCGATTCAAAATAATCAGCCCATTGATTGTTGGGTGAGTATTCCGATTGTCTTTCGTCTGCGATGAAAATCTACTGTTTCGAGTCCCTGACCATTTCGCCCAAAAAACAACAAACCCGCAAGGTCGCTAAGAACCTTGCGGGTTTTGTTTTATTGAGAATGCCTCGAATCAGTTCTTTTTCGTTATCGAAACAACCTCGAAATCTTTACCAGAAAGCTGTCCGAATGGTGTCTGCTCTTTGCCTTTGAGCAACTGCTTGGTCAGTTCGGGAACCTGCTCCTCGACGTAGTTTTTCAGGGCGTTGACGGTGACTTTGCCTTTGTCATTTTTGACTTCGCCGCCAAGTGCTTTGAGCAGCGTGTAGGAAAATACGCCGTGCTGGATGGATGTTACCTGATTTGCCGCTTGGTCGGAGGAAGCCGATGCAATCACGGCACTGCCGGTTTTACGGGCTACGCCTTTCACGGATTTCGATTGCATGAAATCATCCAACGCTGCACCGGACTGACACGCATCGAACAAGACCAGCTGCCGCGCTGCCGGAACATTCGTGAGCAAGGTGCTGAGTTCCTTTGCCGATAAACCCCGACCTTCCAATTCCTGCTCATTTTTCACATCTTGCATGACAAGGAAGAATGTTGATTGCTCATCCGCCGTGACGACTTTACCGTGTCCGGCATAGAAAAAGACGAAAACATCTTGACGCTGTGCGGTCTCGGTGATTTTTTTGAAGATTTCTTGTACTTTCTCTTTTTTCGCTTCCGCGTCATAGAGTTCGTACTTGAATACTTTGTCGTAACCGCCTTGCGCAGCATTTGCGACGATTGTTTTCAGAACATCCTGTGCGTCAGGGCGAGCATAGGGAAGATTATATTCTTTATTTAGATAATCATTCACCCCAATAGCAAAGACATGAAGATTTGTGGTCTGAACAGGAATATTACACGTTACGCTTGCTTCTGCGGCATTCGATTCTGTTTTGTCGGTGTTGATTGCCACAACTTTCAAATCGTTTTTACCGGGCAAAAGTTGAATGGTGTAATCCCGTAAAATCGTGAACCCTTGTGCTGATGGTAAATTCTTAAACTCTTCGGGGAAGAGCAGTTTTCCATTTTGGAAAATACGAATCTCGGCAATTTGGGATCCTCTGTCTTTTATACCAACCGTGATATTTACTCGCGGCGCAGCAAGCGTATCGCCCGCACGTGGCGCTAAGATTTCCACCAATGGTGGCAATTTGAAATCACGCGAAATATCGGGTGCAGTCTGTACGCCGGCAACGGGGTTCGAGACTTCAACGGCTGCAGCGGCTTTTGCTGCGGCTTCTTCTTGCTGTTTCTTGACTTCTGCCTGACGAAGCGCAAGTGCTTCAGCTTCTTGCTTCGCCTTCGCCTCGACTGCCAAACGTGCTTTTGCTTCGGCTTCTTGTTTTGCTTTCAATTCGGCTTGTTGCTTGGCAAGCGTCTCGGCTTCTTGTTTTGCTTTGAGTTCCGCTTGGGCGCGGGCTTGCGACTCGGCTTGCTGCTTTGCTTTCAATTCAGCCTGTTGCTTGGCAAGTGCTTCTTGCGCTGCTTTTTCTTTTGCGGCAGCTTGCTGTTTGGCAAGTTCGTCGGCTTCACGTTTAGCTTTTACTTCGGCTTCTGCGCGGGCTTTTGCCTCTGCCTCTTGCTTTGCTTTGAGACCGGCTTGTTGTTTGGCAAGTTCGTCAGCTTCGCGTTTTGCTTTCGCTTCCGCTTCTATGCGAGCTTTCGCTTCGGTTTCTTGCTGCGTTTTGAGAGCAAGTTGTTGTTTAGCAAGTTCAGCAGCTTCGCGTTTGGCTTCTGCTTCGGCATTGCGTTTGGCTTGTGCAGCGGCTTCTTTTGCGGCTTTGTCTTGCTGCGCCTTCAAAGCCAGTGCTGCCGGAGATGCAGGGAAAATACGCGAAAGCAGTTTTGGTGAATAAAAGCGCTCAAAGAATGCATCCAGTTGAACGGGCTGACCATCGACGACCCAATGAAGTAGCTTTGTACCGTCTTCCGAGCCGTCGAACTGTCCGTCGGGTGTGACAACAACCCAGTCGCCTCTGTCCAAACCAACCAAGGTGGCGTTTTCCTTACCTTCGACAGCATCCCAGACGATGACCTTGGCATCAGCACTGGCGCTGGCTAAGGTGCGATTATTTGGGTGAAAACCGAGCGCCAACACCCAGTTTGCATGACCTTTAAGTGTTTTGAGTTCTTTACCGCTTGCGGCATCCCAAACCTTAACATCATCATCGGTTGCGCCACTGGAAACGTATTTCCCGTCGTTACTAATGGCAACTGCCATCACTTCGCCTTTGTGTCCGGTGAAGGTCTTGGTGGCTTGTCCCGAAGCAATATCCCAGATTTTTGCGGTGCGGTCGGCGCTTCCCGAAACAAGCATCTTACCGTTAGCAGAAAAAGCAACGCTATTGATAAGTTCGCTGTGTCCGAGAAGTACCTTGAGTTCTTTGCCGCTTGCCACATCCCAAAGGCGGATACTGCGGTCGGAAGAGGCGGTTGCAACGGTCTTTCCGTCGGCGCTAAACTGCACGGAATAGACGCTTTTTTTGTGTCCGCGCAGTTTTTTATCCAACTTGCCTGTTGCCACATTCCAGAGGCTTACGACGGAATCAATCGCGCCACTCACCACAAGGCTGCCGTCCGGCGATATAGCAACGGCTTGAATTGGACTGTCATCGGTGGTAATCGTTTTCACGATTTTTCCTGTTTCCACGCTCCATATTGCAATGCTTTTGTTATCCAGCGATGTTCCTCCGGCTGCCAGTGTTTTGCCATCGGCAGTGTAGGAAAGGCTTGCGACCTGAATGAGGGGCGCTTTAAGGTCGGCAGGGTCATTGCCTTTTTCTAAATCCCAGAGGCGAATATTATTACCATCTTTGTCGGAATGTGCTGTTGCGAGGTGATTGCCGGATTTATCGAAGGCAACGGCTTTAATAACTTTTCGGTAGCCGTTAAATTCGCTTGCATCGCGCCCTGTGGCTACATCGTAGGTACGCATAGCGCGGTCAGCACCGCCGGTGGTGAGTTTTGTACCATCGGGAGAAAAAGCAAAGCACAAAACGCGAGGTGAGTTGCCAATAAAGGTGCGAAGTTTTTTGCCGTTGAAGACGTTCCACAAGGCAACGGTGCGGCGAATATCCATGTCGTCATCCTCTTGCGAAGATTTATCCACACTTGCCAAGACGCGCCCGTTGGGGCTGATGGCAGCTTGTTTTGCCGTTCCGACGACTTCACGCAAAAAGGCTTTTTTTGCTGCATCGTAAATGCGAACAGTTTGGTTGTCGCATTGCGCAATAAGCAAGGAACCATCTGCACTGTACGCCAAATTAGTGATGCCCGCTCCTGCATCCAGCGTAGCAACACTATTTTGTTGAATATTCAAGAGGCGAATCGTGTTGTCATCACCGCCAACGGCAAGTGTTTGCCCGTCGGGGCTGAAGGCAAGCGTATTTTGGGGCTTTGTTAAGCCCGTAATCGGAATGGGAATTTCCTTTCCAATGCGAATATCCCATAGTTTGACGGTTTTATCAATGCTGCAACTGGCAAGGATATTATTGGTCGGGCTGAAGGCAACGGCGGAGGCGTAAAAGGAGTGTCCGGGCAGGGTGCGGGTTTCCGTGCCTTTGCGAACATCCCATATCCGAATCGTATTATCCTTTGCAGCCGTTACGAGCATATCTCCGGCAGCGTTGAAATCCAGCGCCGTGATGTAGCCACGATGTGCAACCAATGTACGCACCACTTTCCCTGTGGTAACATCCCAAATTTTTACAGTATTGTCTTCGCTTCCACTAGCAATAAAATTCCCATTGGGACTGTATTTGACGACAACAACATCGCCAAAATGCCCCGTTTGGACGATGAGTTCAGGCTTGGGCGCTGACTGAGCAGGTGATGCCGCTTGTTGAGCGGTCACCTCCGATGTTAGCCCTCGAAAAAGAGCCGTTGACAGGATTATGCAGAGCATAAGCCGAAAACGTGCAAAGGAAATTCGTCGCTTCATAGACCTATCCCTTTTGATAAAATTTGAACAAAAATGATGAGTTGTTGATGATTCTCTTTGATGATTTCTCTTGCGAGTACGGTTTATCGGTCTCAAATGCTGTCAAAACTATGAATTTTAGCTCAAGGCTTGTGTACTTCATATTTTAGCCAACCTGCCTCAAGCCCAATGTTCCCATTTGCTTTTCGATAGCGAGCATATCTTCATAGTTTTCGCCTGCAACAATCCCGTACATAGCCGTCGAGCGAGTTTCGGGGTAATACAGAGCGGAAAGTATTGTAAAATCACGCCGTTTGAGATGTTCTTTCAGTTTTTCGATTACCTCTGCTTCTGTGCCTTCCATCACCCAATTTCCGGCATACTTCGCAGTTTCTTTGCCTCTTTTCATTAAATCATGTTTTTGCAGACACATTGGCGTAGAGCCGTTGATGCGGATATTGGCATCAATTACGTGAAGTTTACCATCTTTGTCTTCCAACACATCCACACCAATGACACCAAAATACCCGTGCTTGTGAGCAAACGCGGCTGTATGGTTGATAATCGTCTCGAATTGCTTCAGATTGGTATGTTCATAATGTATCAAACCGCCCAGATATACGCCCTGATCGCTTACTAATTGATGTGTAGCCCCTAAAACCGTCACTTCGCCCTTTTTATTGACATAAAATTGGACACAATAATTATCAACAACGTCGTTCACAAAATCGGAAACGACTACCGCCTCGACTAACTGCAAACCCCAATACGCTCGAAATTCTTTGCGGCAATTTTCTAAATCAGTCTCGCTCCGAATAAGGTATGTGCCTTCTCCCGACAGCCCATGCGACGTTTTGATGACGTAGGGAAATACTTTGGGCAAATTCACATCATTGGGATGAGTTTCCGAAAAATGGTGTTCTTGATATGAAGGTACAAGCGGGGCTACCTGATTGAGCGACAGCTTGCTGAGGAGAAAATAATGTTCTTCGGGGTTAACGGCATGGCGTTCAGGTGATAAGCCGTCATACGGAAAAAGTGTAATGATTTTTTGCGCACTATCATTGATTTGGTCGCAGTAGTTTTCGGGAGTAAATTTCTCGAAATCATACTGATAATTCCACGTTTCCTGCCAATAGTCGAGGAGTGCTGGTGATGGATCAGCTATCAATATACCTTTTGCGCCTTCTCCTAAGACAGAAAGATTTTTCCACGCCTCGCGCTGGCAAACCTTATCAAAGCCGACTTTTTGATGTTCTTCGTTTCCGTCTTGGATAATGTAGCGGGATGTATTGGGATATTTTGACCATGCGGCTGTGCTTGGGTACATGAGCATAAACGCATAATCGCCTTCAGCCGTATCGCGCTTATACAGCTCGGCAAACGAATTTCCATCAAATAGTTGCATAAAAATATGGTTCAAATGGAGGAAGATTTGGTTTTATTCTGAATAAGTTTCGTAAGGGGCAATTTGAGGCAGTAATTCTTGGGAAAATACCTTCGGAACGGCAAAAAAACCTTGATAATTTTTATTGGGCTGCGGATGCTATATCCCGTAATGCCGCCACAATACGCTCCATTTCGTCCATCGTGTTGTAGCAATGCGGCGCAAAACGCAATCGTCCTTCGCGCAACGAGACAGCAATAGAGCGATCTCCAAGTTGCTTGAGTACCTGCTCACCGTGCGCAACGTCCGATAAACGCCCGCTTACGATACCTGCCCTGCGCTCGGCGGGGAAATTACTGACGGATGCAAATATCCCTACTTCGGGCAGTTCCGCAAGCAAATATGCTGTCAACTGCGCTAAATGTGCTTCCGTGCGGCTTGGGTCAACAGCGAGCAAGGTTTGAAGCGATGCACCGAGACCGATAATGCCCGGAAAGTTGAGCGTACCGTTCTCATAGCGCGTTGCGCTGGAATTGAGTGCTTGGTCGTAGCGAAAAAAATCCCAAGGCTTTGCCACTGAAATCCAACCCAAATGTGCTTGTTCGATGCGGTTTTGGAGTTCTTCGGTCACGTAGAGAAATGCAATGCCCGTTGTTGCCATGAGCCATTTTTGCCCTCCGCACGCCAAGGCATCAATGTGCATTGCCTGCACGTCAAGTGGGACAGCACCTGCGGCTTGGATAGCGTCCACAACAAAGATTACGCCGTGCTGCTTGCATATCGCGCCGATAGCCGCCAAATCAGGACGATAGCCGCTCAGAAACTGCACCGCGCTTAGGGAAACAAGTTTGATGCGCCCGCCAGAACGTTGAATGGCTGTTTCAACCATTTCCGGCGTTACTTCCCCATCGTGAGTCGGCATGATTTCAACATCCACGCCGTGCCGTTTCATGTTCAGATAGGGATAAACATTCGAGGGAAACTCTTGGTCGTTGAGCAAAATACGGTCGCCCGTCTGCCACGAAAGCCCCGCAGGAATGATATTGAGCGCGTCGGAAGTGTTCATCACAAAAGCAATGCGCTCTGGCGACTCGGCATTCACCAGCCGTGCAACAAGGCTTCGACTCTCACGTGCCAGTTCAATATCTCGAAAAAATGTGTTAATATCACCTTCGGAACGATTTGCCAAATGCTCGTCAATCGCCTCGCGCACGCGCACAGAAACGGGTCCGATGGAGGCGTGGTCAATATAGATTTTCCCTTGTGCCGTGTGGGGGAAAAGTGCGCGGAGTGCATCGGAGCCGCAAGTGAGCATGGTTTCTGGTGTTGCTGATAGAGGCATGAAGTTTTTTGGTCGTTATCGAATATGTTTGCATAAAGATTGTAGCTGCTCAGGGTATATCTCCGTCTGGCAAAGAACCAAGGCGAAGAAGCCGCCCGACGGGGAGACCGCTCCTTCTTTTACGTCAAAATGCCCCACGAACTACGCCATCCGGCGGCTCCTTCGCCGTTGGGTGGTTTCGGCTTATTAGTCCACACGGGGCGTTATCGCACTTGTGCAATTTCTTTTCCGACACTGGTAGAATCAGATTTTTGCGGCTGTTTTTCTTTTTCACGGTCGAGTTTTTGGAGCGCGAAGTAGCGCTGCATAATTTTCTGTGCAATCGGCGCAGCAATAGCACCACCCGTTGCTCCGGCGTTTTCAATCATCACGCAGACTGCAATTTGTGGGTTTTCGCGCGGAGCAAAGCAGATGAACCATGCGTGGTCTTTGTTTTGAGAGTTTTGTGCTGTGCCTGTTTTTCCGCAAATCACCACGCCCTCAATCGCTGTGCTGGATGCCGTTCCGCCGCGACCGACCACTGCCGCCATGCCGTCGTGGATAATATCGAAATATTCTGTTTTAATTGGTAATTGATTCGAGGCAAATCCAAGTTTCTGCTCGGTGTTATTCCGTTTGTCTATGAGCGAACGCACGATGTGGGGCTGATTCCACAAGCCTTTATTCGCCAGCGTTGCCGCATAGCCTGCCATCTGAAGCGGCGTAACGCCTACTTCGCCTTGACCAATGCCCCAATTGACAAGTGCGCCTTCGCCCCAGCCATTTTTCCCATAGCGGCGGTTCATATATTGCGCCGACGGGAGTATTCCCGTGCCTTCGTCAATCACATCCGCGCTTGTTCGTGCGCCGAAACCAAACATTTTTCCATACTGCTCAAAACGCTTCACACCAAGTTTTAAGCCAAGTTGATAGAAATACGAATTGCACGAAACCTGTATGGCGCGGCGAACACTGATAGCACCGTGCGTACCACCGTGACATTTGAACGAGCGATTGCCGTAATGAAAAATGCCACTACACGTGAAGGTGGAGTTTTCATCAATAATTCCCTCTTGCAAACCTGCAAGCGCCATGAGCATTTTCCACGTCGAGCCTGGCGGATACGCAGTTTGCGTAGCGCGGTTGAACATTGGTGTTTCGGGGTCGTTGGCGATGGAGTCGTAAATAGCTTTGGGAGTGCGCCCGCTAAATTTGCGCAAGTCATAATCGGGTTTGCTGACGAGCGAAAGAATTTCGCCGGATTTTGGTTCAATCGCCACTGCCGCACCGCGCCTGTCAATGAGGGAATCAATGTAGTCCTGCAAACGAGCATCTATGCCGAGTTTGAGATTGAATCCGTCTTCGGGTTCGATGTCATTTTTACCATTGTTGAAACTTGAAACGCGCTGCCCAAGAACATTAACAGCAGCAAATTCGATACCTTTGCGTCCACGCATAAAGTTCTCGTAGCCCGCTTCAATGCCCGCAGAGCCGATAACATCGCCCGGACGATAATAATCGCCGAATTGTGTGAGTTGCTGTTCGGCAATTTCTTTGGTATAGCCAAAAAGATGGGGCGAATCGCCCTTGAAATCATAGACGCGCTTTGATTCGGACAGCACGGCGATTCCCGGCAATTCATTCCGATTTTCTTCGACGGCAGCAATAATTTTCGCATCGGCATCGCGGAAGATTTTCACCGGAATCGTTGGCGATGTTTTGCGATAGCGCTCTATTTTGGTGCGAAGTTCGTCCTCATCCATACCTAAAATCGTGGAAAGAAAGGGCAGTGTGCGCACGTCAAATTCCGCCGGAGTAACTGTAATGGCTTGCGACGGGGTGTTGTGAACAATGAGTGATCCGGTGCGATCGTAAATTGCGCCGCGCACAGGTTCTTTGACAATCTGCTTAATGGCTTGCATTTCCGATTTTGAGCGATATTCCTCGCCTTCGATAATTTGCAGTTGCACCAAACGACCAATATAGACGGCAGAGACAAGCAAAATTACACCAGAGAGCAACCACCGGCGTTTGGATGTGCCAAATTCGCTGAGACTATTGAGGGTTTCCATGAAAAATTGCAAGAGTATGTCGAAAAATAATACGCTAGAATTCAGCCCTAAAGTTACAACCTTCGGCGCTTCTGACCATACAATTTTTTGCCCGAAACTTGGCTTGCGCTCAATAATCCCGTATCTTGCGCGTTCTACACAAAAAACGACCTTCCATTCTCACGAATATTACCCACCATGACCAAAACTATGCCTATCCGCAATGGCGCATTGCATCTTGCGCCATCCATGGAAGAAGTACAAATGCGCCTCAAAGAGGACTTTGCCGCCGTGCGCATTGCCACGATAGAACTCTGTCAACCGCTTGCCATTGAGGATTATGTTATCCAGACCGCGCCGTTTATGAGTCCTCCGCGTTGGCACTTGGGTCATACATCGTGGTTTTTTGAGATGCTGCTTCAGCGCTTTATGCCGGAGTACAGGATTTATTCAGATGCATTTTTGTACTATTTTAACTCGTATTATGAAGGTTTTGGCGCACGGATAAACCGCCAAAAGCGCGGTGCGGTCTCGCGTCCGACCGTACACGAGACCTTGATGTATCGAACCCGTATTGATGGGCATTGCAAAATTTTACTGGAACGCCTACCGACCTTGCCCGAAGCCCGCGAAGCAGCTCGATTGCTGCGTTTGGGACTTGAACACGAAATGCAGCACCAAGAACTGCTTGTCTATGACATCAAGCACCTTCTCGCCGATGAGTATAAACCGCTCATCGTTCAAGAAATGCCGCGCCCGGCGGTGCAGGTGCAAGGCGACGTTGAATTTGCGGGTGGTCTTTTTGAACTAGGCGCAAATGCCGATGAACACGAGTTTGTCTGGGATAACGAAGCGCCGCGCCATAAGGTTTATGTCAATAATTACGCACTAGACAAACGCCTCGTGACCAATGCCGAGTACCTTGAATTTATGCGCGATGGCGGCTACACGAACTACCGTTGGTGGCTTTCTGCTGCATGGGATTGGGTGAAGGCGGAATCCGTCCAAGCACCGATGTACTGGGAGCAGCAGGGCGACGGCACGGAATCGGCGTGGTATATTCGGGATTATCGTGGGCTGCGTCGCGCTGAAAACAATGAACCTGTGCAGCATATTAGCTTCTACGAGGCAGCAGCCTTCGCAAAGTGGCGTGGGAAGAGGCTTCCGACCGAAGCAGAATGGGAACGCGCTTGCACACTGGACGCAAACGGCAGCAAACAAGCATTTCCTTGGGGAAATGGCGCATTGGAGGCACAGCACGGTAATTTTCTTGAAAACAGTCTCTGGACAGCATCGGAGGCGGGTTCGTATTCGGACGGTATGACAGCAAGTGGCATCTGGCAAATGACGGGCGACCTCTGGGAATGGACAACCAGTGATTATGCACCATTTCCGGGCTTTACGCCGCAGTTTGACGAATACAACGACAAGTGGTTTATCAATCAAAAAGTGCTGCGTGGCGGCTCATTTGCAACACCACGCGCCAGTATGCGCTCGACGTATCGCAATTTTTTCCATCCGAACGAGCGATGGATGTCGTCTGGTTTTCGTTGTGCACGGACGCTGTAAAAGCGGCATTTGAGAATAGTGGGGTCTAAAAACCTCGAATGTAACGGTCAGAAATTACTTGCTCACCTTATACCATTTAAATTGCAAGGTTGCGGACATAATTAAATTAAACTATTCGGTTTTAAATGATTTCAGTTGGAAACGTCTAGGTTAAAGGCAAGAAATATCGCGCCGTCATACCGACGTACGTCGGTATCCATATCGAAAGAGATCGTACCCATGCCCCTCCAATGGATGCCGACCTGCGCCCCAGCATGACAAAATTTTCCAACTAAAATCATTTAGAACCAAAAAGCATTCCGTAATAAGCCCTTAACCGAATCACAGAAAACGACCAACAGGGTGCGAAGTAAGGTGCGGATTGCTATTGAACACACCATACGGCGCATCAAGATTTCTCGCTCTTGTGCTTGACCGCCAGCGCAAGACGACCAAAGAGAAGCATCAAGGACGCTGGCAGATTGCCGCGGGAATAGCAAATCTCCGCCTGCTATATTCTGTTACCAAGCCTGAGCTGAAGAGGCTTTGGTTGTAAAACAAGGTAAATCAAAGAATTAATGATAAGTTTTGTCTGTTCTGTATGCAGAATCGAATGCAGGATTTACAGGTGCTGATTCTCACCAGCGACGAGCATTTAGGCGCAAATTCGCGTGTGTTGCTTGCCTCTTTACCGCAAGCAAATTCCTGCGCCATCGTGAAGACCGTTTCCGCTTTTAACTCTATGCTGCATCATACGTTGGATGTGGTCTTTGTGGATGCCCGCGAACTATACGGACACAAGGGGAAGGGATTAGCAGAGCGTGTTGCCAACGAAGCGGCGCTGGTCGTGATTGCCCGCGATGGGCGTGATGCGGTGTTAGCATTTGACATAGAAGCAGCCGATTGTGTACCATTACCATTAGTGCCTTCGCGCCTTTTGACTGCTCTGGAGCGCATCGGGCAGTAAAGGCAAGAAGCGGAAACCCATTGCCTATCTGTATTTGCCTACACGCTTACCATGAGCGATTTGATGACACGTGCATCGCCTTCAAGAGATAACTCCTCTATGCCGTCGTGCTGAAGAACAAAATTGACAATGAGTTCGCTACCGCTTGGCGGGATGATATGAATGGGGGGCAACATTTCATGCCGCAAATGAGCAATAATCGCCGTTGAAATTGCCCCTGTCCCACAAGCACCAGTTTCAGCTTCCACACCCCGCTCGAATGTGCGCAGACGCATCGTCTGTTCGCCGACTATGGTGTAGAAATTGGCATTTGCACCACGTGGAAAGGCGTTGTTGTGCCGCACAGCCGCTCCCCATTGGGCAATGTCAAAGCCATTGAAACCGGATTGCATAACACCACCAACTTCTGGAAACCAGATCACGGCATGGTCGGAGCCAACATTGACGTACCCCGCCGTTATTTTGACATCATTATCAAGCCGCAGCAGCATTGGAAAAACAATTTCTTCCGGTTCGGGGAAGTACAAGCGCACGGAAGCGCGTATAGGATGAATCTCTGCTTGATATTTAATGTCCGAAGCGGCAAACCAAATGTTCGGTGTACGGGAAGAGGTAAAAAATCCATGCTGCTCGGCAAAATGAACTGCGCAGCGCCCGCCATTGCCACACATTGCACCAAATGTACCATCGGGGTTAAAAAAACGCATGACAAAGTGCAAGCCCGATTCCGCCGAAGCCTCCTCGACTAATATCAACCCTTCGGTGCGAGGTAAGTTGGCGCTTGCAGGGCAGAGTTTTTGTGCTAATTCACTTCCTTCCTGTTCGGAAAGATGATATTTGCGGTTATCAAGCACGACGAAGGTATTTCCGGCACCAGACATGAGCGAAACGTCCATATCCATAGTATTCTGCTCCTCAAAAAATGAACAACAATCGTGAAAAAAGCGATCAATTCGCCAAATGTACGACCTCATTTCCCGTAAGGGCGTTCCAAAAACTGTTTTGCGTACTTATGCGAATCATAATAATCTTCCCAACCGAGAACTTTTTTGTATTGCATAATAGCAAGATCGCGCTTGCCCTGAATATCGTAAATATTGCCAACACGGGAGTTGAGCATAATCATCCAGCCGGAAGGCTTTTCGTCGAGTTTACGGGAAAACTCGTCGCATTTGTAAAAATAGTTGAGAGCCTCGTCATATTTGCCACGCTGCATAAGCGATAGACCAATGTAGTACATTGATTCGCGGGCAATAATGTTATCATAACCAACTTTGCGATCAATACAATTATTCAAGATTTCGCGCCATGCGCCTTCCATTTTATCGTAGTTGCCCAACTGCACGTAGCATCGCCCCAAATAGGCTTTGAACATGGAGTTTTTAGGGTAATCCCCACACAACTGCTCGGCAATGGCAAGTGCTTCGGTGTAATTTCGTTCCATGCCGTATTGTAGTTGCAAGAGTACAACTTTCGCTTCCGTCGAGGCATAGCGAGCGCTTTGTGCAGCCAACTTCAGTTCCGCGATGCCCGCACGTTTATCGCCCGGTGGAAGCATAGCGATAAGCGGTTTGACAGCCGGGTAACGCTCAGGAATGGACTCCATAAAATAATGATAAATCCCAATGCCCAGCATGACATCGCGGTTTCCGGGCGCAACCTCTTGGCATTTTTGCACAAGGTCAAAGGCTCGTTTGCCGTCGAGTGCCGCCGCCGCCCAATCATTCCGTAAAACAAAAAAACGCCCGCGAAAGCCCATAATACCGCCCTTGAAGAACAGCCCGACAATATCATTTTCGTTTTGACCGAGAATACTGTCGCATAGCGTGATAACGCGGCTGACTTTACGTAAAAATCGCTCGTCCATGCGCTTATCACGGCTGTTTGTGCTGATTTCCCACCAATCAACCATTGCATCCAAGAAGTAGCCTACCGGATGCTGCGGATATGCCTGTATCACCTTTTGAAACTCCGTACTGGCACTATCAAACTCTAAGTTGTAAATATGGCGAACACCTACACGCACTGCAGCATCAGCATCGGAGCGCATTAACGCCCATTGTGCTTGAACGGGAGCAACGCCGAGCATAGCAATGATAAAAACGGAAATACAGGCGAAGCGTGGAAGAGAGCAGGCAAATACATTCACAGCAAAGACAGAATAACGAAATTGGCAAAATGGTGAATTGTTCAGGTGCGTTCTCCTCTTGGGCGCTTTGGTATACGAGAAAAGTTTAAGTTCAATGCATTTTCCAGAGCGTGTTCACGAGTGATTTCAAGAAAGGCTTGCAATATACTCCAAAACTCTTCTTTTCATTGCCTCCTCGACTTCTACGTGGGCTGTGCCTTTAATCATTTCTTCTAACTGAGGGCAATATGAGGCATAGCCAGATTCGCCCCAGCGACGAATGAGAATCTCGTAATCATGTGGGTTGGTGCTGATTGGTTTGTCCATAACGAAAAATTGTTCAGTGTTGAATGGCAAAAAAAAATGCGTCGCGGGTGAGTTCTTATCACGCATCGCGGGCAGGTGAATATCTATGCGCAAAATTACAATTTCTTTTTCCGAAAAAAAATGATTCTGCCCGTGAAACTTTTTTTATGTCGGCTCGTTTACCAAATAAAGAGAAAAAGCATATAATTTTTACCACACTATTTGTATCATTATTTTTTATTAAAGGTGTAGCCATGAAGAAACAATATTTCTCTACATTGCTTTTTGCAATAATATTTGCTATAATGCCAGCATTTTTAGCAGCTCAGTCAACAGTATCACCTCAAAACGATATTGCAACATTGCGTAAAGCGATAGGTTATCCGCAATGGGCTATCAATCGTCAAATTGAAGGACGATTTGTAATGGAAGTGTACGTCGGCAACAATGGTGAAGTTGCAATGGTGAATTTTGACGCAATCAACAGCACTCCCGAAATCACCCCGCTTATTGCCGAAGTATCACAAAAAATCTACGAATATCGCTTTTCTCCTGAACTTGCGGGACAGACCTTGCGCATTCCATTCCGCTTTGCACTGACAAAGTAATGTCTCGGATAGGTCGATAAAAACAGAACTTCCGCACGTGACTTCATCGAATAAGAAGTCGTGTGCGGAAGTTCCCATTGTATGGAGAAAGCAAATATGCTCTAATCTGCAATAACCAAAAAGGCAATCGCTTGTATGCGATTGCCTTTTTGGTTGTTTTCTCTGGAGAAGCAGAAATTTACTTGAGAGTAACTTTTGCGCCTGCTTCTTCAAGTTTTTTCTTCATGCTCTCGGATTCTTCTTTGGTTGCGCCTTCTTTGAGGACTTTTGGAGCGCCATCAACCATATCTTTTGCTTCTTTCAAGCCAAGACCGGTCAATTCGCGCACAACTTTGATAACATTGAGTTTGCTTGCACCGGCATCGGTGAGTTCAACGTCAAATTCAGTTTTTTCTTCAACCGCAGCGGCAGGTGCGCCAGCAGCAGGCATAGCACCCATCATCATCGGAGCAGCAGCCGTCACACCGAATTTATCTTCGAGAGCTTTTTTAAGGTCAGCAGCTTCCATCAAGGTAAGGCTGCTAATATCTTCTACGAGTTTTGATACTTTATCAGACATTGGGAATAACTCCAAAAAAATGAAAAATGTTGTGTTCTATTGAATATTTTGCCAATCGTGTGAAGGCAAAACAATGGGCATTGAAGCGGTAAGTCGCCTGAAATCAAGTGTGGAATGAAATTGTCAAAAAGCACGATGAATTGATGATAGAATCGGAATCGCTGGTACGGAAAAGATTCAGCACTCAAGATTCCTGACTCAATACGTCGTTATTTACCTTGCTTTTTCGCTACTTCTTCGACGAGGTATGCCACATCACGCATAACTGCGTTGATGGAACCCACGATGCCAGAAATTGGAGCGTGAATGCTACCAATAATGCCAGCAATCATATCCTCGCGTGTTGGAAGTTCGGACACGGCTTTAAGTTGCGAACCGTCGAAAGATTGTCCTTCGATGATTGCAAGTTTCAGTTCCGGCTTTTTGTCTTTCTCGAAATACTTCCGAATGACTTTTGCCGGAGCAATCGGGTCGTCATACGCAAAGACAATCGCTGTATTGCCTTTGAGGGCTTTTTCAGCAACGTCAAATTTTCCATCTTCTTTCAAGGCAAGATGGATAAGCGTATTTTTTGCCAATTTCATTTCAGCATTGACTTTGCGGAATTCCCGACGGAGTTCGCTGGATTGTGCTACGGTCATACCGCCCGCATTCACAAGGTACATGGACTTTGTGTTTTCGAGCTGACGGACAAGTCCAGCAACAATTTCGCGTTTTTTCTCTTTGGTAACCATGCTGAATGTTGAATTAAATAATGCGTGGTCGGAATATGAGATATAAGGGCGCAATGAGCAGTTACAGCCGCGTCATTGCTTGAGTGCGTAAACATTGTTAGAAAGGAAGCGCTTTAAGAAGCACATTATCCTTGAATCAAGAGCAATTCTGTTTCGGAAATGGCAACACCAGGTCCCATTGTCGAGGAAAGGTGGACGCTCTTGATATATTTGCCTTTAGCAGTCGAAGGCTTTGCACGAAGAATACTTGCGTAAAATGTACGGAAGTTTTCTTCGATTTTTGCCGGGTCAAATGATGCTTTGCCAATACCTGCATGGATATTGCCAGCTTTATCAACACGGAATTCAATCTTACCAGCTTTCACCTCGCGTACTGCTTTTGCAACATCGGTCGTAACGGTGCCGCTTTTGGGGTTTGGCATCAAACCGCGTGGACCAAGAATTTTACCCAAACGACCAAGTTGTCCCATCACATCTGGTGTAGCGATGATAATGTCGGTATCGGTCCAGCCACCTTGAATTTTTTCAAGATATTCTTCAAAGCCAGCATAATCTGCACCAGCAGCTAGAGCCTCTTTGTCGAGTGGCGATTTAGCGATCACAAGTACACGGACAGTTTTACCCGTTCCGTTTGGAAGGGCGACGGTTCCGCGCACGACCTGATCTGCTTTGCGGGGATCAACGCCAAGTTGCATAGCAATATCGAATGACTCATCGAATTTTGCGGTAGCATTTTTTTTGACTAGCGCGATTGCTTCTGCAATGGTATATTCTTTATTGGGGGTAATGCTCTTAATCGCAGCATTAAAACGTTTACTACGGCGTTTCATAAATATTCTTCAGAAACAGTGATGAAAATGCGGTACAAACGGGCGTTCTGATGCCCTTCCGCGTTATTGAGTCAGAATCAGGAGGTTTTTTAGCCTTCAACGGTAACGCCAAGGCTGTTTGCCGTGCCGATAATCATGCTCATCGCTGCTTCCAACGTATCGCAGTTCAAATCAGCCATTTTGAGTTTCGCCACTTCTTCAACTTGCTTTCTGGTCATCGAACCGACTTTGTTACGGTTTGGTTCGGCAGAGCCTTTAGGCAATTTGATAGCAGCTTTAATCAACTCCGCAGCCGGAGGTGATTTCAGTTCAAAGGTGAAAGTTTTATCGCTGTAAAATGTTATTACTGCTGGAATGACTTGACCAGCTTGTTTTTGAGTTTTAGCGTTGAATTGTTTTACAAACTCCATACCGCTCAAACCGCGCTGACCAAAGGCGGGACCTACTGGTGGAGCCATTGTCGCTTGACCACCCGGAAGTTGCAGCTTAAATGCGCCTGCTACTTTTTTTGCCATTGCTGTTGCCTAGAAAAAAGTGAAAATATTAGTAGTATTATGCTTCTATTTCAATTTGGCTGAAGTCTAGTTCTACTGGGGTTTTACGTCCCAAAATACCAACCTCAACTTTAAGTTTTTGCTTTTCGTTATTCACTTCTTTGACCGTACCAGAGAATCCCGTGAACGGACCGTCAATAACTTTTACAGGATCGCCCTCGGCAAAGTGTGTCTCAACGACGGCAATATTTTTTCGCTCTTCCACACGCCCTAAAATACGGTCAACTTCATCATCGCGGAGTGGGTCGGGTTCGGCTTTTGTACCCAAGAAACCCAGCATGGAAGGCGTGTTAGAGATAACATCTTTCACGCGATTATCCAGAACCGCCTTGATGATGATGTAACCAGGAAGGAAATTCCGTGTGCGCTTGTATTTTTTGCCATTGCGAATCTCATAAACAGATTCCTGCGGCACCAGCACCTCTGCAAAGCGATCTTGAATTTGGAGGCGATTAATTTCCGATAAAAGCGCCTTACGAACACGATCCTCATGTCCTGAGAATGTGCGTAGTGCGTACCATTTCAATTCATTGCCCATTGATACCACACGCTTTAGAAGATGGAGTAAAGGAATAGTTTGGGAGGAACTTGTGCCGAAGGTGAGATCGTTCTCTCAAGCAGGATTAAAACAGGCTTCTCATCACAAGGGTCATGCCAGTGTCGATAATATAAACGCAAACTGCCACGACAAGGCAACTCACGATGACAACCATGGTTGCTTCGCGCAACTGCTCACGGGTGGGCCAAGCGACCTTATTCATCTCTTTACGAACGTCTTCAACGAATTTTTTGATGCTTTCAATCATAGCAAACTATCAAACGAAGTGATAAAATTGTTTGCACGGGCGGCAGGAATCGAACCCGCAACCTACGGTTTTGGAGACCGCCACTCTACCAGTTGAGCTACGCCCGTGTATGTTGACAATGAAAAGAACGTCTTCTTCTGTCCTAATGACAAAGCAGCACAGACGTTGCTGCCTGTGCTTTCTTTTGAAAAACTTTTCGAGCTGATGAGCAGGATTGAACTGCCGACCTCGTCCTTACCAAGGACGTGCTCTACCATCTGAGCTACATCAGCAAAAAACTACGACAAACCGCGCCAACGAATAGCAAGAGCGGGAAACGGGACTCGAACCCGCGGCTTTCAGCTTGGGAAGCTGCGACTCTACCAACTGAGTTATTCCCGCAGGATACATACAAGGGTTTCACACGAAAAACTGGTATGTGCAAGAATACCGAAAATGCCTAATCATTGTTGAGCGGGAGACGGGACTCGAACCCGCGACCAACAGCTTGGAAGGCTGTGACTCTACCAACTGAGTTACTCCCGCAGCTATCAACATCTTTACTTTGCTTGCTTGTGCGCATTAGATTCAAAATACTGATGTTCACGCAGTGTGGGTAGGGAAGGAGTCGAACCTCCGAAGGCGTAAGCCAGCAGATTTACAGTCTGCCCCATTTGGCCACTCTGGTACCTACCCAATCAGTTTTTTCTCGTGGAAAAGAGCATGAATCACCGTAACGATGATAGCCTACAAAAATAGGATACTTTTTTGAAAAGTCCAAAATATTTTTTTTCTCTCTGCTTTTTCTTTTGCCATGAGAACTTGAACAACCACTGCTTCAGAGTATCCGTAGAATGTGCCTTTGAACATAAGATAACGCTTGTGAATTTCAATATGAGGAAAAGCACAAACTTTTCAGTAAATTCGCACGTCTATCCGCACAACCAGCAGGCAGTGAGCATAGCACAGGCTTGGGATTAAGCATCGTAAAAAAAATTGTCCATATACTCGAAGGAGCTATTTGGTGCGAGGTTTGTCGTCGAAATTACCGATTGAATCACAAGTGACTCACAATAAAAAATAATTATTGTGTAGCTTGTCGCCGAAACAATGAGTTTGCTGAATATATCCATAATAATTATGCCTCAACGCTACCACATTCTCATCACTGACGACCATGCAGTAACGCGATTTGGGTTTCTGCAATGGATACGGCTATTACTCAAAGATACCCATCCCGATTCTTTGTTTAACGATGTCGGTACTGGCGCAGAAGCATTAGCGTTTGTGCGCTCGGAGAAGGATTCCGACTTCCCCGTTACGATGTTGATTATTGATGTTGATCTGCCCGATATGCTTGGAATTGATGTGATTCGTACTCTCCGACATGAGGGGTTTGAAGGTACTATCCTTGTTGTCTCCGGCTCTAATCGAACAGATATTTATGAAATCTTAGACAGCGGTGCAAACGGCTTTGTATCGAAAGAGCAGGAACATACGGTCTTTTTAGATGCCGTAAAATGGCTCTTAGAACATCCGTCTGAAATTTGGCTCACTCCAACGTTGCATCGCCGAATGCTCCAATCAGAAAAAGTTCTTCATAAGGTCGGAATTACTACCGCCGAGCGAAATGTGCTGCGATTTATTGCGCTTACCAATAAAGAGATTGGGGAAAGACTTGCCATTAGCGAAAGTACAGTCAAAAAACACTTGTGGAATATTTTTCAAAAGCTGGGTGTTGAATCTCGACAAGAAGCACAGGAATTTGCCGTTTCTGCCCAACTTCTTGAGGTACCGCGCCGCTAGAAATCTCAACACGCCTCGTGCGTGCTGCCCTCGCCTTATCTCTACTTTACACCCTCATACCCGCCGCCCCTTGCGTGTGATAGAACTTTAAAGTTCTATACCTCTACTTCTGTGCAGACGGTTACAAAACTCTATTCAAATCACTATCTTTGCAACGAGAGACAGATTTCTTCTATTTCCCCTCAATTTTCTATTTTTATGAGAATCTTTGTGACTAAAGCCCTCTTTCCCGCTTTCTTTCTCGCTTTGATGCTTTGCGTTTCAGCCTGCGGACCATCAAAACAAGACAAGGAAAAATATCACAGCGAGATCAAAGTGATCGTTGACAAAGCAGAGCGCAACGCTGAATTTGTCGCTAAGTTGATGAAATCAGACTCAGCAGATTCCGAAAGTGCTGAGACGCAGATAGCAAATTTAACCGTTGGTATTGAAGCACTCGACAAATTCGATACGGATTTGAAGGCGGCAAAGGCAGAATTGGCAAAAATAGCAACACCTAAATTTGATGATTTTAATTTGAAGTTATCAACGGATAAGTGGTTGGATGCTCAGATTAAAGGCACCAGCGATATGAAATCTGCATTTCAAGAGTTGATTAGTGCTATGAAATCCGTAGCAGAAATTCAGAAAGCGGCTGAAGAAGGCACAGAAGTTTCTGATGAACGCAAGGCAGCAATTTTGAAACAATTAGAAGGTATGAATATTGATAAAAAATTTCGCGACATTGAAACAGCAATGCATAATGCCAAAAACGAAGTCCAGACCAACGAAGAGAAGTTCATTATGCAGAACAGCTTAACAGTAACAAAATTTGTTGTTGGCAATCTCTAATCACCTATTCTTTCAAATTTTTCTCTATGGTGCTACCATGAAAAAGCAATCATCTTTTTTTGCAATGAGCGTTATTGTTCTTGCAGTTTTATTCGCCCTTTCGGCATCCGCTCCGCTTAATGCTTATTCGTCCAAAAAGACGATTAAGATTAAAAACACCACAACCTTCAACGTTGATGAAATTTATATCGCTGACCCCGATGATCACAAATGGGGCAATGATATTCTTGATCCCGATGAGGTTCTCCAGCCCGGTGAAGTTGTTGAGGTGACCGTCGAGTGTGGCGTATGGGATGTAAAACTCGTTGCCCAAGATAAATCTGTCTGCGAAATTAGCAGCATCAATCTTTGCGCTTCTACCCAATGGAATATTACGGCAAACTGCCGATAATATCATCGCACTTGAACGTTCCCGTCGTTGGGGAGTTGTTTTTTCGTCGGGCAGCATTTTGGCTGCCCGACGTTTTTTTTTGCTTGACGGGGTGCTGATGCTGTGCCAAACTGTTCTACCCCTCTGAGATTTTCCCAAGCGTAAAGCGGGTTTCATCCGATGTGAGCTAGTATTTTCGGAATCTACGCCGTATCTTTGTGCATATTTTTTGTTTCTCAACAAATTTTTCAAACCAGCGCACTCTTCTGTGGAAATTCTTACTCTTGACGAGCCCTTACTGCACACCGTTGGCGCTTTTGCTGACGAACTTGGCGTAGAACTCTACGTCGTCGGCGGCTACGTGCGCGATGTATTACGTACTTCCGTTCGCAAGGATCTGGATTTTACGCTTGTCGGCGATGCGGTGCAATTTGCAAAGCGCTTTGCAGAACACATGAATACTCATGCGGTAGTCTATGAGCGTTTCCGCACAGCGCTTGTGCCTGTCCACACGCCGGAGGGATTGTTTCATTGTGAGTTTGTTGGAACACGCAAAGAGGAGTATCTGCCCCATTCACGGAAGCCCGTGGTGAGCGAAGGCACATTTGAAGATGACTTGCGCCGCCGTGATTTCACGGTCAATGCGATGGCGGTCTGCTTAACAGGCGCACGATACGGACAACTCGTTGATATGTTCGGCGGTAAAAATGATATGGCATCTGGAATATTGCGTACCCCTCTCGACCCTCACGTTACCTTCAGCGACGACCCGCTTCGGATGATGCGAGCTGCACGGTTCGCCGCTCAACTGGGCTTCCGCGTTGACGATGCCGCTCTTGCGGCAATGTCGGAAATGGCAGAGCGCATTAGCATTATTTCTCAAGAGCGCATTACGGACGAGTTTTTGAAGATGTTGGCGGCTCCGAAGCCAAGTATCGGACTTACTTTGCTCTACACGACGGGACTGTTGCAGCATATTTTTCCCGAACTTCATGCACTCGCGGGTGTTGATTTGAAGCAGGTGGAAGGTCATGCCTATCGCCATAAAGACGTGTTTTATCACACTCTTCAAGTTGTTGATAATGTCGCCGTCGCCAGCAATGACCTGTGGTTACGCTTTGCAACGCTCATGCACGACGTTGCCAAGCCTAAAACGAAGCGTTTTCTGCCCGGCATTGGCTGGTCATTCCATGGACACGAGGAATTGGGCGCTCGTTGGCAAGACCGTATTTTTCGCCGATTAAAATTGCCTTTGCATCATTTGGAATATGTCAAAACACTTGTGCGGCTACACCAGCGCCCAATGGCATTGGTTGATGAAGAGGTGACGGATTCCGCGATTCGCCGACTTATCGTTCAAGCGGAGGAAGCCGGTAAAACGGGACTGGATGACCTTTTCACGCTCTGCCGAGCCGATATTACCACGAAAAACCCAAAACGTGCTGAAGAGTATTTGCAAAATTACGAATTGGTCTATCAAAAAACCCTCGTCGTCCGTGAACGTGATAATCTCATGGCATTTCAATCTCCTGTGCGCGGTGAAGAAATCATGCTGCTTTGCGATTTACCGGCATCGCGGGCAATTGGGATTCTGAAAACGGCGGTGGAAACTGCCATTTTGGAGGGCATAATTCCCAATAACTACGAGGCTGCAAAAGAATATCTTCTCACAAACAAAGATGCGCTGCTCATGCAAATTGACGCACCATCGAATCGGCGAGGCGACGTGGAGCGCCGTTTGGCAGACAAGCGTGAAGCAACCCGAAAGAAACGCTCCTGATACCATCGCTGAATTTACTCACACTTTAGCGCCCGCACCGGATTTGCTGTTGCCGCCTTAAACGCTTGCCATGCTGCTGTGAGAAGCGCAATACCGAGCGCCACGAGCGAAGCAAGAACAAAGATCCAAACACTCATTCCTGCTTGATAAGCAAATGTGCCTGTCCACCGCACCATAGCGAAGTATGCAAGCGGATAAGCGACAACATTTGCCACCAGCACGAGCAGCACAAACTCTTTCGTCAGCAAGCCCATAATGCCTAGCACGGACGCACCCATAACCTTGCGAATGGCAATCTCCTTTGTGCGGCGCTCTGCTGTGAAGGTTGCCAAGCCAAACAGTCCCAAACACGCTACAAACACAGCAATTCCGGCAAATAAGCCGAACATCTGCCCCAGTTTTTCTTCGGTTTTATAGAGTTTGTCAAATCGTTCATCCAAAAATTGATAGGTAAATTCAAATTCTGGGCGATACGTTTTCCATTTTGCTCTCAGAAAATCAAGTGTTGCAGGAATATCGTTGGGGCGAACTTTGATGGAAATACGTCTCAAACTCTGTTTGCCCATGAGAAACATGATGGGAGCAATTTTTTCTCGCATGGACTCAAAATGGAAATCCTTTACCACGCCGACGATTTTTCCTTTTTTGTCATTTACCTCGAAATTTTTTCCGACAGCATCTTCAGCAGAAGCCCAGCCAATTGCGCGTACAGCGGTTTCATTCACGATGTACGCCTCGGTCGAATCTGTGCCAAAATCTTTAGAAAAATTCCTCCCCGCAGCAAGGGGAATGCTGTACGTGGGAATAAAAGTATCATCAATAGGCACGTGTGCGATACGAAAATTCATAGATTCCATTGCACCATTTTTTTCTGCTTTCCAATTCGGCGAATCTAAAAGCCTTCCCGACGGAATACGCCGTGATGCGCCCACCGCAACAACGCCCTGATGCTGTTTTAGTTCTGATTTAATAGATTCCATTCGCTGGCTCATTTGCTGGTCGCCCTCAAGGGTAACGATATGCTCTTTGGAAAAGCCCAAATCTGCCGTGCGGCAGTATTCTACTTGCTTGCGGACAACGCCCATACACACAATCAGCGCAATGGCAATAGCAAATTGCCCAATGACCAACATACGCCGCAATACCGCTTTTGAGCGTGTCGAACCGATAGCACGTAAAACCTTCGTCGGCTCAAACGACGACAAGACAAACGCGGGATAGCTTCCCGCACCAACGCCCACCACCAGCGTTATCACAAACAAGCCTGCAATCACCCAAGCGATATTGCCGCTCAAAAGCGAAAGTTTCAAGTTGGTAAAGACATTCAGCCAAGGTAAGCTGAACCACACCACAAACACGCCCAGCGACAAGGCTATCACTGCCAGCACCACCGATTCACTCAAAAATTGCATGACGATTTGACCGCGTTTCGCGCCTATTGTTTTGCGAATACCGACCTCTTTTGCTCGCTCACTGGCGCGGGCGGTGGAAAGGTTGATGAAATTCACACAGGCGATAAGCAGCACCAATACTGCCACCGCCGAAAAAATCCACACATACCGAATGTCGCCATTCTCTTCCATTTCTGAGTCCAAATGCGAACGCAAATGAATATCGGTTACTTTCTGAGCATTCAGGCGCGTCCACTCATGCGCTTTGAGTTTTGCTGCGGGTGAATTTGGTGGGAGAACAATATGCTTGTCCAAAAACGCTGGAAACCTTGCTGCAAGCTGCTCTTGGGTCATGTTGTCAGGCAAAACGATGTATGTTGCATAATTGTTGCTACTCCAATTATCCATTTCAAATTCTTGTGGAGAAAACTGTTTCAGCGTAATGAAAGAGCAGAGAAAATCGAAGTGGAAATGCGTGGTTGGCGGCAGATTTTTCAATACACCTGTAACTTTAAGAGCGACAGTATCAAACATGATGGTTTGCCCGATTGCTTCGGTATTGCCAAAAAATCGCTGGGCTGTTTCTTCGGTGAGGACAACGGAATTTGGCTCTGCGAGTGCCGTTGAGGGGTCTCCCTTGACAAAAGGCAGGCTAAAAACTTGAAAAATATTCGGTTCTGCCCAGACAAAACTATCTTCCACAAAGTTTTTTGAGCCAACTTTCAGCAGCGTTCCACCGTCTTGCATCACGCGGCAGACCTGCCTCAGTTCAGGAAAATCCTGACGTAAAAGCGGCGCGAAGGGCGGTGCAATATGCCCCAGATGCAGATTGGTTGCACCATCGGGGTTCAAAAATTCCCGTGTAATACGGTAGAGGCGGTCGGCGTTGGCGTGATGCTTGTCATAGCTGGTTTCGTGCTGCACAAAGAGCAGAATCACGATACAACACGCCATGCCAATCGCCAAGCCAAGCACGTTGATGAGCGAAAAAACCTTATTGCGCCGAATGGCGCGGAGAGCGGTTGTGAGGTAGTTAGTGAACATGGTGTTTCGTAATAATTGATGAATTTGTACGTTCAAGGTTAAATATTGTGATGAAGTGCAGTAATCACACGCTTGCAGACTTCTGTACTCCACGCCGGGGCATTGGGTCCGTTATCTTTTGCCCATGCGATGAGTATGTATCCATTGGGAAGCAAATACACGCTATTGTTGTGCATCCAATCGCCACGCCCGCGATGGCGTATTTCCGTTGTTTTGCCACGCACCTTCACAACAGCCCAACCGTAACCATAGCTAAGAACAGCCGATTCACTACTGCTGTCCACAACAATTCTTGGCTGAAAAAGCGACTTTGTTGCCAATGAATCCAATGAAGCACCTGAACGCAAGGAATAAAGCCATCGGTAGAGATTACCACTTGTGCAAAATACTCCCGTTGCTCCTTTATGCGCCCAGTCTTCAAACGGTTTTCCATTGCGAAAGATTTTTGCATAAAATGGGTAATATTTCGCTGAGTCATTGATAGCGTCAATACGCACATTCGTATTTTGTTCCAATCCCCAAAAGCCTGATTGATTCATGCCGCACGGCATCAAAATCACTTTTTGCATCACATCTTCATAGCGTTCTTTCGAGACAATTTCAATAATGGCTGCAAGCAGTGAATAACCGTCGTTGGCGTAGTGAAATTCCTTGCTGGGCGGAGCAATCAGTTTCTGTGACAGCATCAAACGCACGGCGCGTTCACGCTCTGGAACACCTTCGGCGATATTATCGCTTGGCAAGCCTGAAGTATGCGTAAGCAAATGTTCAATGGTTATTGCTCGTTTATTGGGCGGAGCATCAAGGAAAAATTTGTGCAAGGAATCGTTCACCGAAAGTAAACCTTGTGCTTGAAGGCTCAAAATCGCTTGTGCCGTCATGGGTTTGGTATTCGACGCGATCCAGAATGCGGTGGTTGTGTCAGGCGCGTTTTTACCGCGCCCGAATGCTTTATGAAAGATAATGCCGCTCGAATCAGCCAGCAGAACTACGCCCACAAAGCCGCTTTCATCTGAAATATCCTCTATCATAAAGTGGGAATAGTATGAACTACACTCCCAAAATACGCGAAGGATGTTCAGTTGTGTCAAACTATGTGATGAATCAACGAATGGTGGGGACGAATAGCAAAGTCAGGATGGAAGCGGTGTGCAAAGAAGATTTAATACAGAAGTTTTACCACATCGTCTGTGTCCCATAGGCAAAAGCATTGGGGAGTATAGGGCGGGGCAATCGCATGAAAAAAAAATCAGAGCGCAAAAAGCACTTTTTCAAGATAGTCATTGTTGCTAGCGGCTTTGCGCTGCTTGATGCGGAGACTCTTTTTGGTAGAATTCTCGCGTCGAAGTTGATTCAAGGCAATGTGGCGGATGACAGCAAGATTCTCAGCACCATCAACGCGGCATTGAGGGCGATTACGTGCCTTTCCACGTATTTCGCAACTCTTGCTCCCTATAATACCATTTTAAGTTAATGATTGTGCATGAACAATACTCATCACCCAATCAGGGCTAGTTAAAGAGAGAACAATGTCATTGCTTAACCCATCTACTACTTGCTTGATGTATGCCGAGAGAGCATCAATGTCGGCAAATGTCTTTCCGGC
>CANHDJ010000014.1 GCA_947459425.1 Ignavibacteria bacterium
AACAACAACCCTCAGCACGGACTGTGCTTCGCTAGTCGGAGCGCCGCCCTGCACCGAAGACGGTGCAGACCGACACTACCTCCTGGCTGAAGCACAATGCCTTATATCCCCATGCCTAAAGGCAGGGGGTTTACGGCAAGGATGCTAAAAACACGACCGCACACTGTGCAGAAGGTAGTGAAGTATTGATTTTGGCTACCTGTTCCGGGAAGTGTTAGCAAAGTGACTACTCTCAGAAAGAAGCTCCCATACGGCTTCCGCGACTTTCACTGCCTCAATATTTCGCATACACGCAAAATGCACTTTCGGACACGCCGAGCGTCCAATATGCGTACATGGGCGGCATTCCACCTGTGCTTCGACAATCCGATGCGCCACCCGAAATGGCGCAAAACCGAGTTCCGTCACCGTCGAACCAAAAACCGCCACGAGTGGCACTCCGCGTGCTGCGGCGAGGTGCATTATACCAGTGTCGTTGCAAAGTAGGACGGCACACGAGTCAAGTAGTTGTGCGGTTTCTGCAAGCGTCGCATTATCCGGTGGCAACACATAACGCATCTTGCCGACAAGAAAATCCGCCACTTCTCGGCAAATATTTTCGTCCGCCCGTCCACCGAGCAGAACGATTTCCACCGATTGACGGTGTGTCTGAAGCCGTTCAGCCAAGAGCAAAGCAGCTTCGGCGAAGCGTTCCGGTAACCACCGTTTTGTGGCGTGGTGCGCCCCGGGCGCAATACCAATGCGTACTATGCCGCCTTCTCTGCGCTCTGCCACGATAACCTCCTTGCCAAGCAGCATCTCTAATCCTCTGCCGTCATCGCTCAAGCCCAGATGAGATGCGGTGTTTCGGTAGCGCTCGGTGATATGGATGGTTTGGGCGTGAAGATTCCGTTTAAGATAAACGAGTGCCAATTTGTGCAAACGATATTTGCGAATGCGGTGAATGGTGCTTCCCAAGCCCTGCCAAATCTGGCGAGAGCGCCGATTACGCTGGAGATCAAGAATGAGGTCATACTTCGGGCTGCCCGTGCTGCTCTGAAGCGCCGCAGCGATGGTGTGCTTCCAATCCTGCAATTCGCGGCGTGAGAACGAGCGTTTATAGCCCAATACCGTGTTGCAATGCGGGTTGTAGCGATAAATTGCACTCCATTCTTCGCCAACGCACACATCAATTCTCGCGTCAGGAAAACGCTGCCGCAATAAGCGCACAAGCGGCGTTGAAAGCAGAACATCACCCATCGAACTAAGCCGAATGACAAGAATTGAGCGTATTTGCTCGTCTGAAGAATGATTGAGCATAATGCCTTGATGTTCGGGGGGTGTGTCCTACATGAAATGAAACTGATCTGATCCCCTATGTATGGACAGCGAAATGATGAATTATCCCTAGATCATGTTTACCATCTTTCTTCTGTTCCTGAACATATTATCCTGTATTGTTACACCACTGCCTGAATTTTCTTGATACTCCGCCACGCTTGATTGAGGTGTTGCCAAGATGACTATTTATCGCAAAAAATAGCGTAATTGTATGGCAGTCAGACAAAGCCCGATAAGCGACCCGACTATGACCTGCCCTATTGTATGTTTGCGTAGCACCACGCGCGAAATACCAACAATCGGCACTAACGCAAACCAAGGCGCAATAGCCAGACCAAAGTGAAATGCCCACGCCACCACCGCCCCGCCAACACCAGTAGCATGAATGCTGACTTTCCACCAGCGCGTAATGAGTTGTACCAAGAGCGTATTGGTAACAAAGCAAAACATCAACCATGTCACAAGCGGTGGCGCACCAAGCCAATACACCAATATAAATCCGATACAGTTGCTCGCCAGCCCCACAATAAAGGGTTTGCGGCGTTCTTCGCGGAGGTCGAGATCAACCGAGCCGACGCGCCCGGAAAGTTTCAGATAGACGACATAACCGGAAATGATGAGCGTTGTCGAAAGCAAACACACGCACCATATCAGCCACTTGCGCTCCAGAGGAAGCGTCGTGTCTTGGGCGAGTATTGCCGAAAACGTAAATGCTGGTAGCACCACGGGGCTGAAAACCGCCGAGACAAAGAGCGACGAATAATAGACGGTTTTGCGCAGGGCGCTTAATTCTGCGGTCGGCGTAGTAAGGACTGTTGCCATAGACGAAGCAAAAAATAGAACAAAAAGTGTTACTATTCAGGTTGGGTCTTTCCGTCCTACGCTTTCCTAAGCGTAGAACGGGTTTCCCGGAAGTTTTCGACAAAGAATATTACCGGGAAATCCGTGCGACGGCAGCGTTTATGCTTTCCTTAGCCGTCGGACGGAAAGACCTGACCAATTACCCAAAAAATTATTATCCTTTCAGTTTTGCGATTTCTTCCTGCATTTTTTTGTAGTCTGCCAAAAATGCCGCCAAACCCTTGTCCGTAAGCGGGTGTTGGAGCGATTGCATAAGTGGTTTGTAGGGGCAGGTCGAAATATCTGCGCCAGCTTTGGCGGCTTCCACAATGTGCAGTGGATGGCGAATAGATGCAGCAAGGATCAGCGATGACAAGCCTTGCGTATCCCAGATGTCGCGTACATCGCGCACAACTTCCATTCCGTCAGCACCAAGATCGTCCAAACGTCCGACAAAAACGCTCACGTAGGTAGCGCCAGCATTATTGGCGGCAAGTGCTTGAGTGGGGCTGAAAATTAGCGTCACGTTTGTTTCTACGTCTTGGTCGGAGAGTTTGCGTACTGCTTTTAAGCCTTCGGGAATCATCGGAATTTTAATCGTTGCTTCGGGAAACCAGCTTAAAATCTCGTCTGCTTCGCGGAGCATTCCGTCGGCATCGGTCGAAACTACTTCCACCGATAAATGTCCGCCAACAAGAGCATGAATCTCCAAAATACGCTTCCGTACATCAATTTTTGGGTCTTCTTTTGCCAACAGCGATGGGTTCGTTGTTACGCCGCTAATAATGCCAAGCGATGCGGCATGGCGGATTTCCTCAATATTCGCAGAATCCAAATACAATTCCATAGTCGTTACCTCTCAAGTTATCAACATACACATTAAGAAATTAGTAATAGCAGACTGCAAATTATCACATTTCTAGCGGAGTTGAAAATTATTACGCCGTGATTATGTCTGCTGCACTTCTTTTGCTGGGACTTCGCTGCGAAAATACGTGTTTTTCTTCGACTGCGTAAGGCTGTTTTTCATATTGCTAAATCGTAACGTGATACATAACACCCAAATAATACTTCCATCGTAATTTTGTGAAGTTTCAAGGAAGATTTATCCACTAATGCTCCTTTTTATGATTTCGCTTTCACCATCACGTCGTCTGACTGTGCTTGCATCAAGCGTTCGAGGTAAAATTTTGGGTTTGGCATTGCTCCTTTTGCTGCTCAGTGGCGTTGTTATTGCTTGTATGCGTCTGGAAATTCGTGCGTATTCGCAGCGCGACGATATGCGACGGATGAGCGTTCTGCTGCTCAATGCGCATCGGTTTGAGCGTGATTTCCTCACCACACGGGATAGTTCCTTCATTGAGCGCTTCCATACTGCTTTGCGCGACTTCGAGGCGATTCGGAGCGAAAGCAATGACGACGACGAACAAGCAGAAATACTTGTGCGGCAAGCAAAAGGCTATGCTATTTCTTTTCAAAATCTTAGCGTGAGTTTGCGGGAGCGTGGGCTGAATGAAAAATCTGGAGCCGAGGGAGCATTCCGCGCCAGTGTTCATAAGATTGAGGGACTCGTCACCACAGCAGGTGAAATGCGACTTTTGAACACGATGCTCCAAGTGCGCCGTAATGAAAAGGACTTTTTGCTGCGCCGCCAAGAAAAATATATTGAAGCCGTTCAAAGCAATATTGCCACACTGCGTGAGCAAACACGAGCCTCCGGCATCAATACTGCAACGAAAACCGCTATCGAAGCACTTGCCGACGAGTATGATAGCAAATTTGCCAAACTCGTCGCATTGCTCAAACGTGTAGATATGCTGGACGCAAGGCTGAATAACGAGTTTTTGGCAATGAATCTTCATTTGGATGGCTTAGTGAGCGCGAAAGAGCGCACGGCACTGGTTTTTCGCATGGTTTCTTTGGGAGTTTTGGTGTTGGCATTGGTCGTCTGTCTCCTGCTTGCCCTCCGAATGTCGCAGAATATCGCCAACCCGATTATTCGCCTCAAAAATGCCGCCAGACAAGTAGCGGCGGGCGATTTCGATGCGACAATCACTGTGCGCACCCACGACGAAATCCGCGACCTCGGCGATGCCTTCAATAGTATGCTCCAAAGCCTCCGCACGAGCCGCGATGAGCTTCAAGCAGAAAAACAGAGCGTTGAGAAAAAAGTTCACGAAGCCGTTGCGACGATTGAGGAAGAACGGGCGTATCTCATAGAAAATGTTGGAACGCTTTTGCAAGGAATAGAGCGCTTTGCAAGCGGTGATCTGACGCTTCGCTTTGCCGAAAGCGACACGACGCATGACGGCGCAATGGCAGCGCTTTTTGCCGGGTTTAACCGTGCCTTAGAGAAAGTGCAAAGCCTGCTTTTGACGACACACGAAGCCGTTGTGGAGGCGGCGCAAGCAGGCGTAATCATTGCCGAAAAATCAGATAGTTTTTCCATCGGAGCGCAGGAACAAAGCCGTCAAGCCGCCACTGCTGCACAGTCGGTGGACGAAATGCTCAGAGCGATTGATCACACCGTTGATTTTATCAATGTCGCCGCTCTAAACTCCCTCCATGCGAGCGAAAATGCCCGCAAAGGTGTGAAAACCGTTGAACACACCGCAAACGGCATCAATGCTATTGTTACGGCGACGCAACAGATGGAGCAGCAAATTCTGCGCCTCACGGACCACGTGAGCAAAATAGACGAGGTAGCGGGTGCAATTCGTGAAATTGCCGATTTGACGAACCTTCTTTCTCTCAATGCTTCCATCGAAGCGGCACGTGCAGGTGAGTATGGACGCGGGTTTGCGGTTGTTGCCGATGAAGTAAAAAAACTTGCCGACCGCACAAGCGAAGCCACGAAAGAGATTACCCGCACTATTACGGGCATTCACAAAGAAACCTCCAACGCGAATGAGGTAATGAGCGCTGCGCGACAGAGCGTGACGAAGGGAATTGATATGACGCAAATGATAACCTATATGTTCGAGGAAATTTTGAATGACTCTCTTCAGGTTTCCGAAGCAATGAATGATGTCCAGCAACAAAGCCGGATTCAGCGCTCCATGAGCCAACAAGTCAATGCCAATGTGCAAAATATCACTGCCGTTGTGATGGATTCCGAACACAACATCAATCATCTGGCGGAAGTCGCCCGCGAACTCAAAATGTCTATGGCGGTTATGTACGATAGTCTCCAGAATTTCACACTCTCGACGGTGCAGCAAATCAACGACGATATTCGCACGTCATCAGGATTGAGAACGCCGTTGGCGCATACCGGGCAGAATCAGTCAATGCCGCAGGATTGGTCGCTCAGTATCACGCTTGATCGCACATTCGAGCAGCAAAGTCAACGGCTTCTTGAAGAAGAATCCGCATCAGGAAATTTTCCGAGGCGACTTCTCAGCAACCATGTTGAGGTTCGCACAGAAACACAACGTACACGAGCGCAGGCAATTTTGAAAAATTTATCGCTCTATGGCACAAATGGCATAAAAGTGAATACCGAGCAGTCATCACACTTTGTTATGCCAAACGGTACGCCGTCGGTAAAACGCTTTGCGCAGCCATTACCGATATGAAGAAAGAGGCGTTGTTCTGAAAAACTCCATTATACCTCGTTATGGAAGGGGAAACACACACAGGAGCCTGTTTGAACGCTATTCAGACAGGCTTTTTTAATCGTGAGAAATCGTGTATCTTGCGCCGTGGATTTGTGTGCAAACATTCCCTTTCCCCAACCTCATTTGCAAACTATATATGTCGCAGCGCTACCTTCTTTACGTCGTTTTGAGAATGTGTTCTATCAGCTCACTCTTTTTATCAATGCTGTCGCCGGCGTTCCTTCCCGCACAAACACGCCTCTTTGCGCCAGAGAGCGTTACGAATCGACGCTTGGGCTATTTGGGCGATGCAAGTGCTGTCGGGTGGAATCCTGCTATGCTGGGTATGCGCTCTTCGCTTGAGTTGCTGCTTTCTGCGCCGCTCAATCAAAATTTTGGAACAATGGGTCAATACAGCCTTTTTGCAAAATTGGCACCTTTGGCTGTCGGTTATACGCTCAACACTGATAGCAGCCTTGCGACGGGAGAACTCTATACAGGGCTTGGCTTCAATGTTCTTGATGATATTCTTTGGCTGGGTGCAAGCGGGCGCTTGACCAATCCGGGTGATATTCAGAAACTTTCGCTTGCATCCTTGCGATGGAATGCCTCTGTCGTTGCAAAGCCGCTTAATGGCTTATTTCTCGGCATTTCCGCCAGTACGATGGGAATAGATACCTTTCGCACCGAAACTGTTTCAAACATATCAAGGCACATACGCACCTCGCCGGAAACGCTGTATTGGACAGCAAGCGCGTCGTATTCGCCCCTGAATTGGATAACGATTTTTGCTAATTATTCTACACTGCCGACAACAGCGCTTGGGCTGGACGTTGGCGCAAGTGTAGGCATATTGAACAATCTGCTCGTGCTGACGGGGAATTACAACGTCGGAGCGAGTGCTTTTCGTGTGGGCGCAGAAGCAAATTTGGGTCCGCTTGGTGTGGGCTTATTGCGGACAATGCCTACGACTGGTGATGCCTCGCATCTGGCAATGGTGCGACTCGCCAGCGACCAAGTGCGCAATAGTGCTGATTTGCTTGGCTACCGCGCCGATGATGACGGATGCCGCGTCCCCGTTGATTCCGCACTTTCCAAGCCTGATTATCTCGACCAATTCCTTCGCCGAACAAATCCCGATTTTGCCAAAGGATTAGAAAATCTCTCCACGCAGTCATCGGGGCTGTATGGCGCTATTCAAGAGCGGTATTACAAGCCCAAAACCGTCACGAAATCTATCTCCGGCGAGACTGTTGATATTTTGTCGCGTCAAGGGTATGCACTGCAACTCTTGAATGTGGAAAGTAAGCAGTTTCCTCTGACGACTGTTGTTGTGCGGGCTGTGGATAATGATGGGCGAAGTATGGGTGGACTGACGGAAGCGGATTTTGCATTGCGCGACCCGATGGCAAAAATTATCTCCGTGAAGCCCGCAGACAGTGCTGCGACTACGCCCGTGGATGTAGTGCTGATTATTGACTGTTCCGGCAGCATGGGCAATAAAATCCGTGAGACCCGCGAAAATGCGAAGCGCTTTGCTGATGAAATGCGGAAACGCGGGGCGGATTACCGAATTGGTGTGATTCTCTATGGAATGTACGTCGTGGACGTATTGCAGCCGACGGACAAATTTGAGCGCTTCGAGGCATTTATCGCCAAAGCCAGTGCCAATCAGCCCGACGAGTATCTTCCCGATGCACTCCAAGAACTCGCCCGCATGAAATTTCGCCCCAACGCTGAACGTATCGGCATTGTCATCACCGACGAACTCACCTACACCCAGCGCCGCAATGAAGTCGAACCACAGATTATCGAAACACTGTGGAAAGAGCGCATCAAATTGAACAAAATCGTGAAGCCCTGTGATAATAACGGCTCGGCAACCGCCTATCTGACGCTTGGACGTGAATACAACATCAAAGACCGTTTCGAGAGAATTTTGGACGATATTGGGCGCGAAATTACCACCACCTACTCCATCACTTATCGTCAAGCAGAACCGAAAGTAACGGTTGTGCAAGGTGTGGTGCAAAGCGAAGCCGGGCTGCCAATTGCCGCCGAAGTCACCTTCACCGATGCGGCAGGGAATGATATTGGTCCCGTGCAAGCAGAGCCAGTAGCAGGGGTATTTGTCAGTCCCATAGCCGAAGGTAAGCGTTATGCGGTGCGGGTTTCGCCGCAAGACACCGTGAATTTTGCGCCGACTACGACGGCATTGGATTTAACAAAAACAACAAAAGGCGATACCGTGCAGATTCCTGTCATCAAGGTACGGCGCATCGTGCGCCCAATTATCTTGACGGGAAAAGTTATGGACACGAAAGGAAAGCCTCTTCAAGCCGATATTAGCTTGACGGAAAACATTGACGATTTCACACAAGGCGCAGCCGAACTTGTGCCGACTTCTGGCGCAGAATCGCGGTATGCGAAGCGGTACGGTTTTGGGAAAAGCCTGTCGGTCTTTGTTGACCCTGCCTTGCAGGACGAGTATATTGCCCTTGCAACAGAACTCAATATGCGCTCTGCCAAGCAAGGCGATACGGTTGTGCGTGATTTTGTGCTGAACGCGATGCCGAAACAAATTACGGTTTTTGGCAAAGTCACCTCCACACAACCAAAGCAAAAAGGCATTGAAAACGCCATCGTAACAGCAACCGAAATTTCTACGAATACGAAACTTGCCGAAACGCGCACGAGTAGCGATGGCGATTTTTCACTCACCGTGCCAAAGGGCAGAAGCGTTGGGGTGAGCGTTCAAGCATCGGAGTATTACGCCGACACAACATATTTGCAATTGCCCAAGCGCGACACCAGCACACAACAAATGCTGAATGTGCCTCTCGTCTGGAAAAATGTGGTGGTGACGGGCAAAGTGGAAGCGGAGAAAAGCGGCTTGCCCGTGCCGTCGGCACTTGTGGTAACGCAAAAAGACAGCACCGAAACGACACTCACCCAAGTAACCGCCGCACCCGATGGCACATTTCAAATGGTTGTCCCCAAAGATACGCCGCTTCGCTTTACGGCACAGTCCAGCGAGTATTTCTTTGCCTCGCAGAGCGCATTCTACCGCAAGAATGACACTACTGCTATTGTTCAGAATTTCCGCTTGCCGGAAGGCCTAACCTTGCGCATCAATTTCCCCAGCAATGAATTTGCGAATCCCAGCCCGTTTGTCTTGGATTCCAACGGCACTCCAAGCGGTACACGGTGGCAAAGTGAGCTAGACCGCGTAGCAGCAAACCTGCTCTTATTCAAAAATTTTCTGGGTGTGCTGACGATAACCGGACACACCGATGATGCCTCGTCGGACGAGTACAATCAGCAGTTAGGGCAAAAGCGGGCAGAGTTCGTCGTTGCGGAACTCATCAAACGCGGTATCCCCGCAGACCGCTTACGGGCTGAATCCCAAGGCGAAAAGCAAGTTCTTGTGCGAAAAACAGGCGAAACCACCGACCAGTACCGTGCGCGTTGTCGGCGTGTGGAATTAGTAAAAACAAGGCAGTGAGCGGCTCTGCATTTAGGATTTGGGTGTTTTCAGACACGTTCATCGTTGGCGCTTACAAAATCTTGTCGCTTTATTGGTCTCAAACGCTAGTCAAAACTATGGGCTTTAGCCCAAGGCTGGAGTTTCTACAAATGTTCCACAGGTTGTATCCAGATTGAGTTATTGGCAAAAATCTGGGTCGTTTGTAGATGGCAATAGAGCGTTCTATTCTTTGACTACAATCCACAAGAGACTTTCAGTCCCAATCAAATCTCTGCATTTTCAGCGCAGAGTGATTCGGTGATTTCACGTCTCTTACCAGACTCGTCTTCTTGATAACGGCTTTTAATTAAAAATACTCACACAATTCGTCTTTTTCAGCGCGGCGGCAAGCGCTTTTTCAGCGTGTTCGAGCAGTTCTTCCAACGAGCCTTGCTTCAGAAATTCGGCAAGACCGATGCTGACGGTAACGTTATATTGCTTGCCACCCACGCTCAGGCTTGCGGCGGCGGTTTCGCGGCGAATACGCTCTGCCCACATTTGCGCGGCTTGAGTGTTCTTTTCGATAAGGCAGACCGCCAACGTCGTGCCGTGATACCGCGCTATTACGTCGTAGGGGCGAAGGTTTTTGCGGAGAATTTGGACAAAAGCGTGGTTGAGTTCGTCCAAAAGCGGAAGATTATTGCTGAAAGCGGCGTATTTATCAAGGCTAACAAGGGCAATCGTTAGCGAAAGTTCCACATCTTCCGCTCGTGCTAATTCTTCGTTGACTCGTTGCAAGAAGGTCGCCGTGCCGACAAGCGCATTATCACTGGCTTCCTGCAAAAGAGCGTGCGTCTGGACGTACTCTTGAAGTTGCATCTGCTCTAGCGCTGTGCCAGCATATTCGCAAACGGTTTCGATAATTTCCACATCCTGCTTGGTGAGCCGTGTTTCGCCGGCTTCTTCAATAAACAATGCTCCATAACACCGCGATACCGACACCAATGGAACGCCCGTAAATGCAAGCGTCGTCGGCTTCTGTTCGCGCTGCGTGACGCGCACAAAATTTGCCGACGGGTTCGCAAAGCGATAGGTACGCCCGTTGGTGATGGTTTTGCCGACGAGAGAATTGTCTAAATAAACTTCGCCGCTCAGTATTTCCTTTGTTTGCGGCTCTTTGGTGTGGAGATTGGAAACGTACCATCCGCCGCGCTCTTCGCTGAAAATCGTTGTTCCCATCGTTGTATATGGCACAAGTCGCATCAGTGAGCGAATAAGCGCCGTGCAGACATCTTCGCTTGTGCGGTCGGGTTTCAGCGTGAGTTGGCGGAAGGTGTCAATCGCGTCCAGTGTTCGTGCGGATTGCAAGAGGTCGTATTTTTCCGTGTAGCTTTGAATCAGCCCGCTCACCAGTTTGGTAAAATGCCCCAAAAAGCTGACAGTTGCGTTATCGTAGGCATCATCATCAGTGGAGTCTGCCGTCAGTACGCCAACGACGGCATTATTGAAATAGACAGGAACGCCAACAAAGGAGCGGGTTTTTGCTGGAGCGGTATAATATGGCAAAAGCTGCAACTCCGCATCAATACTAATCTCGCTCAAAATCTCCGGCGTGCCGCTTTCGGCGATATGGCTTAAAACGTCGTCCCCCAGCGCAAAGGAAACCTGCTTTTTCATAGCTTCCGGCACATCGGAAATTTTTGCTTCCAGCGTCAGTTGCTTGCGGTCAGCGGCAAACCACCAATACGCCGTCGTGCGGGCGCTCATGGCAGAGCGAATCGCCAACAAGACCCGTTGCAACAGAAATTCAAACTCTCGGCGTGGTTCATTTTTCGCGCCTTCGGGCGTTTCTTCAACGATTTCCTCCATCTGCACGGTCAGTTTTTTACGGCGATGGCTGACGGCTTCTTCGGAAAGTTCGGTTGAGGCTTGGGCTTTGGGGTTTGGGGCTTGTTGTTTACTGCTTGTTGCTTGAGATTTATTATTTGGCGCTTGGTATGCTTCGCGTTTTAGGGCGGCGTTGGCAGCGCGGGTTACTTTGTCTTGAATATCCTCGTCGGTGGTAAATTCTTCCAGTGTTGGTGCGGTCTCTGGCGTAGTCTCCTCGCCCAAACCTCTCACGGCGGGCGAGGGCTTTGGAGAATGCTCTGTGTCTGGCGCTGCATCATGCTTCGCGCCTTGCCCTTCTCCCTGTGGGGGAAGGGTTGGGATGAGGGGCTGGGCGCTTACCGCCGTATTTTCACCGTTGCCCTCATCGTCTTTTTTTTTTGCCTCAATCGGCGTTGGAGGCGGAATGGTGCTGGTCGTAACGGTTATTGGCGCGGGCGTGGAAGCAGCCGTAGCCGTAGATTTCCCGACAATCCGAAATTCTGCACCCTCGTCCTCATCAAAATCAGCGCCAAGCAAGGATTCGTCAAGTCTTGGAGCATTGTAATTGCCGGGAAGAGCTTCGGCAAGCGCGACCGGCGGCGGAGGCGGTGTCACGGGCGGCGGAGCAGGTTTGGGTTGCAAGTCGCTTGGCAGCGTGGTTTGCCCGATAGATATTTGCGGCGTAAAATCATTGTTCAAACTGGCATTTTCATTACTGTCATCAAACACCAAGACTTTTTTGCCGGATGTGGTGTTCGTGGTATTCAACGCCTGTTGCACAGCACTTGTTGGTGTTGGAATCGTTGGTGGCGGCATTTCGGGCGTGAATTTATGCGGAGCCGTCACGAGGGTAACGTCGTCAAATCCTGCGGCATCGTCGAAATCGTCAAACACCAGCTTTTTGGGGAGCGTTGGTTGCGGAGGAGCGCTTACTGCCTTTTTTTCTGGTATAGCTTGTGCGGGAGCGCTCTTATTTTGTGCTGTTTTTGTCGGCGGCGCTTCATCCGTAGCAACGCCAAATGATTCGGCAAAATCATCGAAAACAAGCCGCTTTGAACCGCTTTCTTGCTTGACGGTTGTTTTGAAATCGGACACATCGGAAACGGCTTTGGAGGGTGATTTCATTTGTTCGCGGAGCGCAGTTTCGCGGGCGGCACTTTCTCTCAACGCCGACAAATCCTTGACGCGCTGACTGTACAAGACGACAACGCCAATGCTACCGAGTATAGCAATACAGACACCAATCAAGCGCACGGGCAAATCGCCCAAAAAGAGCGCAATAGCGAGTCCCAGCGCAATAACCAGCAATGCCGGAATGTCGGTTGGCGCATTAAAAAGTCGTGACAAAGAAGGTTGTTCGTTACTCATCGTTTTGGGAAATGATGAAAAATGAAAATTACTCGTTGAAATTACCCGAACTTTGGCTCCCACACCTCGCCAAGCACCGCATCCCAGGCAAACTTGAGTTCATCGGCAGGGTCGTAGGGATGGGATTGTAGATTGACGACGATAGTTTCCGGTTGCGACAGCGCCTTCCATCCGTGCATCACGCCCGGCGGAATGAGTATCATTGCGGGGTTTTGAATGCCGATGATAAACGAATTGACGTGTCCAAAGGTGGGGGACTCGGCACGAATATCCACGCAGACAACCTGCATTTTGCCGCGTGTCACGGTGAATTGGTCGGTGTGGATGGCGTGCAGATGCCATGCTTTCACAACGCCGTAATCGGTTGCCGATTGATACACGTGTTGCGGCACAATCACACCCTCACGCTCCACCCACGGCAAACTCCAAAGTTCAATCACATCGCCACGCCCATCCACGATGGTTTTAAGCGCCTTGAAGTGTACGCCGCTAATGGTAGCACCGTTGAATGTAGAATGTTGTTTATAGGGAACGTCGTGGAGAAAAGAAAGTGTAACGTCGGTAATGTTCATAACAAGCAAGAAAAATGGGCGTAAATCTGTGCGAAAACCGCACCGTTGCAGCCCCAAACTTAGCACTTTTTCTCCAAACTTTGCGCACATATTCTGCACGTTCTTGGCAAGATTTCGCCCAAAGCGCCTCTGTGGATAACTTTCTTGCCCTGCACGTTGGCATGGCAAATAACGCTTGAACGCAAGTCTTTATGCGATAGTTGACACATCAACTGCTGTAAGCCATGACAAATGAATCGGAAAATGAACGTATTTTCATCGTTTTGTCATCGAAAAGTTTTTTTTCTGGGTGTAGTTTCGCAACCGATAGTTTGTTAAATTAAGGATACTTTGCTTTATGATGATTCGTACTTTTTCGTTCGTGATTCGTCGTTCCCGCCGTGCTTTGCGGGTTGCTCGTGCGGTAGCATTTGTGCTGCTGGTGTGCGTTGGCGCTATGTACAGCTTTGGTGTTCAGGCAAAAATCCGTACATTTTTTACTGGCACCCCTAGCGCTGTGACCGAAGCGATTGCCTCCGCGTCCTCAATAGTGCAGCATGGCGTGGCTTCGTGGTATGGTCCGCGCTTTCATGGTCGCAGAACGGCAAATGGGGAAATCTATGATATGAATGACTTTACCGCCGCACATCTTACATTGCCGCTTGGAACGGTTATTCGGGTCACCAATACCGACAACGACCGAACAACGCTGGTGCGCGTCAATGATCGTGGTCCCTACATCGACGGGCGTATTCTCGACCTGTCGTATAGCGCCGCAAAAACACTCGGTATTCTGGGCAACGGCACGGGAAATGTGAAAGTGGAAGTTGTTGAAGGGATTCGCCTTACCGACACATCGCTTACGACCGATTTTCTCAGCACGAATTATGAATTTGCCGCCATCAAAGACCTGCTCTCCACGACTGCCTTTGCACATACGATGCAACCATTGGTCGTTGATGCAGGAACGTTTTCCATCGTTCACGAAACTGATAATTTTGCGGAAGCGCTCAATGCCTGGAAAAATCTCCGCAAAAAGCACGGCGATATCGTCTATCTTGTGCCGCAACGCAAGCCCGACGAGCAGATTGCCTTTGAAGAACTTCAGCGCAAAGCCGAAAAACCTCACACAAAAAAATTGACCGCATCAGAAAAGCGCGCCGCAAAACGCAACAAAAATATCCGTCAAACCGAAGAACGAAGCCGTCTTTACAACTATCAACTTCTGCTGCTGGAAACAGACTCTCCGGCATTAGCGGCGAATTGACACGCTTGTCCGTCTTGCGGCATCCTTCCCGAAAATATCCCCCAGCCCCTTGCTTCCTACGATTCAAGGGGTTTTTTGTTTGCCAAATCTAACGGAATATTCTAATTTGTCGGTGTAATTCTTTTTCCCTCCACGCCCTTCAATCCTTGATTTATGGAGCATCTTTGGTCGCCTTGGCGCTCGCAATACATCGAAACATTCAGCAATACCACGCCAAAAACAAGCGAATGTTTCCTGTGCGCTGCGTTTTATCAGCCGCAGCGCGATGCGGAATTGCTTGTTGTGGCGCGGCGTGAGCGCTGTTTTGTGATTATGAACCGCTTTCCCTACAATAGCGGGCATATCATGGTCGTTCCGAACCGTCATTGCGGCGAGTTGCGCCTTTTGAGTGATGATGAATTGATGCTACTTTTTCGCACCGTCCGCGAGGCGGAAGATGTGCTGCACAAGGTCTTTAAGCCTCATGGAATCAATGTCGGGCTGAATTTAGGTAGTGCAGCCGGAGCAGGCGTACCGTCTCATCTCCACGTCCATTTGGTGCCGCGTTGGAATGGCGATGTGAATTTTATGCCCGTGCTGGCGGACGTGAAAATTGTTTCCGAGCGCCTTGAGGACACGTATCAAAAACTTACGCAGGGCTTTGAAGCGAGCGCAGCCGCATGAAAACTCACTACAACACCAATACCACATCCCAACAGGCTTCCGACCGCCTTCAGCCCCGCAAAGACCTTGGGCAAAATTTTTTACGCGACCCCAACATTGCCCGCAATATTGTTCGCTCATTGGATATTGCTGAAACCGATACCGTATTGGAAATTGGTCCCGGCGAAGGCGCACTCACGGCTCTGCTGCTTGATTCCCCTGCAAAGCATATTGTGGCAGTCGAATACGATGCGCGGGCGGTTGAATTGCTGGAAAAGCGCTTTGCAACTGCTTTGGCGGCGGGGCGTTTGCGTATTATTCACAGCGATATTTTAGCATTGTCATTGGAAACCATAGTTGATGCCGCGCAAGCAAGTAATAGTGCGGTCTTGAAGATTGTGGGAAATATTCCCTACTACATCACCAGCGATATTCTTTTTTGGGTATTTAACGAATGGGCAAAGCAAGAAGTGAGGAATGAAGCTGATGGCGGGCTGTTGCTGGCAAAAACGGTCATTATGATGCAAAAAGAGGTCGCCCAACGCATTGCTGCAAAACCTCGCACGAAGGAGTATGGTATTCTGAGTGTCGCATCATTACTTGTCTCTACGCCGAAATTGCTGTTTCATGTCTCGCCGCAGTGTTTCTTTCCACCGCCGAAGGTAACGTCGTCGGTGGTCGAATTTTCGATGAAACGGGGCGCGGCGGCGGCAAATACGTTTCGTGCTGTTCATCCGTTCGTGCGCGTAGCATTTAATCAGCGCCGCAAAGTCTTATCGAATGCGCTTTCCAGCTTGTTGCCGAAAGAGCGCCTCCCGGAGATTCTTACTGCTGCCGAAACGCGCAAAATTTCGTATTTTCGTTCTCGTGCGGAAGAGCTTTTGCCGGAGGATTTTGTGCTATTGCACGAGCTTATCCGTGAGTTTCAGTGAATACACATCCACACAGCATAGTTCCATTGAGCAAAAAACCTTTAAGTTTCACGCTTTTTTCGTCAGCACTTCTCAACAATATTTTATGACAACTATTCCATTTCAAGCCATTGATTGGAACACCATTCCAGCAACCGAGCATCCGGGCGAAAGCGGCACTGCTTTTTGGCAAACGCTTCTTTACGACGGGCTGCGGGTACGGATTGTCGAATATTCCGCAGGGTATATTGCCGACCATTGGTGTCAAAAAGGGCATATTGTTCATTGTTTGGAGGGTGAGTTCGTCAGCGAAATGAGCAACGGTGAGTCTTTCAAGCTCACGGTGGGCATGACCTATATCGTTTCCGATGATATGAGTTCCCACCGCTCCACATCAGCAACAGGCGTAAAACTGCTCATCGTGGACGGAGATTTTCTTGCAAAATCATCAATGTAGAACTGCGTCCTATTTTTTAGGTTTCACCTTGCATTTTTTCATTTTTCCCTCTTCAAAACCATGTCCAAAGCCCCGCCACTCCACCGCGAACAGCCCACGCCACCAGACTATAAAAATCGTCCGCAAAAAAGCGTTGCACAAAACCGCAAAGCACGGCATGACTACTTCATCACCGATACGATTGAAGCAGGAATCATGCTGCAAGGCACGGAAGTCAAGTCGCTCAGGGCGGGAAAATGCAATCTGCAAGACAGCTACGCCATGTTTGAGGGTAAAAAAGACGAAGCACCGGAGCTGTTCGCACTCGGCATCCACATCAGCCACTACGAACAGGGCAACATCAACAATCACGTTCCCGTGCGCCCGCGCAAGCTCTTGCTGAAGCGCAGTCAATTACAAAAACTCTACGTGCGGGTGCAGGAAAAAGGCGCTGCTCTTGTGCCACTTGCGGTGTATTTTTCGGGTCCGTACGCAAAAGTCGAACTCGGCATTGCTAAAGGAAAAGCGAAATATGACAAGCGCGAATCCATCAAACAACGTGATGCAGAGCGCTCCATGCGGCGCGGGCGCGATGATTGATGCTCACAACAACGACCATTTCGCAGCTCGTTCAGTATTCCCCGTCGGGCGGCTTCTTCGCCGTCCGGCGGTTCTCCACACTAGCTTCCACGCCGATTGGCAGTTGTGCAAGAAGAACCCGCCGGACGGCAGCATATTTCCACTCCTCAGCCGCCCGACGGGAAGTATTTGACCAAACACGGTAGTTCTATTTTTTTTCCTCACAACACCATGACCATTCTTCTTACCTCGGGCGACCCTAACGGCATTGGGCTGGAAGTCTGTATAAAAGCACTCATGCGTCTTGCACCAAGTGTGCAGGGCGTACATTTTCGTTTAGCGGTGAATCCCATGCTTTTCGATGAATATTGCCGTTTGTTGCAATTCCCCGTCAACCGCACTGCAACTGGCTTTGTGGCAAATGGGCTGGAATGTACGATTGTACCGTGTCTAGCGGATGCTGCACTGGAACTCGGCGTGGAATCGCGCTCAGGAGGCGTACAGGCATTGGAAGCGTTAGAAATTGCCGCCAGTGAACTCCGCGAAGGCAGTTCTGATGCGGTCTGCACAATGCCCGTCTCGAAACACGCCTTATACCTCGCCGGAGCAACCTTCCCCGGACAAACCGAATTTTTTGGAGAGCGCTTTGGCACTAGGGTTTCCGGCACATCAGGCAAACCCTTGATGATTCTCGCCACCGAAGCCGCCGAACTTGACCCCAAGCACTCTCCGGTGCGTGTTGGGCTGGCAACGGTGCATATTCCCTTGCAGCGCGTGGCTTCGGCATTGAGCGAAGAGCTTGTTTTAGAGCGATTAACCGCCATGAACACCGCCTTGCGTCAGGATTTCGGCATCACCGCACCACGCATTGCTGTTTTGGGGCTGAATCCTCATGCCGGAGAACAGGGTGCACTCGGCAACGAGGAAACAACGATTATTCATCCTGCCTTGAAAGCCGCACAGAATCTGGGCATTGACGCATACGGAGCATTTCCCGCCGATGGCTTTTTTGCGCATGGCGAATTTCGCCGCTACGACGGCATTTTAGCAATGTACCACGACCAAGGCTTGATACCGCTTAAACTCTTGGCTGGCGGCGGCGGGGTCAATTTTTCGGCAGGTTTGCCTATTGTGCGAACTTCGCCCGACCACGGCACCGCTTTCGGGCTTGCGGGCAAGGGCATTGCCCACGAAGGCAGCACAGTCGAAGCGATAGAAATGGCAATCACCATTGTCCAAAACCGCAAGAAATCAGGCATTCTTCCTGCATTGCCATAAACCGCTATGAACCTTCCCGACTTGTTCAAACGCCATCATAGCCCACTTGTGCAGCTTTTTCGCTGGAGTTGTCTCGGAGCCGCATCATTCCTTGCACTGCTGGCAATCTTATCTCTTCTTTTTCCCCTTCGCACCGATATTCCGTTTGCACCAATTGTTACCGCCCGCGACGGAACCGTCATCCACGCTTTTCTTGCCGACGACGACAAATGGCGCATGAAAACAGAACTCCACGAGATTTCACCCATGCTGCGCACGGCGCTTTTGCACAAAGAAGACAAGTGGTTTTATTGGCATTTTGGCGTAAATCCGCTTGCTATTTTGCGGGCGTTGGTGAATAACATTCAGCAACGGCGCACCACCTCAGGCGCTTCGACACTCACAATGCAAGTGGCGAGGATGCTGGAGAATCAGCACCGCCAACGCCAACACCCATCCAGCAAAGCAACGGTGCGGGAGCGCAGCATTGGGAACAAACTCATTGAGGTTTTTCGAGCTTTGCAGCTTGAAATCACGCATTCCAAAAGCGAAATTCTCCAACTTTACTTGAATCTTGCTCCCTACGGAGGCAATATCGAAGGCGTGAAAGCCGCATCACTGCTGTATTTTGGAACATTGCCAGAAAAACTGAGCCTCGCCCAAGCCACCACGCTTGCGATTATCCCCAATCGCCCCACGACGCTCAAACTCGACGAAAACAACAGCGTCATTCGCAGTGAGCGCGACAAATGGCTTGAACGCCTGCGCCGCGAAGGTGTTTTTCCCAGCACAATTATTGACGACGCGCTCCGCGAGCCAACGGCGATTCAGCGCCACGACGCGCCCGCGACGCTTGCGCCGCACTTTGCCTACCGCATGAAACGGCTCTATCCCAACGAATCCACCATCGCCACAACGCTGGACACGCGCAAGCAGCAAAGCGTTCAAACGCTCACTCAAAACGTGATTCGGCGTTTGAAAATGTTCGGCATTAGCAATGCTGCGGTGTTGGTGGTGGACAACCGCACTCGCGCTGTCGAGGCATACGTGGGTTCGCCAGATTATACCGACAAGTCAGCGTCGGGTGAGGTAGACGGCGTGCGGGCTGTACGCTCACCCGGAAGCGCCCTGAAGCCGCTTGTCTACGCGCTGGCAATGGACAAAGGCTTGATAACGCCGAAAACGGTTCTGACGGATGTACCGACGAATTTTGATGGGTATGCGCCCGAAAACTTTGACCGCACCTATCGTGGCTTTGTTCCTGCCGAAAAAGCGCTCATTAACTCGCTCAATATTCCGGCAGTCAAGCTCCTGCGAGGTCTTGGCGTGGGGGCATTCACCGAAACGCTTGCGAATGCGGGTTTTGAGCAAATTCGCTCGGATGGCAAAAAACTTGGATTATCAGTTGTTTTAGGCGGCTGCGGAGTACGCTTGGAAGAGATGGCGGGCTTGTATAGTGCGTTTGCGAACTATGGCAATTGGAAACCGCTTGTGTTCCGCAAGGAGAACGGTGCGGTGCAACAAAATGACTCACAACGCACGGGAAACCGCATTGTGTCTGCTTCAGCGGCATTTTTACTCGGTGAAATTTTAACGCAACTCACGCGACCCGATGTGCCACGCAATTTCGGTTCGACGCGGCATTTGCCCAAAGTTGCCTGGAAAACCGGAACGTCCTACGGGCGGCGCGATGCGTGGAGCATCGGCTACAACAAGCGTTACACGGTTGCGGTCTGGGTGGGAAATTTTTCTGGCGTTGGGGTGCCGGAACTCGTCGGTGCCGACATTGCCACGCCACTCTTGTTCGATATTTTCAATGCGATTGACTATAATTCGCCGAATGATTGGTTTGAGCCTTCTCCGGCACTGGATTTTCGGCTTGTCTGCTCAGAAAGCGGCTTGCCACCCGGTGATGGCTGCGACAATCAGGTTATGGATTATTTCCTGCCCCGCATTTCCGGCAATGCGCCTTGCCAACACCTCAAATCCGTTGCGGTCTCGGCGGATGAGCGCTTTTCGTACTGCCCCGATTGTTTACCACAAACGGGCTACAAAATGAAGCGTTATCCGAATTTGCCCCCGGAGATGTTGGCACTCTACACCGCAGAAAACCGAGCGTTTGAGCGTATTCCCGAACACAATCCCGATTGTAGTCGTGCGGCAGGAAGTGGCGCTGCGCCCAGCATTATCTCGCTTTCGGATGGTAAAGAATATGTCGTTGAAAAGAAAGCCAACGGCAAAGCAGCATCGGAACTCTTGCTCACGTGCCATGCGGCGAATGATGTTCGCACGGTGTACTGGTTTGTGAACGATAAATTTTTGCGCTCTGCCTCGCCGGAAGAGCGGGTATTTTTCACGCCGGAGCGAGGTTTCGTCAAGGTTTCATGCAGCGACGACAAAGGGCGCAATACGAATATTTGGATAAATGTTGCTTGGCAGTAGAATCTTTACGAAAACCAACGCCGTGTTTTTTGGTTCTAAATGATTTTAGGTGGAAACAATAATGGTACGAAAACATCGTTATAGCCAAGCAACAAAGCGGCTTTTAGCATTCTGCCTTTATCGTTAAACGACGAGCAGGGCTAAAAGCCCGTGATTTCAAGACCGCATTAAACCTTGTTTCTCCAATGGCTCATGTTGCCTTTCCAACTGAAATCATTTAGATCCCACCATATTGTAGTTTTCCACCGGAATCTAAAATATGGCTTTTTATATTTTAAGAAAAGGCGTTTTCCTAAAATATGGGATTTCGCTATCTCACGCAACCATCAAACGCCGTCCTTTAGGCATCGGCACAGTACGACCAAGTTCTCGTGCTGTCTCTAGGCACTCACGGATAATAATTTCGGCATTCTGAAGCGTGGGGCGGCGTAGGTTTCGCCATCCGCCATACACCCCGGAAGTTCCGGTACTTCTGCGATATACGCATGGTCTTCTGCACTCCAATAGAGAATGATTTCATAGTGGAGCGTTTCATACTCAGAGTTCATTGGTATCTCCTAAATGATATTTCACGATGAGGTTACACCGCACAATGCCTCAAAATCTACCGTTGAATTTGCGTTTTATTCATGGATGCTGCGTTGTAATTCATTCTCAATTTCTTCGATACTTGGCAATGTATTTTTGAATGTATCGGGTAAATCTTTAACAATCAACGCTTCCCAGTTTGCTACTCCGATTGGATTTCGGTTGTTCATCAAACTGTATTCCACCAGCACTCTGTTCTTTTCTTTGACCAGCAAAAGCCCTATGGTGGGCATATCGGTCTCATGCTTCAGCACGTCATTTACCACGTTTTGATACATATTCAGTTTACTGACGTATTCCGGTTTGAACTCCCCTGATTTCAGTTCTATGACCACATAGCACCGTAATTTGAGGTGGTAAAAGAGCAAGTCAATGTAAAAGTCCTGATTTCCAAGCTCCAAATGTACCTGCCGCCCGACAAAGGCAAATCCTTGTCCCAATTCCAATAAAAACTTTTGGATATGCTCTATCAATTTCCGTTCAAGTTCGGCTTCACGCCGAGGAGCATCTGTGCCTAAAAAATCAAAAATGTACGGGTCTTTGAACGCTTGACGGCTAAAATCCGAATGGAGAGCCGGAAGCGTTTGCTCAAAATTGTTGACGCTGTTGCCTTCTCGCAGATGCAGTTTGCTTTCAATCTGAATAACGAGCATATCTTTTCCCCAACCGTTTTCGATGACCTTTTGAGCGTACCAAAGCCGCGTCTCGTGGTCGCCCAGCTTTTCCAAGAGGGTGATATTGCTACGCCAAGGAATTAGTGCAACGGTGCGTTGCACTATTTCGATGTCGGGATAAGCGTCGGCAAATTTTTTCATGTACGTAAGATTGCGCGGAGAAAAGCCGCCCATATCGGGAAATGCTTCTTTGAGGTCGTAGCCCAAGCGGTCTATGACTTTGCTGCCCCAGCCTTCATGCTCCTGCTTGATGCCGATAGCACGTCCAATCTGCCAATACAACACCGTCATTGCGCTGTTTGCCTGCACAACGGCGTTCAAACGCTGCCGCCCTATCTGCTCTTTGAGCTGACGGACAAACGCCTCGTAATCGTCAGGCATAGACACCAATCCTTCCGGCTGTGGAAATACCACATTCGCCTTTGGCTTGCCGCGTTGTTTTCGCTGTTCTTTGTTCATTGGTATCTCCCTGTGCGTCGTTCAGTTTAATCGGTAAAAAAGCCTAACTGCTGCTCGTCCAGTAAGCGTTGATGATTGTGCTGTTCCTTGAAGTATTTTTGCCAAAAGGCTTTGATAACGCTGTTTTGCTCTTTCACAACCGGAGTAATCGTGGCGGCAGCTTTGGCAAGTTGTGTGCTAAAGATAGCGGAACGCTCTATAACAATGTCTGATTCTGCTAAACGGCTTTCCAGCTCTTCCACTAAAACACTCACTTCCACAGAACGCTTTTGTTTCTTCTCCGAATCGACACTATGCGCTTTGGCAAGGCGCGATGACACTAAATCTACCACTGCTTTATACAATTCCAGAAGAACCTCGTCTTGCTCATGGTCAGCAAAGCCTATTGCCTCAAGAACAGCACGGTCAAGACTCACACGAGACGGCGAAACCTTTGAAAGCTGCACTGTATCTGATGTCAAAGCGCCAAGTTCATCAAAAATGGATTGCACGTTGGTTAATGATGAAATTTTCCGCACTTTAGGTAATGCTACTGGCAATGCAGAAAGTTCATACGCCTGAATCTTTGCAACACCACCACCAAAGTTTGTACGAATCATTACATTTTGCATTAACCATGACCATGATGAATTAAGGTAGTGCCACATCTGCGGAACATGATTTGGGTTTAATACTTTCAGAGTATGCAAATTGTCGCCCGTGTACACTGCACCGCGGTACGTTTTGCCCATTTCATGAATCATGTAATTAAAGCTCATATCCGGTTTTTCCCGTTCTCCCAGATTCCACCATGCTTCGCCCCGTGCAGCACACGTCGGACGGTCGTGAAAACCAGCTTCTTCGCCGCGTTTGAGATATTTCCAAAAATATGGCGCTGTTTTCTTGACTGTCGCCTTATCATCGTGACAGAGAATGAGACGGCGTAGGATGTGGTTTTCATCAATGCTGTATGCAGAAAGCTCTTGCGGAGATTTTATTGCCGAAGCCAGATATTGCTGCTCAATCAACCACAATTCTGATAATTCTGTTCGTACCACTCGCAATCCGGCATCCAGAACCTGCGCAATAGTTTTGATACGCTTGGAAGGATGATTCCGAATCGCACCAAAATCGTCGTCGTGCATTGTCTCTGTCACATCACGGACAAAGAAAAATTCATTCGCACCAGTTGTATAGCCCCTCAATACATTTGCAACAGCACTAAGCGGCTGCCATTTGTCCGCTCCACGAGCCATAATACGCCAGTACACATCGGGCGCACGAAGATAGGACGACCACGCAATGCTTGGTTTATCCTTGCTTGAGGCGAGTTCACGTTGTGGGATAAGTCGGATAGTCCAGTATTCATCGGCATAGTCTTCGGTGCAGGATTCAATAAATGTACGGATGGCTTCATCAGGCGCAATCTGATGTTGCGCCATAAGATAATCGGACAATTCAGCAAGAGGCTTTTGCAGATAAACAAATTTCGTACTGTGCTTTTCTCTGGCTTCGGGACTTTCCTCACGTTGGAGAATGACGATATTGGTATTGACTTCGGCAGCGGTAAAAAAGCGCTCGACTTTGGTATCAATTATCGCCACAATACGAAAATGCTGAAGCATCCAGTTTTGGAGCGTCTCACCGTAGCGCGTGTCCAGCCATGAGTTCTGTACGATAAATCCCAAGTAGCCTTGATTTTTCACCATTTTTCCGGCGTGATAGAAAAAATGTGCATAAATCGAGGTATTGCTGGGCGGCTCCAGCTTCCAGTCTTGCTTGACGGTAGCGATAATTTTCGTTTTTGCTGTGGGGTCGAAAGCATCAATATCTTCTTGGCGCGTATAGGGTGGATTGCCGACGACGGCATCAAAATTTTCAAAGGAAATGCGTTTGTCTTTACCGCCTAAGTCGCGCACGGTCAGGCTTTTTTGCCAACCGACATGAAAAAAGTCGCGCTGAATAATACGCGGATAACACTGCAAACGCAAATCACGCATGGCAAGATTAAGCATTGCCAAATGCGTGGCATAGCCGGAAATATCAATGCCCGTCACCTCATTTAACACGTCTTTGTGCGGCTTCTGCGCTAACTCCTTTTTGCGCTGATATGCTCTGACCAGAAACGTTCCCGAACCGCACGACGGGTCTAAAACACTTTCGTTTCCGGTACGAATACAAAAGGCGTTGATAATATCAACAATGCGCGATGAAGTGAAGTATTGACCGCGTTTGTGGCGTTCGTCCTCACGGATAAGTCCCTCAAAAATACGCCCCACAATGTCATAAGGTAGGTTGGCAAAATTATAGCGTTCCTCAATTCCAAGCACGTCGTGAACAAGGTCTATACTACTTTCTGCCAAAAAGGGAATACGATTAATAGTGTCGGCTCGCTCGCCAAAAAGCAGTTCAAAGTCGCCTGTGATTTCTTTCAATTGGTCGAAGCTATCCCACAAATAGGTATAGTATTCGTGTGCAGTACCATTTTCCGGCGGCTCGGCAAGCGGTGGAATTTTCCAGTCTTTGAAATCCACAAATGCTTTATAGACCATGAGTTTGGACACTAGCATAAGAAGCGCGATATAGGCATAACCCATCATCTCAAATTCCATCGTTGGGATTTGCCATTCTTGGGCGCGGGCGTAGAGCTCAAGTGAACGCTTGAAATTGCGGTCTTGTTGGAATTTCTGCCATAGATTATCACTCACATCCCAAGCACGAACCTCAATAAAGCGTTGAATCTTGTAGATAAATGCTTCGTCGAGCGGTGTTTTCTCTAATGTTTTTTCACCGAAAATGGATAGTGCGCAATCAATATGCCAATCAGCCAGAATCGTAAGTTTAGCGATTGTCGCATCGGTGGGATGGTAATTTGTGCGTAAGCGACTGAGTTCTTCTGTCTGAAACGCTTTTCCTTTTTGTAATTGAAATTCGTCGCCGCTGGTTTGGTCGTAAAAGATAGCCTCAACAAAATTACAGATACTGAAATATGAAATTCCCATTTTTGCGGCACGCTTGGATTCACGCTTGAAAACATCTGCATTTCCGGCAGTACGCCCATCGGGTGCAATAGGGTCTTTGAGTTCAATAAAGAAAAGGGTTTTTCCTTTGTTATCCTTGATAGTAATATCGGCTCGTGCTTCTTCGGCGACAGAGTAAGCAGACAAGCGTTCAGTAAGGTTTCGTGCTTTTATACGCTCTGTGAAGACCGTTGCGAGTGTACCTTGTAATTCTCGTTCAATACGTTTCATATTCCGGCTAAAATGTGTTCAGATAGTATAGTTTGTGTTTGGAAGCGAATCCTTGCGTATGTAGGCGCTCGAAGTCCATAGTAACGCTTGACTGAACGGTATAATCAAAAAAGGATTACCGAAATACTTGCCGGAACGCCCAATTATCGCCCATTTCCGGCTCGGACAAATACACTTCGTGCAGGAGAATAGCCACGTACAAGGTCGTGTCCTCAAACAGCCCGTAGGCAGGCACTTCGCGGCAAATCGCACAAAAGCTGCCCCATCGGCGATTGTCCTTTTCACCCTCCATACCCGCTAAGGACGGGCACACGAAAAAGAGTGTGAGCATATCGGAAGATTCGGTACATAATACCTCTTCAAACGTTGCTTTATGACGCGCCGCAAAAGGCATGAGAACGGTGTATTGGTATGCCCTAGAGCCAGCTTTGAGATGCACCAAACAAGCATCGTCATACTTCAGAAAACTTTCCCATTCCCACGGACCTTCGTGTTTTTCGATGAAGCGGTCAAGGCGCAACTTTTTGATCTTGTCCAGAAGTTCCGAAGGGATATCAGCAATGGTGTACGATGGTGGATTTTTGGGCTTTTTTTTCGGCAGTATAATACGACGATTACCTTCACGTACATTCTGTATCATTCCTCGGCTTAACGTGGTAATATCTACCATTTCGGAATCGGGCAGGTCAAGCAAATGGGTAACATGAAAAGATGATGGTTCTTGGGCTACGCGCATAATCTCTGTTAATGTACCTTCAATAAGTGTCGCTTGATATTCATACCATTCGGATTCTACAATTTTCCCTTGCGCTTGCTGAGGAGCATTGGCATCAGAATCTTCCGAAAAAATGAGGATTGGCGGGTCGCATGGAAGAGATAGGGAGGTATAGAACCGCAACGAACCGTGAAAATTTACATCCTGCTGAGAGGGCGTATTTTCGTTATTATCAACATCACTATCCTCCCGACAAAGCCGCCCATCGCTTGTGATCCGATACGTTTCCAGATTCTCCCCTAGGTCTTTCGTCTGAAAGTCCTCACGTTGTACTTCTGCATTTGGCAGTGCGTAATCACAGTAAATAGTGTCGAAAAAGCCCATGAGAATTAGCCGTAAGAAGTGTAGAAAATATTTCTCACCAAGATACAAAACAAGCGACAAAGCAGCAAATATGCGCTCTGTCGCTTGCAATATTGTTTTCAAGAAAATGCTACACGTTGAATCGAAAATACATAATATCCCCATCCTGCGTTACATACTCTTTCCCTTCCACTCGGTACAATCCCGCTTCCTTCACGGCAGCTTCCGAACCAAGCCGCATCAAGTCTGCATACTTCATCACCTCCGCACGAATAAAGCCTTTCTCGAAGTCGGTATGAATTGCCGCCGCCGCTTTTGGCGCTTTTACGTCGCGTTCCACTGTCCAAGCGCGTACTTCCTTCTTTCCGGCGGTGAAGTAGGTTATCAAATTGAGCAGCGTGTAGCCCTCGCGGATGACGCGATGCAAGCCCGGTTCGGTCATGCCCATATCCGCCAAAAATGCCTCGCGGTCTTCGGCTTCCAGTTCGGCAATTTCTGCTTCGATGTTCGCACAAATCGGCACGACGAGTGAGCCATCGCGCTTGGCGATTTCACGCACGGCATCAATATATTTGTTGCCGTTTTTCATGCCGTCTTCGTCGGTGTTGGTAATGAACATCACGGGTTTGTCGGTGATGAGATAGAGTTGCGAAAGCACAGCCGCATTTTCGTCTGCGTGTGGAAAGTTTTTCGCTAATTTCCCCGAATCTAGATGCGCTCGCAGTTCGGTAAGAATCTCCATTTCTGCTTTTGCATCCTTGTCTTGCGCACGGGCTTTTTTCTCGACCGTTTGCATCCGCTTTTCGACGGAATCAAGGTCTTTCAAAACAAGTTCGGTTTCGATAATTTCAATATCCCGCGCCGGATCTACGTCGCCTTGCACGTGAATCACATTGTCGTTTTGAAAACAGCGCACCACGTGAGCAATCGCGCTCACTTGCCGAATATGCGACAAAAACTGGTTTCCCAAGCCTTCGCCCGAAGCTGCGCCTTTGACCAAACCAGCAATATCAACGAACTCAATCGTCGTCGGCACGGTGCTATCGGTGTCGTACATTGCCGAGAGCTTGTCAAGGCGCTCGTCCGGCACGTTCACAATGCCCACATTTGGGTCAATGGTACAAAAGGGGTAATTAGATGCTTCCACACCGCTTGCGGTGAGCGCATTGAAAAGAGTTGATTTGCCGACGTTGGGAAGTCCAACGATGCCACAATTAAAGCCCATAATGAGAAAAAATGAAGAATGAAAAAGGAGTGTTGAGTTTTAAGTTTTGAAGTTACGCTTTCCCCAATTCCCCTTCACTTGTGAAGGGGTGGCAGTCAAGCGGCAGCGCAGACTGACGGGGTAGCGCCGCCTGACGACAAAGAAACACCCCGCCCTCGCTGCCGCTTGGACACCCCTCTTTGTTCCAAAGAGGGGAATATTGAGCATTGAAGCGTAGCTTCAGTGATCAATGAACCACAACCCTAGCTCTTCCGCACCAGTCGTGCTGCAAATGCGCCATCAGTTTGATGAAGATGCGGAAAGGTTTGCATAAAACCATCCTTGCATATTGCCTCTGGGAGGTATGTTTCAGCGCGGTCAAGTTCGTAGTTGGTAAATTCTTTCAGGAACCATGCTATTTGCGAGGTGTTTTCCTCCGGCTCAATGGTGCATGTGCTGTACACCAATGCGCCGCCAACTTTCACGAGTTTGGCGGCATTGCGCAACAGTTCACGTTGGGTGCGGACAAGCGGCATAAAATCGGTTGTCTCAAATTTCCATTTTATATCGGGTTTTTTTGCAAGCGTTCCCAGCCCCGAACACGGCGCATCCAGCAAGACAATATCTGCCAATTCTTTCGGTGCAAAATTGCGTCCGTCCTGCGCAAGCGTTGAAATGCAGGTAAGCCGCAGGCGCTCGGCATTTTCCTGAATAATGTTGAGCTTTCCGGCGTATTTGTCCAGCGCAACAATCGTTCCGTTGTCCTCCATCAGTTCTGCCGCAAAGGTGGCTTTTCCGCCCGGTGCAGCGCAAAGGTCGTACACGCGCTGCCCGCGTTGTGGATTGGCTAATCGCACCACTTGCGCGGCGCTGGGGTCTTGCACGGAAAACCATCCGTCTTGGAACGGCTTCCATTCGCGTACCGACGAGAGCGAACCCACCCAAATCAGGCGTTCCGTGTCGAATGGCGCATCCCAACGCTTCACGTCTTGCGATTCGAGGAAGGCAAAGAGTTCTTCGGGTTTGCAGCGCATCATGTTCATACGAAGCGAGATTTTAGGGCGCTCATTATTCGTTTTTAAGAGCGCTTCGGCACTTTCTACGCCCAAGCGGTCAATCCAGCGCTTGACCATCCAAAACGGGTGCGAATACACCACCGAAAAATGCCGCGCAATATCCTCGCCCCGAAGCGGATAGCGGATATTGTTGATGTTATTCAAAATATTCCGCAAGATAGCATTGACGAGGTTTCCAGAGCGATTTCCTTTCAGACGCTTTATCAATTCCACCGATTCGCTCACCGCAGCAAAGGGCGGGATACGATGCAAAAACATGATTTGGTACAGCGCAATGCGCATTGCGTTTTTTACCGGAACAATACATTTGACAAATTCACCATGATAAAATCCCGTCAGCACCCAATCCAACTTAGCTTGCCAGCGCGTCACGCCATGCACAAGTTCCGTCAAAAGCGCACGGTCAACGGGCTTCAAATCGGCGTGTGCCAATTCATATTCCAGCAATTTGTCTAAATAGGAATCGCTTTGGTCAAGCCGCGATAAAATCTTGATTGCCAAACCACGAGCGCCAATATAAAGCGGGTTAAAATCTTTGTAAAAAATGTTGTCACTGCCTTTTGCGGGTTTGTCCGGCACGTAAGGCGGGTCTTCGTAGCGCAGAGGTGCAGGAATGCCGTTTTTCCGCAATTCTTCTAACTGTTCCGGGCGCTCAATTCCTTGATGCGTCGGGATAAATTCCGGGGTAAACGGGTCGCGTGAACGCGCCTCAAATCGTGGTCTGCCCTCGCCTCGCGGTGAATGTTCGGAAGAGTGTGGTCGCCCACCGCCATCAGGACGCTCTCCACGCTGCGGGCGTTGCTGTTGGTCGCCTCTATCGGGATAGGGACGGCGATTGTCGTATGGACGTGGTGATTCATTGCGAGGTGCTTCATTGCGAGGTGCTTCGTGGCGAGGATTTTCCCTGCGAGGCGGCGCATCGTTGCGTGGGTGAGGCTCGTTCGGGCGGCGTTCCTGCTGGCGCTCATTGCGGGTAGGGTCTGCCGGGGCGCTTTGTGGCGGTTTGTTGGAATGAGGCTTTTCGTGCTGTGATGTATCGTGCTGTGGTTTTGCCTGATGGGGCTTTTCGGATGAAGATTTATCGTGCGGAGGCTTGTTTTGATGCGGTTTTCCGCCGGACTGTGGTCGGCGGTCTTGATTGGGCGCGGACGGTGTTTGGTCTTGATTCGCCATGATAGAAAAAAATGAGTGAACAAAAGTGCTACGGAACGTGATTCGGCGTTCAGAAATTGCGCGGAAAATACTATCTTTGGAGCGTGACGTTCAAGAATCAACGTCCTATTTTTCCTGCAACGCGACCGAAGACACGCAAAATACGTGTTTTTGCGCATTTTTGAAACCACATTCTTCTTTACTCTTTTCACACAGCACCATGAACATCTTCAAACGATTCTTTTATACGCTCTACCGCCCCGTTGACTGGAAACGCAGCAGCCATGAGAATTTTGAGCATTGGAAAGGCATCAAAACGGGTGATATTGTCGAGGCGGCAGTTGAATCGCCGAATGGTATCCGCTACCGTGTCGAAGAACTCAATAATGATGCAATGCAAGCCCGTGTCGTGCGACTGGACAAAGACGGCTCGACACCGCTTGAACGCTATACACTCTCGCTGAATATGATCCGCCCTCTTGCAAAAGCATCTGCAAAATAGCGATTAACCAATAATTGCTTTACCACTATGAACGTACAGAAACTTACCTTAAAAGCGCAAGAGGCATTACAACGCGCTCAGGAAATAGCCTCGGCAAGCAACCAGCAGTCTATTGAGCCGATTCATTTGTTGCTGGCGCTTCTGGAAGATTCCGGTGGGATTATTCCACCCATGCTGCTCAAACTTGGGGCAAACGTGGAATACCTGAAAACCAAAACACAACAGGAAATAGAAGCGTTGCCCAAAGTCAGCGGGACAGTTGTGGGAAGCCAGTTCCTAAGCCGTGATTTGGGTAGCGTTATGGAAATTGCCCTCAAAGAAGCACAAAAACTGAGCGACGAATATGTCAGCACCGAACACCTGCTTATGGCGCTTTCTGAGCAGAAATCCTCTGCCGCCCAGCTTCTACGCGACCAAGGCGTGACCAAAGATGCCGTTGTCAAAATTCTCAAGGATTTTCGCGGCTCTCAGCGAGTGACCGACCAAAATCCTGAAGACAAATATCAAGCGCTTCGGCGCTATGGGCGCTCCATCAATGATGAAGCCCGCAAAGGCAAAATTGACCCCATCATTGGGCGTGAAGACGAGATTCGGCGCGTTCTGCAAGTGCTTTCACGCCGCACGAAAAACAATCCTGTTCTTATCGGTGAGCCAGGCGTTGGCAAGACCGCCATTGCCGAAGGCATTGCCCAACGCATTGTCTCCGGCGATGTGCCGGAAACCCTCAAAACTAAAACGATTATTGCGTTGGATATGGGCGCACTCGTGGCAGGGACGAGTTTTCGCGGGCAGTTTGAAGAGCGCTTAAAAGCGGTTGTCCGCGAGGTGAGTGAATCCGATGGCGAAATTATTTTGTTTATTGATGAACTGCATACGCTGGTGGGCGCAGGCGCAACAAATCAAGGCAGTATGGATGCGGCAAATATCCTCAAACCCGCATTAGCACGGGGCGAATTGCGGTGTATCGGCGCAACAACATTAGACGAATATCAAAAATACATCGAAAAAGATGCTGCATTGGAGCGCCGTTTCCAACGGGTTTTGATAGGCGAACCAACCGTAGAAGATACCATCTCCATCTTACGTGGCATCAAGGAGCGCTACGAAGTACATCATGGCGTACGCATTACCGATGGCGCACTCATAGCGGCAGCGCAGCTTTCCCACCGTTATATTGCCGACCGTTTCTTACCGGACAAAGCGATTGACCTTATTGATGAATCCGCCTCCAAGTTGCGCATTGAGATTGACTCCATGCCCGAGGAATTGGATTCTATCGAGCGAAAAATCCGCCAACTGGAAATTGAGCGTGAGGCGCTTTTGCGCGAACTCGGCGAAACGGCGTAATATCTCTTCTTTTGCACTTAACTTTTTACGATGATTTTCAAAAAAACTATCAAATCGTACTTTCGTCCAGCAGAGAAAATCGCAAGACAGCTTCTGCACGGGTTGTTGTACAAACTTTATGGTAATAAGCCAGCCGCTTTGCCCCTTCAAACTGATACTTGTCGCAAAATTCTCATTTGTCGTTATGACCGTGCCGGAGATATGATTGTTACGACACCAGTCATACACCTGCTGCATCAGATGATTCCCAACGTGCAGATTCACGTTCTTGCTTCACCCCGTAACTCGTCCCTGCTTCGCTATGACCGCCGCGTTGCGAAGGTGTATGAATTAGATGGCACTCAAGAACCATTGCAGATTTTTTTATCATTATTTAAGGGCAATCTTCGCCATCAAATGCGTGAAGAGCGTTATGATGCTGTCTTTTGCTTTGTGTTTCATAAAACAACCCTAGCAGGATTGGTGGCAAGTATTCTCACGGGGTCTGAATCGGTAAAAATTGGCATTACGCACCCCGACCCCAGAAGAATGGAACTGTATTATACACTCTTCAATGTTCTTTTAGAAACAGAATTTGAGCGTGAAACAATGGCGGAACTCCTTGTTCGCTTTGTTTGCAAGCCCTTTGGCTGGAAATATAGCCCCGACCTTGTGGAGTATGGTGTCGAACTTGCCGACACTCATTACCAATATGCGGAGTCCGTTCTTCAGATGCTTCCAAAGAATAATACCGAGAATGGAGGGCAAAAACTGGTTTTTTACAACTGTTCGGCTGGAAAACTTATCTGTGAATGGTCGTTTGAGCGCAATCATGCTTGCTTGACTTTACTGACCAAACGTTTTCCTGATGTTCATTTTTGTATCAATACTGCTCCGCAAGACCGCGCCCGTGGCGAGGCTCTCCACGCCTTATTCCCGAAGGCAACGACGCTTCTGCCCTTGTCCAATGATCTTCTTGATATTTGTGCCTTAGTGCAGCGCATGGATGCCGTTTTTACGCCGGATACATCTATTGTTCATATCGCCACAATGTACCGCAAGCCACTCGTGGCGCTGTATTCACGGAGTTTGTATGCCGTAGAATGGTTCCCATTTGGGGACTTCCCTCGCAAAATTCTAATCTCGGAAGGTCAGGAGCCTGTCGAAAGTATAACGCCCGAGCAAGCATCAGAGGCATTTGCAGAGATTATCTAGGTTTTTCAGGGCGGCACCAAAATCCGATTTTGTTTTCTGGCGCTTTCGACCTAAATTTGCGGATTATTGCGTTGTCGCTTCCACAAAAAGCTATTTGGCAATATATTGGACAAAATGTGTTCCAACGTTCTTTGTTGTTTGATTTTTTTTGGTTTGATTTTTCACAAAAGCACAATTTTTATGCCGCAGAGCAGACCGTCAGAATCCACGCCGAAAGCCACACGGCAGCCTATTACCACGCCGATTGTCAAGGGGACACGCCGCATAGCCCGTGAAAAGGTCATGCAACTTCTTTCCGCTCAAGAAATATCGGAAGTGCCTTGGCGTGAAAACTTCCCCTACATTTTCCCCTACGAATACCGTATTGACGAGGCAGAAACGCCCAATCGCTTACTCACCGAGCAGGAAGTTGAAAGCCTTGAGTCCGATTTTATTATTGATTGGGACGATGAAACCAAACAATTTGCCCTCGCCTTGCTGGACCGCACCGAGCATTATGCCGAATACTCCCTCGAACTCATTGAAAAATTTTCCCAAAATTGGGAATTGGGGCGCTTGGCGCATATTGACCGCGTTGTGCTCAAAATTGCTATCGCCGAACTCATGAGTTTTGAGGAAATTCCCGCCAAAGTGACGATTAACGAAGCTATCGAAATCGTCAAAAAATACTCCACCGACAAAAGCAGTATGTTCGTTAATGGTGTCTTGGATTCAGCATTGGCTGAACTCACAACGCTTGGCAGAGTAACCAAAACAGGGCGCGGTTTGCTGGATATAAATTTGGGCAAGCAGCGCGGCGAAGGATAGTTCAGATACCACAATTATCGTCAAATTTATGACAAAACAACTGACAAAACCGTTCAATTTTCGCACATGGATAGATGATCACCGTCATCTTCTGAAGCCGCCAGTCGGCAATGCCGTCGTATATGATGAAACCGAAGATTTTATCGTCATGGTTGTCGGCGGACCAAATGCCCGCAAGGATTTTCACTACAACGAAGGAGAAGAATTTTTCTACCAGTTGGAAGGTGATATTGTTTTGAAGCTACACGACGGGGAGAAGGTCGTGGATATGCCGATTCGAGAAGGGGAAATTTTTCTCTTGCCGCCCAGAACACCTCATTCACCACAGCGTAAAGCCAATACCGTCGGGCTGGTGATGGAACGCAAACGCGCCACACAAGAACTGGACGGCTTTCTGTGGTTTTGCGAAAATTGCGGAAATAAATTGTACGAAGAATATCATTTCGTGAGCAATATCGTCGAGCAGCTACCGCCCATATTTGAGCGCTTTTATGGCAACGCCGAGCATTGTACGTGCAAACGCTGCGGAACGGTCATGCAGCGCCCCCAAAAGCCTGTTGCATAGCGCTGTTGTAAGTGATTACATCCACTTTTTTGCAATCGCTTCCGCGCATTTTTGACCATCAATAGCCGCAGAGACAATTCCACCCGCAAAACCTGCTCCCTCTGCGCATGGATACAAGCCTTGTATGTCGGGATGCTCCAGCGTCACGGGGTCGCGTGGGATCCGCACGGGCGAAGAAGTCCGAGATTCTACGCCATGCAGAACGGCTTCGTTGGTAAAATAGGGTTTCATTTTTTTTGATAATGCCAAAAATGCCTCTTGGAGGCTTCTTCCGATAAGTGGTGGGAGGAGTTCATGCAGAGGCGCGGAAACAATACCTGGCTGATAGGACGTTTGCGGGAGGTTCTGTGATAGTGTATTGCGCGTAAAGTCCACCAAGCGCTGTGCCGGTGCGGTTTGTGTTCCACCTCCTGCCCGAAACGCCATTTGCTCAAGTTCTTGTTGAAATCGTAAGCCAGCAAGCGCACCATACTGTGTGTTGAAGTGTAAATCGGCGAGTTCTATTGCCACAACGACACCGGAATTGGCAAAGGGATTGTTGCGTTTGGACGGCGACCAGCCATTCGTCACAATCTCACCTTCGGCAGTCGCACAAGGCGCAATGATCCCGCCCGGACACATACAAAACGAGAATACACCTCGCTCCGATACTTGCTCAACCCAACTATACGGCGCGGCAGGCAGCAGAGAATTTCTCGGCGAAGAGCGGTACTGCATCGTGTCTATGAGCGATTGCGGGTGTTCGATGCGCAACCCCATAGCAAAAGGCTTTGCCTCAATGCGAATCTGTTTTTGTGCCAGCAAAGTGAAAATATCTCGTGCGGAATGTCCTGTGGCTAATATCAACTCTGTGCCGGAAAATTCTCTGCCGTCGGCAGTAATCACCCCTTGAAAATGCTGCCGATGCAAGATAAAATCAACGATCCGAGTGTTGAAATGGATTTCACCACCAGCATTCAAAATTCGCTCACGGATAGCAACGATAATGTGCGGGAGTTTGTTCGTGCCGATATGAGGATGTGCTTCCACCAGAATATCCTCCGAAGCGCCGTGCGCAACGAGTAATTCCAGAATTTTCTGCACATCACCCCGCTTCGTCGAACGGGTATAGAGTTTTCCATCGGAATACGTCCCTGCACCGCCTTCGCCGAAACAGTAGTTAGAATCAGGGTTGACGATGTGTTCTCTGTTAATTGCTGCTAAATCGCGTCTTCGTGCTTTCACATCTTTACCGCGCTCAAGAATAACAGGCTTCAATCCCGCTTCAATTAGTCGAAGTGCAGCAAACAATCCCGCCGGACCCGCCCCTGCAATCAGAACGCTCCGCGAAGATGAGACATCCTTGGTTTGGATGCGGTAGTCGCTCGGCGCAGGTGTCTCGTCAATATAGATCTCTGCTTGGAGGTGAATCTTGACGGTGCGGGAACGCGCATCAATAGAGCGTTTACGCTTTTTTACGGCGACGATTGTGTCAGGGCTGATTGCCAAATGGTCGGCAACGGCATTTTTCAAGCGTTGCTCGTCGGCATCGTCTTCGGGACTAACTTGGAGGGTGACAGAGTGTATCATTTCAAACAAGAAAGAGTTGGCAAAAGCAGGGCGCGAAAGCAAGACGTGGCAAGCACAAAGCCTGTTCGCGGAACTCAATTCTCATAATTCATCTGCCGCCATACAGCGCGTTAAAAGCCGCTTCGTACTTGTCGCCCGACTTCCACCGTGGACGGTCTTTCGCATCAGCAACCATGCGGGTTGCCGTCAAAAATGTATTGACATACCGCGTCAAATAGCGAAAATTAAAATCTTCACCCGCTTCGTCGGCAAGTTGATGATAATATTTGAAAATTTCTGCGTCAAAAGCCTTAAACCCCGCAGAAACAGTTGGCGCAGGAATACCTAGTTTGGCAAAATGAACGTTGTCCGAGCGGTCGAAAAGATTCTGCTCCGGTGCTGGGTCGTTTCCGGCTTTGAGTCCATGCGCTTTTGCGGCTTCGTCAAAAAGCGGCTGCGCGGTTGTGCGGTCGTATCCAATAATCGTGATGAGCGTCGTATCGTTGTAGCCAGCGCCATCGGTGTTCATGTTGAAAACAACGTTCTTATGCGGCACGACAGGGTTTGCTGCATAAAATTTACTCCCCAGCAAGCCAATCTCTTCTGCCGTACACGCCAAGAGCAACAGCGAGCGCTTGGGTGGCTTTGCGGCAAAGTATTTCGCCGCCGCCAGCAGTGCGGTTGTTCCCATGCCGTTGTCGCGTGCGCCGTTGTACACGGTGTCTTTGCCATCGGCACTTTTGCCTGTTCCTATATGGTCGTAGTGCGCCGAAAGCAGCACGTACTCTTGATTGAGCGCCGGGTCTGTGCCTTTAATCACACCCAAAACATTATTGGAAATAAGCGTATCAATTTTCGGCATTTCCAAGGTCATGGACACTGGAATAGGGCGCTTTTGTGCAGTTTGTGCGGCTAACTGCGTGGTGATTTTTTTACCGCCATCGTAGGCAATGAGCCAATTCATCGTTGGTGTTTTGGTTTCGCTGGCAAGTTCCGGTCTGCCTTCTTTAGCGTTGCCCGTGACATTGCCCCACGCAACGGGGTTTTCAGGCGTAAAAAGCTCTATAAGCGCTACTGCACCTTTGCTCTGGGCGATTGCCTGTTTACGAAAAAGTGCGCGAAATCCTCTGCGAATATCGCTACTATCACTTTCACCAAATTGAACAATGACAATTTTTCCTTGTACGTCTAAACCCGCATAATCATCGCGTTTTGTGGCTGAATCCACTAACCCGTATCCCACAAAAACCGCGTTGCCCGAAAGTGTTGCGTTTTTGACCATTGCCGAAACAAAACGGCGCTCAAACGCGAGGGTATCAGCACCGATAATAAGCCGACCCGTTTTTGCTGATTGTTGCTTTGCAAATGTCACGGGCTGAAAGTACGATTTCATGCCCTGCGGCACAACAACATTATTAAGCCGAAACTGCTCGGCGATATACCGCGCAGCCTCGTCATTACCTGGCGTTCCGGTCATACGTCCCATAAGTTTGTCGGAAGCTAAAAATTGCAAATGTGCTTTACATTCGGCTTCGGTGGCAGTTTGGGCAAAAAGAGATTGAACATTTGCGCAGAAGATGGCTACAAATGCGCATAGAATCAAGCGCGGAGCGATATATCGTCGGAGCATGGTGTGGTGGGATTATGTGAGTGTTGAAGTGTTGTTTTTTGCGCATTCTAAACGTCGTGTCGTTTGCGCATTTGTCGAAAGAAGTTCATCACAAAGCCAAGCATGGCGAGGTTGATGACAAGAGATGTGCCGCCGGCGCTCATAAATGGCAGTGGAATCCCGATGACGGGCAGAAGCCCAAGCGCCATGCCGATATTGATGAACGTGTGATATGCCCAAATACTCGCAATTCCGGCAATCACGGTACTTTCAAATTTTCGCTGCACAATCTCTGCTACACGCAAAAGGCGCATGGATAAGCCAGCAAGCAAGCCAATAACAAGCGTTCCACCAATAAAACCAAATTCTTCCGTCGGTACGCAATAAATAAAATCCGTCCATTGCTTTGGAATATAGCGCAACTGCGTTTGTGTGCCTTGTTGAAAGCCACGCCCAAATAAGCCTCCGCTTCCAACTGCCATTTTCGATTGCACGACATTGTAGCCCTGACCACGCGGGTCTTTATTGGGGTCGAGCAGAATTTCGATGCGCTGTTTTTGATACGGCTTCAGAACATTATTAAACACCCAAGGCATACCATACCCCGCACCAATATTGATGCCGATGACGACTGCTGTCACGAGCAATGTCCGCCGAAAAAGCAGTGTTCCGACTGAAACAGCAACAAGCGCAATCAACAAAGGTTTGATACCAAAAAGTGCTGCCAATGCAACGATTGGCGGTGTGACAAGCGCATAGAGCAAGAGCAAATCGGCTCCGCCCCAAAGCGCAATGCCGAGAAACAATGCTCCAAATACCGTTGCAGAGCCGTAGTCCGGCTCCAAAATAATCAAAGCAACAGGGGCAGCAATGTAGAAGAATACTGTTCCCAAATCCCGCACCGTCTGGAGATTCACATTCGGACGTGCCATAAAACGAGCAATCGCCAGAAGTGTACAAATCTTGGCAACCTCAGATGGTTGAAACGTGATTGGTCCGAGTGCAATCCAGTTTTTCTGCCCGTTTACAACCTTCCCAATCACCAAAACCGCTACCAACAGCATGAGCGCTAAACCATAGACAAATGGCGCTCCCACTTCAATCCATCGCACAGGAGTAAACATCACCCCAAGCATTATCACCAAACCAACGCCCGTAAACGCAAGCTGTTTTGCAAAATACGTCGGCATTCCCGCATTGACGGTAGCGCTGTAAATAGAAAGCAAGCCGAGTCCGCAGAGAAGAAGGGTCATTAAAAGTGATGACCATTCCACGACGCTTGCGCCCTCGCTTTGAGAGCCGATGCGTTCACCGAGATAGTTTTGACGAGCCATTGAGAGGAGGGTGATTGTGGCAAATATTAACCGTTGTATTGTTTGGCGTAATAATCCTTATACGCACCGGAACGCACGTTTTGAAGCCATTCTGCATTTGCCAAATACCATTCGACGGTCTTTTTCATGCCGCTTTCAAATGTTTCTTTTGGCTGCCAGCCAAGTTCGTCGTGAATTTTCCGAAAATCAATCGCATAGCGGCGGTCATGCCCGGGGCGGTCGGTGACGTATTTGATGAGCGATTCCGATTTGCCAAGCGTTTTCAAAATCGTCTTTACGACTTCAATATTCGGCTTTTCCGATGCGCCTCCTGCATTATAGACCTCGCCAACGCGACCACGCTCATAGACCGCCCAAATCGCCGAACAGTGGTCTTCCACATAAATCCAATCGCGGACGTTCATGCCGTCGCCATAGACGGGAAGCGGCTTGTCCTCAAGTGCGTTCGCAATCATCAGGGGAATGAGTTTTTCGGGAAATTGGTACGGACCATAATTATTCGAGCAGCGCGTCGTCAGCGCAGGAAGCCCGTGCGTATGGACAAATGCCCGCACAAGCATATCTGATGCGGCTTTCGAGGCTGAATAAGGCGAATTTGGCTGAATTGGTGTTTCTTCAGTAAATAAGCCATCATCACCAAGCGAGCCATAGACTTCATCGGTCGAAACCTGCACAAAACGGCGCAGATTCAGCGCTTTTGCCACTTCTAAAAGCGCCAGCGTTCCTTGTACATTCGTGTCAACAAAGGGAGCCGCGCTCATAATGGAGCGATCAACGTGGGACTCCGCCGCAAAATTGATGATACCCGTCACGCCATATTGGCGGCAGACGTACTCGACGAGTTCTTTATTTTGAATAGCGCCGTGAACAAAGCGGTAACGAGGGTTTTCGGGCAAAATGCTGCGCAAATTTTCTAAATTCCCGGCGTAGGTTAGCGCATCAAGATTGATAATCGTGTGCGGAGTGGCGGCAAGCATAAAATGAACAAAGTTCGAGCCGATAAAGCCAGCCCCACCCGTGACAAGAATGGTTTCGTGCATTTGCGAAAAGAGAGAATGTGGTTGAAAAGAACGGGAAGGGGGATTTGCCCATCAAAATTCTTTTCGAGAAAAAGAGAATGCCGAGAGAAGGAAAAACACCATACCGTAAGCAACGGCATTATAGTAAGGAACGGTATTGGTAACGGTTTTTTCTTGAACGATATTGCTGGTAATTTGCGCCATATCAGCCACTTGCGGTGTTAAATGATACACCGCAGAAATCAAGGTGCGCCAAAAATCGCTCGTAACTGCTTGAAACAATAGTTCTTCGCGGCTAAAAAGAAGTGGACTGACGGTATAAACAATCAAAAAGCAAATAACCATGCCACTTACAGCCGAGCGCGATTGAATGCCGACATAGACCAAAACCCCATACAAGCCCAAAAACGTGAGAATAAGTGGAAAAAACGACATCATATATCCGCTTGTCCAAACGCCCGTCGAAATAGCAATAATTAGCCACGAACCGAGCATAAAGTACAGCGTCAGCACCGTCACGACCGCAAACCCGCCAATAACCTTACCCATAAGCAGCATTACCCGCGAAAGTGGCTTAGAAAGGAGCAGATCAATCACACCTTTGGTCATCATATTCGGAACGAGGTCGGATGTGATGATGATAGCGAGAATCAGAGCCGCATTGAAAAAAGCAAAACTCAAACCGCTTTGCAAAGAGCGCAATTTCTCGCGGAGCGCCACACCAAGCGGGTCATCGGCGGTGGGCTGAAGATTTTGTATCTGCTCTTGAAAGCCGGAACTAGAGCAGTATGCCAGCAAGATCACAAGTCCTGCGGTCGAAATAAAGAAAAACACCACAAAAACTTTCTTGGAAAACGCTTCCAGAAAGGTCTCGCGGATAAGAGCATAAATTTTAATCATCGTGAAGAATAAAGTTGGTCGTTGGTGGATTGATCATTGGTTTCTTGGTCATTAGTCATTGGTGACTTTGTTCCTTGCTTAGATGAACGATAGCCAGTTGTAGGAATCAAGACCATTTTGGGTAATATCCGCCATGCGGGTTTTGAGTTTTTTGGTGATTTCGCCCATCGTGCCGTTACCGACAGGCTGTTTGTCCACCGATTTCACCCAGTTGATTTCAACGGCGGTTCCGGCAAGGAAAATTTCATCGGCAACATGAATCATACCGCGTGGAATCAGGGTTTCGCGGACATCAATGAGCAGGTCTTTTGCCAATGTTAAAATCGTGTCGCGGGTAATGCCGAGTAACAGCGAATCACCCATCGGTGGAGTATAGAGAACGCCGTCGTAAACCACAAACACATTTGCGCCGCTTGCTTCCGAGACGTTGCCGTCAATATCCAGCGTCAGAGCTTCGTCATAGCCATTGCGAATTGCTTCCATCTTCATCAGTTGAGCGTTCATATAATTTCCACCAGCTTTTGCGATAGCGGGCATAGTATTGGGAGGCAGACGATTCCATGAGGAAACACAGACGTTTGCACCGCTTTCGGCAGCATCGCCCAAGTAAGCGCCCAGCTCCCATGCGGCAACGGCGACTTCAACGGGACAGGCAAGAGGCGAGACACCCATTTCGGCATACCCACGCCATGCCACGGGACGCAAATATGCGGATTTGAGGTTGTTGCGGCGCACGGTTTCCTTGCACACCTCTTCAATTTCTTGCGCCTTGTAGGGCATTTCCGTATGATAAATTTTCATAGAGCGCTCCAAGCGCTTGATGTGTTCGGGCAGACGAAAAATTGCCGTGCCTTTCTTGGTGTTGTAGGCGCGTATTCCCTCGAACCAACTTGAGCCGTAGTGGACGACGTGCGAAAGAACGTGTATTTGTGCGTCTTGCCACTGGACGAACTCGCCATTCATCCAAATCCATCCGCTTGTAGGAAGTTTCATAGCAGTACTGAAATGTGAAAAGAGATACTATTTTGCTTGGTTATTGTACTTAACAGACAAGCAAACTAATGAAATATGGGCAAAAAATCCAGAATTAAATCGCAGTTCGCTATTCCCATTATGCACTCTCTGGCTGGCAGCGCCGTAGCGCATGGTAGAACCTTGATGATAAAAAAAGCCGCTTCAACAATGAAGCGGCTTTCACAATTATTTCCGTTCGCCTCGTCAGGACTTCGCCCTCTCAAGGTCGAATTGTACGGGTTTTTACCCAAAAAACATATTCGGGGACAGATTACACGTCCAAATTCTTCACATACTGAGCGTTGCGCTCAATGAACTCGCGGCGTGGCTCTACTTGGTCGCCCATGAGTGTCTCGAAGAGTTTGCTGGCAGTGGCGGCGCTCTCTATCGAAACTTGAAGAATGGTGCGGGTTTCGGTGTTCATCGTCGTTTCCCACAGTTGTTCGGGGTTCATTTCGCCCAAACCTTTGAAGCGGGAAATGAGGATGCCGGAGGTGTTGCCATTGGCAGCCGCAACTTCTTCGCCCGAAATCACTTCCACATTCGCGCCAGACTCTTTTTTGATGCGGCTAATAATCTCATCGCGCTCGGCATCATTGTACGCATAATACTCCTTTTTGCCTTTTTTCAGCTTGTACAATGGTGGCTGGGCGATGTAGATTTTACCAGCCTCGATAAGTGGGTGCATATAGTTAAAAAAGAATGTAAGCAGCAATGTTCGGATGTGCGAACCGTCCACGTCGGCATCCGCCATCAAAATCACCTTGCCATAGCGCAGTTTGGCAATGTCGAAATCCTCGCCAAAGCCCACACCAAGCGCCGTGAACATACAGCGAATTTCCTCATTTTCCAGCACTTTCGGCAAACGCGCTTTCTGCACGTTCAGTACCTTACCACGAAGTGGCAAAATGGCTTGAAAACGACGGTCGCGCCCTTGTTTTGCCGAACCGCCTGCCGAATCACCTTCGACAATAAATATTTCGCAATCTTCCGGCGTACTAATGGAGCAGTCAGCGAGTTTGCCCGGTAGAGCGCTTGATTCTAGGGCGCTTTTGCGGCGCACCATTTCGCGCGACTTCCGAGCCGCAATTCGCGCTTCTGCCGCCAAAATTGCCTTGTCAATAATTTTTTTGCCGATGGGCGGATTCTGCTCTAAAAATGCGGTTAATTGGTCGTTGACGATAGAGCGGACGGCACTTTCGGTCTCGCCGTTGCCTAATTTAGTTTTTGTTTGACCTTCAAATTGTGGTTCGCCAACTTTCACCGAAATCGCTGCCGTCAAGCCTTCGCGGAAATCATCGCCTGTGAGTTGGATTTTATCGCCTTTGACGAGGTTGTTTTTGGTGGCGTAGGTGTTGAGTGTCCGCGTGAGCGCCGAGCGGAAGCCGGAGACGTGCGTTCCGCCTTCGATGGTGTTGATATTGTTCACGTAGGACAGCACGGTTTCATTGTAGCTATTGTTGTACTGAAAACATACGTCCACAGGCGTTTCCGAGCCATCGTCGCCTTTGAAAACCGACGAAACAAATATCGGCTTCATCAGAGCAATCTTTCCTTCATCCACATAGCTCACAAAATCCACCAATCCGCCTGGGTAGTGATACACGTCGTCGCGTCCGTCCCGCTCATCGCGGAGGCGAATGACAATTTGTGGATTCAAAAAGGCAAGTTCACGTAGGCGGTCAGCTACGCGGTCACTCTTAAATTCGACAGTTTTGAAAATCGTTGCGTCGGGCGTAAAACGAATCATCGTTCCGGTAGATTTTGCTTCGCCAATCTCGCGTACATCGCCCTGTGGAGCGCCCTGTGCGTAATCTTGACGATACACTTTTCCTTCTCGACGAATTTCCGCCGTCAACGCGCCGGAAAGCGCATTAACGCAGGAAACACCCACACCGTGCAAGCCGCCGGAAACCTTGTAGGCATTTTTCTCAAACTTGCCGCCTGCGTGGAGCGTACACATTACCACTTCCAACGTGGAAATTTTCTTCACGGGGTGCGGACCAACAGGAATACCGCGACCATCGTCCTGCACGGAACATGAGCCGTCGGTGTGGAGCGTGATGGTGATATTTCGCGCAAAGCCAGCAAGCGCTTCGTCAATGGAGTTATCCACGACTTCATTGATGAGATGATGCAAACCGCGCTCACCAATATCGCCAATATACATCGCAGGGCGCTTCCGTACTGCTTCTAAGCCTTCAAGGACTTTGATACTGTCTTCAGAGTAACTGCCGCCAGCAACGGCGGTTGAAAGTTCCATTTCGAGGAGTTCTGTTTCTTGTGCCATAGTATTAAAAATGAGAAAAAAGAAAAATAGTATTCGTGATTTAATGCGGTGTCTAGAAAATACACACCAAACTGTCAAGTATTTTCATTGTTTCGCTGATAAGATAGTCTATTTTCTGACGTTCAAGAGCAACAATTCCTTTATTGACGTGGAAAAATCAAAAGCGCATCACTTACAGGGCGCTCACCGGCAGGATCAGACGGCTTATTGACGATGGTTCCATTCAGCACCATCGTTGTTGAGCCGCCGCCGTCGAGATTCATGGCGTGTTCTGCACCCATTTCGATCAGCATTTGTGCGAGTTCTTGGAGCGTTAAGCCCATGCTCACGCCAATTTGCCGCCCGTCCGCCACCAGAATCAGCATCCGCCCGTCCTTGAGTTTTGCAATCGCCGTGCGCGGATGCCGTCCGAGAGCGAAATCTTCTGCCGCACCCTCCCGTTGCCACGTCATAGCGATTTGCCCATTTTCTACCAGTTGCGACACCCCACCGACAATATCTTCTGCCGCCTGAAAGCCGTTTTGCACCTCAGGTTTGAGTGCTTCAATCTCAGTGATAATTTTCACATTCATTCCTTCGCGGACGTTTGCTTTTGCCCAATCATATCCCGCGCCAGAGCAGGATAAAACGACACCATCGTGTGGAATAATGCTGCTTCCGGCGCTGTCGCGTAGTTCCGTCACAACACCGCCGCGCACAAGGATTTCCAAACCACGAGTATTGGTGAGCGTTGTGCGGTGAAATTCCGGTGTGAAGATCACCATATCGCTGGAATCGCGTCCGCGATTGATGCCGGAAATCGGGTAACCGGGATTTTTGCCAAAGCGCAACGTGCCGATTTGTGCTTCGCCAATAAATTTCAAATGACCAAAGACCGCATCAGTTCTATTGTTGCGATTGATAATGCCGCAGGCAACGCGCTCTTTGTATGGCTCGCTCAAAAGTTTTCCGTCAATCTGCAATACGCCCGCCGCATCGCCCGCCATCAAGCCCTTCATCCCGAAAAACCCCGCATTGACCGCCGCAAGCGCCTTGTAGCGATTGGCAAGACTACTGGTTGTTTCCAGACCGATAGCGGCATCTTTCGCGTGAATAAGCTGTAATGCGGCTTTTGTGCCGTCAATGCGAAGTAGATTTACCACACAGGGAAATGAGGCGCTGTCTTGTACACGTATTTGGCGCGTAAACTGCGCGTATTCTACGCCGTTTGCGATAGCGCGAAAATCTTGTGTCCAGAGAACACCTCTGCTAACCAGAGCTATCACTATTCCAACAACAATAATCCGCATCTTCTTTATTATCAATAGTTACTTGAAGACAATATCCAAAACAATCGCATCGCCAACACGCTCATTCAGCCGCGTGATGATTTCTGCTTTGCGCATCATCAATTCCGTGCGCCAAACAGGTGATTGGCAATGGACGGTGAGTTTGCCATGTTCCATACGCTGAACCGTACACGACCGCGCAGCTTTTTCGCCAATCACATCTTTCCAGTATTCCAGCACCGAAGCCTCTTGGAGCTTTTTATCCAAGCCCGATTTGACTGCCATTTTTTGGAGCAGCACGGAAAGCGGTGTTGCGGAATCATTTTCCATAGAAGCCTCTTGAATAATCGGTTACGTGGTTTCGGCTCAAGAAATTTCTGCTGCAATTTTTTCGACAAGATCCAGTGGTGCTTGCGCAACTTCGGCAATTTGCGCGTGGCTCAAAATGTCCTGCTGAAGAAGATTGCGTATCATTCGCTCTTGCATTTCTATTTTGCCTTCCTCTTTGCCTTCTTCCTTCACGAGCGCAATTACCTCGCGTTTGCCAACTTCCCTCTTCGCTTCGTACATCTCCTCCGGCGTGAGTTCTTCCACATCAATTATCTCCGCAACTCGCTTCACACCTTCATTTGCCGTGTTGATGTGTGGCGAATGTGGATGATGAATACTTTCGTACACCAAATCCAACCAATCGCGGTAGTTCTGCGGCGTTTCTGCGTCGCGGTAATTCGGATTCAAAAACACTAACTCGTGGTTGAATAAATCTCGCTCCACACCGCGTAAATTCTTCGGATTCAACTTTGAGATTAACACTTCGTCGGGGATAAATTCTCCCGATTTTGTGCCAACTTTGTAGGGTGCTGTTATCACCACAATCGTATAAACCGTGCGCTCTGCGCGGTAACTTTCCGATGATCGAATCTGTTCCGAAATCGCTTGCAAATGGTAATGCAAAAAACGCTCGAAGTTATGGTCGTACTCTACTTTCTGAATCTCAACAATCACGCGCTTTTCCGGATCGTCGGCGAAAATATCGTACTTCACAGCAACGTTGCCCGATTTCGGCGCAAAGGAGCGCTCCGTCTCTATCACAGGCGGATTCACGTCAATTCCCAGAATATCCTTGACAAACGCCCGAAAAACAAACGGGTCGGTAAAGGCTTTCTTGAAAATTACTTCGTTGTCCAGACGGGCGAGCATGGCGTATTTACGTGGTTGTTGGTAAATTGGTCATTAGTCACTTGGTCAGTGCGTTACTATTTCGCCGTTTTGTATGGTAAAAAGCGCATGATTGCTTGTTCCGAAGGCAGCAACGTAATCGTGATACATTCGCTCTTCCGTCGTTGTCAGCAGCGTTTGTGCGCCAGATTCTAAAAGAGCAAAAACATTTGCAGCCCGCTTGGTATCAAGTTCGCTGAAAATATCATCTAAAAGAACTATCGGTGTTTCCTGCCGAAGGTCGCGCAAATACTCGAATTCGGCAGTTTTGAGCGCAATCAGCAAGGTTTTATGCTGCCCTTGCGACGCACATTCTTTTGCAACACCGCCGCCAACTGAAAAAACAATTTCGTCTTTTTGTGGTCCCGCAAGCGTGGTTCCACGCCGTTTTTCATCAAACTGTACCTTGCCGAAAATGCGGGCGTATTCCGTGCGAATGGCTTCAACGCTTGGTTTTGCGGTAAATAATTCTGCCGCAAGATTGTCCGGCTCGTACTGCATCGTGATTTCTTCGGCATTTTGGGCAATATTCGCATACACACGCTGCGTATAAGTCGAAAATTCCTGCAAAAATTCCCACCGCCGAACAACAATCTCTGCACTGACCTGAATAAACTGCTCCGTCCACGCTTCCAACAGCGTCATATCTATCGGATGACCAAGTTTTGCGCTGTGCAGCATAGAATTTCGCTGCTTCAGCACCCGCTTCATCGTCAGCATATTTGCCATGTAGAGCTTGCTTGCTTGCGAAAGAATGCCGTTCAAAAAGCGCCGCCGGTCATCGGGCGAACCCGCCGTGATAGATTTGAAATCCGGCGACAGCACCACTATCGGCATTTCACCGATAATATCCTGCGGCGTAAGGCGCTTGCCCAGCGACGATGAAATCTGCTTCCGCTCGTGCAAACCAATCTTCACGCCCACTTTGTACGGCGTTTGCAAATCGGTGTAGGAGGCGACCAACACCGAAGCCGACTCTGCGCCACGCCGCAGCAGCGCACTATCGGGGCAAGCCACAAAACTCTGCGACAAGGCGCAAAGCGACACGGCTTCCAAAAGTGAGGTTTTACCGTGTCCGTTCATACCACACAACACATTGACACCGCTTGAAAACTCAATGTGCGAATGCGTGTGATTGCGAATATTTTCCACCGTCAAACTGGTAAGCCGCATAGATTGGGAACGACGAAGTGAGGAAAGAATATCATAGAGGGTAGTTGGCAACTGTTCAGGTATCGGACGAGGGTCTGCCTTCTTAGGCAGGCTCTCGTTTCTGAAGACCGCGACCTTATGTGCCGTATCGTACCCAAGAGCCTCGCTAAGAAGCGAGACCCTCGAACCTGAATAGTTCCTTTTACCCTTTTACCCATTCCCTACAATCGCACCGGCATCACCAGCATCAAAACATCATCGGCTTCTACGTCATCGCGGAGCGGCTTCATCAGGGCAGCGCGATTTGGGTTAGAGAAGGTCAGCACAGCAGCATTCACGCCATCGTCGTTAAGGTGCGCCAGGGCTTCTTCGAGATAGCGGTGATTGAAGCCGATTTCAAATGCTTCGCCCGCATAATCGCAGGTAATTTCTTCTTGCGCTTTGTTGCCTGTTTCTTGGTCTTCGGCGATGACCGTAATTTTATTCGCGCTGAGGGCAAAACGAACTTGTTTGGTGTTGCTGTTGGAGAAAAGTGCCACACGCTTAACCGACGAAATAAGTTCCGACGTGCCGACGCGGGCAAATTTATCGTTACCCTGCGGAATAACGCTCTCGTAAGGCGGGAAACGCTCGTCAATAACGCGGGTAATAATCGTGGAAGTTCCCGTTGTGAATTTTGCGTGTGTGTCGCTCACCAGCATCACCAAATCACCTTCGATGCGCTTCAACAGGTCAACCGCACGAACAGGAATAATCACATCCGTCTTTTTATCCGCCAAAAGCGCACCGTTACCAGACTGAAGCATCACTTTGACAAGACGATAACCATCGGTGGTAACAGCATTGATACGGGTTGTGTCGCATTCAAAGAGCATACCGGTCATAGCAGGACGATATTCGTCTCGGGAAGCCGCAAACGAAGCCACTTTCGCAATCCGCATTGCGTCTGCGCCCGGAATCTGAATCGTCGTTCCGGTAGAAAAATCCGGCACCGACGGAAATTCCTGCGCATCCAGACCATGCAGCACATACTCGCCAAAGTCAGTTTTGAGCGTAATTTTGAACGATTTGCCTTCCGCACTAAAGGTAATGCGCCCCGCATTGCCAAGCGCTTTGACAATATCCGCCAATTTGCGTGCCGGCACAAGCAATTCGCCATTCGATGCGCCATCAACCGTGAGCGTGGCAATAATGGTCAATTCTTGGTCGGTGGCGGTAATATTCAACGTGGAACCATCCAAACGAAAATGGAAATTTTCCAAGACTGGCAAGGTGGATTTTGGCGGAACGGCTTGGAGAGCGGATTGCAGGACTTTTTGGAGGTCGGGCAAAGCAACGGTAAATTTCATAACAGACTTTCCTCAATGCAAAATGAAATGTTGGAAGAAATGTGATATTTGCGTAAGTTTTATCGTTTTTGCTGACGCAGTATTTTGCGTCACATCAAACTTACAATTTACGAAAAAGTCAAGATATACACTATGATTACTCGCTACGGTTACGATAACTTCCTCGCCCTGATTGCGGGCGGCTTTGCGCTGATGACCTTTGGTCTGTGGTCGGATATTCCTATCTTGAAAGGTGTTTTGGTGCTGCTCGGCGTGATAATATGCCTGTTCGCGTGTTGGTTTTTCCGCAATCCCAAACGTACCCCTCCTCAAGAAGCACTCAGCAACGATGCCGTCGTCATAGCCCCCGCCGATGGGAAAGTGGTGCAGATTATCACGCTGGACGAACCGCGCTTGATTCAAGGAAAAGCCCGCCGCATTAGTATTTTCCTCTCGCCGCTTGATGTCCACGTCAACCGCGTTCCGGCAAATGGGGAAATTATTTTTTCTGATTATCAGCCCGGAAAATTTCTCGTCGCTATGGATCACCGTGCTTCCGAGGAAAATGAGCAAACCATTATCGGGCTTCGCAATAGCAAGGGCGCTCTGCTTTTTAAGCAAATGACGGGCGCACTGGCACGGCGCATTGTGAACGAAGCAAAGCCCGGAGACCGCTTCAAAGCTGGTGACGAATTTGGCATGATGAAATTCGGCTCCCGGATGGACGTGATTGTGCCGGAAGGTACGCAAATACTGGTCAAAGAGGGTGATCGCGTTGTCGGCGGAGAAACGCTGCTCTGTCGCTTGGTCTGACGCGCCTCTCCGCGCCCGTCCAACAGGAGTGCGAACGCAGTTCGCCGCTCGTTTCCGCAACGAACTATGCACCAAAAACCGCATATAACCTCGCTTCGTCAACTTCCCGCACTCAGACTGCTCCTTCTCTGCTGTGCGGGAATGTGCGCAGGATTTTTTCTGCCAACCGCACCAATCCTCAGTTTCAGCGCCCTTGCACTCGTTGGCGGATTTCTCGTTCTTGGTGGAAAAATTGTTAAAAAAAACATTGAAAAAGATTTTGAAAAAAAGCTACTCGAAAGGCAAACGGCGCTATCGCGCACCGTAACGACTCGCTTCCACACCGCTACGGTACTTGCTTACACCTGTGCCGCATTTGCACTGGGCGCTCTTGTCGCCAAAGAAGCCGAAAGTACGCGCTTGGACATTGGTATTCCCGACCAGACGAGTATTATCGCGCCTCAAATGCCGACCGTCCTTCGTGGTGAAATTCTCCGCATTCTGCGCCGCGACTCGCTTTCAACACGCCTTCTTGTGCGTGGCATTGTTGACACGAAAGCGTTTCCGCGACTCCATGATGCAACCGTGCTGCTTACCGTCCGCCCTGCTGCGTCCAAACACCCAATGACCGCCGTCATGGACGATTTACGCGCCGGAACAAGTATTTATGCCGTTGTGAGCGCCCGCATCCCGCGCCGCGCCCTGCTTCCAACGGATATTGATGAAGCCTACTACGCCGCCTCGCTCTCCGCCTCGCTTTTGGCACAAACCGATATGCAGCACCTCGCCATTACCGCCGAAAACCGCACATTCCAAACATTCCTCGACAAAGCCGCCCGTGCGCTCGAACACCGCATCACCACACTCTTTCCTGCCGAAACAGCACCATTTGCGCTGGCATTACTCACGGGAAACACCGCCCATCTTGACCTTGCCACCAAACACGCTTACAGCCGCACGGGAACCATCCACATAGCCGCAGTAAGCGGTTTGCACCTGAGTTTAGTTGTGGCGATTGTCCTTGTGCCGTTAGCATTTGTACGCCGTCCGCACGTGCGTTGGTTCTTGGCTGTTGTGGCGATTGCCGCGTTTGTGCTGTTTACGGGCGCAGCAGCATCGGCGATGCGGTCTGGTGCGATGGCAGCATTGCTTTTGCTTACGTTCGCCGAAGAGCGCCGCGCTGTTTTGCTCAACGTTGTGGCGCTGAGTGTCGTGCTGGTGCTGGTCTGGCAACCCGCAATGGTGTATTCGATAGGCTTCCGAATGTCGGCGGCGGCAGTTTTTGGTATTGCGCTTCTACTGCCGCTTTTCGAGCAAGGTTTTATGCGGCTTTTGGGCATACGCACACCGCGTTTTGCCAACGATTTTCCCGTGCGCAAGCGCCTTGCTCAGATGCTTGCCGTGACGAGTGCCGCATCGGTGGCGAGTGTACCGATTTCCGCGTGGTACTTTGAGACGACCTCACTTGTGGCGCTGCCTGCAAACCTTGTTGTTGTGCCGCTCAGTTCCGTCGCCATGCTCTACACATTGGCAAGCGTGGCGTTCTCAACCTTCTGGCAGGGCGGAGCGGAGCTTTTCGCCCAAACAGCGCATCAATCCTTGCACTTGATGAATAGCCTCAACACCATTGCCGCCGCGCCCAGATTTGCGGCTATCGAAGGACGTTGGGCTTTTGGAGTTGCCGTAGGTTTGTCATTTGGAATGGTCTATGGCGCATCGGCGCTGTCATGGCGGATATTCGCCTTTCGTTTTGTGGTACTTGCTCTCGCTGCAAGCGCCCTGGTGCTGATTCTCCGCGATACAAGCACCCAAGCAACCGTGCAGATTCTCCCGCGCGAACAGGTCGTCGCAGCGCTTGTGCCTTGCCGACGGCACACTTTCTTGCTTCTGCAAGACCGCCGCCTTGAAGGTGCAGCCGCCAAGCCCGATGCAGCATTGGAGCGCTATGTCGGGGAATACTGCCTTGCCGAACAAGATTCGTTGACGGTCTGCACAACGGGAGCGGCTTCGATGCTTATCGCTGCACGTCTCGGCACTCTTTTGGCGAATAGTCAAGCACAAAAAATCAGCACAAAGCCCATTGCAATGCGTGTTCTTGCGCAATCTCTTCTCTACAAAAACCCACGCTTTTTTGCAGCCTTGGACACCCTCGAAGCCCATTCTATCCGCGTTCTTTCGGCAACCGCAATGATGAAACGCGATAGCACCGTGCTTCTCCGCGAGGAAATACCGCACAAGCAGCGTATCGTCTGGGATATCTGGCAAGGACGGTTACTTGTTTCGGATGAATACAGAAACAGGAATATTGTGCTGCCCCAAGTACGAACTATGCAGGAATGGTAACTGTAACGTTTTTTGCCCTACTGTCTTTTTCACAAGAACCCCAGCATTAAACCTTCTCGACCAAAATATCGTCCGTTGAAGAAGAAGGTTGCTACCCATCGAAACCGATATTTTGACCCCAAATTTCTGCCTAAATTATCATTCCCGATGCTTTTTTGAGGAGAACATCCCATGAAACGATTCCCCGCTCTGGCAAACGTCTTGACGACGTTTCTCTGGGTATCCGCATTAACACTCGCTTTGAGCGCTTGCGTTACCTATGAATCATCGCTGCGCTCGCGCTACGGCAATAACGTACCACAGCAGCAGCAACCCTATTATGCGCCACAAAGCCAGCAAATACCGCCTTCCGGCACACCTCAATACTACGGGCAGGGCTATAATCAAAATTACAATCAAGGCTACAACCAACGACCCAATCAAGGCTTTGGTCAGCCCGCTATGCAGAACCAATTCGCTGCGCCAATTACCTTTCAAAATTTTTACGACGAACTTGCCCCTTTTGGCGAATGGATAGACACCCGCGAACACGGCTTTATTTGGCGACCCTACGGTATCAATGCCGGCTGGCGACCCTACCTGCATGATGGGCGCTGGGTTTACACGGAATATGGCTGGACGTGGGCTTCCGATTATGTCTGGGGCTGGGCACCCTTCCACTACGGGCGTTGGCGGCTTGATCCCTTCTATGGCTGGGTTTGGCATCCGGGTAATGTCTGGGGTCCGGCGTGGGTGGAATGGCGGTTTTGGAATGGAAATTATTGCTGGGCACCATTGTTACCAGGAATCAATATTGGGATTGGCTTTCGTGGCGGAGACTACCACTGGTCGGCGTGGAACGTGGTTCCATGCCGTTATTTAACCCAGCGCAGCATTTGGAATCACTGTTTGCCCTATACGCAAATCCATAACGGGATTCGCAACACCACGATTATCAACAATACGACGATTATCAATAACAACACCTATTTCACCGGACCTGCCGTGAGCGATGTTGAGCGGTATTCGCCGAAAGTTGTTCCTCTGGCACTGAAAAATTTGAATAAAGTAGCCAGTTCAACCATTGATGACAACAGCATCTCGCTCTACCGCCCCGATGTGACGGACAATGGCAGCAAAGCGCAAACAAGCGCCCTGCGCCCGCTTCAATCAACCCCCGCCAATCAAGCATCAACAGGCAAAGCGGGTATGCTGCTCAACCAGACACCCGAAAATGCGGACAATATCGCCTCGCCAAAAAGCAATCCGATGAACCCGAATACGCAGAGCCGCGACGCGAACAGCCCCTTTCTCACACCTGCTCCGGCGGGTAAAGCTACGCCCAATGCGCTTGGCGGCGAGTCAGGCAAAAATGGTGGAAAAGTGATGCCTATGCCAACACCGATTGAGGACGAGCGCCGCAGCCCTGCGTCGCCCAATGAGACAAGCGTTCCGAATACTCGCCCGACAAAACAAGCCGAGCAGCCAATACGCATCGAAGCGCCTTCTGGCAAGGTAAATCCGTATGCTATTCCACGCAAAACTGAGACAATACCGCCACCGCAAGAACAAGAACGCGGACAAAAAAGCACAGGCACTTGGCAACAAAGCGAAGAGCAGCGCCAACGCGAGGAGCAGCGCCTCCGCGATGAACAACAACGACGCGAATCGCAACGTCAACAAGAACAACTTCAGTTGCAAAAACAACGGGAAGAGCAGCAAGAGCGCGATGCACAACAGCAACGCGAAGAACAGCGTCAGCGCGAAGAACAACAACGCAGAGAACAGCGCTTGCAAAAACAACGCGAAGAAGAGCAGCAACGCGAGGAACAGAACCGCCAAGAGCAAACACGCTATCAAAAACAATCCGAAGAGCAACAGCGTCAACGCGAGGAACAACGCCAACGCGAAGAACAACAACGCAAAGAAGAGCAACAACGCCAACGCGAAGAACAACAACGCAAAGAAGAGCAACAACGCCAACGCGAAGAACAACAACGCAAAGAAGAGCAACAACGCCAACGCGAAGAACAACAACGCAAAGAAGAGCAACAACGCCAGCGCGAGGAACAGCGCCAGCGCGAGGAACAACAACGCAAAGAAGAGCAGCAGCGCGAGGAGCAACGTCGTCAAGATAACCAACGAAAAAGCGTTCCTCAGAGCATACCGAAAACTGAAGGCGAAAAAGGACCTCCGCCTCCTCGTGAGTTTGGTTGGTGATATTGATCCGTGTGTCGAGTGTCCTCGCTTCGCAAAACCGACAAGAATATTTGATGAAAAGTCTGTTATTGCGTAATTTGCCACAAAAGACGTTGTAATGCGCCTTTTGTGGCTTTTTTCTGGGATTTTTTTGCTCGAATACCCAAATCATATCATTTTCTACCATCGCAATTATGGCAAAAACACTCGGTAAATCCGGCAAAACCAAACGTTCAAAATCTCTGCCATTTTATCAAAACCCTCGATTTCATGCGCTATTTGTGGCTCTTGTTGCACTCGTAATGTACGGGCAGACGCTTCGTTTTGATTTCGTTATGGACGATAAAATGGTCATTACCGACCACAAGACCGTACAACAAGGCTTTGCGGGCATTCCGACACTTGTCACACAAGATTCCTTTGCGGGATTTGATGAAAACTACGACCGCGCTGGACAGCGCAAAACCTATCGCCCCGTGTCGTTTATTTCTTTTGCTATCGAAAAACAGCTTTTTGGCAACAATACCGTTCTTGCGCACGGCATAAACATTGCCCTCTACGCTCTGACATTGCTTGTTCTTCTCGCCTTGCTTCGTGCCGTGTTCGTTGGGGAAGATGCGCCTAACCCGCCGTTTCGGGTGTACAATTTTCCGCCGCTTTTCCCGCTTGCCGTCACACTGCTTTTCGCCGTTCATCCAATACATATCGCGGTTGTGACCAATATCAAAAGCCGCGATGAAATCTTCGCGTTGCTGTTTGTGTTATTGTCATTACGATTTTTGTTGCAATACATTCGCTTGGAAACCGCACAAAATCTTGCCTTGAGTCTTGTTTTTTTTTCATTGGCGCTCCTTTCTAAGGAAAGTGCGGTGCTGATGCTTCCTGTCGTGTGTGGTTTTGTCTATACCGTTACAAGTCTTGACATGAAGCGGTTTGTAAGGATTTGTGCGCCATTTTTTGTGGTGACGGTGCTGTTTTTAACAGTATGGTTTGGGTTGGTTGGGCGCGTAGAAGAGGGTTTGTATGCCTATAAACTCCATAACCCTTTTGTAGGTGCAACCTTTGCAGAGCGCATTGCTACGGGCATGATGACGTTGGGGCTGTATTGCTTGAAGGCAATTTTTCCCATTACGCTTTCCGAAGGATATACCTACAATGCACTGCCCGTGGTTTCTTGGATGGATGTAAGAGTGATTGCGGGATTTCTGGCAACTTCTTCGTTGCTGGTTTTCGGGGTGATACGCTTTTTGCGACGAGACGTTATCGGCTTCTCTATTCTTGCTTTTTTTGCTGGTCTGGCGATAGCGTCGAATTTGGTCGTTTATGCCGGAAGTATGTTTGGCGACCGCTTCCTTTATACGCCCAGTCTTTTTGCGGTATTGGGCTTCGTATGGTTGCTTTTTGAGGCGTTTGGTGCAGTGAAAAATGGCGGTAAAAACTTCCGTTTTGCGCCTGTTATGGGAATTATTTTGGTGGTGGCAATGTTATATGCTGTGCGAGGTTTTATGCGCCTTCCCGATTGGAAAACGGATTATGCCCTTCTTCAGTCAGACCACCGCGCTACGCCGGAAAGTATGATGACCGCCCGCAACTATGCTTCCCAGCTTATTCTTCGCGCCGGAAACACGGAAAACGACACCGAACGCGGCATACTCCTTGATGAAGCCGAAGTCGTATTGGCGAGGGCTTTGGCAACAGATTCGACTGCCGACCCTGCCGTCTATGACCTTCAATCGCTTTCGGCATTGCAGCGTGGTGACTTTGCACGGGCGATTGCTCTGGAGAATCGCGCATTGGCGCTGGATTCCGCAACGCGCTTGGCGATTCATCGCAAGCCGATTTTTAAGCGTAATTTAGCCTCGGCTTTTGTTTCGCGGAGCGCAAAGAGCATTAACGAAGAGCGTTTTGCCGAAGCCGTTGACGATTTGAAAGTCGCATTGCAACTGAATCCCAACAATGAAAACGCCTACATCAATCTTGGAATGATTTTCGGACGGCAAAAAGAGTACAAAAAGGCACTTGGCGCTTTCCAAGCCGCATACAAAGTGAATCCCGGCTCAAAAGTCGCCCAACAATATATTTTTCATATTCAGCAAGCATTAACAGAGGAAGAGGCAGAAAAACCTCGTACTCCTTAATAGCTCGCACATAAAAACACGTTCATTCTTCTATTTTTTTACATCAATTCCCAATCACTATGAATAAGCAAGTTTTGGAAGGTTTGAACAAGCAACTCAATATGGAGTTTGCTTCGGCGTATGTCTATTTGGCAATGTCGTCATACTTTGAAAGCATAGATTTAGAGGGCTTTTCCGATTGGTTTAAGGTTAAAGCGCATGAAGAAATGTTCCATGCCATGAAAATTTATGATTATATCGGCGATCGGCGTGGGAAACGTGATTTGAGCGCTATCGGGCTGCCCGTCAAGACGTGGAAATCTCCTGCTGCTGCTGCTGAGGATGCGTACAAGCACGAATGTAAGGTTTCTGCGTCCATTCACAACGTCATTGATATTGCGCGTCAGCACAAAGACCATTCGACCGAAGCCTTTTTGCATTGGTTTGTCATTGAGCAAATCGAAGAAGAAGCGGAAGCCGACCGTATTTTGCAAAAAGTGAAAATGGTTGCCGAAAATCCCGGTGGTATGTTCATGTTGGACAATTACATGGCTGAACGTGCGAAGGTAGATGCCGCAAAAGTTGGCACAGAGTCTGGTGGCGAGGAAGAATAATGTTCAGTATAATCCCGTGTAACCCGCTCTACACCGAAAAAGGCGTAGAGCGGGAATACGCAATGGTTCTTCGCAGTCAATAGTTAATCTCAATTCTCAACTTTCCTCGTTTTTCTCTCCAAAAGCCGCATGAACACACGCAACAAAGGTATTATTCTCGCCGGAGGAAGCGGAACGCGCCTCTATCCGCTCACGTCGCTTTTTAGCAAACAGCTTCAACCAATTTATGACAAGCCGATGATTTATTATCCGCTTGCAACGCTGATGTTAGCTGGTATTCGGGATGTTCTTATTATTTCCACACCCATCGACACACCCAATTTCGAGCGGCTTTTGGGCGACGGAAAACAGTGGGGCGTGAATATCCAATACAAGGTACAACCGGAGCCGAAGGGTATTGCTCAGGCATTTATTTACGGACGAGAGTTTATCGGTAACGACCAAGTGTGCTTGATATTAGGCGATAATCTTTTTTATGGGAAACTCAATTTTTTGCGTCAGGCGCTTACTGCCAACGTCGGCGGCACAATTTTTGGTTATCCGGTCAATGACCCGGAGCGCTATGGAGTCGTCGAATTTGGCGCAGATAAGCGGGTTTTGAGCATTGAGGAAAAACCGAAAAAACCGAAGTCGAATTATGCCGTACCGGGGCTGTACGTCTATTCATCGGATGTTTGCGATATTGCCGCCAATCTTGAGCCAAGCCCACGCGGAGAACTTGAAATCACGGACATCAACAACACGTATTTGCGGCAAGACCGTCTGCACGTCGAGGTAATGGGGCGCGGACTGGCGTGGTTAGACACCGGCACACCAAAAAGCCTTTTGGAAGCGAGTATGTTTATTCATACGATTGAAGAGCGACAGGGCTATAAAATCGCGTGTTTGGAGGAGATTGCTTTGCAACAGGGTTTTCTTACGCCCGAAGAATGGCTGCAAACCATCCAGCGCCTTCCCAAAAGTCCATATAAAGATTATTGCTTGCGTATTTTTGAAGAGTTTCGCGGGCAGCATTTGTGATGTACTCTGCTTCCATTGCATATTCGCCAGCGCTTTTCAGGGTCTCCTTACCTGAAGTTACGAAGGAGTTTTTCGACTTTCTTCAGTACAAGTTTCAGTTGTTTTTTTGTAGAGTTTCAAAAAATGTTGTTTACCAACCAAACGTTTGGTAAATTTGTGTAACATTCAAAAACACACTATGCCTCTTCAAAAAATAACCCGTGAAGAAATTGTCAGCAAATGTGTCGAGCGCTTTCGGACGCATGGCTTTCATCGAACAACCATGAACGATCTTGCCGAAGTTTGTGGCTTACAGAAAGGCAGTTTTTATCATTATTTCACCTGCAAAGACGAGATTTTGCAGGAAGGCTTGGTGCAGACCCGCGATTATTTTGCCGAAAAAATTTTCACGATAGGATATGACAACGCTGTTATGCCTGAGAAGCGCATGAAACAGATGCTAGAAGAGCATATCGCCATTATGTTGCGTGGCAATGGCGGTTGTCTGATAGCCAATATCACCGCAGAGGCGCTCAATGCTATGCCCGACGTTGCGCCGCTTTTGCGAGAAATAAGCGACCAGTGGCACGCCGCGTTGACGCATATTCTCCGCACACGCCGCGACGTGGAAGCAGCACGAGAGCTTGCGTGGTGCATTATGCAGGACATCGAAGGCGCGGTAATGCTTTGTCGCCTATATGACACGACACAATTCGCAACACAAGCAGTAGAGCGCTCTTTAGCCTACTGCTCTGGTTGATTGTTTCTTACTATTTCATCGCAATAAATGACACCAGAACAGACAGAATCCGCATCCAATCCCGTTTTGGAGTATTTTCGCTCACTTGTCGGGCAGGGTTTTGAGGACAAAAGCCTTTCTCCATTTGGCAGGTGGCTTGCCGGAACGCTGACGGCTGTTGATGTTGGGACACTTGAGGTCGAATTTACGGTGCGCCCGGAAATGCTCAATCCAGCCGGAACATTTCATGGTGGCGTTGTTGCCGCGCTGATGGACGATACCATTGGGGCAACAATTTTCATCCTTGGCAAGAAAAACTTTTTTACATCTGTAAATCTTGTTGTAGATTACTTCGCTCCGGCAAAAGTGGGTGAGCGCGTTATCGCAAAAACAGCGATTATCAAGGAAGGAGCAAAAATTATCAACGCGCAGTGCGAGGTGTGGAATCACGAGCGCAAGCGCCTTTTAGCACGAGGTACGACGAATTTGATGAGAATTGATACCGTCGTACCGGTGGCAGCAGCAATTAACGATTAAAATCTTTTTGTTATCTCATTGTTCAGGATTATGCAACGTAAAACTATTGTAATTAGCGGCATTGGCGCAATCACTCCCATCGGAGAAGGCGTAGATGCTTACTGGGAAGGCTTACTCGCTGGCAAAAGCGGCGCTGTGCCTATTTCCGGCTTCGACACCGCCGACTATGACTGCAAGTTTGCCTGTGAAGTGCGAAATTTTGATGCGACAAAATACCTCGACCGCAAGTCATTAAGCCGCCTTGATAAATACTGTCAATTCGGTATCATCGCGGCAGAAATGGCAATGAAAGACGCGAAATTTCACCTACCCGATATGGATACGACGCGCATTGGCGTTGTCTTTGGCTCCGGTATTGGTGGGATGATTTCCTACGATGCGCAGTTTCGCGGCTATATGGCTGCCGGTCCACGCCGCGTTAGCCCGTTCTTTGTACCGCAGATGATTCCCGATATGGCTGCCGGCATGATTTCCATCCGTAACAACCTTCGCGGACCGAATTATGCCACCGTTTCGGCGTGTGCGACCTCTCTCCACGCCATGATTGATGCCTACATGATTTTGAATCACGGCATGGCAGATATGATGATTTGTGGTGGCGCGGAAGCATCCATTACGCCGATGGCAATCGCGGGTTTTGGCAATATGCAAGCGCTTTCCACCCGCAACGATAGCCCAGAAACCGCTTCCCGTCCTTACGATAAAGACCGCGATGGTTTTGTGATGGGCGAAGGCGCAGGAGCATTTGTTGTCGAAACGCTCGAATCGGCACAAGCACGGGGAGCGCATATTTACGCTGAAATCGCCGGAGTCGGCATGACGGCTGATGCGCACCATATGACCGCTCCACATCCCGAAGGTGAAGGCGCTCTTCGTGCGATGCAAATGGCAATGAATGGCGCTGGTATTACGGCGCAGCAACTTGATTATATCAACACGCACGGCACATCCACGCCGCTCGGCGATGTTGCTGAAATCACGTCCATCAAAAAACTGTATGCCGAAAATACCGATGCACTCAGCAAGGTAAATATCAGTTCAACGAAGTCCATGACGGGGCATTTGTTGGGCGCTGCCGGGGCGATTGAATCTATCGCCTGTGTGAAGGCAATACAACATCAAATCGTACCGCCGACGATCAATGTTTTTAATCAAGATGAGCGCATTGATGTCAATGTCACGCCGAATAAGCCGCAAGAACGCTCCATTTCTTACGTTCTCAATAACGGTTTTGGCTTCGGTGGACACAATGCGACGTTGATTTTTAAGAAAATCTAAACTGAGCGGCAACGTATCTGCCGAATAACAATAATGCCAAGAACAGTATTCGTACCGTTCTTGGCATTGTTCTTATTGTTTGGTCTGGCGGGAGTACCAGCGTTAATTTTTTACCGCATCCAGCAAAATTTCGGATACATCGCGGACGTTGACATCATCCACTCTGCCTTTGTCCTTCACGCCATCATTCATCATCGTCATACAAAACGGACAGTTCACGGCAATAGTGTTTGCGCCTGTTGCAAGGAGTTCTTCGGTGCGCTCAATATTGACACGCTTGCCGTCGTGTTCTTCCATAAACATCCGTCCGCCGCCCGCACCGCAACAGAAGCCTTTGTCTTTGCTGCGTCCGGGATTGATAACCTTCAAGCCGGGAATGTCGGTCAACATAGCGCGTGGAGCCTCATATTCGTTGTTGTAGCGCCCTAAATAACACGAATCGTGGTAGGCAACAGCCGACGAGGAAACATTCTTGCCCGCAATCTTCAGTTTGCCCGATGCGGTCAAATCCTGAATAAATTGGGTGTGATGGAAAACTTCGTAATTGCCGCCGAATTGCGGATAATCGTTTTTCAGCGTATTGAGGCAGTGCGGACACGTCGTGACGATTTTTTGGACGTTGTAGCCGTTCATCGTTTCGACGTTCATTTTCACCAGCATATCGGCAAGGTACTCATTGCCGGAACGCCGAGCCGGATCGCCGGTACATTTTTCTTCCGAACCCAAAATGCGGTATTTCACACCCGCAATGTCCATCAACTCCGCAAATGCTTTCGTAACCCGCTTTGCGCGGTCATCGTAGCTTCCGGCGCAGCCAACCCAGAACAGCACGTCCATTTCCGGGTCGTCGGCGACCGTTTTGACGTTTGTGCCTTCTGTCCAATCGGCACGCTCTGAGGGCGAAAATGCCCATGGCGTAAAGCTATTTTCCATATTGCCAAATGCCGGTTGTACTTCTGGCGGGAAATTCGCTTCCATCAGCACAAGCGAGCGGCGCATTTCCACAATCGCCGGAACGTGTTCAATCATCACGGGGCATTCTTGTTGGCAAGCGCCGCAGGTAGTACATTGCCAGAGCGCCTCGACGGGGATATACTCACCGATAAGGGGCTTTTGCCATGTTGCTTGTTCATCTGTTGTGAGAATTTTTTCAAACACTGCTTGCCCCATTTCTCCAGCTTCTTCGGGCTTTTTCCCTTTTGCCAAAAGCGTGGCAGATTCTTTTTCTTCCGCCGAACCGCCATTTTTGCTAAAAGCATCGAACTTCAGCATAAGTGGTGCTTTGTCCATGGTGCGGTCGTGAATAGCGACGATGATGGCGCGTGGGTCAAGCACTTTGCCTGTTTGGTTTGCTGGGCAAACGCTGGTGCAGCGCCCGCAGTGCGTACAGGTGTAGCCGTCCAAAAGCGTTTTCCACGTAAAATCCTCAATATCGCTTGCGCCGAATTTTTCTGCGCCTTCTTCCTCGAAGTTGATCGGTTTGAGGCTGTTTGGATAGGATAAATTGCCAAAGAATGTGTTGGGAAGCGAGGTCAGAACGTGCAGGTGCTTAGAATACGGCAGATAGTTCATAAACCCGAAAACGAGAACCATATGCGCCCAGAAAAACACCTCGAAAATGAGGTGTGCTGCGCCTTGTGGAATAATTGTTGCAATGGCGCTGGCAAACGGACGCACCGCCCACGAAAAATCTGCGCCAAGGCTGATACGAGCAGAGTTTTGCAGCAAAATCGAAGTCACAATGCTGAAAATCGTAATGAGAATCAATCCCGCTTCTACTTTTTCGCCCTCAACCTGAAGACGCGGTACTTTCGTCACATAGCGTCGCCAGAGTGCCGCCAGCGTGAGCAGCATAATCAAGCCGCAAAAGACATCAACCAAAATGGTGATACCAGAATACAGTGGTCCCAGAAAATTCAGCGACCAGCCGTCATGCAAACCTTCCAAGATACCTTCTGTTGCCGATGCCAGCAAAATAAGAAAGCCCCAAAATACGCCCGCATGGATGGGTCCGGCGACTTTGTCGCGTAAAATTTTGCTTTGCCCAAAACCAACTTTGAGCAAAAGCCAGAGTCGCGCCGGAATATTGTCCAAGCGATTTTCGGGTTTGCCGAGTTGGAGATAGGAAATAAGCCGCCGCACATTGAAAACAATGCCGCCAAAAGCCGCCAGCATCACTAGCAGAAACACGATGTTTTTGATGCCCATGGTTGAACTCCTTGTTTAGTTTTTGGTTATTGGTTGTTAGTTTTTGGTTCAGTGTTGAACGAGGGTCTGCCTTCTTAGGCAGGCTCTCAATTCTGAAGGGTATATCACGTGCTATGCGGCACTATACCGAGAGCCTTGCTAAGAAGCAAGACCCTCGTGCCTGACCAGTTTTATCCCTTCTTTAACTTGTTTCCGGCTCTATGCCTAGCTTGCGGAGCTGCTCGGCGAGGCGCTCTGCCTTTTGACGCTCTGCCTCTGCTTTTTGACGTTCCGCTTCTACTTTCTGGCGCTCTACTTCGACATTGCGACGCTCTTCTTTGAGCATTGTCAATGCTTCTTGGTGCAAGCGCCCGATTTCTTCAAAAGCGACAAAAGCACGTCCATCGGGGCGAAATAACTGCACTTCATCGTTTTCCAGACCAAAGCGAATGCCTAGTCGCGGGCTTTGCCACGTTAGCATATCCTCAATCAACCTAAAGGCAACCCCTTCCCGCACGTAGCCGATAAGGTCGGCACGGTCGGGGTCAATGATGTAGTATTCTTCCACGCCGTAGCGGTCGTAGAATTGCTGCTTTCGCGCCATTTCGCCTGCTCGGTTGCCGGGCGACAGCACCTCGAACACCACCTGCGGCGCGATTCCGCCTTCTTCCCATTGTTTGTAGGAGCCTCTGTATCCTTTGGGGCGACCAAAAGCAACCATCGCATCAGGCGCAAGACGGATTTCGGGATGTCCTTCGACCGCATACCAGAGCAAGTCTCCGGCAACAAAAACATCGGGATTTTCGGCAAACATCGTCGCCAACTCGCCTTTGATACTGGAAATCCAGTCAAATTGTTTGGTATTATCAGCCATCGGTTGCCCGTCGGAATCGGGGTAAAGAATTGATTGAGTTTTTGCCAAGGGTGAAATCATAAAACCTCACGAAATACAATCGTTGGAAAAATCAGCCTCATCATTTTGCAAACTCGCATCATTACTCGTCGCGGTGGACGGTCTCTGGCGAAAATGCCGGAAGACAAACGGCGATGTATTCTGCACCCTCATTCGGTGTGCTGTACCGTACCCATTCGCCAGCGTGAGTGATAATAGCTTGTCCGGCTTTGACGGTGATTGTGCCAGAGTGCGATTCGACCTGAATCTCGCCCTTGAGAACAATCGTAAACTCCTCAAACTCCGGCGTTTGCCCCGGCTCCACCCATCCTGCGGGCGAAACCATGCGAGCAACGCTGGCACCAGATGTTTTCGAGTTCACGCGCCCGATGTATTCTTCTATTCGCTTGGGTTTGTTGCCGGCGGCTTCGATGATAGAAGGTTGTGGGATGAGTGTTGGCATAGCTTGTTTCGGTCAAAGTGAATGGCGAATGTTTACACATCAACAATCTACGCAAACCGCACCGAAAATCCAATGCTCCATAGAAAAAATCCTGGAAATGATGATTCCTCGCGGATATTCAGTCCTCTAAACTTAGGCAAGAACGCCTTTACCTGTATCAGATGATGACCTCTGCTTGAGGAATGATAGGCAATGTCCCCGAAATTACGATGATGTAACCTTGCAAAATCGGAGTTTTTCGCTATTTTACAAGCCTGTTTCTTTTTGCCCATACTTCCCATCCACACTATGCCCACAAGAGCCGATAAAACCGAGCGCCTTGACGTTAAACGCATTGACCTCAGCGACCCGTCGTATTACATCAACCGCGAACTAAGTTGGATTGCCTTCAACCACCGTGTACTGGAAGAGGCAGAAGACCCCGCCAATCCACTCTTGGAACGCCTCAAATTTCTTGCTATTTTCAGCTCAAATTTGGATGAATTTTTTATGATTCGCGTGGCGGGCTTGAAAGAGCAGCTTGATGCGGGCGTTGTGAATTTAGCGGTGGACGAAATGTCCGCCGCAGAGCAGTTGCAGCTTATTCGGGAACGATTGGTGCCGCTTATTGCCAAGCAATCAACGCTTTTGCGCGAACTTCTGCCGCAACTTGCCGAAGCGGGTATTGTGATTCACGAGTACGCGAAATTGAACTCCCGTGACCGTGCCGCATTGGAAGAATATTTTTACCAAACCGTTTTTCCGCTTCTCACGCCGCTTGCTATCGATTCCGGGCATCCTTTTCCGCAAGTCTTGAACCGCAGTTTGAACATTCTTTTTACTATTCAAAATGTGGACGAACCCGATGAGCGGCGTGCTGCGGTCTTGCAACTGCCGCAAGTGTTGTCGCGCTTTGTGCCGCTCAAACGCAAATCCGGACACCACTTTGTGCTGATGGAAGAAGTTATTCAGGCGCATTCCGACGCGCTGTTTCCGGGCTTGCGCGTCGTGGAATCATACAATTTTCGTGTTTCCCGCGATGCCGATATTGCGATTGCCGAGGACGAAGCAAGCGATTTGCTAACCGAAATGGAGGAGCAGGTGCGCCAACGCCGATGGGGAGCGGCTGTCCGCCTCGAATTGGATGAACGCTCGCCGGAGCATTTGCGCGAATTGCTGATGACGCTGCTTGACCTCAGCAATGAAGACGTTTATGCGGTCAGCGGACCTCGCAATATTTCCGATTTTATGGGCTTGACGGGTCTGGATGTGCGGCAGCTGCGCTATCCATCCTTCAGCACCCGCATTCTACCGCGTTTTAGTGCCGAGGTGACAAATCCTGCGGCACTTTTTGCTGCTATTCGTCAGCAAGATATTGTCGTGCATCATCCGTTTGATTCGTTCTCGAATCATGTTGTCAAATTTGCATTTGCGGCTGCCGAAGACCCGGCGGTGCTGGCTATCAAAGTGACGCTCTACCGAGCAGGGCGCAAATCACCCGTCGTGGATGCGCTTATCAAAGCCGCACAAAATGGGAAACAAGTCACCGCCTTTGTGGAACTCAAAGCCCGCTTCGACGAAGAAAACAATATCCAATGGGCGCGGGAACTGGAGAAAGCTGGTGTTCACGTGGTCTATGGCATTATGGGGCTGAAAACTCATGCCAAAATGATGATGGTCGTCCGCAAAGACGAAGATAGAATACGCACCTACGTCCACCTTTCGACCGGAAACTACAACCAAAGCACGGCGCGGCTTTACACCGATATTGGCTATTTTACTGCCCGCGAAGATTTTGGATTGGATGCTATCAATTTATTTAATTTTCTGACCGGATACTCGCAATGCAAGACGTGGCGGCAATTTGCGATTGCTCCGATTACGCTTTCGGATGCGCTACTGATGCTGATTCGCCGCGAAACCGAATCCCATACCCCCGAAAACCCGGGTGAAATTGTGGCAAAATTAAACGCATTGGTGGATGATAAAATCATTCGTGCGCTCTACCGTGCTTCGCAAAAAGGTGTGAAGATAAAACTGCTTGTGCGCGGTGTTTGCTGCTTGCGTCCTGGTGTGCCGGGAGTGAGCGAAAACATTGAAGTCCGCAGCATTGTGGGGCGCTTTTTGGAGCATAGCCGGATTATGTATTTCAAAAATGGGGGCGATGAAGAGGTCTATTTGTCAAGTGCTGACTGGATGCCGCGCAATCTCTATCGCCGTGTCGAGGTGATGTTCCCGATTCCTGAGCCAAGCGCCAAGACGCAAATCAAACATTTTCTCAGCGTCTATTGGGGCGATACCGCAAAATCACGTATTTTGCTTCCCGACGGACGCTATGAAAAGCTGGCAGACCGCATGAAATCAAAAAACAAACAGCTTTTTTCCTCGCAACAGCACTTTTTGAACGAACTGCGTTTGCAGTCTAAGGGCGCAGCCACGGGCGGCGCAAGCGTGGACGACCTCCAAGCACTCTTGTTCTCGCGGAGTTTGTTCGCCGAAGAGCAGGCATCGGCGCAAAATGGAACCGCTCATCCCGTAAGCGCCTAATCTTAACAGGTGCATGATTTCTTGTTTCATCTTTTATTTTTTGCCTTATGCCACATATTTTGAATCCTCATCTGGTCACTATTGCGCCTTTCAAAGGCGTAATGCCGCGTTTGCATGACAGCGTGACACTCTTCGATGGTGTGCGCATTACGGGCGACGTGGAAATGGGCGAAGACTGCACGGTTTGGTATAACTCCGTTATTCGCGGTGATGTCAATGCGATTACCATTGGCAAGCGGACAAATGTGCAGGATTTATCCATGCTGCACGTTACCCATGAAAAATACCCGCTTACCATTGGCAACGATGTCACCCTGGGGCATTCCGTCGTTGTGCATGGCTGCACGATTCACGACTTTACCTTGATTGGCATGGGCGCACGGGTGTTGGATGGCGTGGTCGTCAATTCTCATTCTATCGTAGCGGCTGGGGCAATCGTACGCGAGCGGTTTATTGTGCCATCGGGCGTACTGGTGGCGGGCATTCCGGCAAAGATTATCCGCGATCTTACCGATGACGACCGTGCGATGATTACGATGATTCCACCGCGTTATGTGGACGTTGCAGCACAATATCGGCTGGATGCTACAACGAAATAACGACGTTTGAGCATGGTTTTCTGCTTGGCACAGTGGCTTCTTCCCAGCGCGTGAGTGTTGCAAAAGCCTCTTCATTGCTCGTTCCACACATATCAAACGAGGGCATGAGGCTTAGGCAGACGCTTGGGCGCTCTGGTCTGCCAAAAATTGCACAGGTATTCGCTTCAGTAAGTTGTGCGCATCGCATTCCGGCTGGCTTTCCGTGCGGCATACCGGGAATAGGGGATGAAATCGAAGGCGCAATGCAACACGCACCACAACCACGTCGGCAATTCATAATGTTATCCTCATATTATGTCCTTGGTAGGCAACGAAGATTATCAGCCGGATGCCTCAGAACACCTGCATTAAAGCGGATATTTCAGATAGTGCTGCTTGCAAAAAACTTCCACCATCACCTCAATTTGGTCTTGATAGCCCCAACCCATCTGACGGGAAATTGTATGGATTACCTGCACACGACCAGTAAAGGATTCAAAGAGTTCGGGGGCTGCCGAAAGCTCCTTCAAAAAGCTCTCAAACATAGACTCCATCGAATTATAAAAGGCTTCGTACATATCGCCGAACTGCCCCGTGAAATCCGTTCCGACTTCCACGAAATAGAGTTTGATCTCTGCAATATGCGCAGTTTGTCCTTTGAGCATTTTTGCCGCCTCAGTGACGATTTTACGCGCCTCGCCCAGCTTAGGAACGGACAAAAAATAAGTAACTAAACTTTTCGAGGATAAATGACATAATTCCATTGCCCCAAATGTGGGTCAGGCGTAATGTTCTTGGTGTGATGAAAATCATGGGCAATTGTGCGTTTGGTCTTGTACTCTTTGCGATTGGTG
>CANHDJ010000015.1 GCA_947459425.1 Ignavibacteria bacterium
TGGAGCGGTGGAACAACACCCTTCGGCAACGAGTGGGGCGTTATGTCCGCAAAACCCTCTCGTTTTCCAAACGAGACTTTTGGCATCAGATTGTAACCGAAATGTTTATTATTACTTACAATCTCTCATGTATTACTTGACCACTACCTGCAAAGCAAACGTCTCAAGTTCTTGCAAAGGCAGATGGTCGGCTGCATCCGCGCCGTAGAAGGCACGCACAATCATTTGGCGTTCATTTACTAAAAATTCTGCCGGAACTGCGTCGGGATGCGTTCCTTCTTCTTGACCATTGCCCTTGAAGCCCAATTCCGATGCCGCTTGGATGAGTCCCATTTTATTGCCTGCTTGCAGTGCTTCCATTGTCGCTTTCGCGGGTGAAATCTCGGCACCGTACAAGTCATTTGAGAACTTCGGAAAATTCACAAAAGCCGTACCTTATTACTACTTTGGCAAATTAGCTGCAAACGCAGGTTTGGAGAGGTGTTCAGAAAAAATATCTTGTAAATAAAAACGACTTTTCATCTGCAAGGTGCTTCAACACTGAATCTTTGATTCTTAAACCTAGTATTTATCAGTATTGTCGACTGTTTTTACCTCTGGACTTCGTCCAAAAACACCTTTTGAGTAAGATTTTGGAGAGGTTTGATGAAAAAAGATACCTCCAAAACGCCATAAAACACTCCTCAAGCCTCTTCAAATCAAGAATGTATTTGCTGCTTGTAAGATTTTAAGCGGTCTGTAGAATCAAAATAGCATTTTCACTACAAATGTTTATCGCCTTGAATCTAGGTTTTATCAGCCTCAGAGGCTAATATGCCAAAGTACTAGTAACTTCAGATAATGATTGGCAAAAAAATTATTGTTTCAGGCTTTCCCGTTTTTGCTTCCACTCATTCCAACCACCAACATAGACAAATACTCGCGTAAAGCCCATTTTCAGTAAATTATCGGCGAGTTCGTGGCTGAGTTCGCAAGCCCCACCGCCGCAATATGCCACAATCGGTTTATCACGCGGAAGCCCAATGACACGCGGAATATTTTGCTCAAATTCTGGCGTATAGATGCTGATAGCACTGCCGATATGTCCCAAATCAAACTCGTGTTTTGGGCGAGCATCAATGAAGAGAACATCAGGGTTTTGGAGCAGTTTTTCTACTTGGTCAAACCGAATTTCCAATGCTTTTGCATTTGCCGTTGCGGGCGTAGGATTGGTCTGTACCTGTGGTGTGGACTGGGCTACAACGGCTTGCGGAGCGGTTTTCGCCGAGTTTGGGGTGGATGAAGATTGCGGTGCGGGTTGTTGCAATGGTGTTTTTTGCGAAGGTGGGACTGCTCCTAAAGGCTCATTGGTGCTGGATTTGGGGGTTAGAGCATCTTGCGACGGCAATGCCGATTCGGAAAAAGATTGCGCTGGAAGCGTGGAAGAATCTGGCTTCTGTGCCAATGCCGTAATTAGCGAATCCGATGCAACGGTGACTGTTTCGGTGCGCACAAGCGGCAGGGGTTTTGGCGAAAAGGCATTGTAACTCAGCGCTAAAATTGCCGATACGCCTAGTATAATCGCCATTTCACGCAAAAAAGTAATCGTGGTGGTATTCATTGAGTCAATGGGGAATGAAGAAGTAGGTTTTAAGATTGGGAATCGGAAAAATTACGCAAAAAAGCCCTTTCACAAAAGCACTTTTCGTTGTGCGGCACGATATAAAAACAAAAGGCTTCAGAAGAATCTTCTGAAGCCTTTTGGAGAAATTTTTGCTCAATCTTATTTCGCACCTTCGACATCTTTGATAAGTCCGGCAGAAATATCAGCAAGTTTTTTGACATTTTCCAGTGGTACTGGCTTGCCTTTGTCAACACTAACAAGTGTTTTTACTTCACCAAGTTTAGCAGTGATGTTTTTTACCAAGTCGTTGCCTTTTGCCGTAGCGCTCAAACCGTTCATTTCGCCAATCAGGTATTCTACCAATTTTGGATTGCGAATGATAGAGGTTGCATCGGCACTATAATTGACCGCAAGCGATTTAGTAACGACATTCAAGCCTTCAAGCCAACCACCGATGGTTACGAGGATAGCAGCATCTTTATCAAGGCGGTTCAATTTTTCTTTAACGGTTGTTTGCTGGTCGTCGAGCATACCCCGCACTTCTATCCATTTACCTTGCTTGACGAGGGCAAACATTTTATCATTGAGCGATTGCTCAATGTTTGCATTGAGTTTGCCACTCAGTCCGGCAACAGTTGTTGCCATATCCGCGAATTTATTTTGGTCTTTGCCTTGAATAGCGACAAATGCGTCGCAAATGCGGGTGCCAAGATTCAATGCAATGGTGTACTTATTAGCATAGCTGCTTTTTTTATTGAAGGTCGGCAGAGTTTTCCAATTCACTTGTGCTTTGGATAAACTATCCAAATTATGGAAAACAAGTGCTGACGGCGGCACATACACTTGGGTTGTTACTTGAGCATACGAGACAAGGCTCGATGCGAACATAGTCAAAACTGCTGCGGCAGAGACCATTACATAACGGACGCAAGAACATTTCATACAATCCTCATTGAACAAATTAGGTGTGAAACAAGAGTATTAAAAATTTCGGTAAATTTGATGATACCAAACGTTATGGTATTAAGACGACAACTCAGTCCCAAAAGGTTTATGCAATCGGGTTTTGCCATGCCGATACTGCCGAGAGAATGATTCTCGGCAATGCTTCGGCAAATATAGTTAAAGTTTATGATTTTCCTATTGCAATCATGCGCCAATATGCAGAGCGTTTTTTCACCTTGTTTTTCCTCAATATTCACCTATATTTACAATCTTGGCACAAATGCCTTTCGGCAGCAAATGTGCGCTCGTGGAACTATTTCCACAAGACGTTTTGTTTTTCACCGATTTCACTAATTATGCAAATTCACGAGTTTGAACGCGGCTTACAAGGTCGTGTCGCAATTATCACTGGTGCTGCCGTCGGCAATGGACGCGCCTTTTGCGAACGCCTCGCCGAAGAAGGCGCAATTATCGTCATTGCCGATATTGCCGATGCCAGCGAGACCGTTAAAGCAGCCGAGGCAATCGGCGCACGAGTTCTGAGCCTGAGAGTAGATGCCACCAATCCACAAGACGTTCAGCAAATGGCTCAAACCGTGCTGAAAGAGTTTGGACGGATTGACATTCTCGTTCACAATGTCGGCAAATACGAGGAAGAACCTTTTGAACTCCTTTCGTTCGACCAGTGGCGGCAGATGCTCGACCTCAACTTAAATAGTCTTTTCTTGACCACCAAAGCCGTTCTTCCTGCCATGAAAGAAAAGGGCTTCGGGCGCATTATTGCGCTCTCCTCCGACACCGTTTGGCTGGGAACGCCGTATTTGACGCACTACGTTACAGCGAAAATGGGTGTGATAGGTTTTGTGCGCTCTCTGGCAAGTGAAGTCGGCAAATATGGCATCACGGCAAACGCTATCACGGTTGGTCTCACGGCAATTCAACGCCCGGAACAGGGCGGGCGCGTGAGCAGCTCTATCTTGGAGCATATTCTCCCGACGCAAAGTGTGCAGCGCGGCGACGAGCCACACGATATTGCCAATGTCGTTACCTTCCTCGCACTTCCGGCTTCCGGTATTATCAATGGTCAAACACTCAATGTGGATGGCGGCGTAGCAAGGCACTGAGACAAGAAAAATCGTTCTATCTGGCTTGAAATCGTGCATCTTAAACGTTTTTGACAGAATATCTGTCAAACGAAACAACCAAATGCAACCCTCATTTTTCATTTTTTTGAACACACTATGAACTTCTCTCGCATCACGGCTCTTGTTACCGTTTCAACATTAGCATTGTCAGGCACTGCTTTAGCGCAAACAAAGAAAACGACAACGACGAAAAAATCAACATCGTCGAAATCGTCCAAAACAGCAACAACACCAGCCAAAACCACAGCGCCTGCGCCAGCAACAACCACTCCAGCTCCAGCGCCGACTACTACTCCGACACCTACGCCTGCTCCAACTCCAACTCCTACGCCCGCTCCTGCCGCCCCGACTCTTACGCCAAGCCTTGCCTCAACTGGTTTGCAAGAAGCACTCACTAAAGGCATTCAAAAAGGCGTGGAACTGGTCTCGAAGCCCGATGGATACTTGGGCAATCCGCTTATTAAAATTCCTTTTCCGCCAGAATTTAAGATGGTAGAAGACGGCGTTCGGAAAATTGGTCTTGGAAACGTCGCCGACCAAGCCGTTACCTCAATGAATCGCGCTGCCGAGCAAGCCGGATCGGATGCCTTACCGATTTTCTTGGATGCTATCAAACAGTTAAATTTCAATGATGTTATGTCTATTTTGAACGGTAGCAATGACCGCGCCGCAACGGATTTCCTTCAGCGCACAACGTCCGACCAGCTTGTCCAGAAATTCAAGCCAACTATTAGCGATGCACTCACCAAAGTAGAAGCCACGCGCTATTGGGGACAAATCACCCAAGCCTACAACCAAATTCCATTTGTGCAAAAAGTGAACCCAGATTTATCCGATTACGTGACCAAACGCGCTATCGAAGGCTTATTCACGATGGTTGCGCAAGAAGAGAAAAATATTCGGCAAAATCCTGTTGCTCGCACCAGCGATGTTTTGCAACAAGTCTTTGGTGGAATCACCAAAAGTATTGGTAAGTAAGAAACGGATTTAACGGATTTATGGTATGACCAATTTTAAATGGAAAGCAGAAATCCTCCTCATCTCAAAATGTGGCTGTATTTCTGCTTTTTTTTCTATGGTGCTATCGTCTCAAAACCGCATGAAAACTCGCCTACTGACCACCCTCCTTTTCTCGGCAATGCTGCTTCTGACCAATCGTTGGCTTTCGTATCAAGAAGGCATTGATATTTTGAAAGCTGCCGATACGCATAGTTACATGACGATTGCCCAAGCCGCACCTGCATTGCCAAATCTTCCATCGGAAGCAGTGTTGCCAACAAACCACACGGCGCGGTTTATCGTGCCATACTTGGCGGGAACGGTTGCACATTTTACGGGGATTGGGTATGAATGGGTATTTTTGCTGGCAACGCTCTTGTTTTGCGCCGTCGTTATTTGGGCGTGTCACCAGATGTTCGAGGAATTACGGCTTGATACAACAGCATACACGCTCTCTATGGCATTGCTCATTTTTAATCCGTATATGTTTCGGTATTATCTCGCTGTTCCGGCGATGGTGAATGATGTTGTTTTTGTTGCCGGACTTTCGCTCACGCTCTTGGGCTTACTACGGGGCGGATTCCCGCTTGTTTTGATTGGTGCTCTGGTGGCACTTGCAGGACGGCAAAATGCGCTTGTTTTCCTACCCGCCGTCGCACTCTGGATGCTTTGGGGTGAGAAATGGCGCACAGGCGGTATCGTTCCTGCATTGACACGCTTTGTCATTGTAGCAGCCAGTGTTGTAGGGGCTTACCTGGTAATCGGGCATATTATTGCACCTTTCAGTGTGCGAGGGATGGAAAGCGATGCTATTATGGGCTTCTTGCGCTGGATGCTTGCGCCGTCTGCCGGAAAAGCAAAGGTTTTAGCGGAATATGGTTTACGGACGGTGATTTGTCTGCTATTTCCACTGTTTATTATGCTGGCAATCCTCCTAGAACGGCGCTTGAGTGGGCTGTCCCTGAAAGCCGCTTTGAAGCTGCTACCGCGTGAGTTTTGGTTTGCGTTGGCGTTTGTCGCCTCGCTCTACGGCTTTGCGTTTTTAGGCGGACCCGAACTCTTTATGAGCGGTGTCACGCGCTACGTCTCGCATACACTTCCGGCGATGATTCTTGCCTTTGGTTTCATGCTCAAATCTTACAACTCATTTGGAGAAACAAAAAGTGCGCCGATGATGATGGTAAGCGCTCTTTGTGCTATGGGGTCGTTCCACCATATGACAACATTCGGCGGAACAACTTCCGATAGAGCAATGTATTTTGCGGTGATGTACTGTATTCTTGCTATTTTTGCAGGTGTGGTGGCGTTTGCTTCATTACGCTCACAACGTGATTGATCCTCTACGGCGTAGTTTTTCACAAAGCACTATTGAGGGCTTGAGAGCAATCATACAAAGCAACATAAAAGCCCAATTCAACCCCAAAAACATCATTTTTCGCAACAGCGTGGCTCAAAATACTATAACTCGCAAACCGCATAAACACTCCGTTTCTTTCGTCATTCCGTGTTTGAATGAAGAAAAGGTTTTGCCCTACGTTCTGACAAAAATTAAGCATCTTCAAGATAATGTCCTCACCGACCGCCGCGTGGAGATTATCGTTTCCGACAATGGTTCCACCGACCGCTCTGTGGAAGTGGCGGAATCCTTCGGCGCACGAGTGATTCACTGCCCGCAGCGCGGCTATGGCGCAGCGCTTCAATGCGGCATTTACGGCGCGGAATGCGAAGCGGTCATTTTTGCCGATGCCGACGATACCTACGATTTTTTAGAAGCTCCCACGCTCTTGCACAAACTCGATGAAGGGTACGAAATCGTGCTGGGGTCGCGTCTGCAAGGAACCGTTCACGAAGGCGCAATGCCATTTTTGCACCGCTACATCGGAACTCCCGTGCTGACATGGCTTATCAACACGCTGTATGCAAAAGGCGATTATCGCCTGACAGACTGCAATTCGGGTTTTCGATGCTTCCGCAAAGACGCATTTATGCGGTGGGGCGTAAAAAGTCCGGGAATGGAGTTTGCCTCGGAAATGATTGTGAAAGTGATGAAATCCGGCGCAGATATTACCGAAGTCCCCGCTTCGCTTTCGCCCGACAAACCCGGACGGCATCCGCATTTGCGGACGTGGCGCGATGGTATGCGTCACTTACTCCAAATCGTTTTGGAATCGCCGGAACTCTTCAATACCGTCGGAAGCACATTGTGGCTGGCTTCGTGGCTGGTTCTCTTGGTGGGCTTGGCAACGGGTCCCGTCAGTGTGGGAATATTCTCGGTTTTGGGCATTCACACGATGATGTTTGCGCTTTTGGGCAGTATTTTTGGGCTGGCATTTTGGGCGGTGGGCTTGTTTATTTCGGCAAAACATCCATCATCAGTACGGCTCTACACGACGTTTAATGCTTGGCAGGAAGACCGCCTTTTCTGGTTTTCCTTTTGGTTTGGAGCGCTCAGTGTGGCATTTTTATTGGCAATCGTGGTGCGCTGGGGCATGGGCGGCTTTGCGAATTTAGCGCTTGAGCGCGAAACACTGGCGGTGATTGCCTTTGGCGCAAACGGAATTTTACTTGTGGCAAATGTGCTGACGGCGCATTTGATTAAACGATTGTGATTCTTTTGTTATGAATATTTCATCCGATATTCGCTGGAAACAACGCTTTGCAAATTTTGAAAAAGCATTTACCTTTTTGGACAATGTCTTGCAAATTAAGCAACCAAGCGCCTTAGAAGAAGCGGGCATTGTCCAAGCATTTGAATTTACGTTTGAGTTAGCATGGAAAACGCTGAAGGATTATCTTGCTGCCAACGGTGTAGATGCACAGTTTCCCCGCGACGTGGTAAAACAAGCATTTCACTATGCTTTGATTGCCGACGGCGCTTTGTGGTTGGAAATGCTTAAAAAACGGGAGCTTGATGGCTGATACCTACGATGAAGCCAACGCACAAGCCGCGATGCTGCTCATTCGGACAAAATTTGCGCCGTCGCTCACCGAATTTCACACACACTTGAATATCAAGAGCAGACAAAATTCTCCATAGAAACCGAAAAAGCACAATTCTTTCAACACATTTTTTCTCAAGCCTCCAACAACGCATTATGACAGACATCCGCGAACTCAACGAGCGCATCCAACGCGAGAGCGCTTTTATCGAACTTCTAGTTGGCGAAATCAGCAAAAGTATCGTTGGGCAAAAGTATATGGTCGAACGCCTTTTGATTGCTTTGCTTTCCGACGGACATATTTTGCTGGAAGGCGTTCCCGGACTAGCAAAAACGCTTGCTATCAAAACCCTTGCCTCAGCTATTGATGCACGTTTCAGCCGTATTCAATTTACTCCCGATTTGCTTCCGGCGGACGTACTCGGCACAACGATTTACAACCCCGCCACCACGCAATTTTCCGTGCGGCAAGGACCCATTTTTGCCAATTTTATTCTTGCCGATGAAATCAACCGCGCTCCGGCAAAGGTACAGAGCGCCCTTCTGGAAGCAATGCAAGAGCGCCAAGTCACGATTGGTGAAAAAACGTTCAAGCTGGAAGAGCCATTTTTAGTGCTGGCGACGCAAAATCCGATTGAGCAAGAAGGCACCTACCCGCTTCCTGAAGCGCAAGTTGACCGCTTTATGCTCAAGGCGCTTATTACCTACCCTACGCGCGAGGATGAGCGTATGATTATGCGTCAGAACCTCTCGAATGAACAAGTGAAAATCAACCCTGTCGTCTCGCCTCAAAGCATCATGAAAGCCCGTGCTGTGGTGCGCGAGGTCTATATGGATGAAAAAATCGAACAATACATTTTGGACATTGTTGCCGCGACCCGCAACCCGCAACAATACAAACTCGGCAAGCTGGCAAATCTCATTAGCTATGGTGGTTCGCCCCGTGCGACGATCGCGCTGGCAACGGCATCGAAGGCGTTTGCCTTTATCCGCCATCGCGGGTACGTGATTCCGGAGGATGTTCGGGCAATTTGCCACGACGTACTCAGACACCGCATCGGATTGACCTACGAAGCGGAAGCAGAAAATATGCGCTCCGAAGACATAATTAACGAATTGTTGAACGCAGTAGAGGTTCCTTAATGCGATTAGCGTTGCAGAATAGACTTGTCAAATACGTTGCTACGGCGATGTGCGCTTTTGTACTGTTAGTGCAGTGGGGATGCGACTTTCCGACTGCCCAAACGCCGTTGGGAACGCCCGATTACCAGACCACGCTTGTTCGGTATGTGAAATTGACGGATTCCACCATGATCGCACCTGCGTCGCCGCAGTTTCTTGTAGCAACGTTTGCAACCTATTCTGCGGTAGCACGCTCAAGGGTTGATACGACGGCTCGCACTGCCGATGCCAATGGTATCAGTGTTACCCCGTTTATTACGCCCTTCTCGGATACGGGACGGGTCACGGTACGCGAAGTAAATCCTGTTCCGGGCAAATCTGATTTCCCTCCAGCACGAATAGTGTTTGGTTTGCGTGGCGCAACCTACACGATTATTGGTTTGCCCCCATCGCAAAAACAACGGAATCAACTCATTGTTGATACGATTTTGACGGTGACAGCCCTTCCGTCCAGTCCTCCGGCGAACACCGCCAACATTCGTTTTGTCAACTGTGTTAATGATAGTACAAAAACGTACTCGCTGATAGTCGGATGCCCAAGCGGAGCGCCCTTGAGTGCATATCTCCGATACCGCGCTAGTAGCGCTGCGCTGCCAATAGCTGTTTCCGGCGACAATGTTGTGAGCCTAGCCCTGACGGAGCAGGATGTTCCCGTATCTTCAACGGCAACCGCTCCGCCACCAGTACGAAAGGATTTGTTTAACCTTCGCCCACTTTCGGCGGGAAATAGCTATACGATTCTGCTCTACAAAGAACAAGATTCACTCCGTTTGATGGCGCTCAATGACCGCAATGATGAGAAAATCACTGTTTCCAAAGCAACTGCGCCGTCCACCTTTGTCCGCGTTGCGAATCTGTCCGGCGGTGTGCTGGAATCGGTGTTGTACGGCAATAACGCTATCGTCAACGCTGTTTCCAATGATACACTGACAAACTACAATTCCCTCACAGCCTGCGCCTCGGCGGGAAGCGATACGCTTATTCTCAACCGCCGCAATGGTTTGCGCCAACAACGACTGGCAACCTCGCTTGCAGTCAATGGTTCGCAAACGCTGCTCATTGGAGACAGTTCTGCCGTCGCAGCACCCGCTCTGACAACATCAATGTCGCAAAACTCCGTTGCTGTGCGGGTTGTGAATTTGTCATCAAGAAGCGTGAGTGTTTTTCGCGGGGCAACTTCCGATATGAGAATGCAAGCATTAGCGGAAAATTTAGGAAGAGGCAACATTGGCAGTGCCATCCAAATACCGCGTGAAACCTTGCAGCCCTTTATGGTCTTTACCACCAATTCTCCACAACAAATACTGCAAACAAGTGTTGATGCGCTGCCTAGCAGAAGCACGGCGACATCGTATTTTCTTGTTGTTCAAGACGGTCGGATGGTTTTTGTGCCGGACGAATCCATATTAACCGCCCCGGCAGCAGCCTTGAAAGCTATGGGCAAAGGCGCTCTCGTGCATATCGTTCACGCCTTCGCCGATGAGACAAATGCAACAACTGTTTCCGTCGGTACTGGAAACGCCACTGGTGGAGTAGTTTTGAGTGATCAGGTAAGCTATGGAGGGTCGCGATTAACCGTACTACCCGAAGGGACTGCACAATTTACGATTGGAGGAGCAACAAGTTCTATGGCAAACGAACCTCTGAAAAGCAACGTGCATTACGTGGCTATAGGCATTGTTGTTCAGGGTTCGCGTCGAGTCCTTGTCGAACGCGGACTGTGGATGCCACGAGGAGGTGACTCGACGTTTGTTCCGCGCCTTTCGCCCACAGCTAAAGGCTCTGTTCGATATTTGAATGCGACACTTGATGTGGATAGCGTTGCAGTTTTTGCTGGATCTGGATCAGGTGGGGGCTTTGCGTTTAGTGGTAATATGGACAAAGGAAAATTTATTTATCCATTCGAGCCATTTACGACGAATCAAATTCGCACGTTGCAATTCAATTATCGTGATAAAACCTTCTATACAGCACAAAGTCTAAACTTTTCCGTCGGCAGAGCGTACACTATAATTTTTTCAGGACGCGCAAAGGACGAGAAGGGTAACAATGCGTATAATGTTATTCTTCTCCAAGAGTTTTGAAAAATATTTTCTTCGATAAATTTCCCCAAAGCAAAGCCATGAACGACTACCAATCTCTCTACGAACGCATCGTCGCTCGTCTTCAAAGCGTTCGCTCGAAAGAACTGACGCTTTCGCTTACCTCCGGTCTGCTTTGGACGGGAGCCTGTTCGCTGGCGTTATTGCTGGTCTTGACGGGGATTGAGGCATTAGCGTACTCTGGCGTTGCGTCGCGGACGACGATGGCGGCGGTGTGGCTCTTGGGAACGGTGGCGGCTCTGAGCGTGTTCGCGGGCAAAGCAATCATGCGGCTTGTGGGGATTCAACCTAAAGACACCGATGACACGATGGCGCTCCGCGTCGGGCGTTTTTACGACGACGTGCAAGACAAACTTCTGAATGCACTTCAACTCTACCGTTCCAGCACCGTACAAGGCGCTTATTCCAACGAACTCGCTTTGGCAAACTTCGGTGCGGTTGGCTCACGTGCTGAAACCCTTGATTTTGAAGCAATTTTAGACAAAAAACCTCGCAAGACCGCATTCATGCTCTTTGGCGGCGTGTCGGTATTCACAGCACTTGTCTTTGCGCTGTTTCCCAGTGCAATGGGGTCGGCGCTCTACCGTTTGCGGCATTTTTCGCAGTCATTTATCCCACCGGCACCGTTTGTACTCATTTTGGAGCCTCTTCAGCAAAAAGTTTTGCGAGGGGCAACTGTAGAAATCCGCGTCCGCACAGCACAGAACCCAGAAATAAGCAAATACGTGCCTCCGATGGAAATCATGCTCCGTTTGCGGGAAAAATTGGACGGCTCGTCATCGGGCGATGAAACTTTTGATTCCTTCACGCTTCGTCCCGATTCATTGGGCGTTTTTCGCTTCAATCTTCCGGCGGTCAAGCGCAGCGTGGAAGTTTTCGCCGAAGTGCCGTGGTACCTAGAGTTTGTGCGCTCAGAGCGCGGCTCAATTATTGTCTTTGACCGCCCTGATATTCGCAGTCTTTCCGGCAGCGTTACGCCTCCAGCATATACCAAAATCCCACCTCGCAGTCTGGATGAAAACACGGCTTCGGTGATGTCGCTTGCGGGGTCGCGTGTAGAATTGACCGCGCTTTCCAATAAAGTCTTGAAGCGTGCAGAAATCGTCCTTTTGAAAAATTCCGCAACAGGCGATTCGACCAAACGCGATACCGTGCGCGTCCCTTTGAATGTCAATGACCGCCGCGCTTCGGGTGCATTTTCGCTGAATTTTTCGGGCGAATATTTTATTCGTATCGTGGATGAAAATGGTGAAGAAAACGCTGACCCAATTCGCTATTCCGCGCTTGCCCTGCGCGATGGTGCGCCGTCGATAACGCTGTTGCAGCCGACAAGCGATGCCGAATTGACCGAAACGGGCTTGCTTCCTATTAAGGTCGCTCTTGCCGATGATTACGGCTTTTCGGGATTAAAACTGCATTATCGCCGCACGGAATCTCGCTATTCGCCAGCGCAGGAAAAGTTTTCACAAATTCCGATTGGGTTTATGGGCAGCGAAAAATCCTTGGAAGTGCCATACATCTGGGATTTGAACAAAATCGGGCTTGCGCCGTCGGACAAATACGAGTTTTTCCTTGAAGTCACGGATAATGATGTTGTGACAGGTCCGAAATCATCCCGAACCAGCATTCTGACAGCGCGGTTGCCGTCTTTGGATGAAATTTTCAAAGAAGCGGACAAAACGCAGGAAATCGCTGCAAAAGATTTGCAAAAAGTGTTGAAAGATGCCGAAACGATGAAACGCGACATGGAGGAAATCTCCCGTGAACTCCGCAAACAACAAGAAAAACCACAAGCCGATTGGAAAGAAAAGAAGCGGATAGAAGACTTGCTCAAAAAGCAGGATGATATGCAAAAGCGCGTGGAAAACGTGCAGAAGCAGCTTGAGGACATGACGCAGAAACTCCAGCAAAATCAAAGTATTTCGCCGGAAACCATGCAGCAATACATGGAAGTTCAGAAGTTGCTCAAGCAAGTCAACGTGCCGGAGATGCAAAAAGCAATGCAGCAAATGCAACGTGCATTAGACCAAATGCAGCCGGAGCAGCTTCAACAGGCACTACAAAAATTTCAATTCAACGAAGAAGATTTCAAAAAGTCTATTGAGCGGACGATGAAAATTTTGAAGCGCGTTCAAGCGAATCAAAAATCGGATGAACTTGCCAAACGTGCGAAAGAACTGGATGAGCAGCAGCGCGATTTGGAAAAGCAAATGGACAACGCGAACATGAACGACAAGCAAAAGCGCGACGAAATGGCGGAAAAGCAGGAGAAACTCAAGGAAGATATGCAAAATCTTAGCAAAGAGACCGACGACCTTGAGCAACTTATGAAGGAAATTCAGGAAAAAGGCGGGCGCGATATGCCGATGGAAGAGATGAAAAAGGCTCAGGAAGCGCTTCAAAAGGAGCAGACCGAAAAGGCAATGCAAGACGCGAAAGAGCAGATGCAACAAGGCAAGCCACAAGAAGCAAAACAGCAGCAGCAAAAGGCGCAGCAGAATTTGCAGAAATTCGCCCAGCAAATGCAAAATCTGAAAAAAGAGATGCAACGCAATATCCAGCAAGAGGCAATCAAACAGCTTCAAAAAGCAACGCAGAATATGCTCGAACTCTCAAAGCGTCAAGAGCAGCTCAAGCAAGAAAGCCAAAACATGGACTACAATTCCACGCAATTCCGTGAGAATGCTCAAGACCAAGCCAATGCGCTTCAGGACTTGAAAAACGTGGTTAGTCGCATGGCAGAGCTTTCGCAAAAATCATTTGCCGTAACGCCGGAAATGGGCAAAGAACTTGGCGAAGCAATGCAGCAAATGGAAAATGCAACCCAAAGCCTTGAAGACCGCAACGCCCAACAAGCCGGACAGCAACAAGGCGGCGCAATGTCCGCCATGAACCGTGCTGCGGGGCAGATGCAATCCATGTTGGGGCAGATGCAGCAGGGCAATGGTCCCGGCGGACAGCAACAAGGCGAGCAGGGCGAAGGGCAGGGGCAAGGCGGCGCATCCAGCTTTATGGAAAAACTCCAACAAGCCGCCGGGCAACAGCAAATGCTGAATCAAGCAATGCAACAAATGATGCAGGGGCAAGGGCAGGGACAAGGACAGCAACAACGCTTAGGGCAGCCCGGAGGCGAGGAAGCAGGGCGTATGGCGGCTCAACAGGAGGCAATCCGCAAATCCTTGGAAGATCTTGCGAAAGACCAGAAAGGTGGCAAACGCGCACTTGGTGACCTCGACAAGATGGCAAAAGAAATGCAGGAAATCGTAAGCGATATGAAAAGCGGGAATATTTCCGAGGAAACGATTCGCCGTCAAGAGAAGATTTTATCGCGGTTGCTGGATGCAAGCCGCTCGACAAGAGAGCAGGATTTTGAGAAGCAACGCGAAGCAAAATCCGGGCAGAATTTCTCCCGCCAAAGCCCCGCAGCAATAGACCTCCGCACCCAAGAAGGGCGCACTCGCGCCTTGCAAGAACTCCTGCGCTCCACGCAGCAAGGCTACACGAAGGATTACGAAGCGCTCATTCGGCGCTATTTTGAGGCGTTGCAGAAGGTGGAGCAGAAAAATTGAGAACGTTTTTGCGCTATCACACACGCTCCGCTACCGCCAAAAACTCCCGTAAAATCTTTGTCAATACTCCAAATTCAATCAAAAAGCCATCGTGACCGTAAGGCGAGGAAATCTCGACATATTCTGCTTCGGGAATATGTGCCGCAAGCAAACGCTGCTCTTCCGGCGGAAAGAGAATATCCGTTGAAATGCCGACAACCAGCGTCCGCGCTTGAATCTGCGACAATGCCTCTTCTACGCTGCCGCGCCCACGACCAACGTTGTGGCTGTCCATTGCTTTCGAGAGTTGCCAGTAGGCATGAGCATTGAAGCGGCGCGTGAGCTTTTCGCCTTGGTACGCCTGATAGGAAGCAGCACGGTAATTATCAAGTTTGTCGTTGTAAGGTTCGTGCTGGGTTTTGTCAAAAGTGTCGTAATTGCGGTAGGAGAGAATACCAATGGAACGTGCCGCTTTAAGACCTGCTAAACCAGCATCCAAGCGGTCTTCAAAAAATGTCGGGTCGGCTTCGAGTGCCAAGCGCTGAGATTCATTAAACGCAATTCCCCAAGGCGAATGACGAGCATTCGTCGCCATCGGAACAATCGTTTCAAAGACCGTCGGCTCCAAAATTGCCCATTCCAACAACTGCTGACCGCCCATTGAACCGCCCAAGCCAATCTGAATTTTTTCAATACCTAATTCTTGACGCAAAAGAATGTGCGCCCGCGCCATATCACGCACCGTTGCTTGTGGAAATGACCGAAAATATGGTACTCCGGTCTCAGGATTGAGCGTATTTGCCCCTGATGAACCATAACATGAACCAAGCATATTTGCACAAATGATGTAGTATTCCGATGGGTCGAATAAACGCCCGGTTCCGATAAGCCCATCCCACCAGACGGCAGCATCTGAATTACCCGTCAGGGCGTGACAAACCCACACGACGTTGTCTTTCGCCGCATTCAGTGTACCGTAACTATGGTAAGCAATATCAAGATACGGGAGAGTAGCGCCATTTTCAAGTGTGAAAGGCGTGTTAAGGCGCAAGGTTTTGTGCGGTGTGGAGATAAATTGCGGCATACTCATAGCATTGGTGGTGATTGAGGAAATGAAGGAAAAATGCGGAACGTGAAAAACAAGTCTGTATCACGTTCCGCAGAAGAAACAAATCAATCTTAAGCCGTAATAGCGACTAATGCCGCCTGAAAGGCTTGCTCAAAGTCAGCTTTAATATCCTCAATGTGTTCCAAACCAACGGAAACCCGAACCAAACCTTTTACGACCCCAGCAGCACGTTGCTCTTCGTCGCTCAACTGTTGATGAGTCGTGGTAGCAGGATGAATCACGAGTGTTTTTGCGTCGCCAACGTTGGCAAGGTGGCTGGCAATTTTAAGATTTTGGATAAAGGCATCAGCAAGTTCAGCATCGCCGCGAAGTTTGACGGCAAGCACACCACCTGCGCCGCGTGGAAGATAGCGCTTTGCAAGAGTGTGATACGGATTGGATTCTAAGCCGGGATAGTTGACGTATTCGACGGCAGGATGCTTCTCAAGCCATTGTGCAAGCGCTTGGGCGTTTTGTGCATGGCGCTCGCCGCGCAGCGAAAGCGTCTCCACGCCTTGCAAAAGCAGAAACGCATTGAACGGACTCAATGCCGGACCATGGTCGCGCAAGCCTTCGACGCGGGCGCGAATGGCAAAAGCAATATTGCCAAACGGACCATCGGAGCCAAAAACATCCCAGAACCGCAAGCCGTGATAGCCTTCCGATGGCTCGGTAAATTGCGGAAATTTGCCATTGCCCCAGTTGAAATTGCCACCGTCAACGATTGCGCCGCCAATGCTGGTACCGTGTCCGCCGACCCATTTGGTGAGCGATTCGACGACGACGTTTGCGCCATGCTCAATCGGTCGAGCAAAATAGCCACCTGCACCAAAGGTATTATCCACGATAAGCGGAATACCGTGCTTTTCAGCAAGTTGGGCAAATTTGTGAAAATCAGGAATACTAAAACCCGGATTACCAATGGTTTCCAGATAAATCGCTTTGGTTTTTGCGTCAATCAATTTTTCAAAATCTTCCGCCTTATCGCCTGCTGCAAAGCGGGCTTCCACGCCAAAGCGCTTGAAGGAGACCTTAAATTGATTGTAGGTGCCGCCGTAGAGATAAGGCGTAGAAACAAAATTGTCGCCGACCTCAAGAATATTCGTCAGCGCGATAAACTGCGCCGCTTGCCCCGAAGCCACTGCCACCGCCGCAACGCCGCCTTCAAGCGCAGCAATACGCTTTTCCAGAACATCAGTGGTTGGGTTCATCAAACGGGTGTAAATATTGCCAAATTTCTGTAAAGCAAAGAGTTGTGCGGCATCGGCGGCATCGTCAAACACGTAGGATGTGGTTTGATAAATCGGCACGGCGCGGGATTTGGTCGTGGGGTCGGGTTGCTGACCTGCGTGGAGTTGCAATGTCTCGAAACGTAAACCTTGTGCGTTACTCATGGAAGTCTCCTCTGTGAAGAAAATATAGAATGAAAAAATTGAAAAGGAATTGGTCGGTATCGAAAGCAAAAAGCCGCTCTCACAGTGTTGTGAGAACGGCTTTGTCAAAAGTCTTGATGGGAATTTACATCAGATTCTATGAGTCAAGCAACACGTTCTCACGCTGCGCACACATACAGCAGCACATCATCATGCACATTTGCATCATGGCGGGCATTGCTGCGTTGGGAGCGATATTGAGAGTTGTGTTGCGCATTTTCTTTGCGTTGGGAATGTTTTGATTGTCGTTTATTGACTTTTGCAATGTACAAATCGTTTTGTGCAAAGTCAAGTGTTCATAAAAAATAATTCTGCTCTGTGAGGAAAAACGCAAAAAAAAATCTTCGGCAAGCACGATGTAAAGAGGCTTTGCGAACTTTTTGCGCAAAAGAGAAAATGATTGCGTATTTTGCATTTTTGCTGTACGTTCCACCACCACATTTCCTCTTACCACCATGGTTCGCACGATTTCCACTCCATCCTTATTCGTCGCTTTGCTGGCAAGCGCATGGATTCTCACGGCTTGCAATGCCGGAAATATCAACGAATTGCCGGAATCCGGCTCAAGTTTTGCACTGCTCCAAGAAAAAGTTCTTACGCCGAATTGCGCCACAAGCGGCTGCCACGACACGCGAAATGCCGTTGGCGGCTTGGATTTATCTCCACAAGTTGCGTATAAAAATCTGGTCGGTGTCGAGCCGTCCAATCAAAATGCCAAAGCAGATAAGCTCTTGCGCGTCAAAGTCGGCGACCCGTATAAAAGTTTTCTCTATAACAAACTCGACAGCGCGAATCTGCATAAATCCGATGGCTACGGAAGCGCTATGCCACTTGGTTCGCGGGCTGTCACGGCGGGGCAGTTGGATTTTGTGAAATTCTGGATTTCCGCCGGAGCGCCGAAAAATGGTACGGTTGCCGATGCAAAACTCCTGGAGGATACGCGCCCACAAAACGAGATATTGAGCCTTCCACAGCCAGCACAAGGCGTACAAATGCGGCTTGCACCGTTTCCGATTGCACCGCAGAACGAGCGCGAAATTTATTCTGCCCGCCAAAATACGCAAGACTTGATTATGACAAAATTTGAGTTGGTGCAGCGCGACCGCAGCCATCATTTTATCTTGTACGGCTACGACCCCGCCCGTGCAGGACGCAATCTCCCGCCGATAAATACTCTCCGAGACCTGTATTTGCCGAATGGTCAGCTTATTCCTGAACGTTTTACAGAAATGTCGTCACGCACCTTTTTGATAGCTTCCCAGCTTAAAGCCGAAACAATTGAATTTCCGGCAGGAATGGCAATGCGCATTCCGGCAAACTGGCTTCTGGACTTCAATTCGCATTACACCAACGGCACACGCGATACAATTCGGGGCGAGGTGATCTTTAATATTCACACCACTACGCCAGACCGCGTGAAAACGTATATCAAGCCCTTACAACTTGGCTTCTACAGTTTTCTTTTGCAGCCAAAACGCGAAACAGTGGTCGAAACAACATTTTTGGTCGGCGGCAGCGGCTCTGGAAACACCGATCGTTTTAATAGCCGTGATACGGTCGTAAATATTGTTGGACTGACCTCGCACACCCATCGTCTGGCAAAGCGCTTTGTGACAACGATTGTAGGCGGTGCGCGTAATGGCGAAGTGGTCTATACGGCGACGAATTGGCTAAATCCGCCGCTTCTGAACTTCACAACGCCTATCGTTCTACGGCGCGGAGAGGGCTTAAAATCTACCGTCACGTATTACAACGATACCGACGATACCGTTACCTTTGGTTTCCGCTCTAGCGATGAAATGAATTTTATTTTTGGTTATTATTATTGATGAGGCTTTGAGCTTGCTCTCTGTTCGAGTAACGTCCGCCCGCTTTATGGTTTTTGAGCCGTAGAGCGGGCTTGACATTAGTAGGAACGGAAGTTCTTCGGCTGCTTCTGCGACAAAAGCCGCTCTCACCCCTTGCCCTCACAAATGTCTCTTCTGCAATTCTATTGGGAAACCAGCGAATATCACCGTAAATTTGCGCGTCCTTCATTTGTTTTACCGTTTTCTTGGAATTTTTATGCAACAGCGCCGTCATATTCTCGTCTTTGTGGCTTTGATACACGTTATCGGAACTGCTCTTCTTCCCGCGCAGTCGCTTGAATCCTTGCGGACAGCGATTGACGAACGCGCCAAAGCAATCGAAAGCAAAATGCTGACGTGGCGACGTGATTTTCATCAAAACCCTGAACTCGGAAACCGTGAAAACCGCACCAGCACTATTGTTGCCGAACATCTCAAAAAATTGGGCTTGGAAGTAAAAACAGGAATCGCCTACACGGGCGTTGTCGGCGTACTCAAAGGCGGCAAGCCGGGTCCTGTGATTGCGCTCCGCGCTGATATGGACGCGCTGCCCGTTACCGAACAGGTGAACGTGCCATTTGCATCAAAAGCACGAAGCACCTATAATGGTCAAGATGTGGGCGTAATGCACGCCTGCGGACACGACGCACATACGGCGATGCTGATGGCTGTTGCCGAAATATTATCGGGCATGAAATCGGATGTGCGTGGTACAGTTAAATTCATTTTCCAACCCGCAGAAGAAGGCGCTCCCGAAGGCGAAGAAGGCGGTGCAGAATTGATGATAAAGCAGGGTGTTTTGGAAAACCCAACGCCAGATGCAATTTTTGGTTTACATATTTTTGCAGGTGTGGAGTCCGGCAAAATCACATTTCGTCCGGGACCGACGATGGCGGCGGTTGATTATCTGAAAATTATTATCAAAGGTCGGCAAACGCATGGCGCAAAGCCGTGGGGCGGTATTGACCCGATTGTCGTATCTTCTCAGGTCGTCATGGGCTTGCAGACCATCGAAAGCCGACAGTTGGACGTAACGAAAGAACCTTCGATTATCACCGTCGGCACGATGCACGGTGGCGTACGCAACAATATCATTCCCGACAGCGTAGAGATGACCGGAACCATCCGCAGCTACGACGAAGGAATGCAAGAGCAGATGCACTCCCGCATCAAGCAAACAAGCGAATATATCGCCAAAGCAAGCGGAGCAAGCGCTGACGTACGCATTCGCAAGCAATATCCCGCAACCGTGAATGACGACAAACTGACGGCACTTATGTCGCCAACGCTTGTGCGTGTTGCCGGAGCAGCAAACGTAGCCACAGCACAAAAACAAACGGGTGCAGAGGATTTCTCTTTTTATCAGAAAAAAATCCCAGGAATGTTTTTCTTTTTGGGCATAACGCCGAAAGAGCTGGTGGCGACAGCAGCAGCGAACCATTCTCCGCAGTTTTACGTGGACGAACCCGCACTACTTGTTGGTCTCAAAGCCTTAACCAATCTTGTATTTGATTACGCAGCTCTTAGCAAAAACACGTCATCTTCTGGCGGTACAAAGTAAGATTTGTGGCAGAAACCCAAGCGACCGACTTTCCTTTTATTTCCCATTTTTCTTCGATTATGGCAGAACAGAAAAAAAACTCATTTCTTAAAACACTTCTCCGTACCGCAATAAGTCTTGCGTTGCTCATTGGCTCAATGGCATTTGCGCTTAAGGATGTGCATAATCTCGGCGAATTACTTGGGGCATTTCAGCAAGCAAATTATTGGTGGGTCTTGGCAACGATTCCCGTCATGCTGCTTTCGCACTATCTCCGTGCTTTGCGGTGGATTACGATGATGAAACCCATTCAAGACGGCATCCACACGATGAATGCGTTCTCTGGCGTGATGATTGGCTACATGATGAATAATCTCACACCTCGTGGAGGCGAACTCGCCCGCCCATTTATCCTGAGCCGCCGCGAAAACGTGCGCTTCTCGACAGCGATTGCGACCATTTTAGTAGAGCGGGTGATTGATATTTTGAGTTTGAGCGTTTTTGTGCTTATCACATTTTATTATCTGCACGAGAAAATTGCTCGTGTTTTTCCCGAAATAAGCAGCCAATTACTCCTTCGTTTGCTAGTGTTACCCGTGGTAGGCTTGATGACATTTATCATTTTGCTTATCACCACCAATATTGGCGAATGGCTGCTGCGGATGTGCGTCAAGCGCTTTTCGGAGAAATGGTACGGCAAACTGCATGGCTACCTCGAAGCATTTATCAATGGTTTCAGCATCTTTAAATCGCCGGGCTTGTACTGGCGCGTTTTGCTGGAAACGGCAGCAATTTGGGCGTTGTATCTTGTGCCATTATACTTCATGTTTTTGGCATTTGGCTTTGAGAAAAGCTATAATTTTGGCTGGTTCGATGCAAACGTGCTCCTCACAATGACAACTATCGGTATTACGATTGCACCAACACCCGGAGCATGGGGAATTTATCACACGTTTGCCCAAGTCACGCTCGTACAATTTTACGGTATGCCAAGCGAAAAAGCTCTTGCATTCGCGTTTGTGGCGCATGGCGTGGGGTATTTCCTCAATATCGCGGTCGGTGGGGTTTTCTTCATGCGCGAACACGCACGCGGCATTTCGTGGCGCTCGGTTTCCCATGCTGACGAAGTTGTTGCAGCCGATACTCCTTCCAACTCGTAATCACGCCTCATGGAATCATTTGTCACGCCAGAACGCGCTGAAAAGCTGCGCCGCGCACTCGAACGCAAGCAACCAACGCTTACCATCGTTCTCGAAAACGTCCACGACCCGCATAATGTCTCGGCTGTATTGCGATCGTGCGATGCGGTTGGTGTTGTCGAGGTCTATCTTATTTACAATGGTCGTCAAAAATTTCCCGATTTAGGGGAAAAAAGTTCAGCCAGTGCAAAAAAATGGATAGACATTCACCAGTTCACCAACCCCGAAGCCTGCTTTGCCGCACTCCGCGAGTCCGGGTATACGATTTTCACAACCCATATGGCGAGCAATGCTGTTTCGCTCTATAGCCTTGATTTAACAGGGCGTGTGGCGCTTGTTTTTGGAAATGAGCATAGTGGAGTAAGTGAAGAAGCACTTGCGCTGGCGGATGGGAATTTTCTCATTCCTCAAGTCGGGATGATTCAAAGTTTGAATATTTCGGTTGCCTGTGCCGTCAGCCTTTTTGAAGCATCTCGACAACGCTGGAAAGACGGGATGTACGATGCGCCGCAGTTTTCACCCGAAGAATTTGAGGCGAAATTTTTGGATTGGCAAATGCGCTAAAAACTGTGATAAATATAGAATAGGTCATACCAGAAACGTTGCTACTGAAAGTGCGCGATAATCTGTTGAAACAGGGGCAAGCCTTGTGTAAATTCCACCAGTCTGACCGCCAAGCAAATATACACCGTAATTCGGAATAAAGCCGTCGGGCGTGGGGGCAGCATCAAAAAAGCGTTGAAGAATCCAGCGCGTCGGAATAGCTTGGCGAAGCGATAACAGCCAAATTTCATCGCTCACAGCACAACCGATAATCACTTCATCTCCTTCGCAGCCATAGTCAGATTTCAATACCCAATCGTCTTTTTCCAACACAGTTACATCGTCAACATCGCATAAACGCACAGTTTCCGGCACATAGCGGCGAATAGTTTCTTGTGATTCCGGGGAAAATTGTGCGAAGCAACTCCAAAAAAACGCCATCGTGAGTTTGTTCTGCGTCAGCACCGCACCGAAGGGATTCACCACCTGCAAATACCCATTGGAAGAGGCTTCCAGCAAAAGTGTAATTTCTCGTTCCAGCGGCTCTTCGTCAGGAAATGGTACTCCATCTTGCCACACGGATTCGCGCTCTGCCCACCAATCTGTTTTATAGTGACGCAGGGCAATGTTAATGGGCTTTCCAAACATTCCTACTGCCCCACCCTCCATTGGATGCAGGTTATATGGCGCTCCCATAACCACCTCAAAACCTGCATTCACAAGCCATTCTTCGTAACACAAAATCATGGATAAATCTTCAGGAATTTCGGTCGGAAAAATAATACCAATACACTGCGTGGAAGGCGATGGGAGCGGGATATAGGAGCGAAGCATTTCCACAAAACGCTCAGGGAAACGGACATTGGGATTTTGCGAAGGAAGGTAATTTGGGGCAAAAAGACTGTTCAACAGCACCGTTTCGGCTTCCCCACTAGGCGTGTCGGAGTTCATTTCGCACATCTGCACCGTGCCGTCTGTCAGCAAAAACAAGTCCAGACGAGCAATTCCATGCCATGCGCCGCCGGAAGCCAGCCAAAATAAGCGTTCAAAGGGCGTGAGGTCGAAAAAATCCAAAAGACTCGGGTTATTCAGCACAAGACGGCAAAGTTCATCGTAAAGCGCTCCAATACGCTCTGCTGCTTCGGAAAGTTTGGCATATTCCGTTTGCGGAAGCAGAAGCGGCTCCATCCGAAAGCGCGGTTTACCTTCTATCCAAGGGTCACTAATGCGGCACGTAGCTTGGAGCGCTTGTGCAAAGGCGTTGTAATCAGAAAAGTGCATAGTTGGACGAAAAAAATGAAGGTAAATATTTACCAATAACGCTTGACTGTTTGGCATTTTCTGCCAAACAATACTCTATGAAAAAACATCAAGAATGGCGCTATCAGCCTTTTTCAGGTCAAGATTATTGATTGAGCATCTCTTCTACACGCCCCAAATACACCCCGACAATCCCATGAATGCTATGATGTCGCCGCACCCACGCTTCTCCGGTAGTACCTAGCGCTTGCCAATTACTCATATTTCGCAGTATATCGCGCAAATCCGCTTCCAGACTCGCTCGGCGAAGACGTGAGAAGGGATGCGGCTCGCCGCAATGCTGTTCTAAAAATCGCTCAAAATCCGGCATCAATTCTACCGCCGTTGGTATTCCCATTGCAAGGCTTTCTAGTGCATTTACGCCATAGCCGAGTTCGCCGATTTGGTCAATAAATACGTGGCACATAGCTTTGCGGCGCAATGCTTCAGCGTGTGGGAGATTTTCTATCATAACGATTTCTACGGGGAAATCCGATTGAATCCGCTCCAATACTGCAAGAATTTCCCCCGTACCTTTGCCGATGCGGTTTGTTGGAGCGTGTCCGATGCGAATGACTTCATGTTGCCTTGGAGGAGCATATTCCACCGAAGGCGCATAATCGGGCGCTTGGTAAGGATACAACAGGAACTGTGCTTCTGGAAATAACAGCGTGTGGTCGTATTCAAAGGTAAAGGTGCAAATAGCTTTTTCCTGAACCTCAGTGATAATGCCGCGTGTACGCATATCCGAACCGTAATACATCGTCACAATCGGAACAGTCGTTTGAGATAACAGTTGCGGAAAGCGCGTAAAATCATGCCCACCATCGGCAATGATAACATCAAAACTTTCCAAACCGCCCAAATCCTCAAGCGTCCGTTTGACTCCCGGCAGCCACAGAGCATCGCGGAGACGCAAAAGCGCACCATCAAGTGCGTTGGAAGGTTTCCAGTGCTTTACATCTCCTTGGTGACGAATATTGCGGATAGGCGTTTTCGCATTGCCACGCACCAGACGGCGTAATTGCTTCATTTGCGGAAGATTGAGCGCAGGAAGCTGTAATGCAATATCTTCTTCGTACTTTTGCATCGGTGAAAGCAGCGTTATCAATCGGCTTTCATGCCCACGCCGCCGTTCCTCATGCACAAGCCGCATGGGGATTCCGGCAAAATTTTCAACCGCAAGATGCAATATCCGCATGATACTAAGGATTTTCGGTGAGACATTTTTTCAGCAATATTCGGTCGAGCGCACAAATATACACCGTGCGGCGGCATTTGCCATAGTTTGTCTTTTTGTATACTCTGCCCACCAAACAGCACTGGCACAAGAAGCTGATGATGTGCAACCCAATCAACCACTGTTCCTTCAAGCAGAAAAACTCATCGGGAACGCCACAGCATCGGGCTTTGTGCGGGAACTTATCGGCAATGTTGTTCTGACACAGGGCGCTGTTACCATCACCTGCAACCGCGCTGTGCATTACATCGAACAAAATCGCGCCGATATGTTTGGCAACGTTATTCTGAAACAGGGAACCGTCACCATGAAGGCTGCGCAAGGCAGCTACGATGGCTTTGCGCGGCAGATTTCCGGTTCCGGGGGCGTGACGCTGCTTGACCGCAACAGCACACTCACCGCCCGTGAAGGCTGGTACTCTGCGGCAAACAAGATAGCACGATTTTTTCGTACTGTTTCGATTGAAAATGATTCGCTCATTATTTTTTGCGATACCCTCGAATATCACCGTGCAACACAAAACAGCTATGCTTCGGGCAAAGCAAGCGCCATCAGCAAGGTTTCAAGCGCTCTTTTGCAAGCAGATTCGCTCATCAATATCCCGTCGCAGCGCTATTCCCGTATGACGAGTTACCCCAATAATCCGCCGCCAATGGTGAGCCAGATTGATACCGTCGAGGGCGACAAGCCGGAGCGCTCATTCCAACAATCTCCGAAACAGCCCTCAGAACGGACTTCTGCAAAAAAAAATACGACGGCATTGCCCGCAAAAAAACAAGCATCCACCAGCGCCACTGCCCAAATCCCCGAAAAACGTTTGGATACACTCTGCATAACTGGTAATTTGCTGGAAGCGTTTCGTTTGGATACCAGCGAAGTTTATCGCGCCACAGGAAATGTCCAGATGACGCGCCGCCAACTTGCAGGTCGCGCCAATCTTGGTGTGTACGAAAAAACGTTCAATCGCATTCGACTTCTACCCGATGATGTAAGTATCACAACATCAGCAACAATAACGCCTCAAGAAACAGGCAGTCAAGAGACAAATAATCAAGAATCAACCGCCCAAGAACCAAGTAAGCAAGCGGTCAAGCAGCCCCAAAACGAGCGACCAAGACTTTGGCTTGATTCCACTCAACTGCGGGCAGATTCTATCATCGTACTACTGGAAGGAAAACGCCTAGAGCGTATCACCGCTAACGGCAATGCTTTTGCAGCCAGCAAAAATGATTCGGCGCACCAAGACCGCATAGACCAACTTCAAGGCGAAAACATTATTATTTCGATTCAGCGCGATACGATGCGGTCAGTAGTTGCTGAGGGCAAAGCCTTTAATCTGTATTTTGGTTCGTCTGATAATGCCGATGGCACAAAACAGCCCGATGGTGCGGTTCGTAATGCTGCCGATACGATAAAAATTCTTTTCGATAAAGGCGAAATTGAAACTATTGTTTGGCGCGGAAAAGTCGAGGGTGAATATATTCCAGAGCATATCACCCGAAAACAGCTTTCCACCTTGCGTTTACGCGGCTTTGCGTGGATGACCGACAGACCAGTTCTTGAGCGCGGCGGCAAACAAGGAGCAAAATCGCAAGGAACAAGTACACAAGGAGCCGCAACGCAATCAATCAAGCCGCAAACAGCCAAACCACCACCAAGCAAATCACCAAGCAACCCAACAACGAAACAATCAATATCTCAATGAAACACTGTTCTACTTGTTTTCGTAAATCACCCGAAACACCGCGCCCAAGCATTCGCAGAACGGTATGGCGCAAAGGTTTCTCGTTTCACCGTTTTCAAGGAACAGTATGATTGACACCCATTGCCATCTCGACAATAAGCAATTTGACAGCGACCGCACCGAAGTCATAGAGCGGGCATTCGAGACAGGTATGACGCACCTCGTCATTCCGGCAATCGAACCAGCGAGGTTTGATGCGGTTTTAGCATTGGCTTCGTCCGATAAGCGGATTTTTTGTGGTATGGGCATTCATCCGCACGATGCCCTAAAAGCCAGTGATGAAGCGCTTGCCAAGGTCGAAGAACTCAGCTACGGAGAGCGCGTCCGAGCTATTGGCGAAATCGGCTTGGATTATCACTATGATTTTGCCCCACGCGAGGTGCAGCAAGAGGTATTTCGCAAGCAATTACGCATCGCCAAGCGCCGCAACTTACCAGTGATTGTCCATAACCGCGAATCGGACGAAGATATGATGACAATTCTCGACAAAGAGCAGGATGGCTCGTTGCGCGGAGTGCTGCACTGCTTTTCTGGTACGCCGGAACAGGCGGAACACGCCGTGCGTCTCGGCTTCCACATCTCCTTTACCGGAAATATTACCTTCAAAAAATCCCTTCTTTCTGAAACCGTCGCAAGTTTGCCAATGGATACCATCATGATTGAAACCGATGCGCCGTATATGTCGCCCGTCCCCCATCGCGGTAAACGTAATGAACCAGCATTTGTGCGCCTTGTCGCTGAAAAAGTTGCTGAAATTCGCTCCATGACGCTTGCGGATGTTCTTGCGCAAACCACGCAAAACGCGATGCGCTTTTTTCAATTAAGCCTAATGGCATTTGTACTCATCGGCACGATGCTGGCAAGCGCCCCCCATCAAGCATTTGCCCAAACAACACCAGAAGAAGAGGAAGAATATACCGACCCGCCGAATCCGTATAAGAAAATTATTGGTGTTGGTGGTCTTTTGGGGTTGAACTCACTTACCGAGTTTACCAGCAAAGGAACCCAACAGAACGATGGGATAGCCGCCGGACCAGGTGCAAGCATCATGGTACACATTGCTGACCGTTGGGCTATCAACGCCTCCTACGTCTATGGATTGAACCGAACTCCCACTGCCATTGACCCAAGAACAAATAAACCACGCCAAGACAATCCCGACGAACACCAAGCATTCGACCTTTCGTTGCAGTATGTCGTTAACCCTTGGAATATCGTGAATTTTCATTTTGCAGCTGGTGCATCGTATTTGACGACTCGTTTTAATTTAGAGGAAACGCGAGGGTATTTCGGATTTCATGCAAACATCATCGGTATCAGTTTGAATCTCAAAACACCTATTGGAATATTTTATCCGGGTTTTGAATACAGAGCAAATATCGTCTTGGGGTTGAACCAAGATAAATCCTACGGACTCAATGACTCCCGCACTCTCACAGGTTTTATCTTTTCCGTTCCAAGAGCGACGCTCTATTTTTTCCCGAATTTTTCTGGTCAATAGCCATACGTTGACCATTGCTAAAGATAACGACTGTAAGCCGTTACTTCAGCACACATCTTCACTCAAAACTTAACACTCAAAACTTAACACTCCCAATCATTCTATGCTCACCGTTCTTGATAATCCGCTTGTTCGGCGCGACATCACGCTTTTGCGCGATAAAACCACCTCCCCTGACCGCTTCCGTGCCGCAATGCAACGAATCGGAACGGCACTTGCCGTAGAATCTGCAAAATTTCTCGGTCTGCGCACCTTGCGCGTACAAACGCCTTTGGAAGAAACCGAAGGTTACGATATTGGACATGATGTCATTTTGCTTCCGGTTTTGCGGGCGGGTGTTTCGCTGGTGCAGGCTTTTAGCGACCTTATGCCCGAAGCACGCATTGGCTACATTGGTCTGAGTCGCAACGAAAAAACGCTTGCCAACGAAGAATATTACTGCAATATTCCTAAACTCACATCGGATTCACTTGTATTTGTGCTTGACCCGATGCTGGCAACGGGCGGAAGTATCTGCTCGACGCTCGAACGCCTTGAGGATCTGGGTGCGAAGCGCATCGTGATTGTTTCGGTGATAGCAGCGCCGGAAGGTGTAAAACGGGTCGAAACGGCTTTTCCCAATATTCAAATTCTCACCTCAACGCTTGACCGTTGCTTGAATGAGCATGGTTTTATCGTGCCGGGATTGGGCGATGCTGGAGACCGTTATCACGGAACAGTCTAATTTTTTTGTACGCTATGACGACAATTCACGATACAGCAATTATCAATCTTCCGACCATTGGCGAAGATATGCGCGGTAGTCTTTCCTTTGTCGAAAGCGGGCGGCATATCCCCTTTCCACTGGCGCGGGCGTACTACCTTTATGATGTGCCGGGCGGTGCAGAGCGTGGCGGTCATGCGCACAAGGATTTACAACAGCTTATTATCGCCATGTCCGGCAGCTTTGATGTGATGCTGGACGACGGACGGCAACGGAAGACCGTGACGCTAAACCGCCCGTACCACGGTCTGTACGTGCCAACGATGATTTGGCGCGAACTCGTGAATTTCTCGTCGGGCGCGGTATTGTTTGTGTTGGCATCGAATCATTATTCGGAAGATGATTATTACCGTAATTATGACAATTTTGTTCATGCAAAACGTCAAAATACTGATTAAAAAATACTATTTAATTTATGCTTTGCATAATTCATAGTGTTTTCTTACCATTCAATTTCTCATGCAAAATATCCCCTTTCTCGACCTCAAATCCATCAACCTCGCCCTCGAAAGCGAGTTACAGAGCGCTTTTACCGACGTTCTGCATAGCGGCTGGTTTATTCTGGGAAAAAACGTCGCCGCTTTTGAAGAAGAATACGCGAAATTTTCCGGAGCATCCCATGCGATCGGCGTTGCCAATGGCTTAGATGCTCTCCACATTGCACTTAAAGTCTTGGGTGTCGGTGCAGGCGATGAAGTCATTGTCCCCTCGAACACCTACATCGCCACCATGCTGGCTTCGTCGTATGTGGGCGCAACACCTGTTCCCGTCGAACCTCGTGCCGAAACGTATAATATCAATCCTGACCTCATCGAAGCAGCAATTACGCCACGTACGAAAGTCATCATGCCCGTCCATCTCTACGGACAAGCCAGTGAAATGGACGCAATCATGGGAATCGCCGAAAAGCACGGAATATACGTGATTGAGGACAATGCCCAATCGCAAGGCGCATTCTACAACGGCAGACCAACAGGCAGTTTCGGTCATATCAACGGCACGAGTTTTTATCCGGGTAAAAATCTTGGTGCCTTGGGTGATGCTGGCGCAATAACAACCAATAGCGCCGAATACGACAAAAACGCCCGTTCATGGCGGAATTACGGTTCGCACAAGAAATATTACAACGAAGTGCTTGGGTTCAACTCTCGTTTGGATGAGTTGCAAGCCGCATTACTCCTGAAGAAACTTCCTTCGCTCTACAATGACAATGCCGAGCGTGAACGCCTTGCTTCGCTTTATACTGAACTTCTCCAAGGCGTTGGCGACGTAATCACGCCTGTGATTGCAGACAATGCCACATCGGTATTTCACCTTTACGTCATTCGCACCAAACGGCGTGATGCTTTGCAGGAACACCTCACGCAACACGGCATCGGTACGATGATTCACTACCCCGTACCGCCGCATTTGCAAGAAGCATACAGCGATAAGGGCTGGAAACAAGGACAATTCCCACTTGCAGAGGAAATCGCCCAGACGTGCCTTTCGCTGCCGATATTTCCGGGTCTGACCGATGCACAAGTGAAGCGGGTTGTGGAGGTTATTAAGGCATTTTTTTAGCAATTGGATAAATATTTTCCATTAGACTTTTCACACCAACCACGTCAAGAAATATGTCACACCAACCCTCAACTGATTGGCGCGAACAGATTGCGCCGGGCGAAGCAGAGCGCTACGCGGAGTATGCTCGCCAGTTTTCCGAAATGCAACAGCGTAAATCTGCCAAATACGGTAATGGACGCGCTTTGCACCGCAAGCAAATTCTTGGTTTGCCCGCAAAACTGAGCATTCTAAGCAGTTTGCCGGAGTATGCACAAGCGGGGCTTTTTGCAAAAGCAGGTGAATATCAAGCACTAGTGCGGCTTTCCAATGGTGGCTCGGCATCCGCGCCAGACAAAGTACCCGACATTCGTGGTTTTTCCTTCAAGGTTTTAGGCATAAAAGGCGATTCAGCACTGGGCGGCGAGACCGATTCACAAGATTTTTTACTTATCAACCGCGAAGTATTCGGTATGCGCGGAAGTGAGGATTTCGCGGGACTTGTTAAAGCTGCCGAAGGCGGTCCATCGGGGCTGTTAAAACATTTTGTTCGTAAGCACGGCTTATTTGGTGGCTTTCGCACACTTAAAGGCTTACAAGGCTCTATGAGCAAGCCTTTTCATGGTTTTGCTGCGCACACTTTTTTTTCCTCAGCGCCGATTGCTTGCGGCAAGTACGCTGTTCGTGTGCGGCTTCAGCCGGAAACCGGTAATGGCGCTCCGGCAACGTCCTCCGACGACTGGGCAGCCGATATAATCTCGCGTTTGGAGAAATCTTCACTTTCTTACAATCTTCAACTTCAGTTTTTTGTGAGCGAAAAGCTCACGCCAATCGAAGATGCGTCGGTGAATTGGGAAGAGCGCGATGCACCCTACATCACCGTCGGAAAGCTGACCATTCCTCCTCTCAGCGAATGGTCGGGTGAGCGCACGGCTATTCAAGACCGTACCGAGCAAGGCATATTCGACCCTTGGTGCGCTTTGGTGGAACATCGTCCCTTAGGCGATGTGATGCGAGCGCGAAAAGTGGTGTATTACGAAAGCCAGAAAAATAGACTTGCCGTCCAATGACCAATTCACCAATGACCAAACAACCATGAATCTCGCCATTGTTCGCTACAACGCAGGAAATATCCAGTCGTTACTGTTTGCCCTTGATAGACTAGGCGTGAAGCCCGTAATTTCCGATGACCCCGACGTTCTGCATGGAGCGGACAAAGTAATTTTCCCGGGTGTCGGTGAAGCGCGTTCTGCAATGACGTATTTACGGGAACGGGGCTTGGACGCGGTGATAACGAGTCTAAAGCAGCCTGTGTTCGGAATATGCGTAGGAATGCAGCTTTTATGCGCTCATTCGGAAGAGAACGACACAAGGTGCATGGGTGTTTTTGATGCACGTATTCGCCGCTTTGCTCCTCTCACGGAAGAGCGTCAACGTTTCAAAGTCCCACATACTGGTTGGAATACGCTTTCGGCAACGCAGCACCCGCTTTTTGCCAATCTTCCGGCAGAATTTTACGTTTATTACGTTCACAGCTACGCGGCAGAACTTGTGCCGGAAACTATTGCAACAACCGATTACGTGCAGCCCTTTAGCGGCGGTTTGCAGAAGGGAAATTTTTATGCCGTGCAGTTCCATCCTGAAAAGAGCGGTGAGGCTGGGGCGCAGATTTTGAAAAATTTTCTTGAACTCTAATCAAGCTACCCGATCCCGCAAAAGAAGCGATACAGACAAACAACAAAAAACAATAGAAATTTACCACCATCACATTGGAGACTGTATGCCACAACTCACTCTTCCCGCAGGTGTCGCCATCACGGGCGATATTCAGCCGCAATTTCTGGAAATTCTCACACCCGAAGCCGTAGATTTTATCGTGCTGCTGCAACGTACATTCAACGCACGGCGCAAAGAACTTCTTGCCAAACGCACCGAAAGGCAAAAAGATTTTGACGCAGGAATGCTACCAGATTTTCTCGCAGAAACAGCTTCGGTGCGCTCCGGCGATTGGCGTGTTGCGCCAATTCCTGCGGATTTGCAGAATCGTCGTATCGAAATCACGGGTCCCGTTGAACGCAAAATGATTATTAATGCGCTGAATTCCGGCGCGAATATGTTCATGGCAGATTTCGAGGATGCAAACTCGCCGACGTGGTTCAATGCTATTCAAGGGCAGATCAATTTGCGCGATGCCATTCGCCGCCAGATTGATTTCACCTCGCCCGAAGGCAAAGAGTACAAATTGAATGCCACGGTGGCAACGCTTTTGGTGCGCCCGCGCGGCTGGCATTTGCTGGAAAAACATATCACCGTTGACGGCGAACCGATGTCCGGCTCACTCTGCGATTTTGGTTTATACTTTTTTCACAATGCCAAAGAACTACTTTCGCGGGGTTCGGGACCATATTTCTATCTGCCAAAACTGGAAAGCCACTTGGAAGCACGCCTTTGGAATGATGTCTTTACGCTTGCGCAAAAAACTCTTGGTGTCCCGCATGGTTCGGTAAAATGCACGATGCTGATTGAAACAATTCCGGCAGCGTTTGAAATGGAAGAGCTTCTCTACGAACTCCGCGACCATGCGGCGGGCTTAAATGCTGGGCGTTGGGACTATATTTTCAGCGTGATAAAAAAATTCCGCAATCGCATGGAAACACCAATTCCAGACCGTATCCAAGTAACGATGACTGTTCCTTTTATGCGAGCATACACGGAACTCCTCGTCAAAACCTGCCACACACGCGGTGCACACGCAATCGGCGGTATGGCGGCGTTCATCCCCAACCGCAAAGACCCCACCGTTACGGAGACCGCTTTAGCACGTGTTCGTGCTGATAAAGAGCGCGAAGCAAATGATGGGTTCGATGGCTCCTGGGTAGCTCACCCAGACTTGGTTGCAGTAGCAAAAGAGCCATTTACGGCAAAACTTGGCGATAAACCGCACCAAAAGGAGCGTTTACGCGAGGAAGTAAGCATCAAAGCAGCCGATTTGCTCAATTTCGTTGTGCCGGACGGGAAAATCACGGAAAATGGTCTGCGGAACAACATTAACGTTGGTATTCAGTACGTGGAAGCATGGTTACGGGGCAATGGTGCGGTGGCAATTCATAATCTGATGGAAGACGCGGCAACGGCAGAAATCTCCCGCACACAGGTCTGGCAATGGGTTAATCATGCAAAAGGCATTCTGGACGATGGGCGGAAAATTACGGTCGAACTTGTTCGCCAAATTATTGCGGAAGAAATGGAAACGATTAAGCAGTCCTTTGGTGAAGCGCTTTTTGCACAAGGACGTTTCGCTGAAGCCCGTGAAATCTTCGACCGTCTGGCAACATCGCCGGAGTATGTTGATTTTCTCACGCTTCCGGCGTATGAGCGTTTGAGATAACGATTGATGTTCGCAATCACAATATCTCGCCCTTGCACCGATTCTTCTTGAGGCGCAAGGGCTTTTTTGTGATAGTTTTGTCAATACGTGAATTGGGCGTAGATTTGCGCTTTGACAACATTCCTGCTCACGATTTGTTTTCTCGAATGACCACGCGCCTCCTTACATCTGAGCATATCTCCGAAGCCGCACATCTTCTGCGTTCCGGTGAACTCGTTGCTTTTCCGACCGAAACGGTCTATGGCTTAGGTGCGCGAGTTTTTGATGAACGCGCCGTGCAGCGTATTTTTCTGGCAAAAGGTCGCCCGTCCGATAATCCGCTTATTGTGCATTGTGCTGAAAAGGCTGATGTAAAGCGTGTTTCCAGCCCATTGGATGCCAGAGCGCAACAAATCTTTGATGCCCTCTACGCTGCATTTTGTCCGGGAGCGCTGACGATGATTCTGCCAAAACATCCGAACATAGCAGATGCCGTTACAGGTGGTTTGTCCAGCGTAGCGGTACGCTTTCCGGCACATCCTCTGGCTCAGGCACTCATTCGTGCAGTTGGAGAGCCGCTAGTCGCGCCGTCAGCAAATCGCTCGGGCTATCCCAGCCCGACAACAGCCCAGCACGTACTCCATGACCTCGAAGGGCGCATCGCGGCGGTCTTGGATGGCGGTTCGTGCGAAGTTGGTATCGAGTCCACCGTTGTCAATATTCTCTCTGACCCGCTTACTATCTTGCGTCCGGGCAGCATTACGCAAGAACAGCTTAATGCTGTTGCTTTGGCGCAAGGTTTCACACCCTTTATTTATGCTGATGTTGGTAAAGATAACCAAATGACTGCCCCGCAATCGCCTGGCATGAAATATCGGCATTATGCGCCCGATGCGGCAGTAATTCTAGCCTCATCCTTGCAAGAATCCCTTGAATTAGCAAAAAATCACCACCCGGCGCTCATTCTCGCCGATGCCGAAATTGCTAATGGAACAAGTATTCTCGCGCTTTCCGAACAATCGCTCTACGCCGCATTGCGCAAAGCAGACGAGAAAAGCTTTCGTGCCGTCATTATCGTCTGTGATGAAGCCATACAACAAAACATTGCCTTGATGAATCGTATCACCAAAGCGGCTTCACGGCACTGAACCTCTGGCGTAGGAACACTAATGCGCTTGCAAGAATTTTGTGTAGATTTGCACAGAAAATTCTTTCCCTGAACCGCCGCAAGGCTGCTTTGTTCTGACTCAACTATGAATGTTCGCCCCAGAATATTTCTGCATCACGCTATCATACATTTGTTATTGGCGTTGCTCGTCGTCGGCACTGCGCCAAACCTTCGTGCGCAACTAACCCCAATGCCGCTTGATTACGGTACGGAACTGTTTCAAGATGCAAACGCATGGTTTCGCCGAGATATGCAGCAAGAAACGCAAAAGCGCTTATTGATGGTGATCGGGCGCTTTCCAACAGCAGCAGCCAGCGATCATGCTGCCTTGCTTCTTGCCGATGCACAGTTCCGTGCCGGAGCGCAAAACCCTGACGAATACGTTCATGCGTGGCGTACCTTGGACAGTTTTGCCCTTCGTTGCCCCAATTCCCCTCTTCTCCCTTTTGCCTACGAACTCGCAGCAAACCGCCATTTGGAACGGGAGAATTACGCCGAAGCCCGCGAATTTTTTGCTAAAAGCATAGCCTCCGCCGCGCATAATCTGGCAGTTAGAGGCGGCGATAGCGCATACGCACCGCTTTTGGCAGATGGTTTGTATTGGCAAGGTGTGTGTTATTTGCAGGATGGTGCAAGCAATCCCGCCTTTGCTGATAGCGCTCAAGCGACTTTTGAGCGCACGTCAAACCGCTATCCGCGTGGACGCTATGCTGATGACGCACTATTTTTCCTCGCTCGCTCTGCCGAACTTCGCCGACAATACGACACGGCGCTTGCCCGCTATGACCGCATTATTGCGAATTACCCACAAGGAAACGTGCGACTTGCAGCGCATATTCGCTCGGCACAAAATCATCTTCAATTTCGCCGCTCTGCACGGGCGCTTGCGGAGTTAGAATCGGCAGCAACGGTGCTGAACACAGCACAAAATCAGGCTTCCAGCGTTCAAAGTAACATTCAAAGCATTGACTCACAAAGTTATGCCGACAATGCACGGGAACAAATTTTGTATTTGCGCGGCGAGGCAAATGCCGTTGCACGGCGATTTGAAGCGGCTTTGCAGAGTTTTGAGGCACTCTTCAAACAATTCCCCCGTACCTCCTTGATGCTCAGAGCGCGTCTAGGCAAGGGTTATGCTTTGTTAAATCTGGCAGATTCCTCTGAAAGCGTTATTAACACTGCTCTTGCGGAGTATGATGCGGTGATAGATGCCGATGATTTGACCAATCCCGAATATTCTCGTTTGGCAGGAGTGGCGCGGCTTTACCGCACGATTGCGCTCAAACGCAAGGGCGAAAGTGAGACGGCTCGCAAGGAATTAAGCGCTCTGGCGGTACAGTCCGATTTTCCCTTTCCCGCCGAAGCACTATTGGAATTGGGCGAAATTTATTACCACGATGGCAAATACGACGATGCCCGCAAAACGCTTGAACGCGCCGCCCGTGAAGCTCCCGATGCGGCAACGCAAATGCGCATCAACCTCCTTTTGGGCGAAACGGCATTGGAAGCAAAAAGTTTTGCGCTTGCGGTGCGTTCATTTGAAAGAACGGAACTCCTTTTGGCTCAAGTGCCGCTCTATGCCTTGCCTGAGCGCGACAACTATCTCACCGAAGCAGTCTTGAAGCGCGGTATGGCACTCATTGGAACAAAAGAATACCGCGATGCTATCACGCAACTGACGCGCTTTTTGAACGACAACCCGCATTCGACCGATAACTCCAACAGCGACCGCATCAATAATCACCGTGCAGAAGCCGCTTTTTGGATTGTCGAGGCTCAATATCAAGCGGATTTGCTCCAAAATGCTGCACGAGGCTATCAAACATTTTTGACGGAATATCAGCAGAGCGAACGTGCTGAAGAAGCGCTCTACGGCTTGGGTTGGACGCAATTTCGCCTCCGGCAATTCACCGAATCGGCAGCGACCTTTACGCGGCTTTTGCGGGAATACCCCGAAAGCGGCTTTGCGCTTGATGTTCTGGCACGAAAAGGTGATGGGCTGTACATTACCAAAAATTACCGCGCCGCCGCCGAATCCTATCGCCAAGCTGCCCGCCTCAAGCCCAAGACCGAACAAGGCGAATATGCTGCATTTCAACTCGGACAATCGCTCTATCGCTTGTTGGAATACGACCAAGCACTTGAGGCAATGCGCGATTTTGCGAAAGCCTACCCATCGTCCCCATTGGCGGATGATGCGATGTACGGTGCGGCATGGACATATTTTCAACAGCGCCGATTTGACGAAGCAGCAAAGGAACTACGGGCATTGCTCGATGCGTATCCGCAGGGTTCGGCAGCTCCACGTGCCTACTACGCGCTTGGAGACAGCTATTTCAACGGAGAAAAATACGACGCTGCCATTCAAGCATACCGCGCCGTTGCTGATATTTTCCCGCTTCATCCGCTTGCCCCCGATGCCGTCAATGCGATTCAATATTGCTATATGCTGCAAGGCAAGGAAGATTCGGCAACAGCTATTGCGGACAAATATATCAACGCCAGCCCCGGTTCGACGCTTGCACAAGAAGTGAAATTCAAAAAAGCAGAAACCTTGTTCAATTCGGGTAAATTTGTCAATGCAGCCGCAGAGTTTGAAGATTTTATCGCCAAAAACCGCCAGAACCCTCGTAATGCCGAGGCTCTCTACCAAATTGGTCGAAGCTATGCCGCCATAAACGACAGCGCAAAAGCGCTCACCGCCTTTCGCCGCGTCGAGGCAGAGTATTCGCAAAGCAATGTTGCGCCACGAGCGGCATTGGAACAGGCATTGCTCCGCCGCGAATTGGCACTGCTCCGCCGTGATAGTGCTTCGTTTTTGGCAGCCGATACAACGTTTCTGCGCGTAGAACGGCTCTACGCCGGAGACGATGCAGCTATTCGTGCTGCTTTCGAGCGGGCAAATCTCTACGAATCGCGCGGCGACACCTCCAAGGCAATTCGCTATTACCGCGAAGTAGCGGAACGCTTCAAGGGGTCGGATTATGGTGACCGCTGCCGCTATCGTGTGGCAATGTTTTTCCGGCAAAATAACCTCTTCGATAGCGCTCGTGCGCAGTTGGAACAGATAGCCACTTCCCGCACAGACGAACTCGCCGCCGAAGCGCAATACCGCATCGGAGAACTCTTTGTCCGCGAGAAAAAATACGCTGAAGCGATAACAGCATTTTTGAAAAATAAAAATGGCTTCTCAGGGCTGGAAGATTGGTACACACTGGCGTTGTTGAATCTCGGTGTTTGTTATGAAGCGCAGAAAGATGTGGAAACCGCAAAAGAAATGTACCGTCTCGTCATTGCACAGCACAGCGAGGATGATTTTGGTAAAACGGCTCAACAACGATTAGAGAAGTTAAGTAAAATGTGAGTATTATGTACGTTGCTCACTATCTTTAGTGTATTGTCTGTTTGTTTTAAATACTCTATAAATCCACAGTTATAGATGGGGAAATGTGGATAATTGAAGAATGATTATCTTCAAAGCCTTATTATTCCTTGCGTTCTTGGGAATATTGTCTTTGAAATTTACTCTGTATAAATCCTGAATAACCTTCCTGATATGCACAGAAGCGGGGATAACATCGTTACGGGGAAAAGAGTGTGGGTATTACTTCGTGTTTTCACCAGAACTCTCCCCGCCGTTTCCCCGAAGGTTTTGCACAGATGAGGAAAATATGTGGAAAACTTTAACGAAAAATGCAACGTGGAAAAGTCATCTTGGTTATTACCATACTTGACACTATTTTGCAATAAACAACAATGCTTCCCGATTGCATAAAACCTCGTGTTGCTGACTATTATGCTTTGGTAATATTACCCACATCGTTTTCCCCAATATTCCACTTTTTGCACAGACTTTTCCACAAAACCTTCTTTTTTACACTTTTTCCCCTTTGTTATGAGTAATCTTCTGACCTATCTCGAACAACAGCAATCCGCTCATCTCGAAGAATTACAAGACTTCCTCAAAATTCCCAGCATCAGTACCGACCCCGCACACAAAGGCGATGTCTTGCGTTGCGCAGAGTGGGTGCAGAACTCTATGAAATCCATTGGCTTGGAAAATATTCAAATTTTTCCCACCGACGGGCATCCTGTTGTTTATGGCGAGCATCTTCACGCCGGAAAGGATGCGCCGACGGTGCTGTTTTATGGGCATTACGACGTACAACCCGTTGACCCGCTTCACCTTTGGACGAACAAGCCTTTTGAGCCAACGGTGCGGGATGGAAAAATTTATGCTCGTGGGGCGGTTGATGACAAAGGGCAGGTCTTTATGCAACTTAAAAGCCTCGAAGCACATTTGAAAACAAGCGGTAAACTGCCTGTCAACGTTAAGGTCTTGATTGAAGGCGAAGAAGAAATCGGTAGTGTGAATTTAGAATCATTTCTCCGCAAACACGCATCAATGCTTGCTGCTGACACGGTGTTAATATCCGATACCGCTATGTTTGCCGATGAAGTACCGTCGCTTTGTTATGGTTTGCGCGGGTTGTGTTATATGGAAGTTACTGTTACCGGACCTAATCGTGACTTACACTCTGGCGTATTTGGTGGCGCGGTGGCGAATCCCGCGAATGCATTGGCGAAGATTATTGCACAACTGACCGATGAATATGGGCGCATCACCATTCCCGGTTTCTATGATGATGTGCTGCCGCTCACGCCCGAAGAGCGCGAAGAATATCGCCAGCTTCCGCACGACGAGGCTGCATACTGCAAAGAGTTGAATATTCCTGCTACCGACGGTGAATTTGGCTATGGCACGTTAGAAAAAACATCTGCCCGTCCGACGTTGGATGTGAACGGCATTTGGGGCGGTTTTATGGGCGAGGGCGCTAAAACAGTGCTTCCCGGCAAGGCATCGGCGAAAATTTCTATGCGACTTGTCCCGAATCAAAATACGGATGATATTGCAAAAAAATTCGCAGCATACATTGAGCGTATTGCTCCGCCGACGGTTCGAGTCGAAGTGACGAATCTGCATGGCGGCAATCCCGCCATTACGCCCACCGATAGCAAGGGTGTTCGTGCTGCGCTTAGGGCAATGGAGCGTGCTTTTGGTAAAAAGCCCTTTTTAACCCGTGAAGGCGGCTCCATTCCGATTGTTCTGCTCTTTCAAACTATTTTGAATGCACCGGTTGTCCTGATGGGAATGGGCTTAAACACGGAAAATCTTCATTCGCCCGATGAGCATTTTACGTTGAAGAATTTTTATCGTGGAATTATTGCTTCCGCATTTTTTTACGATGAATTGGCGAAATGATTGTGTTTCAAAGCAGGGAGCCTGAGTATTTCTCAGGCTCTCGCTGCGGCAAGAAAGTAGTCTCCAAGACGCTTTTGACCGTAAGTAGGCGCTACACATTCATGCGTGGCGACATACCCCAAAAATTCTACTAATTCCGCAATACGTGGGTTAAAAACGCTCAGAAGTGGCTTCATTACTTGGGTCATCGCAAATGGGCTGTGCAAAATTCGCGGCGTTTTGCCTAGCGTTTGAAACGCAAGTTCGGCAATTTCTTGTCGGGTGAAGGTCTCTGGTCCGCCGATATTCATTTCTCGATTTCCTTGTCCCAAAGCCGCTTCCATGCAGGCTTTTGCAACATCTTCTTCGTGTATCGGATTTGTTACCGCTTTCCCATTGCCAACAAGCCAAGCCGTGCCTCTTCGTGCCATATCCAAAAATTCGCAATTCACATAAAAAAATCCTGTCGGGCGAACAACACCATACTCCAAACCTGATGCTTTGAGATGCCGCACAAATTCTTCGTGTGCATTGGTATATGCTGTGTTCATCGTTGCTGCGCCAAATGCGGAGAGATAGACAAATTTTCGGACTCCGCTTTTTTGGGCTTCTTTCAAAAGATTGATATTCCCTTGTAAATCGACGGTGTGAAACGAGTTTTTATCCTTGATTGCGCGTATATCCAGCGAAGCACCAATCGTTGAAATGACCGTATCCACGCCTTGGCAAGCCCCAGCAAGCGTTTGTGGACGCAAAACATCCGCTTCGACTATAGTGTGTTGTGCGCTGGAATGTGTGCTAAATGCGGCTTCAATCTTCTTTTTTGAGCGAGTGAGAAGTCGTAGTGAATGAGTTTTATTTGCGCTACACTGCTCTACAAGGTACTTCCCAACTGCTCCTCCAGCACCGGCAATCAATAATGATGGTGTACTCATGGTGGTTTTTCCTGAATAGTGATGAAAATTTAGAACGTTTGTTCTAAACGTAAATCTACGGAAAAATCTTTATTAGAACAAATGTTCTAAAATATTTCGTTACACTTCAACTTCTACGCGCTCTTTTGCCAAAAACGTTTGTGGAAAAATTGTTCGTGCTTCTCGCAAAAGCGGCAACCCCGATTTGTAGCGAACACTCAGATGTGTAATAAAAAGCCGCTCAACTTCGGCTTCCAGAGCCACTTCCGCAGCATCTTTCGCCGTAGAATGGAAGCGCTCTGCGGCTTTGTCCTGCATATCGGCGCGGAAAGTGGCTTCGTGGAGAAGGACGCTACAATGCCGCGCTAGAGTAGGCACAGCGCGGCATTTGCGCGTATCGCCGCAGTACACAAAACTTCGTGCCTCTTTGGGCGGTGCCGCAATGTCTGCGAAACTCACTGTGCGACCGTTGCCGATTTCCACGCTGCCTTCGCGCTTGATGCGTCCAAGTAGCGCCCCGTCGTCAATCCCAAAGGCACGAGCTTTTTCGATGTCAATATTGCGATGCGGTAATTCTTCCACCCTAAAACCAAAGCTATCAATGCGGTGTTCGAGCATTTGTGCGGTGATCTGGTGTCCTTTGATTATTGCCAACTCGCCCGCAAAGCCGCTTGGTAGCTCATGGATGCGAAGTTCAAATCCTAATTTCACATCCATAATTTTCAGACCGAGGTGCAAAAATTCCTCCAAGCCCTTGGGAGAGTAGATGTGAAGCGGTGTTTTGCGCCCGTCGCCTCCAAGCGTGGTCAAAAGCGGGAGGACACCAAGAATATGGTCGCTGTGAAGATGCGAGAGAAAAAGGTGGTTTATATGCGCCCGAGAAATTTTTGTGCGAAGCAGTTGAATTTGTGTGCCTTCGGAGCAGTCAAAAAGAATGGTTTCTCCGCCGAGCATGAGTGCTGTTGCGGAGGTGTGTTTGTTCACAAGTGGCGCTCCACCTGCTTTTGTGCCGAGAACGCAGAATTTCATAACAAAATGAGATTGATGAGAAAAAAGCAATCACTCTTTGGATGGTAAAATACCAGATTTTTCGCGGAAAAATCGTAAGTTTGCGTCGCTAGAACCATGTTCCAAACATCATTTACCCAAGATTTCCCGCACGATGGAAGAAAAATTATTAGCCATTATTGCCCGCTTTGGCGAGTTGACCAGCTTTCTTGCTGCACCCGACGTTCTGAACGATTACAAGCGCTTCAGCGATCTTTCCCGCGAGCATAAGCGTCTCGAAAGCATCGTCAGCGTGGCGCACGATTATTTGCGGGTTGCTAAAAACCTGCGCGATAACAAGGAAATTCTCTCCACACCCGGCATGGATGCTGAGTTGAAAGAACTTGCCGCCGCAGAATTAGATGATCTTACGGAAACCAAAAGCCGCATGGAATCGGACTTGCAAGTGCTTTTGCTTCCCCGCGACCCAAATGATGACAAAAACTGTATCGTGGAAATTCGTGCCGGAACGGGCGGCGATGAAGCGGGTATTTTTGCGGGCGACTTATTCCGAATGTATCAGCGTTTTGCCGATAAAAAAGGCTGGCTGACCGAGGTGATTGATTTTAACGAAAGCGAACGCGGCGGTTACAAAGAGGTTATTTTCTCGCTCTCCGGCGAAGAAGCATTCGGGATGATGAAGTATGAAAGCGGTGTTCATCGGGTGCAGCGTGTACCGGAGACCGAAGCGAGCGGGCGCACTCATACTTCTGCGGCAACGGTGGCAATTTTACCGGAAGTGGATGACGTTGAGGTTCATATCAATGAAAGTGACCTCCGGATTGATATTTTTCGTTCAGGCGGCAAAGGTGGACAAAATGTTAATAAAGTGGAGACTGCCGTGCGGCTTGTACACTTGCCGACGGGCTTAGTTGTGCAATGCCAAGATGAACGTTCGCAATTAAAGAATCGAAACAAAGCCATGAAGGTCTTGCGGGCGCGTCTGTATGAGTTGGAATCCGCCAAACAAGCCGCCGAGCTATCGTCCTCGCGCAAAGATATGGTAAAAAGCGGCGACCGTTCCGATAAAATTCGCACCTACAATTATCCTCAAAATCGGGTCACCGACCACCGTTTGGAAGGCGATGCGAAAAACTACACCCTGCAAGAAGTCGTCAATGGCGAAATAGAACCGGTGATACGGCAACTCCAAATTGCCGAGCGAGCAGAGTTGTTGAAATCTGGTGCAGTTGTGTAAAAGTTTCAGCGAATTGGCAACGCCGTCGCACCAAAAAGGTTGATAATAGCTTTGTCCAGTTCGTGGAGTTCTGCCGATGTTTGCTTCTTGGGAGTGTGTGCTTCTGAGGTATGCTCTGCTCCGTTCGGTTCTAGAGGTGGCACGTAGGATGGGGAAAATTCGTCGAAAAGCGAGGTTGCCTTTTGACTGGAAGCACCTCGTACGATGACGCGCACTTCTCCGCCCAGTGCCGCACTCAAGATTTCTCCAATCTGTGTCTGTTTTTCGAGAATTTTATTAGCAACAAATTCTTGTTCGCAATGGCAATGCAATTCGCCGTCTCGACATTCTATGCGCACCATTTCACGCTCTTGAAGCGATCCTTTTATCGCAGCATCAAGTATTTCCGCGCTAGTGATAACCCCTCGCCATTCGTTATTCAACTCATCTGCCGGAACGATGCGCTTTGGTACTGGAAGGGCTGGAGTTTTGGGTAGAGTTTCGCTGCGAGTTTCCGACGTATTTTCCCCACCGGGTATTGATTTTTCCACAGGTTTTTCCACAGTGTGTATTAGCTGTGGAAAACTCTGCTCTTTGGCTATGATTGTTTGTGTGAGAGAGGTGCTTGAAGGCGCTATTGGTACTTGCGTTTGAGGTACGATTTTGGGGGGCTGCGTAGTCGGATTGGTGCTGTAAAAAGCACTTAATTCTCCCCCAGACTCAACTTTTTTTTTTAGCTCGGCAAGTTCAGCGAGAAGCTCCGAAAGCTGAATGGCGGAATCAAGTTTCGCCATTTGCACGAGCGCAAATTCAAACCGCAAGCGTGGCTGTGGCGCAAAGCGGAGAGCCTGTTCGGTGTTCATAATAATCGTCATATATTGCAGCACATCTTCTTGGGTAAAGTGCTGTGCCTCTGCCAAATACTGTTCGCGGTGCAGCTTGGAAGCCTCAATGAGTGCGGCGTTTTGGGTTGCCAGCACCGTGAGCAGATTGCGGAAATGTTCGGCAAGTCCATGAAGACATTCTTGCAAATCATAGCCACGCATAAAGACTTCACGGGCAAAATCAAGAATCGTTGCCACGTCATGTTCGCGGATAGCGCGTCCCAAGGTGAAGTAAAATTCGGTATCAATGAGGTTTAATGCCTCGTTTACTCGTGCGTACTCAACGGTGCGCCCACAAAAGGCGATAACTTGGTCGAAAATACTCTGCGAATCTCGCATCGAACCATCACCTTTTTTGCCAATGACTGCCAGCGATTCATCGTCAATCGTGATACCCTCTTGTGTGGCGATATAGCGGAGTTGCGCAGCAATTTCGTCTATCTGCATCCGCCGAAAATCAAAGCGCTGGCAACGGCTTAAAATCGTTGCCGGGACTTTATGCGGTTCTGTCGTAGCGAAAACAAATAGCAAATGGCGCGGTGGCTCCTCCAACGTCTTCAAAAGCGCGTTAAACGCTGACGTGGAAAGCATATGTACCTCGTCAATGATGTACATTTTATAGTCCCCTTTGATGGGCGGATATTTCGCATTCTCGCGGAGTTTGCGAATATCGTCCACGCTATTATTCGATGCACCGTCAATTTCTATCACATCCATTGAGCGCCCTGTGTTTATTTCGGTGCAAGAGGCACAGATGTTGCAGGGTTCAAAATCATCGCTCGGATTCTCACAATTCACCGCTTTTGCCAAAATACGGGCTGTGGTGGTCTTGCCTACGCCGCGCGGACCATTAAAAATGTAGGCATGATGGATGCGCCCCGACTGGACGGCGTTACGCAGCGTTCTGGTAACGTGTTCCTGTCCGACAACATCGGTAAAACGCTGTGGTCGCCATTTGCGGGCGGTGACGATGTATTGTTCTTGGGAGGCGGTGTGGTCGGGCATAACAAAGCAGAAAGGTCAATGGGATAATGAGTCGTCGAGTACAATGCTCTCGCTGGCGTTGCCGCGAGGGTTTCCAGCCGGAAAAATAACGATTTTATCCGCGTACATCAAACATTTCCGTTCAAGGCACGAATCTTTAGCACTCTAAAAAAAATAGAAAACCCCGCAACAACGTTGGTTACTGCGGGGCTGTCAAAGGTCAAGAAAATAAAAATTTTTTACAAAAGCCAGCATTTATGCGGACTTCGAGGTTTGTTTCTTACCCCTTTACATTTTATCTCTTCTTTAGGTCTCAATGTGAAATTGCTGGCTCTCGGTTGAGCCGGCAAGTGCTGTGGTGGAAGATTGCCCAGCGCTAATAGTTTCGGCAATGACATCAAAATAGCCTGTTCCAACTTCGCGTTGGTGTTTGACGGCGGTGTAGCCCTGCTCTTCGGCAGCAAATTCCAGTTCCTGCATTTCGGAGTATGCCGCCATGCCGCGTGTTTTGTAGCCTTGAGCAAGATTGAACATGGAGAAATTTAGTGCATGGAAGCCAGCGAGAGTAACGAATTGGAATTTGTACCCCATTGCGCCTAATTCTCGTTGGAAAACAGCAATTTCTGCGGTGCTGAGATTGCGCTTCCAATTAAACGACGGCGAGCAGTTGTAAGCAAGCATTTTGCCCGGAAACTTGTCATGGACGGCTTCGGCGAACTTTTTCGCTTCCTGCATATCCGGCGTAGCAGTTTCGCACCAAACCAAATCAGCGTACGGAGCATAGCTAAGTGCGCGAGCGATGGCAGCATCTATGCCGGGACGGACACGGTAGAATCCTTCGGGGGTGCGTTCGCCTGTGCAGAAATCTTTGTCGCGGTCGTCAACATCGCTGGTGAGGAGGTCGGCGGCATTAGCATCGGTGCGGGCTATCAGCAGTGTTGGCACATTGCACATATCGGAAGCCAAGCGTGCTGCGGTCAAGGTACGAATAAAATGTGAGGTCGGAATCAAAACTTTTCCGCCGAGGTGTCCGCATTTTTTTTCGGAAGCGAGTTGGTCTTCAAAGTGGACAGCACCTGCGCCCGCTTCAATCATCAGTTTCATCAATTCAAAGGAATTAAGCGGACCGCCAAATCCTGCTTCGGCATCGGCAACAATAGGAGCCATCCAATGCGTTCCGGTCTCACCTTCGGCAAAAGCGATTTGGTCAGCACGGCGAAGAGCATTATTGATGCGTTTTACCACATCGGGGACACTATTTGCAGGGTAGAGGCTTTGGTCGGGGTACATTTGTCCGCCCAAATTAGCATCAGCAGCCACTTGCCAGCCGGAAAGGTAGATGGCTTTGAGTCCGGCTTTCACCATCTGCATTGCTTGATTACCCGTGAGTGCGCCCAGTGCGTGGACGTAATCCTCGGTATGAAGCAAATCCCAAAGACGCTTCGCACCGAGTTCCGCCAGCGAATACTTAATTTCAACCGAGCCACGCAATTTTACAACATCTTCTGCTTTGTACGTCCGCGTAATGCCGTTCCAGCGTGGGTTGGACGACCATTCGTGCGTTAGTTCCTGTGCTGTTTTCATACACTTTCTCCGCGTGTGAACTTGAATGAGGAAATGAGTTTTGATGAGTTTCGTCAAAGAAGGAGTCGGTCGGGAGTGTTGACTTTGAGGCAGCGATGCCGTATAATTTCGGTCATATCATTCTGCTAAGAATGAAGACAAATTCACCGCGCAAACGAAGAAAAGACCCTCACTTTTGCCTAAGTATCATGCCCGTACACATCGCCGTAATCACACACTACAACCGCTCATAATCTTTCCTAAGCCTTACCAACACGTGTCTTAGAAAAACAATAGTTGATATGGAAACGATACGAGAACCAAAATACAGAAAAATTTTACACTACAAAGCGAAAATTTTCTTACAGCGAATTTTTTTTAATTTTACGCTGTTGATATATCAACTATCTCTGTGTCAACAAAAAAAAATCGCCACGAGTTTTGAGCATCATGGCGAGTTTTCTTTTTATGGAATATTCCCTCAGTCACGCATCAAACCTACTCCAAATAGGTATAGCCGTATAAACCGGAACGATACATTGCCAAAAACTCTTTGCCTTGCGCGAGCGTAATTTTGGATTCTTTGACGGACGTGCTGACCCATTTTTCCATCGTGCGGACGAGTTCTTTAGGGTTGAACTGTACATATTCCAACACGTCGGCAACGGTCTCGCCTTCGATAATTTGTTCCACTTCAAATTCGCCTTTTTTGTTAATCGCTATGTGAACGGCATTTGTATCGCCGAAAAGATTGTGCAAATCGCCCAAAATTTCCTGATATGCACCGACAAGAAAAACTGCAATGTAGTACGGATCATCTTCTTTCAAGGGATGCACCGGCAGAAACGAAGGGTAGTCGTACATACCGATATATTTCTCAATTTTGCCGTCGGAATCGCAGGTTACGTCTTGAAGTGTTGCCTCTTGTGTGGGGCGCTCATTCAGGCGATGAATGGGCATAATCGGGAAAAGTTGGTCAATAGCCCATGCATCGGGGAGCGATTGGAAAAGCGAGAAATTGCAGAAATACTTGTCGGCAAGGACTTTTTGCAGTTGGTCAAATTCGTCAGGGACATTTTTCATTTTCGTAGAAATTTTACGCACCGCACGGGCAATCGTCCAGAAGAGTTTTTCCGATTTTGCGCGTGTCGGCAAATCCAAAATTCCCAGCGAGAAAAGATTCAGCGCTTCTTCCTTGAGCTGTTGAGCATCGTGCCAGCTTTCGCCAACGTTGCGCGGGGCGATGTTTTTGTAAATCGAAAACATATCCTGCACGATTTGGTGGTCTTCAGCCGCAACTTTGTCTTTTTCATCATTCCAATTTGGGAGGCTTGTGGCTTCCAAAACATTCAGTACCAGCACGGAATGGTGTGCCGTCAGCGCTCGCCCTGATTCGGTGATAAGATTTGGGTGCGGGAGCGCGTATTTTTTACACGCCTCGCACAGCATATAGACCGCATCATCGGCGTATTCTTGCATCGAATAATTCATGCTGTTCGATGCCATAGACGACGACCCGTCATAGTCCACGCCCAAGCCGCCGCCAATATCCACAAATTGAATATTGCATCCAAGTTGGCGTATCTGGACGTAAAAGTGCGATACTTCGCGCAAACCAGCTTTAATGCGGCGGATATTGGTGATTTGGCTGCCGAGATGGAAATGAATCATATTCACGCAATCCAGCAAGTTATTCTCGCGGGCAAACTCAATCGCTTCCAGTAATTCCGAGGCGTTCAAGCCAAATTTACTTTGGTCGCCGCCTGATTCCTCCCACTTGCCACTGCCGGAATTAGTGAGTTTAATGCGAATACCAATGTTCGGGCGAACATTATTACGCTCTGCAACGGTTTTAATCAACTTTAATTCATTCAGCTTTTCCACGACAAGAAAAATTTCTTTGCCCATTTTCTGCGCTAAAAGAGCAAGTTCGATAAATTCTTCGTCTTTGTAGCCGTTGCAAACAATGATACTATCGGGATTGTCCATAATTGCCAAAACCGCCTGTAACTCAGGTTTGGAGCCGGCTTCCAGCCCGATATTAAATTCGCGTCCGTAGCGAACAATTTCCTCGACGACGTGTTTTTGTTGATTAACCTTGATAGGATAAACACCAAAATAGCGCCCTTCAAATCCATATTCTTGGGCGGCAGTTTTGAAGCACTGGGAAATCTGCCCAATGCGGTCGCCGATAATGTCGGAGAAGCGCACCAGAATTGGTAGCGCAAGGTCTTTCAAAATAAGGTCGTCAACCAATTCTTTCAGGTCAACAGCCGGACCTTCGGTGCGGCGAGGGCTAACGGTGATGCTACCCTGTTCATTGATGCCGAAATATCCGGCACCCCAACCGCTCATATTATAAAGTTCGTAGGAATCGTCAGTGGACCAAGCTCTCATGGTGGAATGTGATTACGAATGAGGAATGTAGAATTACGCTTGAAGGCAGTGCAAAAATAGTCAGATTCTCCTAACTTTCGCAGAGTTTTACGCGAATTGATTTCGCTTTTGACGAGTATTTTGATAATTTTACATTTCTTGGGTGTTTAACCCTTCAAGACGGCTTTTTTCTGCGCAACCCCGTCCCCGCGCCTTCCCTCAATGTCAGTATCATGAAAACAGCGCCTTTTGTAGCCTTACCGATTATTCAGCCCCGCACTGCCATATCTTCTGCATCAAGCAATGAAGCGGCTCTTGATGTTGTACCCGATGCGGTGCGCCTTAAAGAGCAGTTTGCAGAGTTTTTGCGGGAAAAAAAATACCGCAACACACAAGAGCGCTATTTGGTGCTTGATGGAATTATTGAATTTGACGAACATTTTAGCGCCGATGAACTCTACTTGGCTCTCCGAACGAAAAATGTGCAGGTTTCCCGTGCGACGGTCTATTCTACTCTGGATTTACTGACCCGTTGCAACATCCTTGTCAAACACCGTTTCCAAGGCGATAGCGCCCGTTTTGAACTTGCCGACAAGATGCCAAACCATGACCACCTTATCTGCACGGAATGTGGGCATATCGTTGAATTTCAAGAAGATACCTTGAACGAAATTCAAGACCGCATCGCTGCTAAAAACGGTTTCAAACCCCTCAAACACTCACTTCAGATTTTTGCTGTGTGCCAAGATTCGCGGAATTGTGAGCATAATCGCTCGTAGGCAATCTATTTCCTCCGCCGCATTGGTGCTTCGCTTTGGAGTGTCGCATTCGTCGTCGAAATTATCGTATTGCCAGTTGTTGCTTGGAGTGTTGCCATTGTTGAATTGATAGTAGCGGGCAGTTTAGGCAAGGATTTTAGCGAGTCTTGTAATCTCTGCTCCGCCAAAAGCGCATCCAAACTGGGCTTTATTTCGGTCGAAAATGGTGATGCAGGATATTTCTCCACAAGGCGCTGATACCAATAGACCGCACTGTCGCGCTTGCCCAATTCCCGCTCATAGAGCCACCCTTGGGCATAATGCGCACGGGGCGCATACTTAGAATCACCGTAACGCTGGGCAACAAGATTATATTTTTGCAATGCTCTCGCGTATTGCTTGATTTGGCGGAAACGATCGGCAGATTGCATCACATCGGCAAGCGAATCTGTCAAAAATTGTTCGGTCAAGCCCAAGCGAATACGCGCATCTACGCCCTGTTGCGTCTGAGGATAGCGCCGAACGATAACGTTCAAGAGCGAGTCCGATACGTGTTTTCGGACGGCTTCGGCGGAATCCGCTTTGGGATCAGGCTTTGCCGTTGCCGTGTTGCGGCGCTCTAAGCCAGCAATGGCGGCTTCTGCATAGAGATACCGTGCGCGGTTTGTGTCTCCCTCTGGGCAAATAGCTGCTGCCGCCCTATAATACTTGTTTGCCGAGTCCGCAACGCCCAAACGCTCGTGAATACGCCCCAAACGGTACAGCGTGAATGCCGCTTTGCGCCTTGCGCTGTCTTGTGCCGGAAGATTATACGCTGCCGTATCCGATTTCAAAAGCCCGTAAAATTTGATATTATTTGCCGCTTCCGGCACTTGTACTTTCCAATCTGTCAGCAATCGTGCATAGAGCGACGCATAGAAATAGGACGGCGTTGTTTCAATCAGCGACCGCGTGAAAATAGACTGTGCGCCGTCGTAACCCTGCCGTTTGAAAATATCAAGTGCTTGCCGATACCGCGCCGTTGCTGGTGCTTCTTTGAATTTTAGCGTGTCGGCAAGAGCGAAAATACTGTCTATTCCGGGGCGATTGCTGAGGCGCAAAAAGGTGATGTATTCGCTATACGCAAAAGAGCGCCATTCCGCATAGTTCCGATTGGCAAAGACTTGGTTAAAAGCGCGTTGCGCCTCGTCGAAACGCCGAAGTTGTGTGAGCGCGGCGGCGCGGTAGAGTTCGGCTTCAAAGCGTGTCAGTGCATCGGGCGAGAAGTCCAACACTTTGGTAAATTCCTTCACCGCATCGCCAAACTGCCGTTTGCGGTAATAGAGCAGCCCAATTTCCGATTGCCAGCGCGATTGTTGAGCACGGTCGTCCGCCTGAGTAATGGCGCGGCGATAGGGCTTGACCGCTTCTTCCAAATTGTTAAAGTGCAATGCTAATTCCGCCTGAATCCGAAATGCCTCCGAAAGCGCGTCGTACCTGTGCTGTCCCCAAGCAATATCAATCGCTCTCAAGAGTGCTTTTTCTGCTTGAGAAAATTTTGTTTGCATTAGCAGCGTTTTTGCTATCAGCAAATGCGCATCCGGCGAAAGCTGGCTGTAGGGGTAATTATCCATCAGTTCTTGGCATTTCATCTGGGAGTTATGCCATTCACTGCGGTAAAAATATGCCTTCGCCATGAGAAAAAGCGTCTGATCAATGAGGTCGGACTGTGCGTGGCGAACCAGTAATTTCGAGCCTTTTATGAGCACCGAATCAACCCACACACGCGCTCTATCCAGCTTTTCCGGCTTCACAACAAGCGATTTGATGAACTGCGGTACTTCGCGGTCGTCTGGCTTGTCGTCGGCAATCGTTGGTTCGTCAATGACGATAATACGCGGCACGGTGCGGTTCTGCTCATCGAAGAGAAAAAATTCATCTTCGCTGTCGAGCATAAGGCGGTTTGCGTTATAGTACGTGTTGAAATATGCCAACCCGTTTGTAATAGGCTTCGGGAGAGTCTTACAGGACGTGCAGAGGAGCGTGACGGCGGCAATAATCGCTATTGCCGAAACACAGTATTTTTTATGAAATGTGCGCACCATGAAAGAATACATCAAAATTGGACAAAAGGGCTTGTTGCGGCATTAACCGACTGCTTTTGACAAAAAGCAATGTTCGTGCCAAATGCGCCCGAAATGGTTACTTGCAAGGTGTACGCTGTGTTTCAGAATAATAGCTTTGTGATTGTTGGGGAAACATTATATTCCCCTTTTTGGAACAAAGAGGGGTGTCCAAGCGATAGCGAGGACGGGGGTGTTTCTGCGTTATCACGAGATGCTACCCCGTCAGTCTGCACTGCGCTTGACTGCCACCCCTTCACAAAGCGAAGGGGAATTGGGAAAAGCATAGCTTTAGCAGTTGCAACGCCAACACCAAAATACGGAATTTCTGTACCAATACGAAGATTTGGCGAGTCTCTGAACCATATTTTTTGGCGCTTGTGTATTGACCACAAGCGTTGTATTTTGGCGTGGAATGCGCTTAAAACCGCTCTTGTCGGATAATTTCCCATCCTTGTTTTCCTGTACCCTTATGAAATTTTTTCTTGTTGATGCCATGTCGCTCGTTTTTCGCGCATACCACGCTATGGCGAAAATGGGCTTGCAAGCGCCGAATGGCGAACTTACTGGGGCGGTTTATGGCTTTGCCAATATTCTGGCAACAGTCTTGAACAAAGAAAAGCCTGAATATATCGGCATTGCGTTCGATACGCCCACTCCCACCTTTCGGCATGAACTCTACGACCGCTACAAGGCGCATCGTCCCGAATTCCCGCAAGAACTCGTGCCGCAGCTTGCCCGCATCAAAGAAATGATAACGTTGCTGAATATTCCTCAAGTCGAGATGCCTGGCTATGAAGCCGATGATGTTGTCGGCACATTCACAAAGCGCTTCAGTGCTGCCGGAAACGTGGATATTTACTGCCTGACGAGCGACAAAGATTATTGCCAATTAGTGAATGACCACGTAAAACTCTTTCGTCCGGGCTTTTCTTTGGGCGAATACGAGGTAATGGATATTGCCGGAGTGCATAAAAAATTTGGTGTTGCTCCGGCACAAGTAATTGATGTATTGGCGCTTATTGGTGATGCTTCGGATAATGTGCCGGGCGTAAAAGGCATCGGCGAAAAAACCGCGATACCGCTTATTCAAGAGTACGGCACACTGGAAAATGTGTATGACCATCTGCCCGCTATCAAAGATTCCGTCCGCAAAAAATTGGAAGCAGACCGCGAGATGGCGTTTCTCTCCAAAGAACTTGTCACGATTCACACCGAAGTCCCCGTTGCCCACACGCTGGAGGACTTTATCCGCAAAGAACCAAACGCCGAGGCGCTCAAAGAATTTTTCCTCTCATTGGGTTTTCGCACGATTGTTGGGAAATTTCTTGTCGGAAGCCCACCAGACCTTGCTTCTGGTAAATCGGCTTCCGAGGCTGATGCACCCCAAGTATCCTCAACACCGCTTCAAACCTTAAAAGACATCCCCCACGAGTACATCACCGCCGATACGCCGGAGAAAATCTTTGCAATGGCAAAGGAACTGGAAAGCGCACCAATGCTTGCATTTGATACGGAAACCGATGGTTTGGATGCAATGGCGTGTAATCTGGTCGGGTTATCATTCTGCGGTCAGGAAGGACGTGCTTTTTATGTCCCGATGGTAGCATTTGCCGACGTTCCTCCGCCGGAATCCGAGCAAACATCGGAGCAAAGCAGCGTTCAGGGCAGCGTTCAGGGCAGCGTTCAAACAGACTTATTCTCTATGCCGGAGAAGCCGCATAAAAAGGCGCTTTCCACAGAATGGCTCTTCCCTGCGGCATTTGCGCCCATCAAGCAGCTTCTTGAAAATTTGAATGTGCCAAAGTGTGGTCAAAATGCAAAATTCGATGCTCTTATTTTGCGGCGTTATGGCGTGGAAGTCGCTCCTATCGGCTTTGATACGATGTTGGCAAGCTATGTTCTCAATTCCGATATGCAGCACGGAATGGACGCATTAGCGCAAAAATGGCTTGGATACGCGCCAATTCCCATTTCGGCGCTTATCGGCGAGAAGAAAAAAGATCAAATTTCGATGGCAAACGTCGCTGTGGAGCGGGTTTCCGAGTATGCCGCCGAAGATGCCGATGTTACCTTGCGTCTCTACAACAAATTGCGCGAACAGCTTGAAGAGCAGCATTTACGAGACTTTGCGACGACCGTAGAATTTCCGATGATAGAGGCGCTGACGGAAATGGAGTTCAACGGTATTGCCATTGACACGGCTGCTCTTGGCAGTATTTCCACGATGATTCGCACGGAAACCGAAAAGCTCAAAAGCCAGATTTGGAGCGATGCAGGGGAAGAATTTAACGTGGATTCGCCGAAGCAACTAGGGGAAATCCTGTTTGAAAAAATGAAGATTCCGCCCGTTAAAAAGACCAAAACAGGCTTCAGCACGGATTCATCGGTGTTGGACGAGCTTTCCGCCGAACATCCAATAGCAGAGCGGGTGTTGGAATATAGGCAACTCGCAAAACTCCAATCTACCTACGTCGAAGCGCTTCCGCGCCTTGTCAAGCCGCACACGGGGCGCATCCACACCACATACAATCCCACCGTGACCAGTACGGGGCGCTTGTCTTCGACCGACCCGAATTTGCAGAATATTCCTATTCGCACCGAACTTGGGCGAGAAATTCGCAAAGCATTTATCGCAGACACGAGCAAAAACCCTGAAACGGTGCTGCTTTCGGCGGATTATTCGCAAATTGAATTGCGCATTATGGCGCATATTTGCAAAGACGAAACTCTCGTCAGCGCATTCCAGCACGGCTTGGACGTACACGCAGCAACGGCTTCGGTGCTGTTTAATGTTGATGTGGCAAATGTTGACCGCGATATGCGGCGTATTGCCAAAACGGTCAATTTTGGGGTGATGTACGGGCAGGGCGCATTCGGGCTGGCGCAACAATTAAAAATCTCTCGCACCGAAGGCAAATCTATTATTGATAACTACTTCGCAAAGTATCCGCGTATCAAGGAGTACATTGATTCCACTATCGAAACCACGCGCAAAAACGGCTTCGCCACGACTCTTCTGGGGCGACGCAAGTATTATCCGGGCATCAACAGTCCAAACCGCGCAGACCGCACGGCATCGGAACGCGCCGCTATCAATATGCCCATCCAAGGCACGGCAGCCGAGATAATGAAACTCGCCATGACGGCGGTGTACAAAGAAATGAAGCGTCGGGCGATGCAATCCCGAATGCTCTTGCAAATTCACGATGAATTAGTCTTCGAGATGCACCCAAGCGAATCGGAAACACTGCCAAAACTTGTGAGAACCTGCATGGAAGGCGCACTGTCACTTGGTGATGTTCCGGTTTTGGTGGAAATGGGAACGGGAAAAAATTGGGCGGAAGCGCATTAAATTGATGGAATATGACCATATACCCGCCTACACAAACCGTGTGCGGGAATTTTTCCTCAAGTAAATTGCAAAACTTCAAACAGTTTCAATTTCCAAATGGCACGTATTACCCTTGGAAGCAGCATTCCGACAAATGTTGTGCTGTGGGGCTTGGGAGCAAAAAAATTATCGAATAACCTGTAACGACCGCGAAACCCATTCACCATTCACACCCAAACGAACGTAATACTGACCGCTCGGATACGTCCGCACATCCACAGGAACAACGTAGTTGCCTGCGGCTTGCTGCTCCTGAACAAGCGTAGCAAGGCGTGTGCCGAGCAGGGAATAAAGTTCAATTTGGACGTGTGAGGCTTGCGTGAGGGTGTATTGGATGGTTGTGAAATCGCTGCATGGATTGGGATGGTGCGAAAGTCTGTTATTTACGTTGGTATTTTCCTGTGAAATACTGGTTGTGATTGCAAGTGGAGTGCGAAAGAGACCACCTGCCGCCGTTCCGACATATAATACCTGTCCTACCCAAATAAATGCGCTGATAGCACCAACACTTAAACCCGCAGGAATTCCGTTACTGGCTTGGGTCCAAGTAGAACCATTATTCGTGGAAACAAAAATACGACCACCATTGTTAGTGCAGACTCCGGCAAAAAGATTTGAATTTCCAAGTGTAAAAAGTATGGTTGGATTTGTTATTGTCCGAAGAGAAGCCCAAGAACTTGCAATGTTACGATTCACTAACAAACCACTGGATCCACAAGCAATTCCTGATGTCCCGTCAAAGGAAACCCCAAATATATCGTTTCCTAAAATCACTGGACTCAGAATGCTTCTATTCGTATTTGCAAATAATTGCCAAGAATTGCCGTTGTCATTGCTTACAAAGTTATCGCGCTGGCTGAAAACGAAGAGCCGCGTACCATCTGAAATAATGGAAATTGCTGAACGTGCAAACAGATTATTGGAAACATTTTGCCATGTTATACCATTATTAGCAGTACGCAAAATATCACCAGCACTTATAACATATACCCAATCCCGATGAGTAATGACAGAGGATATCGTTGTAGCTGTACTTGCACTGACCCATGAGTTGCCCAAATCTACACTTGTTAGAAGGTTTCCACGAGCAACTGCAAAAACATTAGTGTTATTCGCTGCCATTACTGATATACCAAGGTTCGTTCCGAGACCAGTATTTGCAATGCTCCAGGATGTTCCATTATCAGAACTGCGAAAAATACCGCTACCTGTACCAACAAATAATGTATTTCCTTGCGAGGCAAAACTAGTGATGTTTCTATCTCCCAGAGCATTCACTTTTTCCCACTGGATTTGAGCGGGATTGATTGCGGATTCAGATTCGGTAACATAGCTTGCCGTCCAACCCGTCGTGCCAACAAACGCATCGGAAGTAAATCGAACAAGTATTGCTCCACCACTCGAAGTTACGGATGAGGGCAAGGAAGAACCGCTAAATCTTCCAAGAACACGATCACTGATTGTCGAACCGTCATAGATTGTAACAAAATCCACATTTTGCTCAGTATTGAAGCGCGTAAAAGAAAGCGTAACCCTACGACCTCCTGTAGGCTGAATAAGCCAGCGACAATCTAAGTTATCACCGTACACGTCACCAGAAGCCCTATCGCTGAACGATCCGGTATTTGCAGTCAGTGATTGAGTGCCAGAGCAGGTTTGACTACGTAATTCAGTTTGAATGAGCATCGTACACAATGCTAGAAAAAGAACGTATGTTCTCATAAGAGAAGTCAATGTTTGAATTGAAAAGGCTTGAATTCAAGGAATTAAAAAGTTTTTGTTACCGCACCACCTGTAAAGACCGCGAAACCCACTCACCATTCACACTCAGACGATAGTAATACTGACCGCTTGGATATGTTCGCACATCCACGGGAACAACGTAGTTTCCTGCGGCTTGCTGCTCCTGCACAAGCGTTGCAAGACGTGTGCCGAGTAGGGAATAGAGTTCAATCTGGACGTGTGATGCTTGCGAAAGGGTATATTGGATGGTTGTCAAGTCGCTGCACGGGTTTGGATAATGGCGAAGTGAAAACTTTTCTGACAAATCATTCCGAACACTTGTTGGAGAAAGTTGTACAGCCGCTTCAATCCACATATTCCAGCCATCGTTGCGTGTTGTGAACCACACATCAGACATATTGTACCATACGCCTGTTACAGCGCGTTCCCAGTCCTCTGGCACACGTCTCCCAAGTCTATCGCTTGAAACAATGGCTGTATTTGCTGCATCCGCCAGTCCGTACACACCAAAATCCACACTTGCAAAAAATGATTGACCTACTATTACATTATCAAAATTATGTACAGTTTGTCCGACGGGAAGTGTTACGGTCAAATCACTTGTGTTTAGGGCATTTACGCCCGCAAGTCGATATTCACGGCTTGCAATGGGTTGTCCTTGGGGTCCGATCGAGGCAGTACCATTGTAGATGTCTATTCGATAGGTTTGGTTTGTCAGCCCTGTGCGTTTGAAAGCGAACCATACATTAACGCTTTTAAGTTGTGCCTGACGCTGCCCATTTGGCAACGTAAATGCACTTGCTTTTGCTCGGTCATATCCGATGTTTGTACCGTGAATAAAACCACTGTCACGCGGAGCTGTACGGTCAAGCTGCCAAACGGCTTGGTTGCTTTGCGGATTGAAATTGCGAAGAACAACGGTATTACCAGTAACAACAGCTGCATTACCGATACCGACAAGAGGAATAATAGTTGGGGTACTTGTTGTGCTGCTTGTAATAATGAGGTTCGCATTTTGTTGTCCGGCGGTAGTGGGGCTGAAACGAACTCGCACATTGAGAGTTTGCCCGATGGGAATACTAAACGAACCGCCACTACTGCTCGCCAAGCTAAAACTACTTCCCATGGGAGTAATGCCAAGCGCACCACTCAAGCCTTCTGAAGACGTTGCCGGATTGCGAAGTGTAACAATGCGCTCAATACTTTGTCCTGCATTAACGGTCGCAAAATCAAGCATGGTCGCACTCACTTCCAATCTTGGAGGAGTTGCATTGCTTGAAATGGGTTTGTCTTGAATATCGAAGCGAATGGTCTCCACAAAATTATAGCTTCTTCTATTTCCAGCTTTGTCGTATAACTCCATCGCTTGTAAGCCCCAAATTCCGGGAACCGAACCGCGTGGCAAAACGACACTGATAGTGTATTTTTTCCATGCTGTTGGCTCACCGTTGAAGAAAAGTTGATAGAAATTGTCGTGATAATGATATTCAAAGTGTGAGATGCCTTGCGGGTCAAGTAAGCGATAATTGACTGTTCCTAAACCTGACTTATCGTCACGGGCAAAGTATTCAATGGTCACAAAAGTTTCGCCATTAGGCGCTTCCGGTACTGTCGGTCTTGCACGTACGGTAATTTTTTTGAGGTCAATTTCAGGAGGTATTGAATCCGGATTGCTTGTTTTGATATATACCACAGGAGACCGCTCATCAAGCGCAGAGGACGAAAAGTATTGTGTGCCTTGATTCAGGGCTTCGTCAAACATTACTACAAAAGTTGTCTGATAGTTCGCTGTTGGGTGATACTCGGTAATAAAATGATCAACCGTTGCGGTAGCTGTTGTTACATTGTAAGCTCCATAATCATCAAAACTGTCTCGGTCAGAGCCTTCTGCAATGCTTCGTACATAAACAGGTCCATTTTGGCGCATCCTGCGGTTTTCATCTACCTTCCAACGCACACGCAAGCGCTGTACTTTTCTGCCCTCTACTGTTGTATCACCAACTGCCAGAGCCAGTGTTTTCGGCACATACTTGGGCGCAACCGTATCTTGTTCAGGATTGTTGATAAACAGCCGCCAACTAAAATCATCCGTGCCTTCAAAACGTTGATTGCCAAGCCTATCTGAAATGACAATTTGGTCGGGTCCGCCAAAGCCCATTTTTTGCTGCCTTACTGAGAGTGTATGTGCCACGTAACAACGTATCATTACCTCGAACAGGGAGGCAATGCAAATCAAAGTATGTCCCGATTTCGCTGAAAACTCTCGCCGTTGCTCTTGTTGCCCCCTCAAAAGAGCGCTTCACAATTTCAAGCCGTAATTCAACCGTAATTTTCTTGTCCTCGTCTGGCTTACCTTCGACAGTAATATCCACTTTTTTGATTTTGCCGGGATAATTGTAATCCGGGAACAAATTCAGAACTTCAAATGTCAAATCAGGACGAATGCGAGAAATATAGCGGCTGCCTTGCATAATGCGGTCGCGGATGAACTCAAATTTAGGTAACGACCGAGAGCGAAGTTTATCCGGCTGAAGAACAAAATATGCGATAGATTCTGCCATATCCTCGTCGGGGTTTACCGCATGAGCATATGCAGAAACAAACTCCGTTTGTTTTGTGGTTGACCAGCCATTAGCATCATTCGGATTCGGATACCAACCCCCTAAGCGAATCCACTCTGCTTTGAGACTATCTGAAAAAAGATGTGCCCACATAAAATGAGCTTTTTCATGTAAAACAAGCCTTTGAGTGTGTTCTATCGGTGAAGTAAAAGCAGTTTCCATGAACTCAATATAACCTTCGGAAGTCCAAGCAACTGCCGCAGCAGATAGATATTTAGGATTTGGCTGTCCATCAAGACGACGCGCCAAATATCGCAGATCTCTAATAACATGAAAACCCGAAGGCATTTCTTCAAACATATTGATAATATTCACCAATTCAGACGGCTTGAATCGCTGAAAACGTCCGGCATCTTCTTTCGTCGTATTACGTGTTAGTTGGCTGTAATTGGGTATTCTCACAGAACATCCGTATCGTTCTTGCAATATTCTCTCGACAGCATTACTATCGCGTCCGTTCTGCGTCACATATTGTACAAGAGCGTGATGGAGCCGTTGGGAGTAGAAATTACCTCGCAAACCATCAATCATCACAACCTGAGGGGTGGCATAGACAAATGCTGCTTCAGAAATAATCACCCTATTGCCGCTTTGTCCGTATTCAATCGTAATATCATCGGGCAAGAATTGGTTGGTAAGAACCCATTTGGAGGGCTTTAAGGACTGCTCGTTGTATGGATTGCGTACATTTTGTGGTATTGTTTTCATGGTCTCCAGTAACCGATAAACATATTCTTGATTCCATGATTGTCGTTCATTGCTAACGATAATGTTGTAGGAAAATAGTAGTTTTTCAGCAGCGGCAATGTCTGTACCTTGAATCTTTTCGTTGAGGAAAGTAATTTCAGGACGCTTGTTCACGTATGCTGTCTGTTGTTGCCCTGAACGGCTTTTATCTTCTTGCCAAGCAAAGGTAAATCGTCCACTATTATCAACAGAGGGTAGTTTGCTGATTGTGAAATTTAGCTCATCACCGCTTACTGCGCCGTTTGCACCAATCGTAACCTCTTTTGCCGGATTGATAGAATAGCCTGATATATCTACCTTTACAAAATACTTACCAATCGGAACATTCCTAAACTGGAAACCATTACTTGTTGTAGATAGACGAACAAGATATTGATCGTTGCCTAAAGTAATTTGTGCCGTGTCTCCGCTTACAATGCCTGTAATTGAGCCGGAAACGTTGCCATTTTGTGCAAATGTGCTGACACCAGATGCACAAAACATAATGAGGAGTAAAAAGTATCGCAGAATCATAACAAAGCAAGGGTTTACGCTGAAAGGAATGGAGAAGAATTAGCAAAACGCAATATACCAAATTCACCCCCCGTCGCGCTAGTGTCGGATGTAACGAAAAACCCGTTACAATCGGTGTTGCAACATCAATTATTTAACAGAAGAAAATCTATAAAAGAATACAGAGTAATATTTTAACGGCACAGAGTGTCCAAAAATAAGGAGAGAAAAAAATCCAATGTCAAAAGAAAAACCCAGAAATTCGGCGGAGTAAGAAGGGGGATAATATCCCGCATTGTGCGGGTTTTTGACCACGAGTTGCAAGTTTGTTTGACTATTCAAACAGCCTTTCAGAAAATTTGCAGGAATGAATTGAGAGAACTACTTTCCTAAACGTAGCCACCCCGCTTCTCATGCACCATCGGGAAAATTTTGTATTTTTTTTATGTGCGATTATTCTTCGGTACGGTCAAGGATCATCTCTTCCGCTTGTTTGTTGCAATACGCAAAGGTAGTGTGTCATTTCCCAATAACTTTGCCGCCGCTTCCCCACGAGAATTTACGTGCAATTTCCCGTACATCTTGGCAATATGGTTTTTACCGTTGCAAGGCTGATATGCAGTTCATCTGCCTGGCAACTTGTGCGAAAGTGGTTTTCCGCACCTGTTACACCAAATCGAGAGCCTCGCTGGGAAGCGAGACCCTCGAACTCGAAGTTGAAAGCATTTATCCTATTTTTTCTGCTCCGCCTTTACAGGCTGCTGACCCGCCGCATTGAGTGTTTGTGCTGCATGGAGCAGATTCGTCATAATGCGGTATGCGCCCCCGACTCCTGCCGGAAGCTGACGAAACCACGCATAGCCAGTGTAAATAAACGCGCCTTTGCCATGCCGTGCCAGCAGCATTCCGCCTTTTTTTTCGGTGTCTCCGGCATCGTTGCAGGAAAGAAGTGCCTCATAGCGGTCGTCCCACTTGCTGGCGAAATACAAACCGCGTTCCTGCACCCATCCGTCGAAGTCCTGTGCCGTAATCACGTTTGGTGCGTTGAAAAGAGGATGATTAGCTTTCAATATTTTTACTGCTGCATCCTCTTCGGTAACGCGGTCGCGGGAAAGTGTGAATGGGTAAGGACCAATGCTGTCCGTCACCAAGCCCGATGAAAGCTGGTATTGAACAATCATCGTGCCGCCCGAAGCAACATACTCCATCAAACGGCGGTATTGCTGGCGAAGGCGCGGGCGGGCATTGTCGTTATAGACGCGGATACCACTCACAATCGCATCGTAGCGCGACAAATTCCCCGTTTCAATTTCATCGTCGGAGAGCATCGTCACCGCAAAGCCGCACTGTTTCAGGTATTCTGCCACGTCGTCGCTTGCACCGTCAATGTAGCCAATCGTTTTGACCGTTTTCCGTAATTCCATCCGCACTAGTCGCGCTTTAGCATCAGGAAACAGGATTTGCGCGGGAATGTGCGTGTAGGAAATCGTCGTCATGCCTTTGCTAACGGTCGTGGTGGCTGTTGTACCGACGCTTGCCTCGGCAATAACGTATTCATCAGGGTTTACTGACACAAGTGGTGGTTTCACGCTGAAAACCGCCCGCATTTCGTCGCCTTTATTCGTCAGCGCAAAAGGAACGTTTTCGGGCGTAGCTTTCCAGCCTTCCGGCAAGCGCAGACGTACTGTTCCGACGGCTTTTGGGGTATTGGCTTGCACCAATACACTCACTTCTTTGCTTGCGGAATCAGCAAACACAAAAGCGCGTTGCGGCAGATTGAGCGCAACAGCCGGAGCGATGCCAAATGGACGATATAATTCCCCCAATACGCGGTCGGTACGGCGGTGCAGCACGGGTGCAGTAAAGGTGATTTCCTCATTGCCAATGACGACGATGAAGGAAACTTCCAGCGCGGGCTTATTTTCGGGCTGCCCGATAAGTGTTTGGTCGGCAACCGTAAATACGCCCTTGTCCGGCGCACTTTGCAGCCAGTAGGGTTGCGAAAGCGGCGTGGAAGCGGGTATAGTTTTCGTAACGGTGATAGTTTGGAATTTACCCACTTGAAGCGGTTTACCGATAATCGAATCGCCAGAGAATGGGAACAGTACGCGCTTGAGCGTAATGCTTCCCAGTGTGCGGCTGACAATCGAAGCGGCAATGCGGACTGTGCCACCCGGAACGCCGGAAAAGCCCGTCTCGCCCTGCTGAGGCTGGTTTTGGGCAATTGCTTCAATCCACATCCCCGATGCCGAGCGCATGACTTCAAGAAGTTCTTTACGTTTTTGCGGAATCCAATAATCTTCGCCTGTGGCTTTCTGTACATCGTTCATGGCTTTGTAGGCTTTTGCCAGTATGGGCAGAATAGCGGCGGGGTTTTCCGGCTGGAAGGCTTTTCGTGCTTCGTCCAAAAGTTTGCCAATTTCTGCGCCGCCTTTGATGCGATTCCACGTCATATCAACACCGGAGAAAATATCGCCCTTTGCCGAATCGCCCGCCAAATGCTCGAAATAATTGATAGCCTCGCCACGCAGCGCACTAACACCAAAGCCTTGACTTTTGTGCATGGAGCGGCTTTCGGCAGAAAGTTCGGTAGCGGACTTGCCCAAAAGTGGGTTGTAGGCGCTTAGGTCTATGGTCGGGTATTGGGCAATATTCGCATTGCCACCATTTGCTTTCCGTGCTTCAATAATCGGCAACCACGCATTCCAAAGGAGGCGTTTTGGCTGCCAGACTTTTACGAATTTAAGCTGCTCGGGAAAACGATTGGGGTCTCCTGCGGCGGCAAATGCTTCGCCTGCGAGAATCGCCGAAGCGGTATGATGCCCGTGTCCGCCTTCGCCTGTTGTCGGGAAGCGCGTTACAATCACATCGGGGCGCATTTTACGAATTGCCCAAACAACATCCGCCAAGATGCGGTCTTTGCCCCAGATTTTGAAGGTTTCGTCGGGTGTTTTGGAAAAGCCAAAATCCAGCGCCCGTGTAAACATCTGTTCTCCACCGTCAATGCGCCGTGCCGCAAGGAGTTCTTGCGTACGGATGATACCCAGTAATTCTGATTGTTCGCTGCCAATAAGATTCTGTCCGCCGTCGCCCCTCGTCATGGAAAGATAAGTAGCACGAAAAAGCCGCTCATTGGCGCAATAGGCTATAAATGCGGTATTTTCATCGTCGGGGTGCGCTGCCACGTAGAGAACGCTTCCGAGTGTGTTGAGTTTTTTCAGAGCATTCTGGAGTTTTGCTGCATTGAGAACTTCTGAAGGCTGTGCCGGAAGAAGGGTGCTGCAAGCAAATAAAAGGAGAAGTGCAGAAAAGAAGCGATTCATGGATCTAGGAAAGAAATGGAGAAATATTATTATTTTCGTGAGTTGGTATCAGGTATTTTTACGGTATCGGTTTTCACTACCGTACATATTTTTCGTTTGTTTTTGACCGCAGAGGCGCGGAGGCGCAGAGTGAAGCCATTTTTATTAAAGCATCCAAATTTGTATTGGGAAAATTTTATCGTTTCTTCTCTGCGCCTCCGCGCCTCTGCGGTCATCAAAA
>CANHDJ010000016.1 GCA_947459425.1 Ignavibacteria bacterium
AAGGCATTTTACCGGAAATTTCTTACTCCCTAAAAGAGAGCATCTGAAACTATGCGGCGTGTGATTGTCGAAGAGCGTGTGCCGTCGTGAAGTGAACGGACTGCTAAATTAGAGGTTTTCTCCGAGATATGCAAATGTTTTTTGCAAATCGTCCAATTTATTTGTCAATTCTACCAAAAATCAACACCCAAAAATACCCTCAAAATACCGCCAAACCTAGCTTCTTGACATCACAATATTTTTTGCATTTTTTTTGATATTTTTTAGATTATTGCGCAAAAACTCAGAAAGCGGCATAAAACCTCGTCTTCTCGGAATACAATACGAGGCAAATCTAGGTTTTATCAGCAGTGTCATCGCCTTAAATCACAAAAAAAAGCCCGAATATTTGCTTCCAATATTCGGGCTTTTTGCAAAAATTCTCTTTTTTGGCTTACGAGCATCCGCTTGTTGTACCGCAATCATCACAAACGGTACACGAGCCATTACGCTTAACACGCATTGAACCACAGTTGGAGCATTGCTCCCCCGTGTAACCCTTCGCTTTTGCCTCGACAACACGTGCCGTGCGACCATTACCATTACTTGCCCCGCCACCATTGCTAAAAGCAACTTCCGCAAGCGCCGATTCAGGCATCATTGTCGTAGCGATGCTTGATGCAGGGTTACCAAGCTCTGGCGAAGCAGTTTTATTGCTCACAGGCGGCTCATCTACTGCCTTGACGTGAACAAAATCATTACGCTTCAGGTAATCATAACCAACGGAACGGAACACGTAATCCAGAATAGATGTCGCATTCTTGATTGCTTCATGCCCTTCCACAAAACCAGCAGGCTCAAAGCGCGTAAAGGTGAAGGTCTCGACCAATTCTTCAAGCGGCATACCGTATTGAAGGGACTTCGAGGCGAGTACGGCAAAACAATTCAGCAGCCCCTTAAATGAAGCACCTTCCTTGTACATATCAATAAAAATCTCACCAAGCGAACCATCTTCAAACTCCCCCGTGCGCAAGAACACCTTGTGTCCGCCTACATAACCTTCACGGATATGCCCCGTTCTCTTTTTCGGCAAACGGCGACGCTGGGCGCGGTGATAGACCTTCTCAACGATTTGCATTTGAACTTCTTTTGGTCCTTTTGTTTCGTCGAGGGTTTCTTCGTCACCAAGCATTAAAACTTCATCGAGGTCGCTTGCAGACGTGCTATTAAGAGGTTGCGAGAGTTTTGAACCATCGCGGTAGAGTGCATTTGCCTTTACGCCGAGTTTCCACGACTCCATGTACACATCGGCAACGTCATCCACACTCGCTTCGGCGGGCATATTTACTGTTTTTGAGATTGCACCCGAAATGAACGGCTGGACGGCAGCCATCATGCGCACGTGCGCCATGTAAGCGATGTAACGCTGCCCTTTTGAACCACATTTATTTGCGCAGTCAAAAACAGGTAAATGCTCATTTTTCAGGTGTGGAGCGCCTTCGACAGTCATTGTGCCGCAGATGTACTCATTTGCCTCATCTATTTGCTGCTTGGTAAAACCAAGTGCCTCCAGCATATTAAAGCTAAAATCATTTAACTGCTCTTCGGTAAAATTCAGCACCGTTTTGCAGAAATCATCACCAAGCGACCATTTATTGAAAGCAAATTTTATGTCGAACACCGCATCAAGCTGTTTCTCAATGGCATCCAGCGCGTCGGGTGTGAAGCCCTTTTCTTTGAGTGATTGACGATTGATATGCGGACAGCCTCGGAGTGTACCGTGTCCTTTGCAGTATTTCTCAATTTCCTCTATTTGCGCCGCCGAATAACCAAGACGCGAAAGAGCAATTTGTACGGACTGATTAACAATCTTGAAATAGCCACCCCCAGCAAGTTTTTTGAACTTCACAATAGCGAAATCTGGCTCTACGCCTGTCGTGTCGCAGTCCATGACTAAGCCAATCGTCCCGGTGGGCGCAATAACCGTTGTTTGGGCATTACGATAACCGTATCTCTCGCCCATCTCTACAACTCTATCCCAGGCATCACGAGCAGCAGCCATGAGGTTTGGCGGGCAAAGTTCGTGGTTAATACCGATTGGCTTTACACTCAAGCCTTCATATTGATTTTCTGCCATGTTGTAAGCAGCACGGCGGTGATTGCGCATCACGCGGAGCATTGCCTCACGATTTGGCTCATAGCCCGGGAATACGCCCTGTTCCTTGGCAATTTCAGCCGACGTTGCGTATGCCTCGCCCGTCATCAAAGCAGAGATAGCGCCCGCTATCGCCAAACCTTTCGGCGAGTCGTAGGGAACACCTTGCGTCATCAAAATTGTTCCGAGATTAGCGTACCCAAGCCCCAACGTGCGGAATTTGTAGCTCAGTTCGGCAATGGTCTTTGAGGGAAATTGTGCCATTAACACGGAAATTTCTAAGATTGTCGTCCAAATACGCGCTCCATGCTTGAAATCATCAACTTTGAATGTGCCATCTTCCTCAACAAAATGGGCAAGATTCAGGCTCGCCAGATTACAAGCAGTGTCGTCGAGGAACATGTACTCACTGCAAGGATTAGAGCCATTGATGCGCCCATCCGCCGGACAGGTATGCCACTCGTTAATGGTCGTATCGTACTGCAATCCCGGGTCAGCAGATTTCCACGCACTAACAGCGATTTTACGCCATAACTCACGAGCGCGAACGGTTTTCGCAACGCCGCCAGTGGTACGCTTAATCAAATTCCATTCTTTGTCTTCGACCACAGCCCGCATAAACTCTGCCGTTACACGCACCGTGTTATTAGAATTTTGACCACTGACTGTATTGTACGCTTCGGATTCATAATGGGTATCAAACGTGTCAAAATCAAGCGTCGTAAAGCCTTGTTCAACAAGTGCGAGAGTGCGGAAAATGTAGCTTTGTGGCACTTCTGCGATGACGGCTTTACGCACAGCGCGGGCAAGATTCGTATTCGTTTTCATATCCGCACCGCCCGCCAAAGCAGCATCCATAATGCCTTGCAGTGCATTGGCAGTGATTTTTGAACCCGCTACTAATGCCGCTACTTTTTCTTCTTCTTTGGCTTTCCATTCGATAAATTCTTCAATATCCGGGTGGTCGGCGTTCAAAATGACCATTTTTGCTGCACGGCGTGTTGTTCCACCGGATTTGATTGCTCCGGCTGCACGGTCATAAATCTTCAAAAAGCTCATCAAACCTGAAGAAGAGCCGCCACCGGAGAGTTTTTCACCGGAAGCACGAAGAGACGAAAAGTTTGTACCCGTGCCGGAACCATATTTGAAGATTCGTGCTTCGCGCACGGCAAGGTCGAAAATACCGCCGTCATTGACTAAATCATCTTCGACAGACTGAATAAAACAGGCGTGCGGCTGTGGGTGCGAGTAAGCATCTTCGGAAGCAACCAATTCCTTAGAATCGGGGTCAATGTAAAAATGTCCTTGTGATTTCCCCGTAATGCCGTAAGCAAAGTTTAACCCTGTATTGAACCATTGCGGAGAATTGGGTGCAGCCATTTGGCGAAGCAGCATATATGCGCTTTCGTCATAAAACGCCTGTGCATCATCGGGAGAGTCAAAATACCCATATTTTTCACCCCAAAAGCGCCAACATCCTGCCAAGCGATGAACAACCTGTTTGACCGAGCGCTCTGCGCCTGTTTTCGGTGTGCCGTTTTCATCAAGTAAGGGCTTACCGTCAGCGCCCACTTCTGGTACGCCGGCTTTGCGGAAATATTTCTGTGCGAGGATGTCGGTGGCGACTTGCGACCACTGCTTCGGAACTTCAATGTCAGTCATTTGGAACACCACCGAACCATCGGTATTGCGCAGCGTGGATGCGCGATAGGTGTACTCAAATAGGTCATAGACGTTTACGCCCGCTTGCGTAAAACGGCGTTGAATCTTCATGCCAAAACTCCGCTAAAATGCTACAAATATAGGGTTTATGGGGTGTGCGTTCTTTTATGCTGCACGAACAATAAACTTACGAACTTTCCCCGAAATACGCCACGCGAAAAATTTTCCACATATAGCAATTCTTGTTTCTTTTTTGCATATTTCTTTCAGCCCTGATGAACACTAGCGTTCAGAGCTACACGGACTGTGCATTTTGCTTAACGCACTGCATTTTCTATGACAATATTCACTGTGCGGCAATAGAAGCGCCCTTCGGGGGTGGTATTATCGTGGAGAAGACCTTCGCGCCCGCGCCCTTCAATGCTTGCGTCGGGGCGGTTTAGCATAGCGGCTGTGGCAGATGCACGTTGGAGAGAAAGGATTTTATTTGTTTGAGCGTTACCTGTGCGGTCAGTATAACCCGTAATCGCAATGCGAGATTCTGTGCGTATTTGCTTACGGACTATCTCCAAAATATTGGCGTTTTGACCGCTGACTTCCGCCTTATTAAAATCAAAAAGTAGCAAACCAAAGGTATTCACTTCTTTGTCAGCAATTTTAGCGGCACGTTTTTTTGCGATGGAAACTATCTCGACAGGCAAACTCCCTGAAGCAACAGTGTTCGCACCACTTTCATCATTAACGCTGAGTGAATACTGCACAGGAACCGTGAGTTTCGGCGCGGTATTATTTTCCTGCGAAGTATTCCATTCTATGCGGTCTAGCGGCTTTCCTGTGCCGCTAACACTTTTAAGGGTCTGAGTTGTGCGTTTAGCTTTTGTGCCAGTGCTTTGCCCAATGGTGACATTCCATGTAGTGAGATTCACTTGCGAGGTCGCATTCGTGCGAAGTCTCAACACAGGCGGAATCACCGCGCGCAACGTGTCTTGGGAAATAACCACGTCCGTCAAGTCAGGCGTGGACGGGATAATTTCCACACGCTGATTTTCAGCCAATCCATCTGGTGTCTGCTCATTGGAAAATTTTTCCGGTAATATGCGAAACTGCGTTATGATGCGGTCTTCAGCGATTCCCCAGACCGTGTGCAGGTAGTCTTTCACCGCCAGCGCCCGTGCTTCGGAGAGCCGCACGTCATCTTGTGCCGTCAGACGGGAAAGAAGCCCCCCAAAAGGCGCAGAAATGCTTGCTTGCGTCGGCACACTACTGGATGGGATTGCGAGTGAATCTGTCGTACCTGTATTGGTGCGGCTTTTAGGCAGAATGGATGGGGCGGGGGCAGCAAGAGTAAATTTTTCTTTCGATGATTTACATCCCACTAAGGTCAGTTTTGATGCGGTATTCAGCACCATTCGGCTGCCAATGATATTCAGCATATTCCGATAGACTTCGAGCGTTGATTCGGCAGAAAGAATTTTTTCAAACGGCTGTTTGGTCTCAATGATGCGCCGTACCTGCTCTGGCGAAAGCCGATTGTAACGCTTCGGCAAAGCAAAGGAATTATTATCGAAAAAGATATAGTTCAAAAGCGGGTGCATCGTCGTTGCCAGAAATTCTTCGACACGCAAGGACTGGATCGGGTACTCGACGCTATCCTTGCGGGCAGCATTGGGGTTGGGCTTCAGCCCATAGCCTTGAATATAGGCGGAAATCGTGGAGCCACCTGTCCCGAAAAGCTGCACCATTGCCGGACTTCCTAAGCCATTATAGCCAATTTGCAGTTGACAGGAAGTTCGCCCTGCGGTGGTGGGCTTGTACCGAATGCGCAAAGACATTGTTGCTTGCGGATACAAAATATACGATGTGTCAGTTTTTATGATTTGCGCTCCATTGCCTACTAAACGAAAATCCGACGTATTGGGTCCAGCAAAAGCAATGCTTGTGATGACGACGGGCTGCAAACTAACATTTTTCAACACTGCCACGAGCGTATCACGTTGTTGTTTAATTTTTACCTCTTCAAAATCAATAGTTCGATTTGTCACAACAATAAGCGGCGAAGCACCCGCACCAACGATAGAGTATTGAAGTGTATCGGCTTGTGAAATAATGCGCATTGTTGCCGTGCGGTCGCCTGTACCAAGCGGGCGGAAGCGTAACTCAAGATTACGTGAGCTTTTCGGGGGAATAATGCACGGCGCAGCCCCGGAAACGATGCTGAAATCGGTTGCATTTTCACCCAAAAACGCAATATTATCAATCCGCAAGGGCGATAAATCATTGTTTTGAATAAATGCCGACAATACAGAATCCTTTGCTTCACCGCGCAGTTGTCGCCCCATATTCACATCGCGGGCGGCAAATCGCGGTGCCGTAATCGTAAATGGTGCAAGGGAAACGACCTCTTGCACAGCGCTTGTATCGGGCTGCCAGACAAGCGGACGTGATTGAAAGGTGCTACCGACGGAGATAGATGCCGTCGTATTAACGCGCCAAAAATACGCCTTACGGTCGGTACCGACAGTCGAGGCATATCGCCCATCGCGGGAGAATGCAATATCAAAGACCTCTCCGGCGTGTCCACTCATAGCCATCATATTTTGGTCGGCGTGCGCCCGCAACCACACTTCATCCGAAGCCCCAGCGCCGCCCAAGACTTGTACCGTACGCCCCGTCTCAATATCCCAAATCCGCGCCGTGCGGTCACCACTCACGCTGGCAAGCGCCGAACCATCGGGCGTAAAGACAACCTTGCGCACAACGCCCTGATGACCGCGTAAATTCTGCACCCACCCGCCATTTTTACCATTCCAAATTTTTATCGTACTATCGGCGCTGCACGTCACAACGCGGTTTCCATCGGGAGAAAATATCCCCGCAATAACAATGCTTCTATGACCGCCGAGCCGCTCTAATGCAATCCCTTTTTTTGTATCCCAAATCCTAGCAGTCGCATCAGCACTGGTCGTGAGCAGTTTCGAGCCATCCGGCGAAAAGGCAACACTAAAAACGACATCGTTATGAGCGGTAAGTTTATAGAGAAGTTCACCCGTTTTTGCGTCCCAAATCATCGCAAGACTGTCTGCTCCTGCTGTTGCAACCAGCGTGCCGTCTGGCGAAAAGACGGCATCATAGACGGGACCATTATGCTTAAAAGTATGAATAGTTTCGGCATTTTCGGTGTACCAGACCTTTGCGGTACTATCCAGACTTGCCGTCACAATGCGGCTTGCGCCCGTATTTTCGGGAGCAAATTGCAGTGCTGTAATTGCGTCAAAATGGTCATAATACACATCCGTTAAATCACCACTCTGTGCATCCCAAATCCTAACGGTTCCTTCAATGAAGCCGGCTACGACATATTTTCCATTCGGTGAAACAATAAGTTTTCCCGGAAGAGCCGCATTTTTTCGTTGCCCAAATTGATTGCTGAAAAAAATCTGCCCCATTGACCCCGTGTTAATGTCCCATGCCCGCGCAACACCGCCCGCACCAAGGGTTACCGCCGTTCTGCTATCGGGCAAAAATGCCGCACTGCTCATAAAATCCTTGAAACTCGACAATTTTGGAGCTTGAATCTGTCGGAGGCGCACCAGTGCTTGATTTGTCGGCTGCGTAGGAATACGCCAATCCGAGCGCAAGCCACTTGTGGCGGGAATGACGGTTTGCCACGACGCACCACGATTACGACTAAAATCAACAGTCACCGCTTCCGACGGCATGATTCCTTTCCAAACAAGCGTCGTATCACTTCCGGCAACATAACTCTCACCGCCATTTGGCTCAATGAGAGCCAACGTGGTCTGCTGAGGTTTTTTGCCCGGAAAACCGCCTGAAGCATAGAGTGTACGACCTCCGCAGACGTTATCGCTGATGGTAAATTTTGTGTACGCATACCCGGAATCGGTCGGAGTAAATTTCACCGACAACACCTTGCGCTGCCCCGGTTTGAGCTGGAAATAGGTTGGCGAAATGCTGAAGCGGTCATCGGAGCTTTCGATATTGCTTACAGTGAAGTTGCTATTGCGGGCGCGGACGATAAGTTTGAGTTCACGAGAAGAGCGGGGTGGCACTCCACCAAAGCCAATATTCTCACTCGAAAACTCCAGCGCCGTAATCGCTTTTGCCGGAATGTCGTAGCTGAGAGTCTGCGAGAGCGCCCGTGAAGGCAAAGAAAACGTCGTGTTCATGCGGCTAACATTACAGGCTTTCTCGCTCATCCATGCTATTTCGCACGGGCGATTGCCTAAAGCGAGTTGTAGTAGTACACGGTAAATCTGCTCGGCTTGTTGAATGCTTGTCACGTTCTCAAAGCACTCGCCGCCTGTTTTGCGGGCAATATTCTTCAAAATATCCGGTGCAGACATTCCAAGCGTAATACAATAAATCGTGACACCATCGTTTTTTGCAACATCAACAATCTGCTCTTCATTGCCACCACCAAGCCCATCGGTGAGGAAAATAATGATGCGGCGGCTATTTTTGGCGTTTTGTGCGACGTACAACCCGCCCGCAATCGGCTTCAAAAGACCCATGTCGTAATCCGTACCACCCATTGGCTTGAGCGAATTGACAGCTTTGATGAGGCGCTTGCGATCTTGCGTAAAATCTTGATTCAGATAATTATTATGGTCATAACTCGTGATAGCACATTCAACATTTTCCTCTGGCATTGCCTGAATCCAAGCACGTGCGGCTGTTTGAGCAAGTGTTAGATTGGGAACACCACCGACACCTTCGCTCATGGAACCGGAAACATCCAGCGTCAACACGACGGAGAGTGATTTTGCGATGCCTTGAGGAGGGCAGGTAGCACTTGTGACAATGCGCAGCACACCATTTTCACGAATAGCAAAATCACGGGAGGAAAGGTCGAGAATTGGCTTCCCCTCCGCATCTTGGGCAAAAAACTTTGCTCGCACAAGCGGAAAAGCCGATGCGTTGACATCGTATATCGTGAGCGATTGCGCATGGAGCGACATATTCGGAAGTCCGACGAAAACAGCACAATACGCTGCACAGCACAGGGCTATGCGCAGGAGGCGAGAAAGGAGATTCTGACGGTAAAGATAGGGCATGATACTTACTTGAGAGGTTCACTGTGGTTGAGTATTGCCTTTTTAGACAACTTCATCACATTCGACGGTGTACATAATATCGGCAAATTCATCGCCAACACTCGTATTGACAATGAGTTTACCGCGCACCCGCACCACTCCGCCTTTGTACTGGGTGAGTTTACCTTTTTTCATCTGCACAAATACGACTTCATTCACCCGAAGCGGCGGATGACAAAAACAATTCATCGGCGGGGAAGAAGCAAGGACAAATTCGTCAATATCCTCTAATTGCGTCAGTGCCGCCATAAAACCCATAATTTCAACGCTTTTACCATTAAACTCCATCACATCCTGTGGCGGTTTTTTGCCCGGAATATAGAGCCGCAAAGTGCGGAATGATAGCGTCTGATAGGTATTTAGCGCCGGAACAAGACTCGCCGAAAGAGGGTGCAGTGCGCCGCTCACGAGCGTTGAAGCGCTTTGGTGCGTCGGTAAGCCAATCATCATTGTTGCCATCAGAAGCAGATAGCAAGTGGCTTTGCGAAAGAATGATATGTTTTTCATGGTTGTACAAATGTAATGGTGATTGTTTCGTCATCGTCGTCATCCCACGACGGGTACTGCACGGGATTCTTGCCGTGCGATGCGCGTATTTCGGGTTTGAGAAGTGGCGGTTCGTCCACCGAAATCTCTTCCAAAATACAATCAAAACGCCAACTCATGCCAAAATCGAAAAGATAGCGAATATGCTGTTTCGGATACAGACCAGCTCCACCAATCAAGATTTCATCAGCGCCGTTGTCATAATCGTACGAGCGCGGGTCGTTGATTTGCTGTTTCGAGCGAAAATCTTTACCATCAAGCCCAAAAAGGTACAAATGGTCGTCGTCGAAGTCAAATGCTTTTTGAATTGCACGGTGAAAATCGTCGAATGTATGTTGAGCATCAAGCGCAATACGCCGCCAGACCGATGCGTCAAGCGATACTTTGAACACATACACGCCCGGTCGCAAGTCCGTCTCGGCTGTATCTTCCGGCAAACAGCGCCGCAACTCACCTTCAGGGAAGAGTGCTTGAAATGGCTCGAAAAAGACGGGACGGAGTTTACTATCATCATCTTCCTGTTCCGACTCAACAAAATCAGAATACCACTTCTTAAGAGGGCGGTGTTCAAGAAGAACTGGTAGAAAAGCATTACCAAAAGCAGTAGCAAAGAGGTTTTTACCGACAAACTGTCGCGGAGTGGCGTAGTTTTTTTTGTTGTTGGTATCCTGCTCCACACGCCAAAACCCAAAATAGGAGAGATACAAAACAAAATTTGCGTACTTCCAATGAGTTTCAGTATGGATTTTAGCGCCGGGCTTTGTTTTTACCGCATCATTTGCCAAATTCGGTAGAATAAAAAAGCTGCTAAAACTGTACCCATCACCTAAATCCTCCGACCAGTCTGTTCGGTGCCAGAATGTTTCCAAGAGAACCATATACTGTTCTGTGGGCGTAAAGGACTGAAACACTGCCAAACGGTCAGCCACAGGCTGAAAAAGAAAATATTTACCTTTCGTTGGCTCTATCTCTAGGCGATACAGACCGCTATTTAGCAAGAGAGCATAAAACAGCATCAGTTGAGGATAAAACTTCATCTGCGAACGCTCAGTCATCCCTTGATGTGGATTAGCGAGCAGAGCATTAAGAGCGTAAGCGTGTTTAATCTGCATGAGCCACGTTGTCAAGCTAAATTGCGGTTTGTGCTGGTCAATGTACTCAATGAAATGCGCTAAATCTTCCAAGAGTGTTGTTGGCTCAGAATATGTGATGGGGGCGAGAGGGGTAGCCATATTCGATGAATGAGAACGATGAAATTTACGGTATTATTTTTTTGTCTTACGAATGAGTTCCTCTACGTCCATTCCTTGTTGCTTGAGCATTCGGCGAAGCGGCTCATAGTCTTCGTTTCGGCAGGGCAGTAAACCTTCAATTCCATACATACCCGACATTGTTTTCCGACCTTCCGGCGTGTTGGCAAATTCCATGAGTGCGGATGCAATTTTGTCACGCATTTCACGGGGAAATCCTTGGCGAAACATAATTGGGTCATTGGCGATACGCTCGGTGAATCCAATATTTTTTAACTTGTCCTTGGCATCGGGATATTGCTTGAGAACAAGAGCCACGGCATCTTGAATTTCACCGGTGTTCTTGTCGGGATCAGAGTAGTACGCCGCACCAGCATCAACACGACGCTGATAAATCATCATCACGACATTGTCGTGGCGTTGTGCAAAAACTTCTTGCGCCGGAACAATACCAGCCTGTTGAAGTTGGGCTTTGGGCAAAATATATCCCGATGCCGATGCGGGATCAACAAAGGCAACCCGCTTTCCTTGTAATTGTGATAGAGAATCAATACCACTTTCCTTGTGAACAAGAAACTGTCCGCCATACGTCGTGTCACCATTACGGCGCACAATTTTTAGAACTGCCTCTGCACCGTATTTGCTATTTGCCAGAATATAGCTAAAGGTGTTCAAAAAGCCGATGTCTGCTTTGTTTGTGCCAAATGCTTCGACAGCGACAATATAGTTCGATGGAGTATAAATTGTGTACGAATAGCCTGTTTTTTCTTTTAGTATCGCAATCAGTTGATTGGTACTGTTGATAACCTTTCCTGCTTCTTGCGAGGGAACAAGCGCAATACGAATCGGGTTTTCCGCCGAACCAAATTCCCCCGTAGAAAAAAACTGCGTGAAGGATAATTTTCCCAAAAGGAGAAGAAGAATCGGAATGTAGATTTTTGCGTATTTCATTGGATTGATTGTGGTCTGGTCGTATTGTAAAGCGCCAATCCATCAGGGATTTAGAGGCTATCAAATTCTGCTTCGCTTATTCCTGCCTGACGCAAGATGCTTTTCATCGTACCAATCGCTATTTCACTATGCTTCGGAACTGTTGCCGTCCATACACCGCGTTCTGTGCGTTTGACAAATTTGACGTGACTTCCTTTTTGATGCGACTCTGTGAAGCCTGCTTTTCTCAATTTGCTTGCAACAAGGCGAAATGACAAACCTCGAATCGGCATTATACCTCCATTTCCACTTCTATTTGTTCGATTTTGGGCAGAATAGTTGCTTGTGGCTCCTCGAAATGCAGTTCAAGCGCCTCCTGTAAATTTGCTAAAGCCTCAGTCTCACTACGCCCTTGGCTGGCAACATCTACTTCTCGGCATTGAGCAACAAACCACTCGCCTTCAGAGACGATATGAGCGGTAAATGTACGTTTCATTTGGTTTTCTCCAAGTACGACAAAACTATAAAAATCTTGTGGAATAGCGCACAATGACGCTCAATACGCATAAAACCCTTTCCCTGCGCGTTCGCCTATCCAGCCCCCAGCCGCATATTGCCGCATAAGACGACAAGCCCTGTAACGCTCTTGCTTGTATTCAGTAAAAAGCGCATCCAAGAGCATAACAACCGTATCTAAGCCGATAGAATCTGCCCATTCGAGCGGTCCTTTAGGGTAGTTTGTCCCAAGCCGCATTGCTTCGTCAATCTCTGCCGCACTTGATACGCCTTCCATCACAGCAAACGCCCCTTCATTCGCCAGCATAGCGACGATGCGCGGTATGACAAAGCCAACTACATCCTCAATTCGCTCCAAACGCAGCCCCAAGCCGCGTAAAAACTGCTCTGTCTGGAACAATGCTTCTTTCGACATCGAAAGCGACGACGTAAATTCAACGATTCCTGCGGGCGAAAATATGCCCGGAAGCAGATTCAATCGCGCCGTATTAGCAATGCCAAGCATTGAGGCAAGCTGGGTTGCGGTAAAATTTGGCGTAGCAGAAACAAGAGTCAGATTTGGGTATGCCATCATTGCTTCCACCAAAAACGTATTCGGCGTGGGCATCGGCAATAAAGCGCAATCAATCACTACGTGTGGTGGCGAGGGCGATGAAGCTATATCATCAAGGATATAATCAGCAAAGGGTGCGAGTTCTTCATCGTATTCGTCAGCAAAAATGTGAAAAGGAACATTCTTCTCTGCCAAAATTCCTGCTAAGGAGGCAGCACTGCGCTCGTCGTTCTCATCGGGTAAAAGGAAAACGACAGGTTGCGAGTCAGTTAGCTTAAAAATTGCCACGTTAGTAGCCTTTCATTGAGGGAGTTTATCGGCGTTGGAAAATTTTGGTCAGACGAAGCACCGCATCAAGCAGTCGCTCTCGCATACTGAGTAAGCCTAATGCCGCAAGAATCGCCGCAAAGGTAATGAGAATCAAGACAATAGAGTTATAGAAAATTGTCGGTATTCTTGTCGTTGAAAAGGGAATACGCTTTTCAGCAAGAAGCATCGGATAATGGAATAGTCCTGCATCGTTTTTGTCCATCAGAGGCTTTCCCGTTGTGCTATCAACTCGGGCAAGCATAGCGCCGAATTTATCCTGAGCCTCCATTATTTGCCGATGAATTTCTTGGTTGCCATATTTGTCTTGGTATAAGAGTCGGTGCTGCTCTACGGCTGAGTCTAGCGTGTTTTTATTTTTTTCATAATCATCAATTTTGCGTTGTGCTTCTTCGATAGTTCGGTTGACCTCGGCGAGTTTCGTATGCAGCGCGGGATTATTAACAGCGTTTGAGTCGGAGGCAATAATAGCATCACGCTCTTTTGTTGCAGCATCGCGCACATCGTACACACTCAAAATACTCTTAGCAACAAGTTGTAACGCATCGTCTTTACCTTGAAAGCTATTGTAGGCATCCTGCATTGTCATCATCCCTTCATACGCCCAGCGTGCAGGAATAATCTGGCAAATCTCCGGTATTTCACGCTCTGGTTTGAATTTCAGATGCGCCATTTCGCTGTAAGGAATCAGCGCTCCACCAAAAATGATTTGTGGAATCAAAATAAGCGGAACAATGTTAAATGCTGCTTTAGAAGACAAATTCGGCAGCGCCGAAACCAGCAAACCAATGGCAACACCAACGACCGACACCAGCGTTAAAAATAGCAAATACGGTAAGAACAATTCTCGTAACTGCAAGACCGGAAAGGCGAAAGCAATAAAGAGCGCATTCTGCAATATTGAAAATACAACCAGCGTGATAAATTTTGATGCATAATAACTGACATTGCCAATATTCAACATTCGCTCCCGCAACAAAATTGCCGCATCCTTGATAATTTCGTCAATGCTGTTGGTAATTGCCAAAAATGTGGAAATGATAACTGCTAAGAAAATGAAGATAAGAACGTTGTCATTTTGAAAAAAACTATACTCCACACCCAAATCTGCTACATGGCGCAAGATAAAACTCACAGCAAGCGCCAGCACAGGGGCTTCAAGAAAGGTAATAATCAGATTCGAGCGGTCACGAAATTTATTCGTGAAATTGCGCTTGAGCAAGGAGGTAAATTGCGCCCATTTTTCATTCCAAGAAAGCTGTTTTGGCGGCGGCAATGAAACGCGCTCACTATCCTCAATCGTCAGGCGATGTACGGAAGTACGGAAGTCCAAAAACTTTTCCTTCCAATACATCGGAGCATACTTCCGTTGCGAAAGCGGCACACCGTCAATATCGCGGAGCGGCTCTTCAAGTGTTTCCAAGAGCAAATCCGGCTCGACATTTTTGCAGACCGGGCATTCGACCATTGCGGCGGCGGCTTCGGGATTGACAGGCGTTGCTGAGACGTGCGATTCTAACGAGTGCGTTTTGAAATATGCCAGCGCTGCCATGTTATCGCCAAAAAATGCCGTTTTGCCGCCTTTATCAAGGAAAAGAATTTTGCTGAAGAGTTTGTAAATCTTTGAACTTGGCTGGTGAATAACGACAAAGACGATTTTACCTTTGAGCGTCAAGCGTTGCAAGAGTTCAATAATTTTTTCCGAATCTTTGGACGATAAGCCCGATGTGGGTTCATCAAGAAAATATACGTCCGCATCAGCAAGAAGTTCCAAGCCGATATTGACGCGCTTGCGCTGCCCACCGGAGAGTGTGCGTTGTGTAGGGCTTCCTGCTTTAATGTCACGCTTTTCAACGAGATCAATATCTATAATCGTCTGCTCAACAAGCGCAGCGACCTCCTCGTCCGACATATCAGGATGACGCAGTTTTGCGTTATAGTAGAGATTTTCATAAACCGTTAAGTTCTCAAACAACAAGTCATCTTGCGGCACATAGCCCAGATAGTCTTTGAGCGCCTGATAGTCATGATGCAAATCGTAAGCATTGATTTCGATATTGCCATCGTTTGGCTTATTATAGCCATTGATAATGTTCAAAAGGGTCGATTTCCCACATCCTGAAGGTCCCATCACCGCAACAAGGTCGCCGTAATCAATTTCAAACGAAACATCATCTAATGCCAAGGTATTATCTTGAAAGCAAAAACGAACACTACGGGCAATAAAATCTCGAAAACGAAATGGCTCTGAGCGCACAACGCCACCAAGAAACGAGCAGTGAAGCACTTGTTTGGCAATAAAAATATGACACTCTGCCGCAACAACCTCTGGCTTTTTCAGCGTCCTACCATTGTAGCCGATACGATGCGGACAGCCCGTCGGGTCAAGCGTATATTCACTCGAACCATCGGCATTCTCCTTGCGAGTAACACGAATTTGCCAGTGCTTGGAAATACCATCAGGAAAAACAACATCGCAGCCGACATAATTCCCGATTGTACAGGTCACATTTTTGGGATTAAACGTAAAAACTTCGCTCTCTAAGCCGTATTGGAAGGCGAGTTTGCGCAAATTTATTGGGCAATTACCAATAAGAATGCTATCATTGAGGTTGACATATACTTGGGATTCAACCGCACGACCATTGATAACCAAAGCATTTGCCAGCTTTCCCAGATCGGAATCGGTCATTCCGAGTGGTGTGAGAATAATAAAGAGTTTGGTAAATTCAATAAGCAGCACATCGTCCATACTCGGCATTTGCGAAAGCACGAATTCCGTCATTTTACGCTCTTGATTGATACGACGAGAGACAAAAAGCGCAAAGCCAAGTAGGGTCTTGGTTTTGAGATGAAAATAATAGCTTAAATCCTCAAAGTTAATAGCATAATTGTCCACCGTAATGGCTTGATTATGCTGAATTTTCGTTGCATTGAGCAGATTACGCGACGTTTTTCCCGCAATCGGCACCCCACCAACTTTCACTTGGTGCTTATCATTTTTTTGGAGAATAATATAAATGCTGCGAATTTTGAATACTTCCACATCTAAAAGTGGGAAGGGTAGGACGACATCGTATAACTGCGGATCATCGCCGATATGGATGGAAATAATTTCCGATTCTTTCGCAAGCGCCAAAGTTTCCGACGAAGGCAAGTCGTATATGCTTTCCACCTTGCAAATATCGGGGTCGGAAAGCCCAATCATCCGCCCGATACGTCGTGCGGTATCCCGTTCGACATCGTCCATGCTGTCGGAAGCGGCAAGTTCATAGACTTTCATCAGAATAAACACACGATTTTCGTAGGAGAAACCTGTACGAATCTGCGCTGCAGCCTGCTCTGCATCTATATTTTCCGACAAGAAATGTTCAAACTGTTCGTAGAGATATTGCGCTACAGGCGCGTGATAAATCGAATCCAAATAATAGCGCACATAATCCCGCTCCGCTTGCGAAACATTACTGTCTGCTTTGGCAAGAAGGCTAAAAAGTTTGACGGTATTGATAAGAAGCGAGTTACCAAGCGTTTCTTTGAGCGCCGCCGATTGAGCGGTATCTTGGGCGTAATGCGGTGCAATAGACATAGACAACAGGGGACAGAGCGTTTGAAAAGCTACGAACTTTCAAGTATAAGGCACAAGCAGCACACAAACAAATTTCTTTTTCCGAATGATGAAAAAATATGGCAAAACACCACAGGTGCGCAGTATATACCGGAATCTTTGAGGTCTGCTGCCGGATGTAACTAAAATATTTTTCTAATGTGGTTAAATATATTAAATTTCAGCGTTTAAGAATCCAGCCAAGCCATTGTGACATCAGTATAGCAAAATATTGTTACCAGCAATAGCGTAAACAAACAGTTTAATCAAATAATAGAGACATTTTTGGACAGGGCTAAATCTTCAAAAATCAATACTTGTCATAACAGTTTTAGGACTCAACGATGAAATTTTCCATTTTTACGAAACTTCTCTTCGGCTTTGCATCGGCGCTGGTGCTGACGGCATTGATTGCCGGCATTGCTATTGTACGGCTTTCTGGCGTGACGGCAGTTGCTTCCAGCATTATTACGGGACCGCAGGAAATCAAATATTTAGCACGAAAGGTAGAATCGCAATTACGCAAGGCGATTACCTACGAAAAGGAGTTCATGCTGACCCAAGACCAGAAAAATGCCGAAAAATTTGCCAATTCCGCAAAAGAAGCAAGAGCTTTGGTGGATAAAATCGCAGAGATTTCCCGCGATACCGCGATACAAGCGCCTCTCAAACAGCTTGCCGGACGTGTTGACCAATATGCAAAGGGCTTTGGTGATATTTTAAGTGAAATTTATTTGAAGTCCGATGGCAACGAGCCATTTGCTGTTGTCATGCAACGCGACGCAAGTGTTCAAGCCGTTTATATAAAATACACCGATAATGCCCGTGCCGCTGAACAGCTTGCCAATGATATTGTGAAAATAGCCGAAGAAAAATCCGCCATGTCACTGCAAGACCTCACGGAGGCTGGTACGCAAGCGCGGACTGCGCTCTTCATCATCACAGTTTTGGCGCTGGGCGCGGGCATTGTCATTGCTTTTGTGTTAGCACGAATAATTTCCAAGCCTATTTCCGCCCTGAACGAAGCAGCAAAACAAGTTGCGGCAGGCAATAGCAACGTGACCTTGGATATTCGCACTCACGATGAATTAAGCGAGCTTGGCACATCGTTCAACTCTATGGTCAAAAGTATTAACGGAATGCTTGAAGAGGTGAATCAGTCCAACGCCGATATTACCCGCGTTTTGGGCGAAGTGAACGTTGCCAAGCAAGAAACTGAGCGCTCAAAGCAATATTTGGAAAAGGAAGTTGCCGATTTGCTCTGGACGATTGACGCGCTTGCTGAAGGGGATTTTTCCCAAGATATTCGTTTGGGCAAAACCGAAGACGAGATTGCGAAACTCCGCTCACGGCTTCAGGCAATGATCTTGAGTTTGCGCCATTTGATTGTACAAGTGCAGGAAACCGTGATGACGGTTGCCGATTCGACGGCACATATTAGTTCTGGTGCAGACCAGCTTTCATCGGGTGTACAGAACCAAGCGCGGCAAACAGAGATGGTTTCTGCGGCGATGGACAATATGACCGACACTATCAGTGCTAATTCCCGCAATGCCGGTGAAACGGCGACTGTTGCCGTGAAAAACGGTGAAATTGCCCGCCGAAGCAGTGAAATTGTTTCGCAAACAGTGGGCAAAATGAATGAAATCGCCCACGTCGTGCAGAAATCCGCAGAAACAATCGGGCAGCTTGGCGATTCCAGCGCACAAATCGGCGAAATCGTTTCGGTGATTACCGAAATTGCCGACCAAACCAATCTTTTAGCGCTGAATGCGGCGATTGAAGCGGCACGTGCCGGAGACCAAGGGCGCGGATTTGCGGTTGTTGCCGATGAAGTCCGCAAACTTGCCGAGCGCACACAAAAAGCCACAAAACAGATTTCGGGCATGATTGCGACGATTCAGCGCGAGTCATCGGGCGCAGTGGCAGCAATGCAACAAGGGAGTAATAAAGTCCGCGAAGGCATTGATTTAGCAGAAAAAGCAGGGCAGGCGCTTCAGGAAGTCGTTAAAAGTTCGGAAAGTGTGCTGCAAATGGTACAACGCATCGCCGAAGCAAGCCGCGAACAGACCTCGACCAGCGAAAAAATTGCCAGCAACGTCGAGCAGATAGCGCTTGTTGCTTCACAGTCTGCCGAGGGCGTATCGGCGATCGCACAGACCTCCAATACACTTCAACGCCTGACCGAGCAGCTGGAATCCCGTATTGCACAATTCAAAGTTGATAAGACGCTTGAAGCAGCACCGGAGCAGCGTCGGTTGCGCTCTTAAAACCTCATCAAATCTATCTTCCCGTTCTACACTTTCCCAAGCGTAGAACGGGTTTATCGTCTGGATAAACAACAGCAAACTCAGCGATTGCGCCGCGCCGTATTCATCGCCGACACGCCTAAAATAGCGTCGTAGCCGCCAAATTGCGGGTTGCGATAATAGAAAAACGCAAAAAATGTGTGACTGACCGAAAGGGAATTTCCTTCGCATTCTTCGTAATCGAAACGCTCAACAGTATTCTTTTCTTTGTTGAACTGCCCCGTTGCATACACGTAATTGTGCCGTCCCCGCCGAACCCACTGCCGCAAGGTGTACTGAAAAAGCGTCGAATCGTACTGCATTTTCCACTCCGGCAGTATGCGCCAATCATTAAACGAACCCGTCACAACAATATCCCGCGACGATGGAGCGCCCTCGCTGGCAAGTACAAACTCCATCAGCACATATTCATCTCTGCTTGCCGAAACGCCTTCGGTAATCATTGCTCCGTCGTCAGCCCGCATAAAGGACGTACCATTGCGCCGCAAATCAGCAAGGGCAAAGCGGAACGGAGCCGTCGCCGCCGGAAAGCGCATAGCATCTCGAATATCCAGCACACGATACTCATTTTCAGCAGGGACAGACGCAATGCGAAAGCGCTTTTGCGCCGTCGAAAATCCCAGCACCGTTGACTTGGAAGAGCGGCTGTACAGCACATCGGTACGGCTCTGTTCGGTGTTTTGTTGAATAATTATCGGCTCGTTCCAGCGCCAAGCGCGGTAGAGCGTGGCGGTGTGAAAATTTTCGTCTAAAAACTGCGGTGGCGCTTTAATAGCGGCTTCAATCATATACGCCGCCGAACTTGTTCCACCAATGCGCGGGGCATAGCTGTCAATAATAATACTCATGGAGGCTTCTGCTTCCTCGTCAACAACGAAAAATCGTGCCTCGCCAAGCGGTGTTTTCATGTCGTCCATATCAAATATTTTCGCTTTCCAGTTGCCGGAAAACCGCAACTGTACTTCGTTATTCGGCACGGTAAAGCGGGCGCGGTGCGTGAAATAGCGCGAAAAACTGTTTGCTTGCATCACCTGAATTTGTGTTATTCGCAAGGATGGATCGTTAATAATCATATTCTTGTCCTCACGCCAAAGCGCATCGCAATGCACCAATGTCACAGCAAACGTCGGTTGCACAGGGCTTTGCACATCAACTTCAATCGTCACAAAACTGCTTCCCAGCACGTTAGAAGAACTGTTTGGCGGGGTTGTGCCTTGAGTAGCAGAAAAAATATTTTGTGCGGCACGAGTAATAATTGGCGGAGCAGTTTCAACGCTTCCACCAAACACACGCACACCGCGCACAATCGGCTTTTCACTCACATTGCCGCCGCCTGAGCGTGCCGCCGCCGCGAGTGTTGCACACGCAGTCAGGAACGATGAAGATAAGACAAGGGCAGCAAAAAGAAAACCCGCACGGATGAAAAGACAAGGTTTCGTGCGGGTTGCAAATGAAGGATGCTTCATAATCAGATTAGTTTTTGACAGGTTTAGCCACATAGAGATTCATTGCTTTATCAGAGGCAGTCGTAATGCCGCGTATCAAGGCAGAACTGAAGCCTTGATGCTCCATTTCGTTCAGCCCGGCAATTGTACAGCCACGCGGGGTAGTTACTTTATCAATTTCACTTTCGGGATGGCTACCGGAGAGCAGCAACGATGCGGCTCCACGAGCCGTTTGCGCTGCCATTTTAATAGCCTCGTCTGCATGGAAGCCAATCTCAATACCGCCTTGCGATGCGGCGCGAATAGCACGAAGAAAAAATGCTATACCGCAGGCACAGAGCGCCGTTGCGGAGGTCATCTGCTCTTCGTGAATAACGACGGTTGCGCCGACGGTATCGAAAATTTGCTGTGCCACGCCGAGTGCTTTTTGGTGTTCGGTGTCGGCGGCAAGGCACGTCATAGACTCGCGTATGGCAATGGCAGTGTTTGGCATAGCACGGACAACGGGCGCATTTTTGCCCAGTTGCTTCGTGATTTCTGCGATGCTTGCGCCAGAAACAACAGAAATAATAATATGCTTTTTCGGATTAACCTCTTTTTTGATGTCCGTCAAAACCTCATTGAGCTGCTGAGGTTGTACCGCTAAAATAACGATGCTGGCGTTTTTTAGCGCCTCGGCATTATCAGCCGTGACGTTAATATTTTGTTTGGCGAGGTCGGAAAGAAGGCTCGTTCTGCGGCGCGTGATAGTGATGTGTTCGGCGGGAAGCAGCCCCGAAACGATTAAGCCTTGCGCAATAGCGATACCGAGATTGCCGCCGCCGAGAATAGCGATAGTGTGGTTAAAGTCCATGAGAACGATAGTTTGGTGAAAATAGAGTGATATTGCCGTTTGAAGGCACAAAATTATCCAAATTCCGCGAATTAGCGATAAAAAGAACAAACGATGATTGATATTCCCGGCACGAATGTCGGAAATGTGCGCAAACACTACGTTCCCGCAGCAACACGCCTCGCCACAAGCATTTCTGCTATCGCCGCCAGCACTGCTCCCAACAAAAATACGCGCCATAGTTCCGTACCCGTGCTTGTTCGCAGCGCTTCAATACTGGCTTTGCGATAGTCGCTCATTACGCGAATTTGGTCTTTTTCGGGAACAAATCGGGCGAGAGCAGTTGTCATTTCATTTCCGGAAAAAGTCGTCATTATGGATTCCGACGCGGGAGCGTTGACGGCAAGCGTATGAAGTATTGCACCTTGCTTGCCACCCGCATCAGTGCTAATGGCATAAACGCCGGGCTGTTGCACACCGCCTTCCAACGATAATACTGCTCCAGATGGCATTTGTACAGCTTGCCGCACCGATACGGCATTGGCGGGGTCGGTAACGTTCAAGGCTGCACCTTTGGGAAGTTTGCCAGAAAGGAGAATCGTAACCGATTGCCCAACAACCGCATCCGAAGCCGCAGAAGCGCTTGCTGTCAGATACGAAGCCGCTCGAAAAACGATAGGCGCAAAAATACCCGTGACAGGAAAATTGCTCCACCCCGTAAATGGCGGCGCGGCGCAGTAAAGTGCTTTACCCGTGCCAAGTTTACTTTCTGCCAGAAATATGCCGTCGGGAAGTTCGATAAGCGCTTGTGCAGTCAAGCCGTTGCGCTGAAGCGGCAAAGCGCGGAGAAAGCGCGGCGATTCCACAAGTCGCTTGGAATCAGCATTGTCACCTTTGAATACGCCATTAAAGAGCGGATGCCCTTTTTCCACCATCGTAAATTCTGCCTCGCCGCCCGATGCCGAAGCAGTTTGCGTATAATCGCTGCTGCTGACCGCCCCGAATTTCAATGCCGACAATATCCCCGTATTGTAATTTTCTCCATCGCTACGATTGCCGCCAAAAATAAATACACCGCCGCCTTCCTGCACAAATGCTTGCAAGCGACTCACATCACTGGCAGAGAAGCGCGGCAAATTCACCAACATCACAGCATCAACATCATTCAGCGCCATTGCCGAAAGTGCTTCCGGCGGCAGAACACTAAGCGAGGAAACAATATTGCCCGAACGCAGCGCTAGTGCCAGTAATGACGTTTCTTCATCGGTGCCGATGATGGCGATACGCGGCTTTGGCGGCAGGGCAAAACCAAAATGGCGGCGGTTATCGGCTTCCAGCACATCCCCTTCCACTTCGACCATGCACCGAACCAGTCTGGATGCGGTTTTGCCGTCAGCAACTTCTGGCGCGGCGGCGGCGATGGCGACGGTGCGTGTTTCTCCAGCAGGAATGTTGACTGTGCGCTGGGCAACGCGCTCACCGTTCATCACCAAGCTCACAATCACGTCTTTTACGTCTTCTTTGCCGCTATTCCGCACTCGCGCTTCCACTTCGACGGGTTTGCCAGCCTCGAAAATACGGGTCAGAAGATGGAGCGAATCCACCGACAAATTTTTCTCGCCCGCTTTGGAATCTTCGCCAATCGGCACAATCGTCAGCGCGGCTGATTTGGGAAAAATCGTCGCAGAGTCGCGCTGTGCGCCCGGATCGTCGGAGAGAATATTGGTTTGATTGTCGGTGATGATAAAAATTTCTTGATTGATATTGCGGGCTTTTACCAAAACAGACGAAGCAAGGCGCAAGGCGGATTCCAGCTTGCCGGTGGTGTAGGCAACGGGAAGATTTTGCACGGCTTCGGAAAGTGAGCCAAAATCCCGCGTGAACTCGAAATATCGGCGGTCGTCAAGGTTTGCCATTTGCACCAGCGCAACTTCGTCACCCTCGCCGAGCGAACGAATAATACGCAAAGCGGCTTCTTTCGCTTGCTTCATGCGCACACCGCGCTCATCGGCGAGTTCCATGCTGAACGAATTATCCAGCACAATCACGACTGAACTTTTGGCTTTTGCGCCCAAACCCGGAAATGCCGTCGGAATCGTCGGACGTGCAAAGGCTAACACGGCACAAACAACAATCAAAACCCGCAACGCTAACAATAACAGTTGCGTCAGTTTTAAGCGGCGAATCCGCGTTTTTTGGAGTTCTTTAAGAAAAGCAAGCGTGCTAAAGTCAATAATTTGCAGTTTGCGCAAGTTGAAAAAATGCAGGAGAATGGGAATTGCTGCAGCAGCAAGTCCAAACAGAACGGCGGGATTGAGAAAAGTCATAGTGTCAGTACGGGCGAGAGATGAAACAACGCGAAAATCTTCCACAAAAGTACACAAACATCGGCACGCGCACAACATCTGTACGGCGATTGGTGTTTTGACAGAACTATTTCACAACGCGCATCACAATGACGCTTCCGGGCATTCCCACACCAAGCGTCATGCGGTCTATCGTGCGCCCAACCCATTGCAATCCCTTGGGATAGTAGTAGTCTAACTGCCCAACTCTACCAAATGTCCATGTCTGACATTGAGAAAATTTGTGTGCGAGTTGCTGTATCTGCTTTGGCGTGTTGCTGCGATAAAATGTTGGATAATTTTCGTAGCGGTCTTTGCCGCGTCTGCCGTGCATGGTGTTGAGATACATATTTTTTGCGCCGATGCGCTCCAAAAAAAGCGATATGGCGGGAAAATAATGCCTCGCATCTATCGTAAAGCTCCAAAATATGCCGCCCGGACGCAAAACTTCGTAAACTTTTTTCCAAAAACGCTCGGGATGCTCCAAGTGTTCCAATACCATGAAGGCAAAGGCAATATCCACCGATCCCGCGTCAATAGACGCATCTTCAAAAAAGCAATGATGCGTTTCGGTGAAAATATCGCCTAAAACAATGGATGTATCAGGCTCCACGCCAATATACCGCTTGGAAGCGTCTGCCAGTCCGGTTTGTATGTCATGCAAGGTGTCAAAGCCTTGTCCACAGCCAATGTCGAGCATTGTTGGTTTGTGCGGTAACATCTTCGCATCGTGCAAGATAGCATCGCGGAAAATCGGGGCACGCCATTCGCCAGTACGATAACGTTTCAGATAGGGCGTAAAATCAATGTTTGGCATTGTGTTTCACTATTGGTTTTCATTGAACTGAGTGATTATTACCTCTGCAATATGCCTCGTTTTTTTGACTTATTCAATTTTCAAGCACTTCTTCGGTTGATGATATTGGGTTGCCAGCCATTACCGAGCGGAGCAAAGATTGGTGCAGGTTTAAGGTTTTCGTGTGATTGTCGTATCGACTTCTCTACATCTGTTTGCAATTCACAGGAAATTTGCTTAACTTTCGCGCCGTTGCCGTCAACCCTGAAAACCCCGACTTTATCGGGGTTTTCCTGTTCTAGGGAAGGGTTTGAAGGATGCAATTTTAGCACATAACCCAATCAACGGAACTATTCGCCTTGTATTCCCTCATTTTCATTTCGTCAGGACTATCATCATGGCAAAACAGCCACACTCTTCGCCAAAACGCAACACAGCGCACAAAGGCGTTCAGCAATCTTCCGCCAAACCCCTTATTCCCGAACAGTACCAAAGCCTTGCTTATTGTGTTGCTTTGGCGCTTGCTGTCTTGATCTTTCTACGTGGAACGCTCTTTGGAGGCGGTATTTTCTTTGCGTCGGATAATATTGCGTCGGGCAGCTTCGTTCCCTTTTTGGAGGCAGCAAAAAAGAGCGGTGAATTTCCCCTATGGCTACCATACATTTTTTCCGGCTTGCCAAGTTATGCAGCCCTTTTAACGACCGGCGACCGTTGGTGGGATTTTATCATGGTGATATTTCATGCTGTTACTAACGGCTTCGGTACGGTGCTTCAAAGCGATGCGGCACGGGTGGGGGCGTATTACACGCTTTACGGAATTGGAATGTTTCTGCTCATGCGGAGCAAGCAACAAAGCCGTTTTGTAGCATTTTTTACCGCATTTTCGGCAGTGTTTTCGACATTCATCATTGTGTGGGTGATGATTGGACATAACACCAAGCCCATAGCGCTTATGACATTTCCCTATATTCTGATGTGTCTTGAAAAAATCCGTGAGCGCTTTAGTTGGTTCTATGCGGCGTTGCTGGCGGTTATTACGCATATTTTGGTTGAATCCACGCACGTTCAGATGGTGTTTTATGGCGTATGTTGTTTTGGGCTGTATTTTGTTTTTGAGATAGTGAGCCGATTGATAAAAAAAGAAGCTATTTCGGGTGTGCTGAGAGCCGCAGGAATACTGGCTGTTGCTGGTGGTTTGTCGTTTGCAATGGCATCAGACCGCTATTTGTCGGTTATGGAATACACGCAATACTCCACACGCGGCACCGCACCTATCGAAAAAGCCGTCGGGCAAAAGCAAGATGCCGCAGGCGGTTTTGATTATGAGTACGCCACAAATTGGTCGTTCAGTCCACAAGAAATGATGACATTTTTGGTGCCGAACTATTTTGGTTTTGGCAAAATGAAGGTTGGAAATGAAGTCCAAAGCACGTATTGGGGGCAAATGCCTTTTACTGATGCAGCAAATTACATGGGTATTGGTGTGCTAGCGCTAGCGATTTTTGGTGCTTGGCATTGGCGGCGCGATACCTTTGTGCAATTTCTTGTGGCAATGGCGGTTTTTGCGCTCATTTTGTCATTTGGTAAAAACTTTCCTCTGTTGTACAACCTCTTTTTCAATCTCGTTCCCAACTTCAACAAATTCCGCGCACCCCAGATGGCGCTTGCTCTCATGCAATTTGCCGTGCCGATTTTGGCGGGCTATGGTCTGACAGGAATTTTGGGGCAGCGCAATACCACCGATCACGAGCGCCATAGCGCTGTTCAGCGTAAATGGCTGTTGATTGGTGTTGGCGGTGCGGCACTGTTTTTGCTGGCAGGCTTTGCCTTTAGTGCCGTTGGCAAAGAGCAGTACGTCAAAGCTGTTGGTGATGCAACGAGCGAACAGTACCAAAGTGTATTGGCGCAAGTACGTGACAACCCACAGCAACTTGCGGCATACAAAGAACGTATCGCGCAAATTGCGGGTGAGCGCGGTCAGCAAATTTATACATTGATGATAGAGGATTGGTATGCAACGGCGCTGCTCGGACTGGCTTCCATGCTCACGGTCTGGCTGCTTGTGCGTGGGACCTTACCGCAATGGGTTGGTCTCTCGCTCTTGGGGTTGTTGATGATTATAGACCTTTGGCGCGTGAGTTCGCGTCCGATGGAGATTTCTAAGCAAAATTATCAAGAAACGGTCTTCCGCAAGACCGATGCGATTAGTTTTATTCAAAATGACAAGTCTCTTTACCGCGTGGCAGACTTCAACCAATCCCCGAATGTGATGGCATACTTTGGCTTACAGCATATTCACGGTTACCATTCGGCAAAACTCCGTATTTATCAGGATTTGCTGGATGTGGCGGGAAATGGCGGCGGATCGGTGATTGCGAATCCATTTTTGTGGAACATGATGAATGTGAAATATCTTCTTTCGGAACGCCCGTTGATGGAAGGAATGCAGCCCGTGTTCAAATCGCAAGAGGCGCAAATGCTGGTGTATGAAAATCCCTCAGTTCTGCCCCGTGCCTTTTTCGTGAATCGCGCCGAAGTTGGGAAGCAAATGGATATTCTGCAACACCTGAAAAATGGCGATTTTGCACCGCTTGAGGTTGCGTATCTTGAAAAACCGCTTCCGCAGCCGATTGATACGGTTGTTGGCGATATGATGGAGCATATCAACCGCGTTAAATCTACCATTTACAAAAACGAGAAGATTGCTTTTGAGGTCGAGGCGACGGGAAATAATTTGCTCTTCCTGAGCGAAGTCTATTACCCCGCAGGCTGGAAGGCATATATTGACGGCAAAGAGACCGAAATTTTCAAAACCAACTATGCTTTCCGCAGCGTGATTGTTCCGCCTGGCAAACATACTGTCGAGATGCGTTTTACTTCAGACCGCTTTGGCTTAGGAAAAAATCTCAGTTTAGCGTGCAATGTCCTTGTTTTGGCGGTGTTAGGCTTTGGCGTTTGGCAATGGCGCAAGGAAAAGGGACAAGCGTAATACTCAAATGGTAAACGGCTCAGGTATCATACCGTCGGGCGGCTTCTTCGCCGTCCGGCGGGTTCGACTAATTACACCATTCCGTCCGAACTTTTTGCTATCATCGTGAAAATATTCCTTCGTCTTCTCGGTTTTGTCCTACCGTACAAATGGCTTGTTTTCTGGTCTCTCGTCTTTGGTGCGGTATTTTCTCTGCTTTCGGCAGTGTCTATTGCTATTGTGCAGCCAATTTTCCAACTCTTATTCGATAATATTGCCCTTCCCGTAAGTCCGCCAGATGCAGGTATTCTTGCACAAGCGAAGGATGGCTTTTATCGCACCATTGCGGGGTATGTCGTTGCCAATGAAACAAAGTCCTCAGCACTGGTCAGAATTGGTCTATTGATTATCGGTGTTTTTGTGCTAAAAAATATCACGAAATATTGCTGCAATATTCTCACAACGCTGCTCAATGAAAGCCTTATTCGCTCTATTCGTGAGCAGGTCTTTGGGAAAATGATGCATTTTTCAATGGATTTTTTTACAGCACATAAAGGCGGACATCTTGTTTCGGTAATAGCAAACGATGTCGGTGCGGTGCAGGGAAGCGTTACCGCCGCAACAATGGCACTCGCCCGCGAACCCCTTCAAATCGTGCTTTTTTTGCTTATGTTGCTTTCGCTTTCGCCCTTTTTGACGTTTGTTGCCTTTGCCACCAGCATTTGTGCGCTTTTGCTCATCCGCATTGCCACAAAGACGCTTCGACGCTATGCTGGTCGAATGCAGAGCGTCATGGCAAATTTTACCTCAGTTTTGCAAGAGGCACTCGGCGGAATCAGGATTATCAAGGCGTTCAGCATGGAAGAGCGTGTCATTGGGCTGTTCACGGCACAAACCCGGAGTTATGTTCGGGCGGCATCGAAATATCAGCGTGTGTACGACCTTGTTCCTGCGATTAGCGAAATTTTTGCCATTGTTGCGCTTGCTGTAGTGCTGTACGTGGGTGGCGGGCAAGTCTTTTCAGGAGAAATAAAAAGCCACGAGTTAATTACATTCTTGTTTGCGCTCTTTAGCATTATGTCGCCCATTACCAGCGTTGCCAGCCTTCCGGCGCAGGTGCAACGCGGCTTGGCATCGGCAGAAACAATATTTGCCATTCTTGACCGTTTGCCGAGTGTCGAGGATGGCAAAGGTATTGTTACGGGCTTTGAACGAGAAATTACTATTGAGAATATTAATTTTTCCTACGAGCCGAGCCGTAATATTTTGCAACAGGTTTCGTTTCGGATTGAGAAGAACAAGAAAATTGCGTTGGTTGGCGCAAGCGGCAGTGGAAAATCCACGATGTGCGACCTTATTATTCGTCTCTACGACCCGACAGCAGGAGCGATTTTGCTGGATGGCGTGAATATTCGGGAGCTGACGTTTGCCTCGTATCGGCGTTTATTCGGCGTTGTTTCGCAGGAATCCTTGCTGTTTAACGACACCATTGCCAATAACATCCGCTTTGGTGCAAAAGAAACGCTGACGGACGCACAAGTCCGCGAAGCGGCGCGAATTGCCAACGCGCTGGAGTTTATTGAAAAGCTGCCCAATGGCTTCGAGACCAATATCGGTGACAGAGGCGTACTGCTTTCCGGCGGACAGAAACAGCGCTTGGCGATTGCACGAGCATTGGCGGGAAGTCCGGCAATTTTGATTTTTGATGAAGCGACTTCCGCACTGGATTCCGAGTCGGAGCGCTTTGTGCAGGAGGCAATTAACGCCGTTTTGGAAGACCGCACGGCTGTTATCATTGCGCATCGCCTTTCGACCATCTTGAGTGCTGATGAAATCTTGGTTTTTGACCAAGGACGCATTTGTGAGCGCGGTACACATAGCGAATTGCTTGCGCAAAAAGGCGTGTACGCTCGGTTGTACGAAATTCAATTTGGCAACGGCACATTAGATTGATATTCTGCTCCACATTATTCTCTTCTATTTCAACACCATGCCCATTTCCGAACAAACCCAATCGGTGATAGCGTATTTTGATACCTATTCCGGTTTTACGCTGCGCAAGAAAAATGACTTGGCAGAAATTCTTGATATTGCCGCCACCAGTGGTGATGCGGAGAATTTCAATGCGGCAGTTTTCACAGGAAAAATCGTTTGGAATCTCTATTCTCAACTGCGCAAAATCACTTCTGGTGATACGGCTTACGCCAATATTGAACAAGAGTTTGCCAATGCCGTCAATGCCTTACGCGAATACGTGCTTCTTTTTGCAAATCTCAGCGAGGATATAGCTGTGAGGCAACGTTTTCAAGAAGTATATTTGGATGTAAATCAAGGGACAATGAGGAATTTGGTAGATTTTGCGCACGATTTAGCACGGTTCAAAGATATGCAAAGCGATGCGCAACGTCGTTCAACGCAGACTTAATCAAGGTGGCATTTTGTTTTAGTGAGTTTACGTCGTCTAACACTAAAAAAGCCGCTCCAGGAATGAAGCGGCTTTTGAGATTTTTATGTGGGCCCGGAGGGACTTGAACCCCCAACCAACGGATTATGAGTCCGCTGCTCTAACCATTGAGCTACAAGCCCGAGGAAATTGTAACAAGAGATTAGTTGTTGAAAAGACCAACAAACAAGCCAACTTGTGCTGTCAAACCCGATGCGTTGATGCTTGTCGGTACGCCCGTAAGCGTCGAAGCGTTATCGGCACGCCAATCTTGCATAAACGAAAGATTATAGCCAACATTCAACCGTACCATTGAAACCAAGGTAAAGGCATATTCGACGTTCAAATTTGGCATGGCAAAAAGCATATTCGAGCGCATACGGCGCATGGAGTTTGAGGTCGAAACAATCGGAAACAGAGGATATGGCTGCGAAGAAGAGGAGGAACTTTGGCTAATCTCATAGTTCACTGCACCCCATCCGCCACGAACACCCGGAATAATCGAAAAACCTTTAAGCGGTGTCCAAGCATAGTCAATACTCACGCCATTCATTGTTATGCTATATTCAGTTTGTCGCATCGGTGTTGCCCCAGATGAGGCGCTTTGCAGCGTATTAATGCTACCAATGCTCATAAATCCGACACGCACATTCGGGATAATACCGATGGCAGCAAACGCTTCACCACCAAAAAGCACAATCGGCGTATTGTAATTCGCACCAACAACACTGTTGGTGAGAGTGTTCAAATCGGTAAGATTCGTAAAGAGCCATGTACTAATGAAACCACCCGAAACAGCAAAGTATGGCGGCTTTGCTTCTTCTGTTGGCACATCCTCAAAGGAGAATTGATTAAGTTTGTCATCTTGTGCGACCATAGTAGATGCAGCAAGAAGAAGAATGCTCAAGAGCGTCAAAAGTCGTTTCATTGGGTGGTAAAGAAACATGGAAGAGAAAACAATGCCGCAAAAATACGTGGTTGTCGCGGAAAAACCTAATCAAAACCATTGACGCAATGCCGTTCCATTTGTTGCATTTCGGCGCATTACCCGCTTCAAAGCGTCAATATTACTCACGGAAAAGCGGTTGGAACCAGATTTCGCCGACATTCACGGAAAAGGTAAATCGTCCAAAAAGTTCTCGTGTTAAGTTATTGTCCGTTGTGCCGCGTACACCGCCTGTAATTGCAAGATCGAAAATAACACGCCGCGCCACAGGTAATTGGATGCCAAGCGAACCATACAATTCATTGATGCCGATGCCACCGATTTGGTAGTATTGTTGATGATAACCCGCACCAATGCTGTATCCAAGCGTCTCCAAAAAGGATGACGTATAATCCGTGCTTCCCGCGATGCTTACGCCCGCACTGACACGAGTAGCGCGCCGGAAAGTAACATCATTGCGACGTGCGCGGTAGGTTAGCGTGGAAAAATCTTTTGTCACCACATCAGCCAAAATCGTTACGCGGTTTATCGTATAACCAGCACCCAAGCCAAGTTCTACGGGAAGTTGTGCTTGCAACGCATCAAGAACCGTTGCATCGCTTATTCCTGAAGAAAATTGATAGAGCGAAGTACGGCTGACATTAATCGGCAGACCTGCTCCGGCAGTTAACCCAAGCGATAAGTTACTTATCCCGTTATACTGCAAACCAATCTTTCCGGCACCGCCGCTCAAAGCATCGGTGATAGTCGTCCTACTCTGCGCGAGAAACGATGTACTTTCGGTTAGAGCGCTCATTTCAATATTGCCAAAAGTATATTCGGCAATAAACCCCAAATGGAGTTTGGGAAGAATCTGAAACGCTGCACCAAGATACAGCGCCGTCATGCCGCCAGTGCCTCGATACAACGTCGAAGTGGCTAAGTTTGGGTCGCCGGGAGCAGCATCGTCTATACGGTACGAATACTGAATATTTGACTTAGGAACAATACCAAATCCAGCGCTAATACCACGCACGGTATCAATAGAAAAAATTGCCGAGAAGCCCTGTAAATATCCACCATTCTGAGCAACCGTACCCTTGCTGTCGGTATTCAAAAATTGGCGAAAGGCGAAGCCCGTTTGGAAACGTGTTGAGCGCACGGCGTTCCACGCAGCAGGGTTGGCAAGATTAACCGCGTAGGGCGAGGTTGCGCCGATTGCTGCCCCACCAACGCCGTCAAATGCCGCACCATGACTTTCGAGAATATCGCCATAGCCAAAAGCGCTATAATTTGAACCACCGGAAGTTTGAGCCTGCGCGGAAAGACAGGACAACCCAAACCCGCAGACAAGGGCGGCAAAGGCTTGAGAACAACGTTTTTTTGTCAGGTAAATAGCCATGAATGACAGAATCAGGTAAAGGAAATGGGTGCAAATTGGGGTAGCACAAACGCCACTAACGCGGAACAGTATAGCGAGGCGAATAGGTAATTACTAAGCGTGGACGGCGCTCCAGATTTTGCTCTCGGAGTCCGTAAAACACTATCCGTGAGGTTGTCTGCTCTTCATCGGCGCGGCTAATACCATTTTGGGTAACAAACTCGGGTCGCAGTTGCAACATCATATTTTTTTTACCACCACTTTTGACGATATTTTCTACAACTGATGCCATATTCAAATTACTGGAAAAAATATATCGAGCCGTGCCGGTGGTATTATCAAAAAAGCCAACGGCAGAGGTAGCGGAGATTCTATTGCGCTGTGATTCAAACGACCGACTGACCGATGGAAATTCCGCATTTTGTTCTTGATAAAGCTGCATAGATTGAGGAAACCCCAAATTGCTCACGGTAGAACGAATCGTGTCAACAGGCAAGATAAGTTCTGCACGGTGAATGGCGGCAAAAGGCGGTAATTGCGATAAATCAAAGGAAAGCCGCGTCCGAAGCGCCGAAGCGCCTTGCACGACGATTGCCTCTTGAGCAGAATTGTCCGGCAATGCAGAATTGACAACACTTGCGCGTCCAAATTCATTAAAAATAATCTCAGACTCGACAGTATCACTTGGGCGTTTTAGCCGAATGAACACTCGCGCAGAACCCGTATGAGCATACATCGTGCGGGAAGCCGGAAGAATCGGTACAAGAGCCAAGCCATCGACACTTTGCCATGTCACATCGTTTGCCTGTAGCCAACGAATAATGAGTTGTTTGTCCAGAATTTGTAGCGGCAGTTTGCGTGTGAGAGTTTGCGAAGCGTCAATAAACGTCGAACCGGGTATCGAATTTTGATATAAACCGACCTGTGTTCCAATCAGTGCCGGGTCTTCAATATTGATGGTATGTTGCAAATTATCGGTGTACCAAGGGCGGCGAAGGGAATGAATGCGAAACGGCGAGAATGGGCGTAATGGATCGCCGAGAATAAACTGCGCTGGACTCAAGAGCAGTACAGCCGAGAGAATATCACTGGTATTAAGACCGTCGTATAATGCCTTTCGCGCTGAATCGGTAATATTCAGTGGGCTGAAACTCAGGAACGTTGTCGCAGTGATACGAGTCGAAGGAATATCGTTCGCAAGAGCAGAGCCGATAAATGCCGGGTTGGAGGCATCAGGGAAGCCCATATCCACCGTGATTTTGGGCGTAAATTGCCCAACAACGCTGCTGGTGATAAGCGGTAGATTATCGGAACTAATTGTCACCAGCCTTGTTGTTTCTGTCGGCAGCGTTCCCGAACCAACGGGGCTTGGCGGATCATTGCAAGAAACGATACAGCCGCAGAGAACGGCAAGGAGGGAAAACCGTAATAACCAAAGGTTGCGTTGAAAGTAAATAGCCACAAAAATTTGCCAATTTGAAGTGATGGTGCGAAAATACGAGTATCCTTCAATACTCATCTCTCACGGAACAGAGACAAAAAATGCAAACATTCTGTTTGCACTTTGAGGTATTTTGCAGAAAATTCTTACTTACCATTCGCCTGCGTTTGCAGGATTTTCCGATAAACATCTTCGTATTTTTTGGAAGAATTATTCCACGAATGATCTTCTCCCATGCCGTTTTTGACGAGTTTGCGCCACGTCGCTTTATCCTTATAAACGGCAAGCGCCCGCTCGACGGCATCTAACATATCGGCTGACTTGTACTCCTCAAAAACAAAACCGTTTCCTTTTTTGGTTGCCATATCGAACTCGTGAACAGTATCCTGCAAACCACCCGTTGCCCGGACAATAGGTACAGAGCCGTAAGCAAACGAATACATCTGATTCAAGCCACATGGTTCAAAGAGCGATGGCATGAGGTACATATCCGAACCAGCTTCCATCAAGTGCGAAAGATTTTCATCAAAGCCAATTTTTACGCCCATTTTTTCGGGATATTTTTTCGCTGTGGCTTGGAGCCATTCTTCAATATCTTTATCGCCTTCACCCAAAATGACAATCTGGATATTTTCTTTGAAGAGTTTGTCAGCAGCTTGTTTCAAAAGCCCAAAGCCTTTCTGCTCGACAAGGCGCGAAATCATTGCAATCACTGGTGTTTCGGGCTTATAGTCAAGGTCGAATTTTTTTACCAATGCCTCTTTATTGTCTTCTTTTTTGTCGAGAGTGTCAAGAGTGTAGCGCTTGGTGATAAGTTTATCTTTTTCCGGTGTCCAAAGCGTTGTGTCAATGCCATTGATAATCGGCGTAAAAACGTCCTTCCGTGCTTTGAGTATCGCATTCAAGCCGTCGGTAAGTTTTGGATCATTCAAAAGCTGCTCGCCGTATGTTTTGCTCACCGTCGTAATGTGGTCGGCATACATTATTCCCGCTTTAAGAAAGTTGAGCTTGTTCTTATGCTTCAAATTTTCCAACGCGCTTTCGGGCAAACCGGTTTTATGAAACGTATCTTTAAGCGAGAACACGCCTTGATTGCTGACGTTGTGAATCGTAAAGACAATTTTGGTATTCTTGAATTGCTGCGCGTAAATTGTCCGCATATACGCCGCCACAAGAGCCGTGTGCCAATCGTTGACATGAACGACTTGTGGTATCCAACCTAGGAGCGTACAGGTTTGAATCACCGAGCGAGCAAAGAAAATAAAACGCTCATCGTTGTCGGCGTATTCCTCACCAGTTTCAGGGTCGTTGTATAGTCCCCATTTTGAGTCAAAATACGGTTTGTTCGTTGTCATATAAGCCTGCACTTTCGTGCGGGTGTTGACGATGGACGAAGATTTTACCGTCGCAAACTCACGAACATCACCAATATCAATCGGAATATCTTTCAAACGATTGATTTCGTGAATCTTGTTTTTACGTTCGCTAATAGCGCCGTATTTAGGCAGCATCACACGAACATCGTGTTCGAGGTCGCGCAATGCAAGCGGCAGACCGTAAGCAACATCTGCTACGCCGCCTGTCTTTGCGATTGGGTAAATCTCGCTTGCTACAAAGAGAATACTTAGAGGTTTTGCCATGGTATAGTGTCGGTGCCGAACATGGGAATTTTGACAAAGCCCTCAATATACACAATTTTTACGATAAAATCAAATCATGTCAAAGAACCTAAGTGAAGCAAAACAAGCAGTCAAGCGTGGTATCATGCGGCAAGGCTTTCATTATTGTTGCCACTTTTTTACAACGTTTTTGTGGAAAAAGTCAAAAATGCCTTACCAACCAAACCGAATAAAACCACCCAGACTAAGGCTCGGCGTGTATGAGCCAAAGGCTTTTGTTGATGGAATTTCAACAATATGCGCTTGCGCCCTCAAGCCCAAATCAACATTGCTACTGAGCGGCACAAGGTAGTCCACTTTCAGATGCCCACCCCACGTGAGAGACGAGGAATACATATCCCGAACCTCATAAGCCCCTTGCGCGTTCATCTCTAAGCCTGTCCCTGCAAATGTGGTGTTTTGCAGCGAGATACCACCGCCAACGCGAAACCGCTCCAAACCATTCGTATTGCCAGCAAATGGCGTAAACATCGCCGATACATCGCCTGTTTGTGTTGCGGATATAAAATTTGCAAAAACATTACCGGAACGCCCCGTGAAATGCACCGCACCTTCGATATCCAGCCAGGGCATAAATTTATGGGTGTACATTGTGGAAAACATTGGTGTTAGTCTTAGTGAAAAAAAACGGCTTCCACCTGGTTGATGAAAACTCAACCCAAAACTAAAAAAGTCCTGTGGAGCGCTTGTTTGCTGTATTTTTTCGGACGGCTCACTTTTGAGCGTCGGGGTTTCTTGCGCTATCGCCCCCGATGGGCTTACACTCAACGTGCCGACAATACTTGCAAGAATCAATGCCGCAAACAGGGCATGGTGTCTGAATATTCTGGTCATAATTGCAAAAGAAAATGTGAAAAGAAAACCCATCGCGCTTACCAATTACCGCGCACAAAAAAGCCAATTCCTGCCGAACCGCCCAGCCCGCCTGGTATGTAGGTTTGTCCTGAAAATGGCTGCGAAAAAGCGTGAATCTGCCCGCGCAAGCCCAAATCCAGTTTTTGACTGAGCGGAATCAAATACTCCAATTTCAGATTAAGCCCAAGCGCACCAGATTCATACACCTGCATTGGCGTTCTTGTCACAACTCCATTTTGATCGGTTGATGTTCCACTGCCGCTCGTGAAAGTATGCTGCATATACGATGCGCCAAGACCAATGCGGAAGCGGTCAGAAGGGTCGAACAATCGAAACATCACTGTCGCGTCACCAATCCAAGCATTAGAAAATCGTCCCTGTTGCTCTTTTCCGTCGGTACGACTCATATAGTTCAGCGATGTTTCCACGTCTATCATTGGCGAAACTGAATAGGCGTAGAGTGCCGTGAACATCGCGCCACTGCCGCCCAGCGTTGGTGTGCCACCCGCAAAACTCAAGCCCATCCCGGCATGATGCCGCAAAAAAGACGGCTTTTCTGCAACGGTGTTTTCTTGCGAAAGAGCGCTTTGAGCATACACCAAACCGCTTGCAAACGCCCAACACGCGATAATACCTGCACAGCAGACACACAGATTTTTTCTAAGGAAAACCATAGCAATACCATAAAAAGTGAAAAAACATCGTAACAAAAATGAAGGAGCATCTCTTCGTACTTCAACCAGACACACAAACGATGATTTATTTTGCAACACTTCTTATTGGCGGCAAAACGCCTTCAAAGGCTTGTATTATCTGTGTTTTCGGCTCATTTAAGCCAAACAATGCTTGGCGGAATTAACATCCTTTAACATTTTTTGCACTTTTTATCCTGCACAATTTTCGTGCTGTGTGCAATGTTCGTAGATTTGCGCTGAAATTATTTTTTCGATTATTGCTTTATTACCATGAATACCGCTCCACACCTGTACTCTGAAATCGCCGTTACCGTGCAGACCGCACAAGAATTGGGTCTTCACGCACACGAATTTGATGCCATCTGCAAGCGACTTGGTCGGACACCGACCTATACCGAACTTGGTATTTACAGCGTGATGTGGAGCGAACATTGTTCCTACAAAAATTCTATTCTCGAACTCAAAAAACTTCCTCGTTCTGGCGGTCGAATGCTGGTGGAGGCGGGTGAGGAAAATGCCGGATTGATTGATATTGGCTCGCATGGCGGCAAACATTGGGCATTAGCATTCAAAATCGAAAGCCATAACCATCCTTCCGCTATCGAACCTGTGCAAGGCGCAGCAACAGGCGTTGGTGGCATTTTACGAGATATTTTCACGATGGGCGCACGCCCCGTAGCAGCGCTTAATTCCTTGCGTTTTGGCAATCTGGATGGTGATTCTGCTACCCGCACCCGATTTCTCGTCAAAGGTGTGGTGCATGGCATCTCACATTATGGCAATGCTTTTGGCGTTCCGACCGTCGGCGGCGAAGTCTATTTTGACGAATGTTACACCGATAATCCGCTTGTGAACGCAATGGCGGTTGGCATTGTGGAAGTCGGGAAAACGGCTTCAGCAGTAGCCGAAGGCATCGGAAATCCCGTCTTTATTTTGGGCAGCCGCACCGGGCGCGACGGTATTCATGGCGCGTCAATGGCATCGAAAGAATTTGAACAATCGCCGGAAAGTATGCGCCCGACGGTACAAGTCGGCGACCCATTTGCCGAAAAAATGCTTTTGGAAGCCTCATTGGAATTGATTGCAAGCGGCGTGGTGTCAGGGATGCAGGATATGGGTGCGGCAGGAATTTGCTGCTCTACCTCCGAAATGAGCGCAAAATCGGGAACGGGGATGAACGTTAATCTCGACCTTGTGCCACTCCGCGAAGAGGGCATGAGTGCTTATGAAATCATGCTTTCCGAATCACAAGAACGAATGTTGGTGGTCGTTCACAAAGGGCGCGAAGCGGAAGCAAAGCGCATTTGCGACAAATGGGATGTGCCGATGACACAGATTGGCGAGGTCACGGGCGATGCCACATTGCGCGTGTTCCGCAATGGTCAGCAAGTTGTGGAACTGCCCGGAGAATCGCTGGTTTTGGGGGGCGGCGCACCCGTCTATGAGCGCGAATGGCGCGAAGCATCATATTTCCAAGAAACACAAAACTTCGACCTCAATCTGCTCCCCAACGACACTCCGCATCACGAAGCCTTTTGGAAGATTCTTGCTTCGCCAACTGTTGCCTCGAAGCGCTGGATTTATGAACAGTACGATGCTGAAGTCGGCACAAACACTGTGCTTCGCGCCAATGCCGATGCTGCCGTCATTCGCCTCAAAGAACTTCCGGGCAAAGCCGTGGCAATGACGACCGATTGCAACAGCCGTTATGTTTACCTCAATCCCTACATGGGCGGCGTAATTGCTGTCGCCGAAGCTGCACGAAATGTGGCGTGTACGGGCGCGGAGCCTGTTGCGATTACAAATTGCTTGAACTTTGGCAATCCCTATAATCCCGAAATTTTTTGGCAATTCCGCGAGGCATTGCGCGGCATGGGCGATGCTTGTCGGGCGCTCGAAACACCTGTAACAGGCGGCAACGTCAGCTTTCACAACGAATCCAAAGCGGCAACCAAAGCCGGACGCTCGGGGCGCACCATTTTCCCAACGCCGACAATCGGCATGGTTGGTGTGATTGAAGATGTTTCGACGGTTGTTGGCAATGGCTTCAAACAAGCCGGCGACGTTATCATGCTGCTTGAAGCGCAGGAACACCTGAAAAACTCCGGCTTAGGCGGCTCAGAATACCTCAAGCAAATTCACGGACTCATCACCGGGGATGCTCCGCATCTGGATATTGAAGCAGAAAAGCGCCTGCAAGCCTGTATTATTGCGGCAATTCGCGGGCGCGTTGTGCGCTCGGCACACGATACCGCAGAAGGCGGCTTGGCGATTGCGTTAGCAGAAAAAGCGATCAACTCACACGGCACATTAGGTGCAGCGATAGATTTGAAGCGGGATTTGTCGGCAGGAGTGTTGTTTGGCGAAGTACAATCACGTATTGTCGTTTCTTTGCCGGAGGAGCAAGTTCCGGCGTTGGAAGCGTTAGCGGCACACCATCGCATTGGTCTCGTCCGCATTGGAACGGTTGTTGCAGAAACATTCGCTATTGCTGGTTGCATTGAAACCACTGTGCCAGAACTTCGCAAGGTATATGAAATGGCGCTTCCGAAGCTCTTGGCGTAACGACGTTCATTGCACTATTTTGCTGCTTTATGTATGGAGCAATAGACCAATGGTGTTTTTGTGAGAGTCATAATGCTTATGCCTAGAAGTATTCCTCTGCGACAAGGCGCATATTTGTTGCTTTGTCGCCTTTTTGTATTTTGTTGCCGCCACGTAAACGCCAACAACAGCATAAAAATTCTCTTCTCTATTTTGCCCTCCAAATGAATCAAGACTTTAACCCGATTCTCAATAATCCTTACGACGAGCCTACACGCTATTTCGATACAAGCGGTGATGGCAGGTTAAATGCGACAGAAATTAAATCCGGTCGTCGTCCTTTTGTACCTTCGTTCTCCGCCGTGCCTCTTATACCAAATTGAGTTAATCATTGTGCATAACATTGGGCTGAAGCGCCTTGTTTACTCAATTATCATGCACAATGCTCGACTTAAATTGGTATTACTGGCAGACCTCAACAAGACCTCTATCACGTTGAAGAGCTTGCTCAAAATGCGGAACAGCATACCATCAATCTTCTGCGAAAAGAAGTACGTGCTTGGCGCGAAAGCGGCTATGCGGGAAGTATCACGCGGGTAACGAAAGAACTTCTTCAGCATTGGTTTTTGAACGAACAACGCATTATCACGAAAACCTTCTTCTTTGCTCAACGTGAAGCGATTGAGACTGCGATTTGGTTGAACGAACTTGCACCGTTTTCTAATGTTGGTACGGAGATTTTGCGCCGCTTGAAAGAGAGTAATGCACGAGATTTGCCGCAAGAAATGGTCTTACCACGCATTGCTTTCAAAATGGCGACAGGGACGGGAAAAACGACCGTTATGGCGTTACTCGTGTTGTATCATTTTTTTAATCGTCGTGAATACCGCAATGATAAACTCTTTGCCGATAATTTTTTGCTCATCGCGCCAAATATCACGATTAAAGACCGCTTGCGTGGCTTAATTCCTAACGATGAGACAAGCGTAAACGGTGAAGATGATTACCGTCGCCGTGATATGGTTCCTCCGCACCTCCGACAATATCTGCCTACGTTGTCCAATAAACTCGTCATCGTCAATCGTCACAAACTTGAGCGGCGCAATATCCAAGGGAATAAAGTTTCGCCCTTGGACGGTAAAGCAGGGCAAAAGCCCGAAGAACGCAAAGAAAGTTACGCAAGCCTTATCAAGCGCGAATTTGGGAAGTTTAAGCCGAAGTCTCGCCTGCTCGTCATCAACGATGAAGCGCATCATTGCTATTTCCCGAAAGAAAACGATACAAGAGCCGGAAAAGAGGAAGCCGCCGAAAACACTCGCGCTGCAACGTGGTACAGGGGTATTCTTGCCTTGCAATCGCGCTTTGAACTGCACAGCGTATGCGACCTGTCTGCCACGCCCTACTATCTGAGCGGTTCCGGCTATCGTCCTGCCAATAAACTCTTTCCGTGGGTTGTTTCGGAATTTGGGCTTGTCGAGGCGATTGAAGCGGGCTTGGTAAAAATTCCCTTTATGCCTGATTTTGATGATTCTCTGAACATCAAAGCCTCCGCATTTTTGAATCTCTACGACGACCAAGCAACAAGAGATGCTCTTGGTAAAATTTCCAAAGGCAAGGCACAGCCTTTCGCCCGTCCTGTGTTGCCGCCGCTTGTGGTCAATGCACTCAAGCAGATGTATGAACATTACGAGGAACAAGAAAAAGCTATCGGTTCGCTTTTCACTACCCCTCCGGTGATGATTATTGTTTGCCCAAATACCAAAGTTTCTGCGGAAGTGGCAAAGTATGTTGCGGGTTTCCAACTGGAGGACGGTTCGCCGTTTGAAGGGTATTTGCCGATGTTCAGTAACTTCGACCAATATGGCGCAAAGCGCCGCCCGCCCACGCTCCTCATAGACTCTGAAGCACTGGACGAAGCCGGAGCGATTGACGAGAATTTCAAAAAAGTCTTTAGCCGCGAACTAGAAGAATTTAAGAACGCCTACCGTGTGCGGTATCCTGAAAAATCCGTCGAACATCTCACCGATGCTGATATTTTGCGAGAGGTCTTGAACACCGTCGGCAAACCCAATACGCTGGGGCAGTATATTCGGTGCGTGATTTCCGTCGGGATGCTCACCGAAGGCTGGGATGCGAACACCGTTACGCATATTGTCGGCATTCGTGCTTTTGGTTCGCAGCTGTTGTGCGAACAGGTGATAGGTCGTGCATTGCGGCGTTTGAGCTACAATTTGAGCGAAATCAAAGAGCAAAATCCCGACGACAAACGCAAAAAGCTCACCACAACACGCTTTGCTCCCGAATATGCGCACATTATCGGCGTGCCGTTTGATTTCATGCCTGCCGGAAAAACACCGCCGCCCGTGCCGCCGCCCAAAACAACAACCATTTTCCCCGTGCGCGAGCGGGCAGAACAGTTTCAATTATTCTTCCCGAATGTGGAAGGGTATCGTTTGGAACAGCAGCCGTCAGAGATTCTTGCTGATTTTTCCTCCGTACCAAAGTTTTCGCTCAATAGCGCAGATTTGCCGACAAAAGTGGAAATGCGCACTGCCTTTAGCAATGAACTTCAAGACCGATTAGAACTGAAAGACTTCCGCGATTGCCGTGAGCAAGAACTTCTTTATGCCCTCACCGCCGATGTGCTGGAGAAAAAATTCAACAATGAAACGCATTATTTCGGGCAGCTAAAGCCTATCGTCCAAGAATGGCTTGATACCTGTGTGGACGTGCAAGGAAACGCTTTCAAAAATATGCTCTTTTTGTACTTGCAATCCGGTTCGACGAAAGTGAGCGAACACATCTATCGTGCTATTCAGCGCGGCACGAATAGCGACGACATCAAACGACCAATCTTGAATCATTACAAAGAAATCGAATCTACTGCCGATGTGTTTGGCGTAACCCTCCGCGAAACCTACGCGCCGCGCAAGTCTCACACAAACTTTATCGTTGCCGATACGGGCTTGTGGGAACAGCAAGCCGCAAAAGTCTTCGACATTGCGGATGAAGTGCAAAGCTATGCCAAAAACGCCTTTCTGAATTTTGCCATCCCTTATGTTGCCGACGACGGCGAGACGCATAAATACTATCCCGATTACCTCACGCTGTGCAAAACGTCAAGCGGCAAAATGCTGAATCTCATCGTCGAAATTTCCGGCATGAACCAAGACAAAGTTGCAAAAAAGCATTACGTGGAAGAGTATTGGCTGCCGTCGGTCAATAACGTCCGCCATACCTACTCGAACACCATTCAGCACGAGTGGAGTTTTCTGGAAATCACCAATCCACAAACCATGCAGACTGCTCTCCGTCAGCACTTGGCGGCATTTTGAAAGTTCGGATAAATTCAGCAATTTGACCTTAATAATAGCCCAATATTTTCCTTCATTACCCACGACAACGGTGAAGATTATGCCCACTCAAACAATTCCTCTCCCTGTTCCTCCGTATTCACAACGAGGCGTGCCAACGCTTTTGCCACAGACCACTACGGACATGACGGAACAAACAAGCGGTGATGCGCGTTGGGATGCACTCCTAGCAATGCCAGAATCGGCGGCACTCATCCTCCAAATGGAAGCCGAACTTGAGCAAGATATTCTTGATGGAAACATTGAGGAGGGCGGCTTTGCAGATAACGATTAAGTCCAATCGCAGCAAAAAATTCAAGGAATTATTTCACGCCTTGCCCCCGCAGGTGCAACGCGAAGCCATGAAAGCCTATCGTCTCTGGAAACACAACCCGGCTCATCCGAGCCTCCATTTTAAGCGGCTTTTCAGCCTTACGTGGTCAGTTCGCATCAACGACAATTACCGCGCTCTCGGCAAATGGGATGAACGCGGCATTTTTTGGTATTGGATTGGCTCTCATGCCGAATACGATGCCCTCGTCAAGCGCCTTACAACCAAGTAATCATAAGCATTTCTTTTTCTTTCGTTTTTATGCCCAAAACCAAACTCCGCGACGTAGATGCGCTCAAACACGCCGAAAAACGTGCCTTCATCCCCTCCACCGAAGCCGAAGGCTCAGAGAAAGGGAATCCTCTTGTTCAGCAAAAAGCAATACTCGAACTCCCCAAAAATCCTATCGTCGAGCGCGGACAAGACCCCGAACTCTACTGGAAGGATAAATACGGCGTGGACGACGACAGCCGCGAGCCGCTCCGCACAGCTTCGCCACCGCTCTACCGCCATGAACACATCGAACCCGAAACGCTCATTCACCAATTCTATCGCTTTCGGGAATCCAGCGACACTGCCGAACAAGAAAGCCTCTTGGAATCATTCGGCAATCTTCGTGCGCTGGACGCGGAGCAGACCGTCGCCGATTATTACAAACACTCCGACACGTGGAAAAACCGCCTTATTCTGGGCGATTCCCTACACGTGATGGCTTCTTTGCTCAATTTGGAAGGTATGGCGGGAAAAGTGCAGTGCATTTACATTGACCCGCCCTACGGCATTAAGTACAATTCCAACTGGCAAATGAAGATGAACGACCGCACCGTCAAAGACGGCAAAGACGAACATCTTTCGCACGAACCCGAACAAATCAAGGCATACCGCGACACGTGGGAAAAGGCTATTCATTCCTACCTCTCCTACCTGCGCGACCGCCTGCTTGTTGCCCGCGACCTGCTCACCGAAAGCGGCTCCTGCTTCGTCCAAATCTCCGATGAAAACGTCCATCTTGTGCGGTGTCTGATGGATGAGGTTTTTGGGAGTGGGAATTTTGTGAGCCAGATTACATACTCAACGACAAGTAACCTTGTATCAAGCACCTTAAATTCAGCTTGTGATTATCTGCTTTGGTATTGCAAGAACAAAGAAACAATCAAGTATCGTAATCTATTTATTGAGAAAAGCGACCCTCTTTCTGACAATAAAACTAAATATGACCAAATTGAACTTTCTGATGGAACAAGAAGACCTTTAACACTTGATGAAAAACAACGTAAAGTTCCCATGCCTTTAAACAGCAAAATTTTTAGGATTGGAGATGCTTCAAGTCAAGATTCTCCTAAAGAATTACAACCTTTTGAGTTCAAGAATAAAATATTTCATGCTCCCAAAAGCCGTCATTGGACAGCAAACTATCCACAAGGTATGGAACGAATAGCCAAAGTAAATCGGCTAATTGAATCTGGCAATACACTTGGCTACATCCGATACTTTAACGATTTTCCGTTTCAATCGTACAATAACATTTGGAATGACATTGGAGGAACTGTTCAGAGTAGAAGTGACCCCAAAGTTTATGTGGTTCAAACAGGAACCAGCCTTATTCAACGCTGCCTGCTAATGACCACCGACCCGGGCGACCTCGTTCTCGACCCGACGTGCGGAGGCGGGACAACTGCATTCGTAGCGGAGCAGTGGGGACGGCGATGGATAACAATAGACACAAGCCGCATTGCGCTGAACATTGCCAAAGCGCGGCTTTCGACGGCAGTGTTTCCGGCGTATTACCTTTATTCGGATGTGAGCGTCGGCACGGAGACCAAAAACGGGAAAATCAAAAAGACTGTTGCCCTAAAGCCGCAACCAGAGCGCGTGAGCGACGTGCGACAGGGCTTTGTGTATGAAGAAGTGCCGCACATCACGTTAAAATCCCTTGCCAACGACGAACCGCCGGACACCGAAACGCTCTATGACCGTCCGCTTCAGGACACGAAGAAATTCCGCGTCGCCGGACCCTTCACCGTCGAAACGCTGCAAAGCCTTGATGTGCGCCCCTTGGCAGCATTGACGACCACGACACAGCGTCTGGACGAAACGGCGTTCACGCAGCGCGTCTTGGAAGGTTTGCGGACAGCTGGCATCAAAAACGACCGCAAAGACGAGCGGATGCAGTTCACACGCATAGACCTCCGCGAAGGCGACGCACGACTCCACGCCGAAGGCTTTTGGCAAAGCAGCGACGGCGAATGTAAGGCGTATATCCACATCGGACCGCAATTCGGAGCCGTGAGCAAACTTGCGGTCAGCGAGGCAGTAAAAGCCTGCCGCAAACGTGCCGATGCTGATGCGTTGGTGATATTGGGATTTGCCTTTGAAAGCGACATCGAAGGCGGCGCACAGACCACAAGCCAAGGCACATTTGACCTTATCAAGGTTCGCATGAATGATGATTTATTGCAAGAGGGCTTGCGCAAAGACCCGAAAGCGGGTTCGTTTATCACGATTGGCGAGCCGGATATTGCGCTTGTGCGCTCCGAGGACGGCAGAACGGCACACGTGGAAATTCGCGGCTTGGATATGTACGACCCCATTCGCCGCGAAGCACGGGCGCGGGATGTGGAGGACATTGCGTATTGGATGCTTGATGACGACTACGACGACGCAAATTTTGTTGTGCGCTCAATGTTTTTCTGTGGCGGTGATAAAGATGATTACGACGCATGGAAGAAAAAACTGAGCGAAGCAGCAGAACGAAACCTCAAAGAAGCCGCCAAACGCAAAGCAGAAAACACGCTGCGTATCGAACTGGACGACGAAATGTTCAGCCGCATCTACGGGCATGAATCGCAGCCGATTGAGTACCGCAAAGGCAGACGCATAGCGGTCAAGGTGATTTCACAATTCGGCGAAGAGGCGATGAAGGTGCTGGAGATGAAATAATTGGTAAGGTTGTGGACAATGATGTATTGCAGATGCTTCGGGTAGGCTCGCCATGAGGTTCTATATGCTCTTCACCGAACTTGCCTATTTGATCCAGTTTGCATGGGTTATCGAAAAATTTTCGCTTCAGAGGTACGAAAATTTTGGAACAAACAACAATATGAAAAACAAGCGCTATCGCCCCCGCATCTCCTTGATCAGCACTTGCACTTCTGCCGCACTCACACTCTGCGGCTGCCCGTTTTGCTCTGGCGCAGAGCCGATTTGCAGTGCGCGAATGGGCATCGGGACAACGATTCCAGCACGTTTGAAAGCGTAGTAAATTTGTTTCATCACATTGCTTCTTGCCTCGAACTGTAAATCAAAATGGCTTACGGCAACAAAAAAACGAAAATTGAGCGTAAATTCGCCAAATTCTCGAAATCGGACAATGGGTTCAGGGGCGAACAGTAAACCGCGAATTTTTCCATCGGTTGCTTCGGCATTAAACGCCTCTTCGCGGCTTGCATAGCCGTAATCATGCACCATTCCGAGCAAGACATCCTCCACGAGTTGAGGGTCAGTGTTATGATGAACGCCGAAAGTGAGAAGCAAATACTGTATTTCGCTGGGAAGATTGTAGTTAATGACGATTGCTTGCGAAAGTTTGCTATTAGGAATGATCACAGCGTTCAATTCCTGCGTTTCAATCGTCGTATTCCGCCACCCAATATCCCGCACGTAGCCCTCGAAACCATCGCTCATACGGATATAATCGTTTAAGCGAATTTGGTCGGCAAGCGTGATATAAATCCCCGCAAAAAGATTTGCCAGCGTCTCCTGCAACGCCAGTGCCACCGCCAAACCACCCACCCCAAGCGCGGTAATTATCGGCGCAATATCAACTCCAAACGATCGCAAGACCATGACCGACGCAACCGTATAAACGACAATTTCTATCGCACGGCGCGTCAGCGAGACCGCCGCAACGCGGCTATGCTCATGCTCGGCACGAATACGCACCAGCATTTTCAGCACTTTCGTCAAAATATATGCCAGTAAGACGATAAAACTTGCCGTCAGAATCGGTCGTGCATACGGCATAATCACTTTTGCACGTGGAAGCTCTCGCAAGGCAATATTCAGCCCCGTGAGCAAGACCACATAAAGAATACTCCGCCTGAGCGCATCCACCAAAATATCGTCGTAATGATTTTCACTTTTGGCAGCCATACGCACGAGCCATTTTCCCGTTATCCATCGAAGCGCCACGCCGAGAATAAGCGCCGCAATGCTGATAACGATTGAGGGCAAATAAGGATTGGTCAAATAGGGCAAAACAAAGGTATTATACAATTCATCAATCATGGCGTAGAATGGGGATTGGTGAGTAGTTGATGTTCATGGTGTCGTGGTTATTTATCACAAACACAAATATACGTCGCTTTGCTGTTTGATGTGTAGTTTCAAAGTGATATTTTTGGAGACTTGCCCATAAATTCGATACTATCTTCACTTTTCCCAAAACTTTGATGATTGAACGGTACACACGCCCGCAGATGGGCGCAATTTGGAGCGACACCAATAAATATCGCATCTGGCTCGACATCGAACTTGCGGCTACCGAAGCGCAAACCGAACTCGGCATTGTTCCCCGCGAAGCGCTTGAAACCATCAAAGCCAAAGCAAATTTCGAGGTGAAGCGTGTTCTTGAAATTGAGGAAACCACAAAGCATGATGTGATTGCTTTTCTGACGAATGTGGCGGAATATGTCGGAGAACCAGCACGGTATATTCATTTAGGCATGACTTCCAGCGATGTTTTGGATACGTGCTTGTCGGTGCAGCTCAAGCAAGCGGGAGAGTTGCTTCTGCAAGCAATGGAGCGCCTTCGAGACATTACGGCGCGGCGGGCGGAGGAATTCAAATACACGCTTTGCATTGGGCGAACACACGGCATTCATGCTGAACCAACGACGTTTGGATTAAAATTTCTGCTTTGGCACGAAGAGGCAAAACGCAATATTGAGCGTCTTCGCCATGCCATAGAGACAATTTCCGTTGCCATGATTAGCGGTGCTGTCGGCACGTATGAGCATATTTCACCCAAAGTGGAAGAATTTGTTGCAACAAAACTCGGTTTGAAGCCCGATCCTGTCTCAACGCAAGTGATTCAGCGCGACCGCCATGCGGAATTTTTATCGGTATTGGCAATTATTGGGGCTTCGTTGGAGAAAATTGCTGTGGAAATCCGCCATTTACAGCGCACGGAGGTTTTGGAGGCGGAAGAATATTTTTCCAAAGGGCAAAAAGGCAGTTCTGCCATGCCACACAAGCGCAACCCTATTGTTTCCGAGCGCGTGTGCGGTTTGGCAAGACTTTTGCGGGGAAATGCGATGGCAGCGATGGAAAACGTTGCACTTTGGCATGAACGCGACATATCGCATAGCAGCGTCGAGCGCGTTATCTGTCCTGATTCCACCATCACGCTTGATTATATGTTGCATCTGATGAATAATCTTTTGGAAAATCTTCTCGTTTATCCCGAGGCCATGCGTCAAAACCTTGATATTACTTGCGGTCTGACCTTTTCGCAAACAATCCTGCTCGAATTGGCACAGCGCGGTGTTTCCCGCGAAGATGCTTACGCTATTGTCCAGCGCAATGCCATGCGCACCTGGCAAGAACGCAAGCCATTTTTGGATTATCTGAAAGCCGATGAAGAAATTGTGCGCTATCTTTCTCACGCGGAACTGGATGAAATCTGTAACCTTGAAAAATCCACTCGTAATGTGGATGCTATCTTTGCGCGGTGCGGGCTGTAAGCAACAATGTCCGCAAATAACCATTTCCGAAATTCTCCGTTATCAAAGTAACCATCATGTCCGGCACGGCAACATCTAATCTCATCAATCTTCAATCGCTGATAGATCTAAGCGCGGCATTGAACGCCTCCGACGACGATGTATTTATTCTGAACACGGCGCTCCTAAGCGTGATGGGGAAATTGCGCACGTTCAAAGCCTGCGCCGTTATTCCCGACAGCAGCAAAGAAGGGTTCTGGAAATGTACGACCACCAAGGGCATGAAACTCCCCGAAACCGCTTTCGCGCTTGCGTTTGAGCCAGACGAGTCGGGTGCTGTGCCTAATCCGCAGGACTATCCCATCTTTGCTGAATATGGCGTTGAACTTTGCCAGTCTGTGCGCAGTAGCAGCGATAGCGATGCTGGTTATTTAGCGCTTTTGTGCTTTGGAGCAAATCTTGCCAAACTGCCTTATACCGACGAAGAACGGCAGTATATCTCGCTTGTGGGCAGTATCACGGCAAATGCGCTGCTGAATGCCCGCAATATCCGCTCTTTACGCGAAACAGGCTCGTATCTTGAGCGTAAAAACCAGCTTTTGACAACACTTTTCGAGATAAATCGTGAGTTTACGGCACTTTTGCAAAAAGAAGAAATTCTGAAATTTCTCACCTTGCGTTTGATGGGTCAGCTTGCTGTGAGCCGCTTTGCTGTTCTTGTTAAAGGGCAGGAGGGCAGTGAGGTAGAATTTGATATACCAGTGAATCGCCTAAAGATCACACCAGAGGAAGTTCGTGCGCTCATCGGCGATTACAAAGAGCATGGGGAACAAGCATTGGAGCGGTGTTCGGAGATTATGCGCGATTGCGTTATTGCCGCACCGATGAAAACGCAAAATGAAACTAAAGGTCTGCTCCTTGTTGGCGAAAAAATGAATAAGCAGCCGTTTACGGCGGAAGAGCGTAATTTCTTGGAAGCACTGGGCGGAACTGCTATGACGGCGCTCGAAAATGCGCGGTTATTCCATGAAGAACTCGAAAAGAAGCGCCTTGAGGACGAACTAAATCTTGCCCGTACGATTCAAAAGGGCTTATTGCCACAGGAATTGCCGCCGATTGACGGTTTTGATATTACGGGCATGAGTGTTTCGTCGAAGCAAATTGGCGGCGATTATTACGATGTGATTCCGCTTGGCAATGAAGAATGGATGCTGGTTATCGCGGATGTTTCGGGCAAAGGTACACCAGCCGCGCTGCTGATGGCAAATACGCAAGCAGCATTGCGGGCGCTGGCTCCGCTTCATTTACCGCTCCCTTCGATGGTGAGCCGCATCAACGATCTTTTGTATGCAAATACGAGTTCAGACAAATTTGTTACCTTTTTTTGTGGTAAACTCAATTCTCGTGAGCGAACATTCACATTTTGTAATGCCGGACACAACCCGCCACTCGTTCTTCGTGCCGATGGAACATTGGAGCGCTTAACCGAAGGCGGTTTGATTTTAGGCATTATGGAAACACTCATGCCATATGAAGAAAAAACTATGAATTTTGAGTGCGGTGATGTTTTGCTCTGCTACACCGACGGCGTTTCAGAAGCCTTGAACCTTCAGCACGAAGAATTTACCGAAGAACGCCTAGAAGCGTCCTTAGCGGCGTGTGCAAACGAAAGCGCCCTCGCGATTGTGGAAGCCATCACCCGCGATGTACAAACACACGCCGGAAGCGCTCCGCAGTCGGATGATATTACGATGCTTGTGCTGCGGTGCGGAACAATAAACTAAACTCTTTTCCTGTTGTTGATAGGTACTATGACCGAAATCTCCCGCATTCTCGACCAGTTTCGCCGTGCATACAATGGTGACGCATGGCACGGTGAGCCGCTTGCTTCGATTGTCCAGAATATCACCGCTGAACAAGCAAATAAGCGCCCTATTGCCGGAGCGCACACTATCTGGGAAACTCTGCTTCATATCACCGCATGGGAAGGTGAGGTTTTGCGGCGCTTACAAACTGGCGTGATGCAAATGCCCGCCGATGGCGATTGGAACACCGTTCAAGAGGCATCGGAAGCCGCTTGGAATGAGGCTTTACAGCGATTCCACAAGGTGCATGGTGCTTTAGAGCAAGAAATAGAGAGCCTTTCGGACGAGAAACTCCCCGTAATGTTTGGTACGGTGCGCGAAAGAGAAACGGGCGGCGGCGTTTCGGTGTATGTTTTACTGCATGGCATTATTCAACACAGCATTTATCATGCGGGACAAATAGCAATTTTGAAAAAGGCTTGAGTAGGATGTATGGCAGTATGCTTTTGCCCAAAGTTCTACTCATACGATGCAACTTTTTCGTTCCTCAAGCGTCTCAAAATATCAATTCACAACCTCATTACAAAGGAGTAACAATGCGAGAACTTTCCATTGAGAGCAACGGCAGTTTAGAAAAAACCGCAGTCTATATGAATGGCGAACAGTTGGGCGGTATTCATCAAATGATGCTGCACATTAGCGAAGATGGTGATTTCGACACGATTTTAGTCTATGAAGGCACCGATAAGCAGATGTACACCAAAAATATGTTTAGTGATTACCTTGACAACATCAAAAAAGTCCCGCCAACCTTTAGCGAAGAAGAAGCACAGTTTTTACGACTTCTCACGGTGACAAGTGATGGTTCTCTCGAAAGCACCATGGTTTATATCAACGAAGAGCCTCAAGACGGTATTGTGGACCTTTTAGTACAGATTCAGCGCGGCACTCCTGCTCAACGCGGCGGCATTACGACGATGTTCAAGAAACAAGAATCGGTTGACCGCCCATTATTCCGAGCAGAAATTCAATATCGAAATGAAGACGATACTGTCTCAACTGAATCGGTTTTTGGTTAATATTGGGTTGTTGGTTGCCAAATTTGCGTATCTCCTTATTTTCCATAATTTTCTTTGCTATGAATATGATAACTCAATCAAACTCCCGAATGCGTTGGATAGCCGCCACGCTTTGTATTCTTTTCGGCTTAACGCTTTTTCTTGCTGAAGCAGAAGCACAGCGTCGCGGTGGCGGCAGTTTTGGTGGTTCCCGCCGAAGCAGCCCTTCTTACGCTCCCAGTCGCCCATCGGCACCTTCATCCTCAATGCAACGTAGCGGCGGTAGTTTTGGCGGCTCTCGGTCAATGTCTCCGGCTGCCGGTAGTAGCTATCGCAGTTCGTATGGTATTCCTCGCCAGAGTGCGCCTGTTTCTGTGCCTGGGGCATCCTCGCCCTACATGGTGCATAGTTACGGTGGTTATACCGATGGTTTGATGATGGGGTATTTAATGGGGCGCACTTCGGCAATGTGGTACACCCCATTTCATCCGGCATTTTATTACTCTCGCCCTGTTTATGTCAATAATCCCGACGGAACGATGGAAGTTTATCCGCCTACCTTCTCTTTTTTCCGGCTATTCCTTGGACTAGCTGTTTTAGGCTTGATTGTGTGGCTGGTAATGCGCTTTTTCCGTCGCCGTGCGGGTGTTGAGAGTGATTCGCAATCATCGTTTGCTTGAAATTCTACTGTAAACGACAACATATTCCGAGCGTGGTTGAATGGCTTCGATCATTCACCACGCTCATTTTTTTGTATTGCCAGCATGGGTGCGGCTTATGGTTTTTCTCAAATTCTTACGATGATCATTCCTTTTTTAGATACCGGAAATTTCGTATCTTGCGTGTTGATTTTCCCTGTTTTTTTCATTTCTTTATGTTGAACCATCATGCAAAGCGCAGCATTCCTTGATGCATTAGATACGATCATTAGTGAGCGCAAAATGCTAGAACACCCGTTCTACCTGATGTGGAACGAGGGTGCATTGACCTTGGATATGCTTCAGAGCTATGCAAAAGAGTATTATTGGCAGGTTTATTACTTTCCAACATTTGTCAGCGCTACCCATGCGAATTGTGATGATATGACTGTGCGGCAAATGCTTCTGGAGAATCTTATTGAAGAGGAGCATGGACCGAACAATCACCCCGAACTCTGGCTTCGTTTTGCCGAATCATTGGGGGTATCGCGTGAGGAGGTTCAACATGGAAAATATCTGCCAACGACAAAAGATTCGGTGAGCATTCTTCGAGAACTTGCGGGAAGGTCGAATCCCGCCGAAGGACTTGCTGCCTTGTATGCGTATGAATCTCAAATTCCCGACGTTGCGCGGACAAAAATTGATGGGTTAAAAAAGTTTTACGATATTCATTCGGAGGATGGCTTGATGTTTTTTACCGTCCATGAAGAAGCCGATGTAATTCACAGCCGTGTTACCCGTGAAGCACTCGTACGGATGTGTCCGACACCCGAATCCCAACGTATAGCGTTGGATGCCGCAAAGGAAGCGGCTGATGCAATAAATCTGCTTCTTGATGGTGTCTATGAATCATACTGTGCCTCGCGCCCCCTTGCCCAATAAGCGTCCCCAATCTCCTCATTTTACAAACTACAACGCAAAGGGATCTTTGGGCGAACTTATCTGCCCGGTTCCTGATACTGCCGCATTGCCGCGAATAGCTCCTAAGTCCTTCTGTGCAAAGCCAAAAATACTTCCGCATACGCCGCCTAAAATATGAGCAAATTGGGAAATATTATCCATTTTGAGCGTATTATAGATTTCTCGCCCTAAATATAAAACGACAATGATGACAAATGTTAGCGGAAGATGACCTTGCTTGAGATTAGCAAATGAACTCAGCAAAATCATCATAAAGACAATACCGCTTGCTCCCATGAGTCCGGTGGAAAAGAAGAAATTATTGAGAAGCGAGGTAATCAATGCCGTTACCAAAATCATAATGAGCATCGTGCGCGAACCATACTTCTCTTCGAGCAGTGGACCAATCAGGAGAATAATGGAAAAATTACCAAAAAGATGCTCCCAATTTGCATGACCAAAAATATGAGAAAAAAGCCGGAAATAGGTAACAATGTCATTCCACGGCATACCTGGTTGTGTCGAAAAGAATGATTGACCAATTCCGCCGCCGGTAGAATTACTAAGAACCATAACCCCCGCAGATAGGAGTGCAAAGGTGAGAACGACAGGCGCATTGTAATCAAGTTTCATAGTATTATCTCGAAATGGGTTTGGCAAAAAGTTCTTCAAATCGCTGATGGAGTGCTTCTTTCCCGTGTGTTATGGTGCATCCGATTGGTACAACAGCCAGCGTAAGCGATTCTTGTGCAAATATATGACGAAAACGACGAAGTTTCACAAGGTCTTTTTCTGTTGTTGCAATAATTGATTGTTGATTTCCTTTGGCAGTACGGACAATGGTTTCAATATGTCTTTGAGTATATCGAATGTGGTCTCGAAATGTGAGAATTCCTCCCAACTCAAAACTCATTGTTTGTAACGAATGATGAAAACGTTCAGGATTGGCAATACCGGAAACAGCACATACTTTTTGTGGTTGAGATATTTTTTGTCCCTCAATATTGTATAGACCTAACGGATGCGTTTCGGCTTCGAGAATAAGTGATTCGGGGCGTATGAAGGAATATATTGGATGATGAATTTCATAGGGTCTTGCTCCATTCATAAAACAAATAATCGCCGCTCGTCGTAACGATTCACGAGGTTCTCTAAGCCTTCCTAATGGAAGAAGGTCTTGATGCTTTAATGTGTAGGAATCCAGCAACACAATATCTATATCGCGGCTTAAACGACGATGCTGAAAACCATCATCCAAAACAATACAGTTCGCCTTATAGCGTTGTATCGCAAGAAGACTGCCTTTTGTACGATCTTCGTGAACAATGACTGGCAAGGTTGGAAATGCCAGAGCATGAAGCAAGGGTTCATCCCCGCAAATCTCGGCATCCTCTGTTCTGAGTGTTACACCATCAGAAACAATAATCTCCCCCCTTGTTTTCCGTCCATATCCGCGACTTACAACTGCTGGGTGCGTTGAAGGGAAATGCTCTTGTAGTAAACGTAGTATGGCTTGGGTAAAAGGGGTTTTCCCCGTTCCTCCTGTTGAAATATTTCCCACACAAATTACTGGAGTAGCAACAGAATTGATTGAGATTTTGCCCGTATCAAAGCGTTTATTCCGCCATGCAATTACAAAACCATATACCTTTGCTACCCAATGGAGAGATAATTTTTTCCACAAATGGTGAGTATTCATAGAGCAAATCCATCCCAAATACATTCGTTTAGGTTGATACGGCAAGCATATACGGTAATTCTGTTTTCAGAAAGAGCAGTAATGAACCGGAGTGAAGATATATGGTAACGGTTTCACTTACTGCTTGATTTCTCGCTCCTTCTCTACTTCCCAAGGCAAGTTCTTCATTGTAAAGGTTCCATTCAAGCCCTTGTGTTGTGAGGATAGCGCTTGGTTGCGGGATAAGGGAAATCATATCCCCCTGCCGTACGGTCAATTGAACAGATTCATAAATAGGCAAAGCCATTTTTCCTGCCTCATACACGGCAAGGTTTTTTCTTCTGCCATATCGAATAAGAATGCTCCAATTATTCAAGGTATGGTCAAATTCTCCACCGTGCATTCCCAGTATCAGAGCCGAATCACAATGCTGTTCGATAATAAAGTCTAATGTTTTTTCAAAATCTGTCTGGTTTTGATCGCTGACCTCGTGAATATGAATCTGTTTGTGTTGCCGCCATTCTGATAATTCGTGTGCAAGCGAGTCTAAATCACCAATAATGTATTGAGGTAAAATATCCTTTTCGCGCAACTTTATCGCAGCTCCATCTGCTGCGGCTATTGGAATAGGACGTAGTTGATGAAAAATATGGGACTCTGGCAGAACTCCGTTTAAGCAGATGATAACGTCAGGCAGAACAGAGCGAAGGGTTTTTACCATCATAAAAGTAATGTTTCACGTGGAACAATTCATGTGTTTTCCACAGCAATAATTGTTAAAACGATTATTTTCGAGAAGATTTTGCTTGTCTCACGGGTCAATCAAAAACAACGTGCTTCATCATAATACTTTCATCATCAATACTTCATCAATATACCCTGATTCTAATTTCAGCGCTCGATATTCAACACCATATTGAATAAATCCCAAATTTTCATAAAACTTTTGAGCCGACGAACCTGGCGGAGTGACGGTGATAATAGCTTGTTCACAACCAGCATCTTGTTTTGCTGCGAGTAGTATTAACTCGGCAACTTTCTTGCCAATGCCGTTACCGCGATATTCCGGCTTCACATACATTCCCCACATCACTCCTTTGTGACGACGTTTTACCATATTATATGGAGATGTGAAACACCCCATGCCAGCAAGGTCACCTGACACTGTGAACGCCCCCAAGGCAAAACTAAACGGGTATTTTAGTATCCGTTCAAAGAAGTGTTCTTTGTCCAAAAGCGGAGCGGCATTATAGGTGGCATAGTCTGGTCCAAATGCTTCGGGTTCATTCCGTAATGCCTCTTTGCGCAAATTAACAAATGCTGTAAAATCATCTTCCTCCAAAGGGCGAAATAAAATTTCCTGTTTCATCATAACTCCTTGTCTCGGTGATTATGCCTGTAATAGTTCAATATACTCTCTCTTTGTGTTACAGTGTCCATTCGTGATGTCCAGCGATTTGCAGTTGACGACGCATCGTCAAAAGCCCACTTTCTATACCACTAAATTTCATGCCAAATGTTGTTTCTGCTTTGTAAGGAATCACGCCACCACGTAAAGGACGTAGTGCTGCTTGACGAAGATCCTCTGTTGTCATAGGCGAAAGAAGGTTTTCATCTTCACGAAAAATTTTAGCAATCATTCGTGCAAAATCATACCGAGAAACCCAATCGCTTCCTCCTGCATGAAAAATACCTTTGGCGCGAGTCCTCACAATTTTATCCACCAAACAACCAATATCGTCTATCAAGGTTGGATTGGAATATTGGTCGTTTACGACAGAAAAGCGCTTGCCATCTGCCAGTTTCTTTAGTGTCCACATCACAAAATCTTGCTTCAACGTATTCGTGGCTCCATAAAGAACATTGGTACGGATTATGGTATAATCAATATTCCCGCCTAGACAAGCATTTTCCCCAGCCATTTTTGTCTTGGCATAATAGCCGAGTGGATTTGGTTTATCGGTTTCACTATATGGTCCGTGTTCGCCATCAAAGATGTAATCGGTAGAAAAATGGAGTAAATGAGCATCGGTTAATCGGCATATCGCGACAAGATTCTCTACACCAATGACATTAACCTGCCAGGCTTTTTGGCGTTCAATTTCAGATTTATCAACATCAGTATAAGCAGCAGTATTGATAATCATATCTGGTTGTAATCGAAGGCAAATTTCTTTTATCTCTTTCCGGTTCGTAAAATCTCCTTGAAAGATTGTTTTTCCATCGGGAATGATATACTTTGATATGCCAGATGTCAACCAATATATTGTGTGTTTTCCATGCGCCATTGCTAAAACACGACCAATCGCCTCTGCCGCTTTGCTACCTGCGCCAATGATCAGAATTATACGTTTATCGTGCTGTGTTGAAAATGATTTCATAATTGTTATTGAAGGGGGATGTTTTAGATAAGCGAAATGCTGCTTTCGTACAAGGAGAAGATACTAAGATACTACCTAAAAATCAACATTTTCCGATGAATGAGATTGAAAAGATTGCTGTAAAGAGTGCTATTTCAACAATGTTCCACGTGGAACAATTCACATTTCCCCATTATGCGTGGAAAACAAGGTAATATGCTGGAAAACCTTGCTCGTCGTCAAAAACTATTGTAAATTTCGCTACAAATTTCTCTTTTATTCTGACGTATTAGGAAATGATCATGGAAAATATTCTTTTGTATGGACTTGTCTTTTTTCTTGTACTGGTATTGCTTTGGGGTTCGGTCGTCACGGTCGCCCAAGGTAGTGTTGCCGTCATAACCGTCTTTGGTAAATTTCAGCGCGTGATGTCACCGGGATTAAATTTCAAAATACCGATTATTGAATCCGTCTTTCGCAGGATTTCTATCCAAAACCGCTCGGCAGAGTTAGAGTTTCAGGCAATTACTGCCGACCAAGCAAATGTAAAGTTTACGGCAATGCTTCTCTATGCCGTCGTCAACCAAAGCGAAGAAGCTATAAAAAATGTTGCTTTTAAGTTTTTGGATGAGAAAAATTTTATGCAAGCATTGGTTCGGTCTGTGGAGGGATCGGTGCGTGGGTTTGTTGCAACAAAAAGGCAATCGGAAATTTTGGCACTACGCCGTGAAATTGTCGAGGATGTCAAGCAGCAGCTCGACAAAACATTGGAGGAATGGGGCTATCATCTTATTGACCTACAAATGAACGATATTGCTTTTGATGAAGCCATTATGCGGTCAATGGCGCAGGTTGTTGCTTCCAATAATCTCAAAGCAGCGGCGGAAAATGAAGGTCAAGCGCTTTTGATTACAAAAACAAAACAAGCAGAGGCTGAAGGCAATGCCATCCGTATTGCTGCTGAAGCAGAGCGTCAAGCGGCACAACTGCGTGGTCAGGGTATCGCGTTGTTCCGGGAAGAGGTTGCAAAAGGTATGACCATGGCGGCGAAGGAAATGCAAGCGGCAAATATGGACACGTCGGCTATCCTGTTTTCCATGTGGACAGAATCCGTGAAGCATTTTGCCGAACATGGCAAAGGAAATATTATTATCCTTGATGGTTCGACAGTAGGTATGGCGCGAACACTGCAACAGCAAATGGCTCTCAATAAATTGCGCGAGTAATCAATGATGATTGCTCAAGAAGAATCGGCACAAACAGATTCATTGCTTCAATAACCGCTCATGCTGTTCGTATGCGTAGAATATTAGCGCCTTTTTCGGGATTTCTTGAAAGACTACCACGATCTGTCATTTATGGCATATTGCGTCTGCTCTTCGGTATTCGCACAAAACCTCGACCGCTTTCGGTAAAGAATCTTCGGCGAATTCTTCTTTTCCGTTATGATCGCATTGGCGACATGGTCTTAACCACACCTATTTTTGACCTCATTAAAGCAAATGCTCCGGAAATAGAAATTCACGTCCTTGCGTCGCCATCCAATGCCGCAATATTGCGCTGTGATGAACGCATTAGTACCATTTATCGTTTTCGTATATCTTGGCGCGAACTTTGGCGTTTGCGCCAAGAGATGCGGCAGGTGCAGTTTGATGCGGTTGCTTGCTTGGTGTTCAATAAAACGTGGGATGGGCTTTTAGCGGCATGGCTTTGTGGTACAAAAACACCGCGAATAACGGTTGCCCATGAACATCGTATCAAGTTTTATGAACCCCTCTATGATATTCAGGTACCGCGCCCGCCAAGCAGCTCTTCGCTGGCAGAACTTCATACTCACGTTGTTGCGGGTGCATTTGGTTGGAAGCGCGACGGCGCAGCGCTATCATTGCGGATTTGCCCCGATGCGAGTAAGCGCCAACAAAACTACCTGCGGCATATCGCAAAGAACCGACAAACGTTGCTTATTAACTGTTCGGCTGGAAGTTCTGAACGGAGTTTATCTGCCCAACAGGTCAGCGATTTGGCGCAGTTACTTCAACAACACTATCCCGAACTGTGCCTGATGGTCGTTGGAATGCCCAGCGATAGCGCAATGATAGCGAGTATCTGCGTTCTCGCACCCTCCATCATGCCCATTCCGCCGACGGACGATATTCACGAGGTCTGCGCACTCGTCCAGAGCGTGACGTGGCTCATCACACCGGATACATCGCTTGTGCATATCGCTTCTGCCGTCGGTACGCCTCTTGTGGCGCTCTATGCCAACAATTCGAGGAATGATATGCTTTTTGTTCCGTGTGGAGTGCGGCATGAACGTATTGTTGCGGAGGAGAATCAAGCAGTATGCGATATTTCCAGTCAAATCATTTTGGAAAATTTTACTCGGCTTGTGGCGTAGCAATCTTCCTGCTCAATGGATTGAGGAGTACGAGAATGATGCTGCCCGAACGGGCTTCATGCATGGGAACATCTCTGGACATCATTCTACTTGTTTGTGAGAAAAATTTCGTATCTTTGTAGCGAAATTTTCTGATAGCCCGTGCAAACTGGGTCAAATTCTATTGTTCTTTGTTTGAACCTTTTATCCCCTTGTAAAATCGACATATAACTCAATTCATGCGTAATTGTGTTTGCTTTCTGTTCGGAAACCGGCAAAATTTCTCATTGACCGAAAGCCAGCACAATATACGCCCTGCAATACGCGGGGCGTATCTTTTTCTTGCTAGGTTAATGGGCGCTTGCCGGTGCCTCGAACAGAAGCGTTAAAAAGATACGCCTTTTTTATTACACTTTTTCGGAGTGAAATATGCGTATTCGCACAGCGAATGGTAGGTTGTTGGCTGGTGGTCGCCTTTGGGCGGTATTGGTGATAGTAATGGTGGTGCTTGGTGGTAGTGCCTTTGGGCAACAAAAACAGAGTGGTAAAATAAGCAGCAAAAAGGGCGGCACGGCATCGGAACGACGGACTATTGTGCCTGTTCCAGATGCTCGCATTATGAACAATACGCCACCTGAATATAGATTGCCGGAGATACCAGTAGAAGCACCGAGAAGCGATAATCCTGTACCACCATTTAACGGTGCGGGGTGGTCTCCGCCGCCTTTTGTTTTACCAGGTATGCCGAACGCTCCGAATAGCGGTATTCTACCAGGACGTCTGCCTAGTCCTGGTGCTTTACCGCCGAGTGATCCGCCGCCTGTAGATTGCGAGGTTTTTTGTACTTGTCAGATATCTAGGCAAAGGAATGAAAACAGCTCGTCTGTCGCTGACTGCTCAATTCCTGATTATACTTTGTATGTTATTTCTATTACTAAAACATATACCAAGCGCTCTTTTCATAACTGTCAGGACGTTAATAAAACAGATGTGTGTGCGGGTAATGGAGGGGCATATACAGGATATAAGCTATTGTTTACATCAAATCGCCATTCAGGATGTGATAATAGTGAGTTGAGCTCATACACACACAGACAAGGCGATGCGGGCTTGCCCCCCACGTCTTTTGGTATGTTCACTTCTCTCAGTGACTGCAACGGGAGATACTTGCCTTAAGGGTATTCACGCAATCATTGATAGAAGAGTAGCCCATCTGTAATATTCACATAGAAAGACTTGAAATCAAAAACTTATAAACTCAATACACAGCAATTACTATGCAGCAATATCCTATCATCATAGCCATAAAAAAACTAACCATTGTTGTGGGGAGTACAATAGGCATAATTGCCATCGCTTCTTGCGCGGTCAGCAATTATACTGGCCAGCACTCAGGCGGCGATATTGTACCCTTGACTTCGACCATGGAAACTCAATATCTTTATCACCCCAAAGTGGGCGACCCTCAGCGTCCTACAAGTTTGGCATTCGGTTCATCTCTTTCCGTTCCTAAAGCCTTAGTTTCCTCGAATCGGAATGAACATGAAAAGTTTATGAATCAAATAGAGCATAGCCCTGAGGCAGCAATTATGGACAAATTTGGGCGTGCGGCTATGAAAGTAAATTCATGGCAGGAAGTTCATAGATTAGCCATAGAATGTATAGCAAAAACTACTGGAACACTGCCTGCATTCTATGTTCATCAACTGATTGCTTCAACTATGCTGAAAACGTATTTTCTGTTACATAACCCAACCCCCGATATACAAGAAGCTGTTGGATATTACATGAATATTCTTATTAAATATGAGAATTACTCCGATGCAAATTTGAAATCCCTGTGCCTACCAATTCTTATCGGTTATTGGCCAAATGAAAAAGTTATCGAAGTGGCGCAAAAGAATTTTAATAATGCTACCCGTAATAAAGTCACGGTACACGGATTTCTTCAAGACTATTCGCAAAAGCGCCAAGTTGAATTAACAAAGCAATTGCCCGAGAAATATGCACAAATGACATCTTCACAGTTCGCAACAAAGGTACAAGCAGATCTGGAAACAGCAATTTTAACCTTCCCTAAGCGCTCTAAGCCTTTTCCTGATCTAATTCACGACACAGAGGAGTGCTTGAAATTCGACAAAGATACTCCAGAGAGTATCGCCGTATTAGCTCTTTTAGCACAAGGTAAATTCGCACCATCTGCAAATAAATAAAACCCATTTGCTACCGCTCTCCCTGAGAGCGGTAGCATTTTTCTCACAAACATTATGCGCAGTATGAAATTCTTCGCTTCTTTTGTTCTTATTCTTTTCGCATATAGCAGCGCAGCAGCCCAAGACCTCGTTCTTTGGAGGGACAGCAAGACACTGAAGTACGGTTTTAGCGACCAAGAAGGCAATATTGTTATCGCACCGCAGTTTGACCTTCTCAAGCCCGTACAAAATGGGACGTGGGTAACAAAAGTTGGCAAAAAATATGGCTTGCTGAATAAAAAAGGGCAAGAAGTAATAGCGCCAAAATACGATTCAGTGCAGATTGTCGCCAATAGCTGTGTGATTGTCGGGCTGGAAAAGAAATTTGGTGTTGTCAATGCCAAAGGCAAAGAGGTTATTGCGCCAGCCTTTACGGCAGTGCAGATTCTTCAAAATAATGTCATTAAGGTCAATAATGGCGAGAAGTTGGGGTGTTACGCCTTGGATGGTAAACAAATTCTTGCGGCAGATTATGACCATATTACGTTCATCGAAGGCAGCCGCGTACAAGCCCGTAAAGGCTCCAGAACGACGACACACGCGCTACCCAAATAAATCCTTCTTGTGCAATCAAGTTTGATATCAAGTTTGATATCAAGTTTGATATCAATTTCTGTTTTTTCGACATCATTTCTCACGTAGCTATGCGGTTCATTATCTCTATCGTTTTTGCGGCAGTGCTTTCTTCAACACTTTTTGCCCAAACACCCCAAAACTGGCGTAGTTATGCCGATCGCGCAATGGTGCGCTTGATGCTGCGCGATACCGTCGGTGCAACACAAATCTTCGCCGACGTTGTGCGTGGTTCGGGCGATAGTGCAGCTGCCTATCTACAACGAGGTCTTTTCAATGCCCGCATTCGCCGCGTTGATAGCGCCTTTGCGGACATGGCAACTACAATTCAGAAAGATCCCGATAATGCTGAAGCCTATATTCTACGCGGCTCTCTGCGCTATGAACAACGCCAGTACATGGAAGCAGTCAAAGATTTTAGCCGAGTAATCTCTGTGGATAACGATCATGCCCAAGCCTATTATTTGCGAGGTTTAGCGGCGATTCGTCTGAATGATTACGAAACAGCCGATTTCGATTTTGCGGATGCTGCGCGGATTGATTCGATGAATCCCGATATTCATTTTCAAATAGCGGTGGTGAATATTAAACAGCGCCGCTTGCCGAACGCCCTTGAATCTATCACGAAATCTATCAATCTGGACCTTGGATATGCGCAGGCGTATATGGTGCGGGCAGGAATCTTAATAGACATGGGAAAACCTCAAGAAGCCTGCGCAGATTTAGCGGCATCGGTGAAACTCGGCTACAAACCTGCTTTGGAGATGCTCCGAACGCAATGCGGCGGCCAACTGTCAGCAAAAGCCATTGATAGTTTGCAGACCTATACCCTTCAAGAAGTTACGGTTGTTGGAGAACGAGAAGAGTATCAACGGGCAGCACGGGAAATGAAAGTGATAGCGCAGCGTAGTCGAGCTATCGCTTCCACGCTGGCAAATCGCATATCGCTTAGTCGCAGTGCGGGACGCTCGGTTCGTGTTCGAGGTATGTTCAGCGATTCTGCCAGCGATGAGCGACCAATGGTTGTAGGAACAGGAACGCTGCCAATAACGTCGCTGCATTATATTGAATCTCAAAGAGCGAGCAAAACCAATCTTGACGATTTTATTGCACTTACCGCAGACCGTGTTGCTGTCAGTAATAATGCCGAAGCGCAAAAAATTATGAATCGTATCCTTCAGCGTCGTAATTTCCTCAGAACGCTTTTGGATAATAACAATACCACTGAAGCCCGTGCAGTGATTCAAGAAATAGCAACAGAAATCAGTGTTGTAGCTGAGGTTCTCAACAAGGACGCGAGTCAGCAAGCAAAGCAGTAACAACCCTCGCAAAGCACTCTACACCTCACTTCCCGATACAAAACTTCCCAAAGACCGCATTCAAAATATCATCGTTCCAGACCGCACCCGTAATTTCGCCAATGTGCTTCAGTGCCGCACGGAGGTCGAGTGCGGTAAATTCATTGGATTCGCCCGCAAGCGCCGCTTC
>CANHDJ010000017.1 GCA_947459425.1 Ignavibacteria bacterium
TGGCATCGTAGAGCGACTCGACCAGAGCGATCACGGCTTCTTCGCCTTGCTGGTATATCTGCGATATGTCCTTACGGCTGGGACGATTCATATGACATTTTGCTATGAAATTTTCATTCCATTTTTTTGATGACCTGACCAGTTACTTTTCAATTATGACACCACCCACCACCCCAGATTTCAAGAGCTTTGCCGATGTCCGCGCCAATATCATTGGCTACGACGACCTCATTGATACGCCATTTGGGGCAAAACGTATTGTGTATGCGGATTGGATAGCCAGTGGTCGGCTTTATGCACCAATTGAAAGAATTCTGATTGAAAAATTTGGTCCGCTTGTGGCAAACACCCATACTGAAACAACTGCCACCGGAACCGCTATGACACTTGCTTACCACGAGGCTCAACAGATTATCAAAAATCATGTCGGAGCAAGCCCTGATGACGCTTTGCTGATGGTAGGGTCTGGGATGACCAGCGCTCTGGCAAAATTGCAGAGAATCTTGGGTCTGAAAGTGCCGGAGCAGCTTCAGGCGTATTGCACTATTCCCGACGATGCCCGTCCTGTAGTGTTTTTGACCCATATGGAGCATCATTCCAATCAAACGTCGTGGCTGGAAACCATCTGTACGGTCGAAATTATTCGCCCCAATGCGCAGGGACTCGTGGATATGAGCCATTTGGACGAACTGCTCGTCAAATATGCTGACCGCTCCATGAAAATCGCCTCTATCACGTCGTGTTCCAATGTTACGGGTATTTTTACGCCATATCACGCCATTGCGAAACGAATGCACGAGGCGGGAGGCTGGTGTTTTGTGGATTTTGCCTGTTCCGCTCCGTATGTTCCTATCAATATGCACCCTTCGGACTCTTTAGAGCGATTGGATGCAATTTTCTTCTCGCCACACAAGTTTTTAGGCGGACCCGGTACTCCGGGCGTGTTAATTTTCAACAAGTTGCTCTATTCCCTGCGTGTCCCCGACCAGCCGGGCGGCGGCACGGTGAAATGGACAAATCCTTGGGGTGAGCATCGGTATATTGAAGACATCGAAGCCCGCGAAGACGGCGGTACGCCAGCGTTCCTGCAAACCATCAAAGCAGCGCTGGCAATTCGGCTGAAAGACTCTATCGGTGTGGAAGCTATTCGTGAGCGAGAAGAAGTCTTGGTAGAGCGCATATTTGCTGCGTTGCAGGATGTGCCGAAACTACACGTTTTGGCAAAAGACAATCGGGAGCGCATCGGCATTTTTTCCTTTTTTATTGAGGGAATGCACTACAATCTTGGTGTGAAACTGCTCAATGACCGCTTCGGTATCCAAACACGCGGTGGATGCTCATGTGCAGGAACATACGGACATTTCCTGCTGAATGTTTCCTACAATTATTCTCACGCCGTCACCTGTAAAATTGATGATGGCGATTCTTCGGAGAAGCCAGGCTGGATACGGTTTTCTGCGCATCCATCCATGACCGATGTCGAAGTGGAGTTTATTCTGAACGCGATTCGGGAACTTGCTGCCAACCACGAAGAATGGGGGCGGGAATACGTCTATGATGCCGCAAGCAATGAATTTCATCACGTCCACTGGAAAAGCCCTGCGCACGGAATGGTGCGGGAATGGCTATCGGCAGTCTGACAGGATTGTACAGACAGTGCAATCGCTTCCTGTTCAATCTCCTTTTGTTCATCTCTGGCAAAATTGTTATCTTGAGCGCTTTATTTACGCTTGTAACTCCATGCCTTTTTTACCCATTTTTTTCTTGATAACACTATGAAAAATTTTACGTTGTTGATGATTCTTTGTACGGTTATTTCCACCGTGAGCGCTTTCGCGCAGGAACTCACCAATCTTTCGTTCCTTCAAGGCGGCGGCTATACCTTGATTTTTCGCCATTCTTCTGCCGATGTCGGTGCCGATAGAGGAGGAACTACGGGACCACTCGTAGATTCATTATGGTGGATGCGTTGTAACTCTACCGATTCTCGCCAACTCAGTTCAACAGGTCGTAATGAGGCTATGAATATTGGGCGCACCTTCAAACGATTGAATATTAAAATTAGCCGCATTGCTTCGAGCGAGTTTTGTCGGTGTTACGAAAGTGCAATCTTGATGAATACAGGCTTGCCGCTAACCTTATCACCGGGCTTGACGATGACCCTCTACAATCAAGACCTTCGCCGTCGAACAATTGATTCACTTGCTGCCCCCATGCCACCACAAGGTACAAATACGGTCTTAGTTACACATCAAATTGATTTTAGCGATACGCTTTATAGTCGTGTTGCTGCTCTGGCATGGAGCGACGCTGCAATCTATCGCAATCGTCTGAACGCTCGCCCCGAATTTATTGGATTTATTCGTGCGGCAACATGGAATCAACAAGCAGTCGGTATTGCTCGGCAGGATGAAGCACCCGTGAGCGAAATTACGGTTGCTCCCAACCCCACATCAGAAATGCTTTCGCTTAGAACACCTGAAAAGTACAGAGTTCGTATTATCAATCAATTAGGTCAAGTCCTCGTGGATGATGACACGCTCAAAGATTCTCGGAGTTTGAATATTGAAGATTGGGCACGAGGCGCATACACGGTGATTTTCTCAAATAGCAAGCGCACGGTATCGCAGCAATTTCTGAAGAATTAAGTCATATCGGTTTTCCTGCAAAAAGTGTAAGAAAAAAGCCCAAGAACCTCTAAATAACGAGAGTCTTGGGCTTTTTCTTGTCAATGAGTTTGATTGGTTTTCTCAGAGTTTCTTTGCATAGTCTTGCAAAAACTTTCGCTCTGATGGGGTGAGCGAGGCTTGTCCTTTTTCGTTGATTTTATCCAAAATTTCGTTTAAGTGTTCTTCGTCAAGTGGTGTGTCGTCCTCTTCTTCCTCTGAACGGCGCTCAATGCCCGCCAAACGACGATCAGCATCGCCAGAATAGGTGCTGCGCCCAACCGAAGCGGGTGAAGGAGCCGTGGAGCGGCGTGTAGGCTGCTGAGTTGGACGTTCATCGCGGCGGAAGAGCGAAAATTCGCCAGAAGAGAATTTCCCAAAATAGAGATGCGAGAAAATAAAGCCGAAAAATACCCCAAACCCCGCATCAGCAAAGGCATTGATGAGCGCAGACGGGTTAAATGAAAGGCTAATAATGCTCCCAGCGACTGCCGCAATGAACATAATACCCAAAAGCATGGTCGCTCTGAGCGGAACAAGCCCAAAGAGCGAAACCTCGCCCGTTGGGTACAAATAGACGTACAGCGTCAGAACAAACAGCGCCAATGCCGTCGTTCCGGCAAGTGGCACACTGGAAATCCATAGCACCGGTGCGTATGCCAAGCCATGCACCACTACAAACAACGCTATAATGGCGACAAGGCGGCGCGGCTTCAAAATTCGCTCCACCTCCGGCGCAAAAAAGTAGAGGACGGCGCTTGAGGAAAGCATCTCCCAAAAACTACTTGATGCAAGGGGATAGGTGAAAAACCGCCAATACTGACCACCGCTCACAGATGTAACAGGCACAAGCGCCAGCCACTGCGTAAGTGCGCCACGAAGCGCGAGATTGACAAAATACACCGCGCCCAGCATGAGCAAAAGGCGGTGCGAAGTCGGAAGCAGTTGCCAAAACAGCATAGCGCGTTCCAATAAGCGGTGGAAAGGGAATTTGAGTAGTGTTAAGTTTTGAGTGATAAGTGTTGAGTAAAAAAAACCGCTAAGTATTTACCAAGCAATGTATTCATCTCAATTTGATTCAACAATTATCAACACACATTGAACATTACCCCAGAGTTTAGATAACCGTAAGTTTGCGGGTTTGCGTAAATCCTGCTGACGTTTCCATACGATATAAATACACACCTCGGCTGAGGCTGGAAACATCCGTCGTAATGCGGTGTACGCCCGGTTCATGCTCTTTTTTGACCAGTTCTGATATTTCCTTGCCTAAAATTGAAAGCAGGGAAATCGTTACCATACTTTGTTTTTCAACATTGTATTCTATCGTTGTCTGCCCCGATGCGGGGTTCGGATAGTTTTGCCCAAGCGAAAAACTCACTTGGCTGTCACCCAAAACCGAGGAAGTGACTAAGCCCGGAATATCAATCTGAACAAAATCGTCGCCAGCCCGATACGTTGTGGCAAATGATGGCAGTGGGCGATTTGCCGGTCCGTTCACGACAGCCCCGCGTGCATTAAAGACAGAGCCATGACAAAAACAATTGAAACGCCCATTTTGAAAAGGCTCGATGACACAACCCGAATGCGTACACATCTCGGAAAGAGCGGAAAACTCATTCTGTGCGATACGCGAGACGACAATGCGCCCAAGACTGCGTGGTGCGTTCGGTATGTCCAAACGAATAGACCCATTAACACTACGCAGAGCGGTAAACTCACTAAAGCGAAGCGTGTAAATGCCTGTTAAGGACGCACCTTTTTCGATCACATCATCGGGAAGAACCTTTGCTAAAACCGTACTTGGTCCGCAACTGGCGGCAATAACCGATAGCGCAAGGGCATTACGCAAGAACTCACGCCGAGATTGGCGTGATTCTGCCTTATTTGTAGGGGATAAAATATGTAGGGAGTTGTCCATAATCACCATCCTTTTTATGCTGTGTGATGCGGCGTATTTTCCTCCAAAAAGCCACCGCAATAAATCTCATGCTTACGTGAGCGATTCAATGAGCCGCTCAACGTCGGCATAACTGACGTTTTCGTGATAATCTTCGTTTATAGCAATCATCGGTGCGCCCCCACAAGCCCCCATGCACTCAACTTCTTCCAGTGAAAGCCGTCCATCGGCGGTGCATTCGTTGTGTCCGATGCCGTATTTTGCCTTGACTTGCGCAAAAAGCGTGTCGCCGCCGCGCAGCATACAGGAAACATTGGTGCAGACTTGAACGTGGTACTTACCCATCGGCTTTTTGAAGTACATCGTATAAAACGTTGCCACACCGCGCACGTGCGCAAGCGGGAGCGAAAGCGCTTCGGCAACGCATCGCATCACATCGTCCGAGAGCCAGCCCCATTTTGCTTGTGCCATCCAGAGAACGGGCATCAGTGCTGCTTTTCCTTCAGGATAGCGGGCTTTAATGGATTCAATTTTTTGGAGTTCTTCTGGTGTAAACGTGTACTGCATAGTCAAGCGAACAAATTGGGTTGTGGAAAACTGTGCGAAACAGCGTTAGAATAAGGCGCGAAAGCACGGTAAACAACGCAAATACAAGTTACACAATTTTGTGGAAAAAACGAATCGGAGATGAAAAGGTTACAATCTTTTTTCGTTGGTGCTTTCCTCAAGCAAGGTGGGCTACGATTTTTTCAACAACAAATGCGTCTTCATCCACAATCGCAGTGCAATTAAGAATTTATGCGCCGTCGAGACGGAAATCTTTCCTTTGTAAACGTTGTAATCCGCAATTTCAATTTTTTCCAATAATCGGTAATAAATTGCATCCATAATTTGCGCTGCAAACATCGTGATACTTTCGTCTGGACGCAAGGCAGCACGGGCTTTGTGGTAATATTCCCGCGCACGGCGGGCTTCAAATCGCATCAGTTCCACAAAATTTTCGTTGTAAATATTACGCTGCAATTCTTCTTCGCTGTAATGGAATCGCTCCAAATCCTCCTGCGGCAAGTAAATACGCCCGTTGTCGCTGTCTGCCTTAATATCCCGAAGAATATTGGTTAATTGCAGCGCATAGCCCAGATTTACTGCATATTCCTTGGTTTCATCGTATTTGTAGCCAAAAATTTCAATGGATATTAAGCCTACGATACTTGCGACGCTGTAACAATATTCTTTCAATTCTTCAAACGTCTTGTAACGGTGCTGCACAAGGTCGCGTTCACAGCCATCGATCAGGGTTTGCAGATATTGCTGGGGAATGGAAAACCGATTGACAACCGCCGTAAGCGGCAGCATAATCGGATGCGTCGAAGTGCCGCTATAACAGCGCTCTACCTCGCGCCGCCAACGGTCAAGCCGTTCGCGCTTTCGCTGCGTGGCGGCGTGGAGGCTCACATCCGCACCGAGACTGCTTTGCGGTGTATCTATATCCACAATATCGTCGGTGTAGCGGCAAAAAGCATAGACCGTGTGAATCGCCTCGCGCTCCTCTTTTGGCAGGAGCGAAAAGGAGTAGAAAAAATTGGTCGTGTTATGTTGCGGAAGCGGCAAGGTATCTTCAAGCGAAGAATCTATGCCAGTATTGGTCAGCAGAGTAGCCATGGTTGCACCCTCGGCGAGGTTGAGCGTTAAAACAATTTTGGGGACAAAACGAGCATTTATCGGGTAAAGAAGAGCCGAACAGACCGCGCAAGAAGCGCCGGAACATCACGTTGGGAAATGCTGACGCGGTGAAACAAGATGCGGTGTTGCTGCTCGTAGGCAGCACGGACAATGCGCTCTCCGCCTGCGATGGTCAGAGAAAGTTCCGCCCGAAGCCGCTTGTGCGGAATTGTCGGAAGTAAAGCTCTGCCGTGTGCAAAATACGACTTTGTTTGCTGAAAAAGAAGCGTAAAGCATTGAGAAAATCGTTCCTTAACCAAATTTAACGCGGAGTCGCCGGATTCTTTGCGAGAATTATCGTAGAGTGCCAGCAAATTTGCGCTTTCTAAGCCGCATTGCTGCAAGACTGCTTGCGGAATAAAGACCCGTCCGATAGGCAAATCCCGCGAAAAATCTTGCCAAAAATTTGCCAACTGCAAGCCCGTACAAACCGCATCCGACAGCACCGCCCGTTCAGGCGTGTACAAATCAAAGAGCCGCAAGACCAATTCGCCGACGGGATTTGCCGAATGAGCGCAGTAATACTCCAAGTCTTGGAAGGTTTCGGCTTGGCGAAAGGCAGCATCCATGCGGAAGGCGGCGAGGAGTTTTTGAAACGGCAGCACGGGTAGGGATTTTGCCATGATGGTTTCATGAAGCGCTTGGAAAATAGGATTGCCACGTGTTTCGAGAGGATTGAGCAAAAGGCGCTCCAATGCTTCCAGAGCAGCAAATTTTTTCGCTTCATCGTTGGGGGAAAGTTCGTCGGCAACATCGTCGGCAAGACGCGAAAAGGCATAAATGCTGTAAAAATGCGGCTGCAAATGACGCGGAATAAGCAGTGAGCCAACGGGAAAATTTTCGTAATGTCCAAGCGCCAGTCGCCGACAAAACGCCTGACTCTCTGCAAGCGAATCAGCAACAAAGCGCCCACCGGAGGGGGTAGTGAGTTCGAGAAGTTCTTGGGTGGAAAATTTCATGCGGTTTCTTCTGCAACTGCTTGGCTAATTCTGCATCTCTGCGTAGATTGTGGATTGGTGCGCCTTTGTGTGCGCACGCACGTATCTTCGTAATCTACATTATCCCGATGAAAACACCAACGCTAAAACTTTCTGGATTCAAGCCAACAACGGGCAAGCCCGGTAAGCCGGGGTTGACGGCGAATCAAATCAAGGTTTTGCTGATAACCATCGGCATCCTGATTAGCGCAACCGTGCTGCTCTACACGCAATACCTCGTTTCACAACTGCGGGCAAAAGAAGAAAGTGTCGTGAAATTTTACGCTAATGTCATACAGCATTACGCAGAAAAGGGAATGGACGACAATGAAAAAGACGACAAGGTCGATTACACCTACTATCTCGAAGGCATCACGCCAACGATTAACTTTCCTGTTGTGCTTGCCAGCGCCGACGATGAGCCATCGAAACCCTATTTACAATCGTCGCTGAACGTGCTGGATTCTGCCGTCGCCGTGCAGATGACCGAAGAGCAGCAACGGCAGATGCTCAAACGCACAATAGCTGAGATGGGTGAAGTCTATAAACCGCTTGAAATAAAGCTGGGGCAGATGGTGATTCAAAAAGTGTATTACGCCAATTCCAATCTTGTACGGAATTTGATGCTGTTTCCGTATATCGAAATTTTGGTCGTGGCAGGCTTCATTTTTCTGGGCTATATCGCCTTTAACTACGTCAGAACGGCGGAGCAGTCGAATGTATGGGTCGGGCTGGCAAAAGAAGCCGCTCACCAGCTTGGAACGCCACTTTCCAGTCTTTTGGCATGGCTGGAAATTACCAAAATGGATGCCGACAATCCCGAACAAGTCCGCGAAATTGTTGCTCAAATGGAACAAGATGTTGACCGATTGAGCAAGATTTCGCAGCGTTTTTCCAAGATTGGGTCGCTTCCGGAGATGAAAGAAGAGAATATTTCTGCGATTATTGCAAATGTGATTATTTACTTTGAACATCGCCTACCACACCTCGGTAAACGTGTCAAAATCAAGAAAAGTATCCAAGACAACATCACACTCCGCATCAATGCTGAACTTTTTGAATGGGTGATAGAAAACCTTGTCAAAAACGCTGCCGAAGCTATGGAATCAGGCGGCGGCATCATTGATATCCTCTTGGAACAGCGCGGCGCAAAGACCGTCATTCTTGTCTGCGACAACGGTAAGGGCATGACTCCCAAAATTCGCCGCGAGGTATTCAAGCCGGGCTTCAGTACGAAAAAGCGTGGCTGGGGCTTGGGACTGAGCCTTTGTAAGCGGATTATTGAGGATTATCACGGGGGAAAAATCGGCATCAAAGACACCGCGCCCGGCAAAGGAACAGTCTTTGCCATAGAACTACCAAATTTGAAAAAAGACACCAAAGAAAGCCCCTCTATGGTGAAAAACCTTCCTCAAAATCTGCCTGTTTGAATCATTTGTTTCGTGAATTATTTTTAGAAACCATCTGAAAACTACCCATTGACCCGCACTATGATTTCTGTTGCCGAAGCCATCGTACTTGTTGAACAGCACACCCCCAAGCCTCAAGGCGCTTTGCATAGCCTCAGTACAGCCGCAGGATTGGTGCTGGCGCAAAACTACAATGCAAGCGAAGATTCTCCGCGCTTCACCAATAGTGCCATGGATGGCTTTGCCGTGCGCTTCGCGGACATTCTGCCGCATATACGCTTGCTCATTACGGGCGAAAGTAGTGCTGGAAATGCTGCGCAAAGCGCTCTTGCTGCAAACACGGTAATACGCATATCAACAGGAGCGCTGTTGCCCTTGGGAGCAGATACCATCGTGCCTCTGGAGGATTGTTTGGTGGAAGCAGACGAAATGCAAGTGCGAAAGCATCCCACGCAAGGGCAGTTTGTTCGCCGCCAAGCAAGCGAATACGCTATCGGAGCGCCGATATTACGCAATGGCGACGAACTCACGCCCGCACGAATAGCAATGGCGGCACAGCACGGATTAACCGAACTGAGTGTTTTCCCACCGCCCAGTGTGGCACTACTTTCAACAGGAAATGAGCTGGTAGAAGCGCACGAAACGCCCATAGGTACGCAAATTCGCAATGCAAATGTGCCAATGCTTGCGGCAGCAATCCGGCAATCCGGCGCTCGTCTCGCTCATACCTCGCACGTAAAGGATGATTTTGAGCAGGTCTGCGAAGCGCTTGCAGAAGCGGTACGGCTTGCCGATGTGGTTGTGACAACAGGCGGTGCATCGGTGGGCGAACACGATTTTATTAAACAAACCGCACAAACGCTTGGCTTTGAGACCATCTTCTGGCGTATTCGCCAAAAGCCCGGAAAACCGATGTTCTTTGCCAAACGTACCTTGGAAGGCAGAACCACACTGCTTTTTGGACTGCCGGGCAACCCCGTTTCGACTCTTATGACATTTTTATACTACGTCCAACCAACACTTGCCCGAATGATGGGGAAAAACCTAGCACAACGGCGCACACAAGCGCGTATCAGCACCGACCTTGCGAATATGCACGGAAGAGCAGAATTTGTGCGTGTTCGTCTCATTAAAGAGCAGGGAAATGAGATTCCTCTTGCCGTGCCGCTTCCCAAGCAGGATTCTGCCATGCTTACGTCTATGACTGAAGCTGATGGTTTTGTGTTTTTGGATGTAGAAGCAAGAGTGGAGGCGGGTTCGTTGGTCAATGTGCAAGAATTTTAAGTGTCGGCAGCACGAGGAAACTCCACGAAAAACGTTGCGCCCTCGCCCAAGACCGATTCACACCCCACACGCCCCTGCATTGCCTCGGCGAGACGCTTGACAATCGATAACCCCAGACCGGTACTGTGTTCTCCGGCAGTTGGTTGGGCGGAAAGCCGCGCAAATTTGCCAAAGAGTCGTTTTTTATCCTCCTCGCTAATGCCCGGTCCTTCGTCCTGAACCTCTAACCGCACGACACTCTCATCGCCCAGTAGTCGCACAAATACACGCTTTTGTATAGGCGAATATTTTATCGCATTAGAAATCAGGTTGTCAATGATTTCTGTGGCAATCCCCGCATCAACGATGACCGTTGCGGCGCTTTGCCTCGTGTTCTCAACGTGGAGTTTCATAGCTTTTGCAGAGGCTCGTTCTTGATAATCGTGGACGGAATGTTCGACAAGCGCGGCTAAATCAAGTGTTTGGCGGTTAATATTGAGATTACCCGTCTCAATGGCGTTAATATCCAGCAGATTGGTAATAATGCTTGCCATACGCTGCGATGCGGTAATAATCCCGCCAAGCCGCTCGTGGACTGCCTCGCGGGTGAGGCGGTCATAATACTCGCGGATGCTTGAAGCGCTCATTGTGATAGCCGTCAGTGGGTTTTTTAGGTCATGAGCGGCAATACCGAGAAACTCATTTTTTTCAACGTTAAGCTGTTGCAGTGTAAGATTTTGCTCGTGGAGTTGTGTGTTGGCAATTTCGATTTCTGCGGCTTGGTCTTCTAAAATTTGCTGTTGACGCATAATTTCGTCGTTTTTCTGCTGCAACGCTGATTGTGCGCGGGCTTGAATCCGATAGCGCTGGATGAGCAAACCGGCGATAACAAGCAGAACGATAACTCCGAGCATCAAGCCGTTTCGCGTCATTGCATCCCGTTTTAATGCGGCTTCCTGAAGGGCATTATCTTTGGTGAGCGCCTCAATTTCCCGTTTTCGCTTCTCCGCATCGTATAGTGTGGTCATTTCAGCAATTTTTTTTGTGCTTTCGGCAGAAAAAAGGGAATCATGTAAAGCAGAAGAGCGTTTGTGATACTGATACGCCAGTGCATAATTACCCGATGCCGCATACAATTCGCTGGCAATATCGTACAGGCTTTGCGTGAGCGATTGAATCTGCAACGTATCGGCAAGTACGAGTGCGGGGCGAACAAAGGAAAAGGCTTTGGGGACGTTGTTTTGTGCTGCATACAAACGGGCGAGATTCAGCAGAGCAGAGCCTTCATTACGCGGGTCTTTGAGTTTGCGACACAGTTCCAAACAACGCAGAAAATAGAGTTCGGCGCGGTCGTAGCGCTTTTGCAGCAGAGAAACTTCGCCCAAATAGCGCGTTGACCAAATCATCCCAATACCATGCTCCGAAGCCTCATCCAAAGCCAATGCTTGGGAGAAATTCGCAAATGCTTCTTCATATTTTCCTTCTTCTTGGAGCATAACACCAATGCCGTTGTACGCCACTGCTGCACCATGTTTATCGCCAACTGCCTGAAACGCCGACACGGATTTCCGGGTGTATTCGAGCGCTTGTGCTTTATAGCCTTGGTCGCGGTAAATATCGCCAATATTGCTGAGTGACCATGCCACGGACGTTTTTTCGCCGATGCTTTCGCGCAAACGGAGTGCTTTGAAATGGCTTTCCAGTGCGAGGTCGTAGCGCCCGCGTGCAAAATGAACGTTGCCGATATTGTGATAGCACCACGCCGCCGTTGATTTATCCCCCAATTTCTCGACAACGGCAAGCGCTTTGTAGCTGTATTCCAAACATTCATCAAAACGGCTTTTTTTGCGGTGGATATAGGCAAGATTATTCAGCGCAATACCTTTGCCGCGCTCAAAGGAAATACGCTCGGCGTAGCTTAACATCCGCTGTGCGTAGCTCATTGCCGAATCGGGATAACTTCCCCAAAGTGCTTTTGTAATATCGCCAAGAATCAGTACCGAAAGTGTGTCATCGTGGGCGTTCTGAGCTATTGTGAATGCTTGATTGAGACTATCGACATTGCGTTTGCTCTGCTGACTATGGGTCAAAAAAGGGAAGAGAACGATGAGACAACCACACAATGCCGCAAGGTGCGGTATCCGCCAACGGTAAACGATGCAATATGGAATCCTAAGCGGCATAATTGGAAAGAAAGATAGTGTATGGCGTAAAGACCGCAATATTGCGGTAAAAGGGGACTTTTACAATGAAAATTTTGGGAATATCGCATTTGTTGGCTATGGAGGTTGTGAACAATGCAAAAAATCCTGTATCTTTGCTCATTCAAACAGAGCGTGACAGATTCTCACGCAGCATTTCTCGATCATTGTTCTTACTTACTCTTATTCCATTATGACCCAGCAAGCACCTCATCAGCACAGCCACCCGACGCTTGATGCCATTATCAATGTTGCAATGGCTTCCGAATTTTTGCGTACGCAAGTAGATAAAGCGGTTGCGCCGATTCGTATTACGGGCGTTCAATATAATATTTTGCGAATTTTGAAGCGAGTGCATCCGCAGGGCATTTCACGGACGGAAGTCTTGAAACACCTTATCGAAAAAAGTGTTGATGTTACGCGGTCTATTGACGGCTTGATTCGTTTGGGCTTTGCCGAGCGAGTGCGCCCCGAAGAAGACCGACGTTTGTCCATCACATCCATCACTGAACAAGGGATGCAAGCGTTGAAAGACGTTGACCCGCATTTTTTTGCGATGATGGGGGTTATGAGCGAAACGCTCACCGAAGATGAGTTCCGCGAACTATCGCGCCTTTGTCGGAAATTAATGCAGTCGGCATAATCGGCGGCTTGTAACTAATTCATCCGATTGCGCAGAATACTTGTCGTATTCGCCCCCTTGACAAAGGGGGAACGGGGGATTAAACGGTTGAATACCGCGTGAAATCTTTCGTTGTGGACAGAAAATCCCCCGTTCCCCTTTTATCAAGGGGGCGAATGAGTGGGGCTAGTTACGATACAAAATCTTATTTATGTCTCACGTGTAACACTTATTTTATTTTCCATGAAAAAAGCACCAAAAACACTTGAACGCGCACCAAAAGCATATAAAAACACTGACTTTCTGAACAGTAAAGATGCCCGCAGCATACGCATTCTTGCAGAATATCTGCACCCTGAGCAAACATTTCGCCACGTCCCGATGCTCGGAACAATAGCCTTTTTCGGCTCGGCGCGTATTCGTTCGGAAGAAGAGTTTAAGGCGGACGAGGTACGTTTGCACCAAGCCTTGCAGAATGCAAAAGCGAGTGATAAAAAATACGCTGAATCCGCGCTTGACCGTCTTTTGCGGCAACGACGCTTCACCGATTATTACAACCATGCAGTGGAATTAGCGCACAAACTCACCGAATGGACGCTGACATTGCCTAAACACAAGCGCTTGCTTATCTGCTCCGGCGGCGGTCCGGGTATCATGGAAGCGGCGAATCGTGGGGCGTACAATGCCGGTGGGGAATCCATTGGCTTAAATATTAGCTTGCCATTTGAGCAGTTCCCAAACCCGTACATTTCGCCCGATCTCAATTTTGAGTTTCACTATTTTTTCATTCGTAAGTTTTGGTTTATGAATCTTGCCAAAGCGCTCATTGTTTTTCCGGGCGGATTTGGCACAATGGATGAACTTTTTGAACTACTTACGCTCGTGCAGACACAAAAAATTACGAAAGAAATGCCCATTATGCTTTATGGGAGAGAATTTTGGAAAAATTTATTTAACTTCGAGTATCTTGCCGAAACAGGAATGATCAGTGAAGAAGATTTGATGCTGTTTCACTTTGCTGACGACCCCGACGAGGCGTTTGAGTATTTGAAGCGTGAATTAACCCGTATTCATTCATTGGACGACCATCATGTTGCCTGAAAAAAGCATTATGACCGAAGAAGAGCAGCCGCTTGGTATTCACTCTGTTGGCAGTGAGGAGCTTGTTTTACCGCCCGGCATCAAAGTGTCGGAGTTTCTCGCGGTTGAGCATCTTCTTGATGATCCCGATGAGGACGTTGTAACGGCAGTACGTGAAAAAATGATCAGTTATGGTTATCGGGTTGTTCCTTACCTGCGCGGGCATATTTTGCAGTATCCGAATCTCAGAGCCAAAGAGACCGTAATGGCTGTCGTGCAGCATCACCAAAAAACGGCGCTAACGGCATTGATTAACCTTGTTCAAGAGGCGAAAGACGCGAAGAGCGATATTGACCTTGAGCAAGCATTTGTGCTGTTATCGCGTTTTGGCTACCCTGAGACCGATACTGAGGTGATAGCGACCGCTCTGGATGAAATTGCGCTGCGAACACACGCAATCTTTATGAAGTCTTCTCAGCACAACGACTTAGGCTTGCTTTTGAGTATGAATCAGGCATTCTTCGAGGAGACCGGATTTGCCGGAGCGGAGGACGATTGCTACCACAATCCCGATAATACCTTTGCGCACACGCTTTGGAAAACCAAACGCGGCATACCAATTTCGCTCAGTGCCTTGTATTTGCTCATTGCGGAGCGAACAGGGATGAACTTATATGGAGTTGGTATGCCGGCTCATTTTCTTGTTTTTCATCCGGAATTGGATATTTTTATTGATGCGTTCAATAACGGCGCATTCCTTTCGCGTGATGATTGCAAGCGCTTTATCAAGAGTGCCGGGTTCTCCTTTGAGCCATCAATGCTGGAAAAAGTCTCGAATATTGCAATTTTGATGCGTATGATTCGCAACCTGATTTTTGCGTATTCTAAGACCGATAATGCGTGGGAAATAGATGAACTCCATGAACTGAGCGCAACAATTTTAGAAACAATGAATCAAGAAGAAGAGTAGTGAATCACTATGCCAACGCAGCCGCCCATTATCCTTGCAACCGACGACAAACGCCTTCAACACAAGGCAGAACGGCTTTTTTCGGGCAGTGCGGTAGGGGTGCATATCGTAACCACAGCAGAAAGCATTGTCAGCCTTCTTGAAGTCAGTCTTGCGCAGCATCCTGACGTGCAACACTATGTTTTTATTGACCTTGATGCCAAAGACTTTCATGGATACGATATAGCACGAGATGTAAAAGAGGCACAGCCAACCGTACATATTATCGGCGCATCATTCGGCACAGAACCTACTATTATACAGAAAACCAAAATCTACCGTATTGACTCGCTTTTACAACGATTTGCAATGGAAAAACTCCTCAAAACGATGGCGGAGAATGTGCAGCAAGCATAGTTTTGAGTGTTCAGTGTTGAGTATGAAAAGTATAAGCGAGGTTAGAGGTTGTTCGCATTAAGTATTGGATTCAATAAAAGGGGATAGTAACTTTGTATTTCAAGATATTAAGTTGTTTCACTGGAATCAATTACTTTACATAAGATTGATTCTTTGGAAAATATTACCCATCATAAAACAGGAGTGCGAACGTAGCTCGCTCCTCACGGAAGCAAATTTCGTTCGTTCGCACCCCAAGTTTCTTTAGGTAACGGTATTATTCCAAGAATTTATTCTGCTCGCCAGATTTTCATAACTTCCACACGTCGGCATCTTGCTCGGTACAGCGCTGCTGACTCTTTGGGACGGCGCTCCAGAAGTTGTTTATTGCCCGACGATGTAGATACAATGAGCGATTCGGCAACGCCGCGCTGTATTAATTCCTTGACGACGTATTCTGCGCGTTGCCAGCCTTCGGCGCGATTTGCATCATCCGAAGCCGTTTCGTCTGTATGCCCGACGATAACAACCTTGGCGAGTTGCCCCGCTACGCCTTTAATTTCAGCCGCTAAACGGTCGAGTTCCTCCGCAAAGGGTCTATTAAGCGGTACGCCATTAGAATCAATCGAAAGAGGCTTCACATCTTTTGTATCGGCAAAACTGAGCCGAACAACAGATATTTCCGGCATTCGCACCTTGCGCTTGGGAACGTCTAGAACGGCGCTTTCATTGGTGGCGGTGTCAGAAATTGCCACAATCTCAGGCGCACGAGAAATCGAAGTATTTCTCCGCATTGATTCGGCAAGCGTTGTCCGCAGAACCGTTCTCGCACGATTCTCTTCCGCAGCATCCTCGTCAATACGCTGCTTTTTCAACGTAGTAATGGCTTGTGTTACTGATAGTGTATCTGTTTTGCGGTAAAACATCCGAAAACGCTCCGCTCCAAATTCACCTCTCGACTCAATGCGTACCTCCGCACTCACTCCTTTTGCCAAACGGAAGGAATATACGCCCTCATCATTGGTCTCGGTTCGCACCAAAACATCATTATTTGCTTGATTTTTGACCACAATCGGAATACCACGCAAATTTCTGGATGCTTCTTCTTGTACTGACTCATCATCAAAGCGAACGCGCCCTTGAATCGTCACAAATGGGGTTAATCGAAACACGGTAAATCTTTGTTCAAGTGTATCACCTGCTCGAATGCCATGAGTGTCAATTTTATATTCAGGTGATTCATATTGTGTAACAGATGTTGGGATAATTTTTACAGTGTATTTTCTACCACTGACAATTGCTACTTCAAACTGCCCTCTGTTTTTGGCAAGAGCCTTGCGATCCATGCTCACAAGGGGCAATTCGTAGCCAAGATTGTCACGTAGGTGAATATCTGCCTGAAGTGACGCACCAGTATCGTCAAGCACTGTACCACGCAAGACTGTCCGCGACAGCAGGAGAATTTCTTGCCGCAAGGTGTCGCCGAAACTCGCACGGGAAGCATCCAGCGTCCGCATAACCACGCCGAGTGCGTTATCGCTCTCAGACCGCACAACCATGCGGTATTTACGCCCTTCGATAATTGCTTGCGAAAACGTGCCGTCTGCTCGTGTGCGAAAAGGTCCGATAACATTCGATTCGGCATCGGTGAGCGTAAGCGACGCAAGAACGGGAGAACCGTCGGCGCGGCGCACCACACCAGCGAATTGTGTCGTTTTGCTCAATGCCGGGGGCGCTGTTGTGACGGCATAAAGCATTGCTGTTTCCCTGCCAATCTGCGTAAGAACGTCAGTAAAGGGCTTCGCAATATCGTATTCCCGCCCTAAGGTCAGGTACGCCGTCGGCACACCGTTGTTTTCGCACGGTTTCACGATTTTTACAAGAGAAATGTGCTTGTCCCACAGCTCTCGCAATGCCAAAACCTCGCGTAATGCGGGTCTTCGCCCCGAATACATGATTTCGTCTGAAATCACAATACCGATGCGCTCTGCGCCCGGACGAAATTTCATCCCGGCAAGCTCGTCCAGCGCATTCGGTGTGTATTCGTCGCGCTGCGTGGCTTCGGCACGGGCAAGAAATTCATCAAAACGATCCAGCCTGTCTGTTGGCTGCAAAACATCAATAATATCAATTCCATACAAAATACCGCCAAGACGAGCATCGGCACCGCTTCGCTGCAATTCACGGGCAAAAAACTCAATATTTGACCGCACTTCCTTGATTTTTTCGCGCATACTGCCCGAACAGTCTATCAATATCACCACATCTATCGGCACGGCTATCGTCGTATCAAGCCTCTGCACCGCAATAATACTCTCTGCGGGCTTGCCGGAAGCACCGCGCACAACAAAATCGGACGCATCAAGCCCCTGCACACTGCGTCCAAGCGAATCGGTCACACGCACAATCGTCGTGACCAATGGAAAGCGAGAATACACGGTACTTTTTAACTCACATCGGTGTTGTTTTACGGTGGAGATATTGAACGCATCCGGTTTTGCCAATACTTCTGTGACACGAGGCGTGTTGTAAAAGCGTGTCCGCAGTGCAGTAAAAAATGCTGCCGAATCTTTTGTCAGCCCCATATCGGCAAATGATTCCGCTAAAATCGGATTCAGGCGCGGAAGCGCAGCAAGAAAGACGACGGGGTCGTCAAATGCAGTATTGATGCTGCCTAGGCAGTATTCGTCATCAAGCCGCTTGCCCCGTAATTGCCCAAAAGTGTGTGCTTTATCACCGGAAAAATGGGCAATAATCGTATGTTCCATCGGTGATACAGGTGTAACACCTAATACATATCCCAAATCAATAATATCACTATTCACCTCGAAGCCCAGTCGTGCTGCGGGCTGTAGGAGAGAAATATTTCCCGTCACAACAACCGATGAATTGAGCATCCCCCAACTGACTCCCACATCAAGGCTTGGCTGTGCTGGAAAACTCCACGACCCGGAACGAAACATTGCCAGCGCCGTAATATCAGGCGTGATCGAATAGGCAGCCGAGCCAACCACCTGCACCATACCGGGCGCAAGCCGAATATATCCAACGTCTGTTCCTGTATCTTCGTCCATCTTCATCGTCGTAGCAGAAGCGCTCAAAAGCAAGCCCGGAAGAGGCTTGTAGAGAATCGAAGCGTTATAGTCGAAATACCCGCCCCCCGCAAAGCTCAGACGAAACCCCGCTCCGCCCCACAGCACGTCATCAAGAAGCGCTGTTCCATAGCCGATATAAAACTCGCCACCTGAACGGCGAATAGCTGGATTGGAAGCGTATCCCAAGCCCAAGCCAAGAAACTTCGTAAATATGCCGAATTTTGCACTTGAAGAGGATTCATTTCCACTTACGGATGTGGCAAGCGTTAGATCAAAGTAGGGGCGCACTCCTAATAATGCGGGGTTCCAGCCAACAGCCGTCGCATCGGCAAGATAATCCAAACGGCGATTGGTCATCAATTCCGGCATAAATATCGACTGTTTCTGGCTTGTGGGGCGAAGAGACTGCCCTTTGAGGAGAGAGAACGCGCAAAACAACAGCACGGAGAACGTCACAAAAAAGAGCCGTATAGTATTGCGGCAAAAGGAAATACCAAGCATATCGCACCTCGAAATGTGAATAAAAATTGCAACAACGAATCATGCAAAGATTTATTCTTTCGAGCAGAAAATCAACCCCTTTGGGGCGAAATGACAGTATAATGGGGCGAACAGAATAATTCAACGGGAAATTTAGCGCTCTGTTCGATGAGGCTGCACATTGCGCGGTTTCCGCAACGCCTCAGAAAATGCCTCCGACCCCTTGCTCAGAGCGCTCACGGTCATGGCAATGCTTCCCAATGGCTGAATAATACCTGTTTGCAAAAATTCGCGGAGTTTGCGCAGTTGCCCCGCCAGTGCCTCTATTTCTGCAAAAATTCCGCCCGATGAATGGATATCGTCGTTGATTTTTTGCGTGATAAGGGCGCTGTTTTTCGTGGTTTCCTCAAGATTTTGGAGCGTTCCCAAAAGCCGCACACGAAGTTCTTTCAACTCTTGCGGGAGTTTTTCGAGAGACTGAGAGATGGTTTGCACTAAGCGCAATGTGCCACGCACATCCTTGAGCGTGAGAATGGCATAGATGCAGAGTGCAGAAAAAGAGAGCAGCGCAAGGCTAATTGCGGCTTGTAACCATAGTTCCATAGTGGCTGGGGCGTTAAAAGACGAGAACACAAAAAAAACTATCCGCGAATCTGCACAAATCCTCACGAAAACCAAAGAAGTTTCAGAGAAATTATGCGGATTCGCGGATAAAAACAAGGTGCTATGGTCAGCGAAGCGTTGAAATTAGATATGTTCGCTATTCTTCATGCGCGTAATTTCGCCTTGAAACGCCTCTGCACCAGCGCGGGCGGCATCTTGAATACGACCAACATTGTCCTTAATACCAGATTGCGCCGTGCTGACGCGAGAACGAGCATCATTCATCAAATGCTCTGCCTCCGAAAGCAGCGAACCGGCTTGCTGACGAGCCGTCCGCACGAGTTCATCAGCGCGAACCTTGCCTTCGTTCACATAATCGCCCATTTTGCGGGACTGCTCTTGCGCAAAATCGCTTGCCTTGTCATAGATGTCGCCAGAGCGCTCCGCGAGGTCTTGACGGAGTTCTTTACCGCTTTTCGGAGCAAAAAGGAGTGCCACCAGAGCGCCGACGGCTCCACCGATAACGATACCAGCAGCAAGACCTTTGGAGAACGAACCTTCAGTGTTGTTAGACATTTTTACGAAGAATAATGATAAATAAAAACAGTGATTGTATTTTACAGTGAATATAATTGAAATTAATTTCTACTGTTTCACATTGTTTGTTCAGTGAAATTTTGTGATTTCACTTGAACAGCAAGGAGCATTTCTGCAAATTCGCGGAATGCGCCATGACCGCCCTTGCTCTTGCAAATGTATTGCGACCATTCCTGAACCAGTGGTACTGCGTCGTTTGGACACGCGCTTACACCACAAAGTTTAAGCGGTGCTTCGTCGTTGACATCATCGCCAATATAGGCAATCGCGGAAAGCGGGACTTGAAGTGATTCGGCTAATGCGTTAATAGCAGTCTTCTTATCGCCAATGTCTTCAAGTACGCGGTTAATGCCTAATTTACGCGCCCGCGCTTTCGATATGCCCGTCTTGTCGCTCGTCATTAGTACAACTTCTATGCCAGAACGCTGCAAAAGTGTTACTCCCATCCCGTCATGGGCTGAAAAGCGCTTCATTGCTTCCCCTTGGGCGGAATAATACATCCCGCCGTCGGTCAGCGTGCCGTCCACATCTGAGACAACGACGCGAATTGAGACACAACGGCGAAGAAAATCCTCATGAAGTGGGTTCGTCATTTGGGAAGAATGCATGGATGTTGTACTTTTGCCTCGTTGTTGAAAATCATTGCTTGAACACACAACACACGCCAGATCATCAGGCACATTGTTCATAAAAGCAGCCACAAAGTTACAAATTCTTTCTACTATGACCAAACTCTACCTTTCACTCGAATACGCTCTTCCCGAAGAACGCTTCGAGGACGCTTACACGGCACTTGCCGACGTACAACACCTCGGTATAGCCGAAGCGCATGATGAAATCACGATTTGCCTTCTCCATGACGGTAGCGATGACTTTCAGAAGCGTTCAGAAACGCATATACAAAGCCTTTTTACTAAGTTCAATGTCCCCGCAATACTGGAAAAATCTCTACTTATCAAAGAAGAAAACTGGAATAAAGAGTGGGAAGACAGTATTGATCCAGTTTGGGTGAATGAGCGCATTGTTATCACACCATCGTGGAAGCAGGAGACGGTCTCTGCGCCTCTCAAAATCGTCATCAATCCACAAATGTCGTTTGGAACGGGTCATCATGAGACAACACGTATGGTAGCGGCTTTGCTGGAGCAAAGCGTTCGCCCATCGGATTTTTGGGTTGATGCGGGAACAGGCACGGGGCTGTTGGCAATTCTTGCCCTACGGCTTGGGGCAAAACGTGTCTATGCATTTGATAACGATGAATGGTCAGTAATGAATACAGGTGAAAATTTCACACATAACAATATTACCCCAACACTTTTGAATATTGTCATTGAACAAAACGACATTAACACCATGAACTTCCCCGTGTGCAATGGGATTACAGCAAATCTTCATAGGAATCTCCTCTTGCAAAACATGGGAAAATTTGCCGCAGCACTTCGAGAAGCCCAAGGAATACTCATCGTTTCCGGCTTATTGAAATATGACAAGGAAAATGTTATTAGCGCGGCTTTGGACTGCGGATTCTCACATACACAAACACTCAGTGAAGGCGAATGGATTGCCATAAAATTCACTGCTTCACTATAAAAAGAAACACATGAAATTATCATCCATTGACATAGGAACAAATACACTGCTCATAGTCATAGCTGAACAACAAAACAACAAACAACTGAACATCCTTCACGATATTCATTCTATCGCAAGGCTAGGCGAAGGCGTTGATAAGACAGGTATTATTAAGGAAGAGGCGCTTGAACGGGCAGTTGTTATAGCACAGGAGTATGAGCGTATCTGCGTTCAAGAAGGTGTAACGCACAAGGTAGCTATTGCGACGAGTGCTGTCCGCGACGCGGCAAATGGTGCGTCGGTTTGCCGGAAATTATCGCAAGTGTTGGGATGTGAAGTTCGCACAATATCCGGTGACGAGGAGGCGCGACTATCTTTCATCGGTACATCTGAATCACTAAACAAAAAAACAGTAATTGACATTGGCGGCGGCAGTACGGAATATGTAACAGGTGAAAACAACCATATTCAACACCGCATGAGCCTCCAAATTGGTGCGGTGCGCTTGCATGAACGTTATCTCAAAGCACTTCCACCGTCTGAGGAAAATATTCTTGCTGCACGGATGGAGATTCGTCGCCAGTTAGGTCTCCTGCCCCAAGCCTCTGCCATGCAGAATGGTCAATTTGAATCCGGTGAACTCATCGGTGTTGGCGGGACGTTTACGACGCTCGCAGCACTGGACATGGGACTTCGGGAGTTTGATTCTGTCGGCATTCACCATCACACCATGACCGCAGAAAACATTTCGCGGATAACGCATGAACTTCTCACGACTCCTCTGCCAAAACTCTTAGAAAATCCGGCAATTCATCCCAAACGTGCCGATATTCTGCCCGCCGGAGCGCTTATTTTAGAGGAAACACTTCGCTTCTTTGGTGCGACCGCCTGCAAAGCGAGTACAAAAGGCTTACGTTATGGAGTGCTGTACGATACCTTACAGCAATTCAACATGGGCGAGCAGAATTCACCTATTCGCTCTTGAGTCTCTGCTGACGCTAGGTCGTTACTGCAAAAAAAAACAAGGGTAGCTGTGAGGGCTACCCGTGTTTTTTTTGATTTAGATGCTTAACTGGCTCATTTTCGGATAAAGACATTGTCCAGTTGTTCCTTTGAACTCCTACCGCACCACCAGCACTGAGTTTTGCAAAGCCCCGTTCTGTTCGCGGACACGGCAAACATACAGCCCTCGTGCGAAACCCTCCACACTCAAGGTCTGTGTAAATTCCTCGCCACGACGAACATCTATTGCTGCCGACCATACCGTCCGTCCCAAAACATCATGTACCGTCAAGAGCGCTTCACCGCTTGTTTCCGGCACAAAACGTACTGTTGCCAGTGCTGTTGCCGGATTCGGGGCAATACTCAGTGTTTGCGCGACATTCTGGTGCATCTGAACACTCGTAATGCGGTCAAGCAATAGCCGAGCTGTGACGGGAAAGTGGTCAGTAGTCGTATTGACGTATCCGGGAATATAAACGAAAGGTGATTCTATCTGCACCCCGCCCTGCAACACGCTTCGTGCCAGTTCGTTGCTCACGACGATATTATCAATCATGCCACCGCTATTAAACGAGGACAAACCTTGCTGCGCCAGCGCAGTAGTGGTCACGGTATAGCGCACGGAATCTTGCACAAAAGGCAGATACGGCGATGGCAGATTTTGGAAAATCGATAGCGTCGGGCTGTCGTTAAAATCTCCCGCAAGAATCACATTTTGCGTCGGATAATTGCTATTCAAAAAGTCATAGAGAAGCCGAGCATCGCTGCTGCGAAGGTCGTAATCGCGCTGTGTTGAGCCGGCTTTAGCATGAATGACAAAGGTATGAAAGCGCCGTTTTACGCCCTGCACCGTCGCATCGAACTCTAAGCGGAGTGGAAAGCGCCCTGCGGCGAATTGCGTCCCCGTAAGAACCATTTCCGAACGCATCGTATCAATGACCGAGCGCTTGAACAAATACGCCGTGCGTTGCGGCACAAATTGCGGCTGCGGTGGCGCAAAACCGGCAATCACCGCTCCATAGCGTGGCAGCGAATCCAGTATTCGTAAAAAAAGCGCATTGTTGGAAACTTCTTGAAGGGCGTAAACATCAGCATCAATGCTATCCAGCGTGCGAATGACGTTCCGAAATTGCAAGAGCGAGTCCGCAGGACCAAGCCGCGTAACGCCGTCGTTATCAAACGGACGACCGAACCACTTCAAATTCCAAGTGGTTACATCAAGTGTTCGTGCTTTTGTGATAGTATCCGCCGGATTAACGGATAGCGCAATGCCAAGGTCTGCTGCCGAGCGCGGCGTAATTTGGTACGTGCCGCGAAACTGTCCTAATACGCCTACAACGGAAAGCGCGGTGCGCGGAATACGCTGATTGACGAGGTTGATTCCGGCACTCACTCGCACCTGTGCGGTTGTCGAGCCGTCGCCGACCACATAGTTTGTAGCGCTGCGAAAGGATGTGGTATCGCTAAAGCGAACACCAGAAACACGAACAAACTGCCCTTCAAGCGCTTCACCGCTTGCGCCGACCAATTCTCGCAAAGTAACTTCACGAGCAATCGGAATGATGCGGGCTGCCGGAATAATCCGCCAGCTCAGTTGCGATGTTGCTGTACTGGAAATTTGCCCAAGACCACTTCCCGCAACGCCTGTTGTTGCCTGAAACTCCGTGTAAGGACCACTCACTTCCACCGAATCGCCGAGTGCAATGCCTCGACTGAAGGGATTGCCAAAAACAGCGATACCGCCGGTGCCGTCCTGCATATACGACGGTCCGCCAAACTCGTTTGCTACCGTAACGCGCCCCGCCACGTACAAAACCGCCCCTAGCGGCTGTTGGCGGGCTTCGCGGATGGTGCGAAATGTTGCAGTGGTAAAAGGAGCAGTCTGCGCAGAGAGGAACTGCACCAAAGCGCTTGAAAATAGAAAGATAGAAACAACAACAAGGCGAAACAAGAGATTCATACTGAATACGATTAATGATGAAAAAAAATCAGTGTTTGGTTGCAAATTACGGAAAATTCTCTCATTCAGCCATATCAACATTTCTGAATACGTTCAAGGGCGTTATTACGCAAGACCATTTTGCTGCACATCTCGTCCGCTTCGTTGCAATGCTGTATCATTCGCAAGGCTTGCGTCGTAGATTGAGGTGGCGAGAAGGCTTGTGGCTTTTGTTGCCGATTGGTTCACTTTTTTACGCTTTGGAGAAAAACTATGCTTCCCCTACCTCATTCCGTTGCGCTTGGAATCATTGGCGTTCTGAGCCTTTGTGTTGCACTCGAAATGCTCTGGAGTTGGCGCAAACACAAACGCGCCTATAATACCAAAGAAACCTTTGCCAATATCGCCATTTTACTGGGCTTTCAGATCTCCAAGGTAGCGCTCTTCGGGTATCAACTGTATTGGTCGAATATGGCGTTTTCACTCGCATTGCTCCCATTGCCGGAAGCACCGTGGGTTTTTGCGTGTTGTTTTGTTGCGACTGATTGCGTTTACTACTGGCATCATCGAATCATGCACACAACCCGCTTCTTTTGGACGTTTCACGTCGTCCATCATTCCAGTCCTTGGATGAACCTAACGACGAGCTACCGTCTGAACTGGCTCAGTGGAATTTTTGGTGTATTTTTCTACCTACCGCTTATCATCATTGGCTTCCCGCCAAAATTTGTTGCCGCAAGCATTGGTTTAGGGCTGTTGTACCAGTTTTTTCTTCATACCGAAGCCATTGGTAAACTCGGTGTAGTTGAAGGCATCCTCAATACCCCATCGGCACACCGCGTTCACCATGCAACAAACGAGCAGTATATTGATAAAAACTACGGCGGTGTTTTTATGCTCTGGGACAGAATCTTTGGGACGTATATTGAAGAAGAAGAAAAGCCGCAATACGGTATCACAAGCGGCTTTCAAGGACACAACCCGTTTCAACTTGTCTTTCACGGCTTTGCGGATTATGTTCGAGGGAAAATGCACTACAAAGGTTGAAACATGATAAAAAAACGAATCTTCACCGCGCTAGGAATCATCGGCTTTTGGAGCATTTTAGCAATCGCTTCGGTGCAGCAGGTGTACGACAATCTTCCGGCGGCTTCCACAACGCCTTTTCCGATTATTGTTCTTCGGCAAAGCGTTTTGTGGCTATTGTGGATACCCCTCACCTTTGCAATTTTAGCGTTTACACGCACGTTTCCGCTTGAACGCTCACGGCTCGGCAAAAGTATCCCCGTGCATATTGTTTCTTGCGCTGTGGTCTGCCTTCTCCATGGCTCGGCGATGGTTGCGTGGCAGCACTACGCCGCCGCGTATAGCGAACAGCTTATACCCGCATCCATGCTCCGCTTTAGTCAGGTTGTTTTGGCGGCATTTGATGTGCTGGTCTATGGAATGATTGTTTTTCCGGCAACAGCGCTCCGGCTCTCGCGCCGGGCGCATGAGCGCGAAATGCGCACGGCGCACTTGGAAAACCAACTTTTGCAAGCAGAATTTTCCGCCCTCAAAATGCAAATGCACCCGCATTTTCTCTTTAACGCACTCAATTCCGTCGCAACGCTTGTCCGCGAAGTCCGAACCCAAGAGGCAGTACGCGCCATTGCTCAACTGAGTGACCTTTTGCGCTCTGCTCTCGACGACAGCCGCGACGACTGCATTCCGCTCGACGATGAATTGCTGTTTTTGCGAAAATATATTGCGATTGAGCAAATTCGTTTCGGTGAGAATCTCCGCATTGAGTGGGAAATTGCGCCAGAGACCGCATCGGCACTTGTTCCAACGTTTATTATGCAGCCCTTGGTCGAAAATGCCATCAAACACGGCTTGAGCGGACGCATTGGCTCGACACTCTTGCGTATTAGCGCTCATGTGGAGCCGGGCAAGGCACCAAAACTTGTTCTTGATGTTGAAGACGATGGTGCCGGGCTGCAAAGCAATCCGCTTACGCAGACCGCATCCGGTGTGGGCTTGCGAAATATCGTCTCGCGCTTGCGGTTTCTTTATGGCGACAACGCCGCATTTTTCCTTACTCCGCGCTTGCCGAATGGTGCTAGAGCGAGAGTAGAGCTACCGTTGGAACGATAACAACCTGACCACTTACCAAACGTTGATAAAAAGGACACAAAACCATGCGTATTCTCATTGTTGACGACGAAGAACTTGCCCGCAGGAGCATTCGTCTTTTGCTCGAATCCTTCACTCATACAACCGATATTCAAGAAGCACAGAATGGGCGCGAGGCTCTTCAAATCTTACTTGAAGGCAAAACTGATATGGTCTTTTTGGATATTCAAATGCCGGAAATGTCGGGGTTTGACGTATTGCAAGCACAGGAGCGCACGATAGCGCAAGACCCTCCGCACGGCGCAGAAATCCTTGCTCCGATAACAATTTTTGTAACGGCATTCGACCGCTACGCCCTCCGAGCCTTTGAAGCAAGCGCTGTTGACTATTTGCTGAAGCCTTTCGATGATGAACGATTTCGTCAGGCATTGGAGCGCGGAGCAACGCGGCTTGCCGAGCGCGAGGCGCTCCGAGTGCGGCAACAAGCGCCTTCAAGTAATATTCCGCCAAGCAATCTTCAACCAAGCAGCCATCCGCTCAATCATTCGCTCAATGAAGACGAACAAGCCCGTCTCATGCGCTTTTTGGAGGAAAACCCTCTCTATGCCGCACAAAACCTTGTTCAACAGATCACACCAAACACCCCACCGCAATTTTTGGAGCGCCTCACCCTGCAAAGCCGCAACCGTACTATCGTTGTGGCGGTTGATGATATTGATTGGATTGAAGCGGAAAGTTATTACGTGCAGATTCACACCAGTACCAAATCGTACCTCATGCGCGAAACCATGAGCAACCTTGAAGAGCGCTTAAACCCTCGTTATTTCCGCCGCATTCACCGCTCGGCAATCGTCAACCTCCGCGCCGTAAAATCCATTGAAACCCAGACGCACGGCGACGGTATTGTCATTCTCCGTAATAACACTCGCCTCAAACTCAGCCGCACACGTAGGCAGCAGTTTATGGATGCACTTTGATTTGCGCCTTTTCATACGGTTTACAAAGCTCCTGAACAGCCATCATACCGCTTCATTGCACCACAAAAGCATTTCACAGCAGAAGTATTTCACAGCCCCCGCCCTTGATGTATTTTGCCTTCAATCACAATAGAAGGCTCATCCATCGCTGATGAGTGCTTGTTTTTCATCCTTTTTTGGAGGTTTTATGCTTCAGTATTTAGATCAACTCATTTGTCGTGTAAGCGGCATCCTATCATGTCTTGCAATTATTCTGCTCGCTGCCTGTGCCAGCCCGTCCGCCGCACCCGACGACACCATTGCAGACACCGACCTTTCGACCGATGTGCAACGTCTGGATTTTGGGGCAACCGAAGAAACAAAAACATTCACCATTAAATTTCCTACGCCGCCTGCGGGCGCAAAAGGTTTCGGCTGGAATATCCGCCGCAGTGAACCTTGGCTTCAGTTGGACGCGGAAGATGGTAGTGGCACAAGAACAATCACCGCACGAATCAACCGTTCGCGCTTGCCATTCGGCACGTTCTACGACACACTCACAATCCTTGCACGGCGCACAGGTGCTGCGCTTCAGAGTGGAACAATCGCAACAGTTACCATACCCGTTTCGGTGCAAAATCCCCCGAAAACAACAACTTCTATGTCGGCACTATACCAGCAGCTTGTCGGTGGTAACTTGCAGCTTCCTCCCGGATTGGATAGTGCAGCCAGCCTCACAGCAGCATTGAGTATCAATGCAGCAGGAACGACAGTTTTATCAGCATTGGGAGCATTTTACCAAAACAGACAATTTCTTGTTGATGCGGGCGTAATGTCCATCAAAGCAGGAACATTCTTGCGTTTGGATAGCGTTGCGATGACCAAACGCTCCTTTACCTTCACCAACCCCGCCACAAGCCAGCCCGTAAGCGGCACATACTACGCACCAAGCAGTACGGCTGTTCCGGCGGAACTTCTCCGCTTCGACGGCACAACGTTTCAGCGTTTTAATGTCTATGGGAGTTCCACGTTTGTCGGCTACCGCGATAGCGTTGTTTCGGTTGTTTCGCCTGTGCTGACTTCTCCTGCTTCCGGCGGTTCTGCAAGCCGTTCGAGTGGAATTGCGCTGCAATGGACGACTTCCGCCGACGTTGGCGATAGTGTTTATGCGGTAGTTATTTCGGCAGTTGATTCAACAAAATTAGCAACATCCATACCCGTCCCTGATGCAAACGGCATGGTGACTATCTCCTCAACCCAAACAACCCGTTTACCTGCGGGCAGCGCCAATGTTATTCTTGTGCGGTATCGCACTGCCATTCGGATAACTTCGGGTGGCGAAAAGCGTATCATTCTGTCGTTGGCGCAGCGCAGCTACACCATCACACTCCAATAGAATCAACAAGACCAATACCAACGCCGTTTCAGGGTTTGTGGAATTTTTGGGAGTGTCTATGATACGCACTGCCTCTTTCTGCAAACCCTGTTTTTCTGCGACAATATTTGTAACTTGGGGAATCAATACGCAACACTCTCACTTACCCGAAGCAGCCATGAAAATTATCTTTTTCGATGCCCATGCCTTTGAGCAAGATGCCTTTGAACGCGCCAACAGCGCCCTTGGAACCGATAAACACGAGTTAGTGATGGTCAAAGCAAATCTGAATGCGACAACAGCAGAACTTGCTCGTGGTGCGGAGGCAATCTCTATTTTTGTCAACGACAACGCTTCGGCGGAAGTTCTGGAGAAACTTCACGCTCTTGGTGTAAAATTTCTCGCTTTGCGCTCGGCGGGGTTTAACCACGTTGATCTCAAACGCGCACAGGAACTGGGCTTCCGTGTAGCAAATGTTCCAGCGTATTCGCCGTATGCCGTTGCCGAACACACGGTTGCGCTCATGCTGGCACTCAATCGCAAAATTGTCCGCGCCAGCAATCGCATCCGCGACTTAAATTTCTCGTTGGATGGTTTGGTCGGGTTCGATATGAACGGAAAGACCGTCGGCATTATCGGTACAGGCAAAATAGGGGCAATCGTCGCCAAAATTCTCTTCGGTTTTGGCTGCAAGCTGCTTTACTACGATATTGCTCCAAACGCTGCCTTAGAAACCCAGTATGGCGCTCAGTTTACCGACCTTGACACGCTGTCGCAGCAGTCCGATATTATCACGCTCCACACCCCCCTTTTGCCCGAAACGAAGCACCTCATCAATGCAGAGCGTATTGCACAAATGAAGCGCGGCGTAATGCTCATCAACACCAGCAGAGGCGGGCTTATCAACACTGCCGATGCTATTGAGAGCCTCAAGTCCGGTCATATCGGTTATTTGGGAATTGATGTGTATGAACAGGAGCAAGGGCTGTTTTTCCATGATTACTCCGACACCATCTTGCAAGACGATATGATTGCACGACTTATGACGTTTCCGAATGTCATCATCACAAGCCATCAAGCATTTTTAACGCATACCGCTTTGCACAATATTGCCGAAACAACGCTTCACAACGTGAGTTGCTGGGCGACGGGTGCGGCAAGCCCGCACGAAATCAACAAGGCGTGACGGGAGTCTCTAGCACAGAGCGCACAAGAGCCTCGTTTCCAACGAAGAATTACGGAATTTTCACGCACCTTTGCAATAAAAAACCCTGTAAGCAAGATATAATCTTGTTTACAGGGTTTTGGTAGGTGAAGGGCAATTCCACAAAAAATGTCCCGCAGACCAGATTCTATCGGCTTTTGAGGTGTATCGTTCAACCTAAACACATATTTGAAATTGTTTTAGAATGAATTTCACTAAATTTCCGTAGTTCTCATTTCCAATTATTGAGCATCGGTGCGCTCTAAAAATCGCACTATTTCTTCCAAAACCCGCTCCGAAGCCTCTTCTTCGACAAAATGCCCGGCATGAGGTATTTCAACAACTTCTGCTTTATGCCAAAGACTTTTCCAAAGCGGTAGGTGGTCAATGGCACGGACAAAGCGGTCTTTCATGCCCCAGAGTATCAATATTGGTTTATCTGCAAGCGTAAGTGCATTTTTTTGTAAAGCATTATACCATCCTCTGTTTCCATCAAGCGCTTGTACAAGCCCAAAGGTTGCGATGCGATTTGTTGGCGTGTCCAATGGCGCAAGGTATTGTGCGTGAACGGCGGGAGAAAGTTTTTTCTTGTCGCCAAACGATTGCGGAATAAGCACTTTTGGCGAAAAACCGTATTGCAAATATAGCCACTTGCCAAGGGCATTATTGAAAATTTTCCCGCCTTGTTCCATGCGCGGAAGCGACCACATCCACGAATTGGCAACGATAATACGGCGCACATTGTCAGGATGATGCACTGCATAATCCATAGAAATCGGACCACCATAATCTTGTGTGATTATCGTAACATCCTTTAAGTTCAATGCCTTGATAAACGCCGTTAAACGCCGAGCGTGTGCTTGCGGCGTGTAATCTGCGCTATCAGGTTTATCAGACAACCCAAAACCCAAGTGGTCAAGCGCTATACAGCGATAGTGCGCCGACAGATGCTTAATGCAATGCCTATACAAAAACGACCAAACAGGCGTACCGTGAACCATCAGCAAAATATCGCCTTGCCCTTCATCAACATAGTGCATTGCGTGTCCTTCAATGAGTTGGAACCGCGATTCAAAGGGATATTCGGCTTTGTCGAGCCATTCGGGGCTTATTCGCCCCATTGCCTTTGCCGCAGTATTGACCGTGCTTTCCATCTGTTTCTCCCGAAAAATCATAAAAATCGTGAATGATAGAGTGGTTTCAAATGCGCTAATACATCGTCAAGCGGGTAGGAATCAGGCTGACGAACAAGATGGGTACAAATGCCGTCAATGAGGGCAAAAAGCAATCGTGCTTCGGCGTGCGGATTGAGTGTTGGAGCGTCTTTTTCTGTGCGCGGCAATTTTGGAAGGGATGCCGAGCAGAATGCCTCTAATTGCTGCAAAATCATGGACTCAAATTGATGAACGCGCTCCCCCAAACGCTCAATCGCTGCGGGTTGTGTGCGAAGGCTGCCAAGCAAGCGCCAAAAATCTTGATGTTTCAGCGTCAGACGACAAGCATTTTCGATAAAATCAAATAAACTTGGGCGCTCTCTGCCCGCCTCCGCCGCGACGCGGAACGATTCCTGCACATCCGCCCAGCCTTTTTCAAAAATTGCTAACAACAATTCATCTTTGCTGGCAAAGTAGTTGTACATCAAACCCTGAGAAATCCCTGCCCGCTTCGCAATTGCACTCACGGACGCACCATCAAACCCCTTTTCGGCAAAAAGTTCAAGGGCCGCTTGCACTATCTCTGCGCGGCTTTCTTCCTGCATGGCGTGGAACTGCTCTTTTGTACGTGGCATAATTTGATTGCTTTTTGTTGAATGACTGTTCATTCAAAGATAAACGAAACAACAATATTTTCCAAAAGAAAAAGATTGAGAATCAGGAATACTACTTTTTATGCGTGATGCGGTTATTTCTCCCCCACCAAGCCGCTTAAAATCTGGGCAAATGCACTCAAATTGCGTGTTTGATACCAAACCCTGCCTTGACCACGAAAACGGCAGACCAAGCCTTCACCGGAAGCAAGACTCGACCACATACTCCGCGAAGCCATCTGTACATCATATTGCAACGTGTCCTCAAAAGCAACAATATGACCGCTATCAATGATACAACCTTCATCCGGCGTGACCATTTTTTCGATAATTGCGCCGTAGGAATTGAGAAATACCAAGCCTTGTCCCGAAATTTTTGAAAGAAACAAGCCTTCGCCGCCCAACCATTATTTGACCGAACCCTGCATGGAAACCGTCAATTTCGGATCGCCCGCCAAATATGCTCCACCTTGAGCAAAAATCGTATTGCCGGAGAGTTCAAATTTCAAAATATCCCCCGGCGCAGACGGCGCAAGCACAAGTTCGCCACTACCGGTTTCGGCGGTATAAAGCGACGCAAACAGCGATTCTCCGCCAATGGCAGCTTTAAGTGAACCGAGTAACCCCTTGCCACTTCCTGATGTTTTCAAGGCAATACTGGGCGACATTGCTATCATTGCGCCGGATTCGGCTCTGAACGACTCACCTTGTCGCAGATGAATCGTTAAGGTTGTAAAAACGGGGCTGTTACTGATTTCGTAGTTCATGGTAAAAAAAGTAAAGTGAATAGAATCCACGACATTGAGCCGCAAAGCTCCACAAATGCGTGTTAGAGAGCAATAGCGAAAAACACTTCATCGCAAAAATCAACACAAAACAAAAAAAATGCAGCGCTTCCCCTGAAGATAGCGCTGCTGAAAAGATTTCGGATAACATTTCACAACAATAATTCACACAAAACGGCGTAGCTACTGCTTGGCAAGATACGTCCGCAATCGCCGCTTCCAGCCCGGAAGCCAACGTTGTTCATTGCGCTCCGGCGGTGCGTTTTCGACCCGCTCGGTCAAACGCTGCTCCGCCGATGCAGCAAACTCGCGGAGTGCAGCTTTTCCTTCTTCCGTGCCGTTCATACCTTGCAGCACCTGAAGCAGTCCCCAACCTCGATAGCCGTAATGTTCGGATGTCCGAATCCCTTCGCCTTTGAAATTCACGTAATCCGCCAACACATACAAGCCCATCGGCGCATTGGCAACACGGTAAAACTGCGCTTTGACGCGCTCTCGGTCATCATCGGGCGCGGCATCAAGGATTTTTTGCAAGGCAGATTCCATGCGGTTTGCGATAAATCGCGCTTGCAAACTCACCGTCGAAGCAAGTAACGTCCGCAAATCCCGCATTTCCTCGCTTTGCTGCGCGGATTGAAACTCCTCCCGCATCGTCCAGGGGCAACTGCGCTCACCACGCTCAAATGCCTCTTTCAGCCATGTTGGGACGTATTGCACACCTTGCTCATTTGTCAGCAAAAAATCGACCAAACGCGGGAAAGACTCACCAAATGGCGCTTTGCAGCCCGCCGGAAACCAAATAAAATGCCCAATGCCGAGCGAAGCAAACTCCTCGCCCTTATTCCACGTCGTCAAGCCCTCAATGCTGCCCTTACATTCGTTTTTCCAGATGCGGTACCCGATGGCAAGCGCTTCATCATCACTTAGAACGACGCTATTTGACGGTATATTTTTTTTTGATGAGGATGCAATAACATCAACAGGAACAGACGAGGTATGATTCGACAAAGTAGAAGTCGTCGAGCAGCCGCTCCAAACAAGTGTTAGTGCGCTTGCTCCGACGGCAAAAAGAAACACAGTACGATGACGCATAGACAAGCAAAAAGAATAGTGCTGAGAATGGTACTTCATAGCGGAAACAAAAAACGGAAGCCATTCACCCCCCAGCGACAGCTTCCGTCCTTTGCGGTTCTATGAAAAAGATTTTCTTGAAGTAGTCCAAAAAGTCCGAAGGAGCGCAGGAATCGTGCGCTTCTACTCCGAAGGATATGCCGTAACAGGTAGTATCGGCATCGAAATTGGCTGCAACGCGCTCTGCTGTATTCTGTATTGAAGCGACGGCTGCATGATGGGAACAATAATTTGAACAGGCTCAATGACAATAGCCTTTAGTGCAACGGTTTCAATGGACGGAATGTTCCGTGAATGCGCCAGTCTAAGCGAAGACGTGAGTGCCACAACGCGCATTGCGGCTTGTTTGCGCTTGAAAAACCCAGTATTAAGTGGTTCATTGTCAATACCAGCAACGAGAATTTGACCCGATTTGGTGGCGTGAGCGCTATTCTGCTCCACGGCGGCTTCGGTAATAAACTGTGGCTCTCGTGGCAATGCGGCTTCAGTACGAGGCTCCGGCATACGCTGTAACATCGTCGCAGCAATACTGGAGATTGAGCGCCGCGAAGCATCGTACTCAGCGTGGATAGGCGCTGTTGGCGTGAGGTCGTCCACCGCATGAACAAGAGCATCACCGATCGAGTGCGAAACTTCTTGTGTTTGCTTAAAAGCAATGGCTCGTACTGCTTCAACATCAATATCCACATTCAACAATGCGGCAAGATGAATGGTTTTCATTTCTCCTTGCTCACCCGCTTCACTTGTTTGGCTTTCATTTGACAAAGGACGGTTGTTTTGAGCAACGGCAGAAGCGGCGGATTCGCCCGTCAGTTCGGTGAATGGTGTTCCACGCATTTCCTCCGGCGTTGCAACAAATCTTCCTGCAAAGAGCGTGCCAATAAGTGAAACATCCGAAGTCATCACCGACCAACCCAACGCAAACGCTATTGCTAACACCGCTACTCTTGCCGCATATTTTTTCGTGGCGGCTTTAGCACGCACGGCAAAGGGTGGATTCAATCGCTCATGCTCTGCCCGCATTTGGCTCACGGCAATTTGCTGTAAGGTGCGTGAATAGAGGCTTCGAGCTAGGTAGTGATACTCCGGCAGCGTTGCTTTGAAGGCTTCGGCGAGATGATACTGCGAAACACCGATAAAATCTGCGTAGGCAGGCAGGAATGTCTGCATATACGCCGCCGGAAACTTATCAAAAGCATCGGTTTCCATAGCGACAATGGCACTTTCACGGATTTTAGCAAAGGTTTTCACGTCACTAATGGACAATTTGCGCTCTTCTCTAGCAAGTCGCAGCAAGGTTCCGGGCGTGTACATGGCAATTTTCCTTGAAATTTCGTTGGTGTTTTGGCGTTGTTGTGTAGTTTTGCGGTTGTCTGCATGAACAATCGGCGTGTCAAAAAGCTATGCAGACAACACAAGCAATCATGCAATTTTCATGCCGATTTCTCAGCACAACAGGCAGCAAAACCGCATAAACACTACACTCTCTTCAAGCAGAACATTCAACAACACTCCTATCTCATTGAATATGAACACTTTTAGCTTCGCTCATTACAGTCGTGTTGCGTATTATCGCCTCTGGAAGCCTCGTGTATGGCGTTTATTTGTACAAAACCGCGTTACGAATATCCCATTAGCTTCATTCTCCACCAGCAAACCCTTATTTTTCAACGCAGAAGTCCATGCGGCATTAGCGCAAGCTATAAGCAACGCCCTTTCGCCCGAAGATATTTATATTCAAGCAGATAACGCAGTTAATCATCGTTTTGCTTTTTTTACCGAAATGCTGCGGGATCACGGCGAAAGCATCAACTGGCAAAAAGATTATGCAAGCGCCCGTGATTACGCCAATGGAGAAGCGCTCAAACCCTCTCACGAACTGAATTTCATGCAATCTGAACACGGTAGCGACGTGAAATATGCGTGGGAACTCAGTCGTTGTCAATGGTTTACGTGGTTAGGGATGGCTCACCTACTGGATGTTCATAATAAGCGCTATGCACAAGCATTTGAACGAGATGTGCGGTCATGGATTGCCGAAAACCCGCTTGGAATGGGCATCAACTGGACAATGCCGATGGAAGTGGCTATTCGCGCAAGTAATTGGATTTTAGCACATTCATTTTTTCATACCTCCTCTGCTCTTTCCGATGAGTTTTGGCAAGCGTTTACACGGTCTTTATGGCAACATGGTAAATTTTTATCGTACAACCTCGAATATGTTCGCAACAACGCTAACCACTTTATTTCCAATGCAATGGGGCTGGTTATTATTGGAGCATTTTTTTATCATCGTCGCACAGGAAGGCGGTGGTTTCGGACAGGTAAGCGCTTTTTGGAGCGCGAGATACTACGGCAATTCACCAAAGATGGCGTAAACTACGAGAAATCAACAGCATATCACCGATTTATCGTAGAAATGCTCACATTATCATCTCTTTGCGCAGAGCGCGTACAATCCTCTTTTTCCAACAAGTTTTATGAACGACTTAGCGCAGCAACGGGTTACATGGCGGCGTATATGCGCACCGATGGTTCTGCCCCGATGGTGGGCGATACCGATAACGGGCGCGTTTTTCGATTTATCGCTTCGGAGGATTTCAATAATCACTTGTCAATTATGCTGTTAAGTGCTGTTCATTGCAAGAAACCACAGTATGTTTCGGGATTTGCACCTACGGGGCAAATTTTCACATTAGAAAATACCGCCTTAAACGAGCAATTTGAACAACATAACTCAAACATTTCAACCGATAAAATAATCGCCAGAACACCGACCTTTACCCCAGAAATGCACTTTGTTCAAAGCGGTTATATTATTCATAAAACAGAGGATACACACCTTTTTATTGATGCTGGCAATTACGGGATGAATGGTTGGGGCGGACACGGACACAATGACTGCCTGTCGTTTGAATTTTGGCTGCGGGGGCAAACTATTTTCACCGATAGCGGAACAGGAGCGTACACCAGCAATAAAGCGCTCCGCAACGAACTTCGCTCAACAAAAGCGCATAATACCGTCATGGTCGGCAGGAAAGAACAGGTAGAATGGCTTGAAAGCAGCCTCTGGCGCATCAAACATGATGATTTAGACCCAAGCGTTCTGGAACTCCGCAGTGGAAAACAAGGCACAGCGCATACATTTTACCTCCTTGCCGAACATTCCGCTTACAAACAGCGCTTCGGCGTACAACATCGGCGGGGAATCCGTTTCAACGGCACGGGCGAGAGCGGCGAGTTGGTTGTAATTGATGAACTTATTCCGTTTGAGCAAGCAATGATTGGTATTAGCGGAACGGCGTATTTTCACCTTCCGTCGGAAATCATACCGCATCAAACCGCAGAAAATATAGTTACCTTGGAAGCAAACGAATTGACCCTCAGCGTTATAGCAAAAAGCCCGATAACAGTGGAGCGCTGCCGTATTTCACGATTTTACGGCGATGTGCGGGAAAGTTGGTGTTTGAGCGTAGAATGCAGTCTGGATGCGAGGTCTGAAGTACGAGTACGGTGGTGAACACAGAAAATCTCTTCAAAATACACACTCTAACGGAAAACTTTTGGCGAAATCAAGATGATTTTTACTATATTGCAACTTCTCTGCTTCAAACTAGTGATGAATACTTGAATCTGCACTCTTTTTTGCGGAATAAAACAACTTCAAATACCATGAACAACACACGTTTTACGCTTTTTACGGGAATGATTGTCGCCGCAGCGCTTTCGCGCATCTTGCCGCACCCGCCTAATTTCGCACCTATCAACGCCATCGCCCTTTTTGCCGGCGCGTATTTAGCTGATCGCAAACTCTTTGCCTTTGCCGTACCGCTTTGCGCCATGCTTTTGAGCGACACGGTACTGGAAATGCTCACCGGATGGGGCTTCCATTCGGGAATGTGGGTTGTTTATGGCACAATGACTCTTATTACGGTGCTTGGGTTGCGATTTATCCAGAAACCTTCATTGCTCACCGTTGGCGCAACAACACTTGCGGCATCCGTCCTCTTTTTTGTCCTGACGAATTGTGCGGTCTGGGCTTCGAGCGGTATGTATGCTCATACATTTGCGGGCTTGCAAACCTGCTTTGTGGCGGCATTGCCGTTTTTCCAGAACAGCCTACTCGGTGATATGTTCTACTCGACCGTACTCTTTGGCAGCGTTGCCCTTGCGGAGCGCTTTATTCCTGCATTGAAACCTATCAAAATCTAAAGGCATACAAGGACGCTTGGCAGACCATCTTCCATGCTCTTTTTTTGCGTCCTAACGCATTTATTTTGAATTCTCTATGAAACAAACAATACCATTTTTATCACGATTGTGGAGTTAACCACTATGGCAACACTCAGATTTGGTAGCCGTGAGTTTGAAAGCTCTCAGGCTGCGCTGATTCGAGATATTGACCTTTCCAACAGCGCACTCGCTACCCTTCCCATCGAAATTGGCTATTTGACGAGCCTTCAAGGGTTGGATGCTAGCGATAACGCTCTTACGCATCTTCCGTCCGAACTCGGTCGGCTGACCGGGCTTCAAGAACTTCTCTTGGGTGGCAACGAAATTGCAGCGCTTCCACCGGAGATTGCTCTTTTGACGGGCATTCAAGTTCTCGACCTTCATAGCAATAAACTTCGCCATTTGCCGAGTGAAATTGCTCTCTTGACGAATATTCAAGAACTTGATTTACATGACAACAAATTGCGTACCATTCCTAGCGAAATCGGATTTATGGTGCATTTACGCAAATTGGATTTGTCCTCGAACAATCTCCAAACACTGCCCTCCGAGATTGCTAATCTCCGCAGCTTGCGTCAAATCTCGCTTGCGAACAATCCCGACCTTGATTTCGGGGATGCGCTGATGAAACTCGCCAAATTGCCAAATCTCAGAACGCTCATTTTGGACGAAAATGGCTTCAATTTCCTTCCAAAAGAAATCGGGCAGTTTGTCAATCTTGACGTGCTTTCGATTAAACGCAACAACATCAACGTTTTGCCAAGCGACATCGGTAATCTCACGCACCTCACAACACTGGATGTGAGCGAAAACAACCTGATTGCTATTCCGAAAGAAATTGGCAACATGGCAAATCTTCATTATTTGCACCTGAGCCATAACAAAATCACGGGCTTGCCGGATGAAATCGGTCAACTCTTTTACTTGCAAGTTCTTAGCCTTAACTCCAATCGTTTGGAAGGCTTACCAACCGACGTTGGTCGTTTGAAAAATCTCCACTCGCTGGATATTTTGGATAACAAAATCCTCAAGAAGAACAAAGACGAGCGCCTTAAAATTAAGCGTTTGCTACCGAACACGAATATTTCGTGGCTCAGTATGCAAGATGATGAATAAGACTTTTGAGCATCAGAAGAAAAAGGGCAAACGTTGCACAACGTCTGCCCTTTTTTCTTGTACACTTGATTTTATGCCGTTTTTGCCGTATTTTTACAGGACTTTTTTGAAACACATCTGAGGTACAACAATGCTCCCCAACTACAACGAAGAAAAAGCAACGCAACTTGCGGTCTTGCTCCTTCAAGGATTACAAGGTCAAAGCGATAGGATTACCTTGCTCAAGTTAATGTATATCGCAGACAGAGAAGCACTCTCGCGCTGGGGTTTCCCCATTACTTGCGATATGGCTATTTCCATGAAAAACGGCCCCGTTCTCAGCGCGACCTATGACCGCATCAAAAGCAATGACACCAACAATCGGTGGTCGCAATCTATTCAAAATACTGGCTCATTTGGTCTAAAAATTGCCGATAATGCCAATGCTTCACTGGACAACCTTTCACCCAAAGAGATAGAACTTGTTCAAGAAATTCTCGCCCAGTACGGAGAAAAAGAGCAATGGGAGTTAGTCGAGATGACACATGAGTTCCCGGAATGGCACAAGCCACAAGGTGCAGTTTTGCCTATACACTGGTCGGAGATTCTTGCGGCAAAAGGGATAGACCAAACTCAAAGCAACGAAATTTTATGCGAAATCGAAGCATTTGCCGCACTTGACAATATTCTTGAGAGGTTTGCATGATGTACAGATTCGTCGGCATTGAAGGCGATACATTCATCGGCGGCGAGCCATCAATACCAATCCATCATCTCTATATCCTCTCCACAAACGAAGACCCTAGTGGTAATGTTCTTATCGTAAACATCACGTCCGATTCTTCCGACACAACTGTCCGTCTCGACAAAGGCGACCACCCTTTCATCTATAAACAGTGCTATGTCGCTTACAAATATGCCCGAATCCGACCACTTGCCAACATACAACGAGCAATAGAGGCAGGAAATATCCAAGTACACGACCCGCTTGATGCAGATATTCTCGAAAAAATTCAAAACGGTTTTTTGCACTCGCCCTTTGTTGCTGCAAATATCAAAGAATTTATGAAAAACTACCTTGCCGCATAAATCTCATCGGATATTTTCACCGCAACACCCGCACCTCCGCTCTACGATTGAGTCGCCGCCCATTTTCGGTAAAATTTTCCGCCACTGGGCGCAATTCGCCTAAGCCTTCCCAAAAAATTCGACTCCCATCAATGCCTTCCGCCTCTAAGCCGCGCCGTACCATCATTGCACGGCTCACCGACAGGCGAAAATTATGCTCCGATGTGCCTTCTTCGCTCGTATGCCCCACGACCATTAGCCGCACCGACGGGCGCTCACGCATGATTTGACGCGCCGACGACGCTATATCGCGCACCAAACGCGCTTCGTACTCCCGCAAACGCTCATCGTCGTAATCAAACAAAATCACCCCCAGCATATCCTCTGGCGCAAGTGTTGGCGCTTGAAAACGCAAATGGTTACAGAGCGATTCCACCGCTCCGGCTTGCGAACGGGCATCCACCACGATACTATTCGTGCGCTCCATTCCGCCCCGCTCTGCGGCTCGTTCGGCAAAGATTTCGTACCGCACACCAAGCGGAAGCATTTCGTCAAATTGCGCATTGCGCGTCGGGATAAAGCGCTCCAATGCGCCATTTTCCAGATTCCGCACCAACACCGTCGCATTTGCCATAACGTTTCGCATATCGCTCACTACGCCGGAAACGTGCAGCGAACGGCTTTCCAACGTGAGAAAAACGGGCTTATCGCGCACAATTTCGCGCTGCGCGGGCGCGGATGCGGAAGATTCTGCACTTGGAGACGGCTTTTGCGGCTGCGGCGGAACAATATCGAACGTCAGCGACGCGCCCAAACGCAGCGTGTTCATCGTCCAACGCACGGCAGGATTTGCTCCGGCGGGCGATTGCAGCATCGTCAAAAGATTAAAATGATAACTCAGTTCCGGTGTAATCCACGCCGTTTCGCCCAAAGGAAAATCGTAACTTACCGCGCCCATAACCGCCAAATAGAACGGATTTTGCTGCACGAGCGAAGCCCCCGAAGCCGCCAATGACCGCGTTCGCAAGCCCGATTCGGGAAAACCGACATTATTTGGCGAAAGCAAACGCTCCACGCCCACAAATGTCCGATTGAGCGTCCATGCGGCTTCCAAGCCCAAATGCAGCCCCAAATTCAACCCCATTTCTTCCACAAGTGGCATCCAGACAAAGCGCGGCTCGAAGGCAATCATGCCCATTTGCATCGCTATATTGTACTCGCTCCGCATAATCACGGGCTGCCCGCTCACAAATGCCACTCCCAGCGTATCCAGAAGCCGCGTCATACTGCCGCCCGTCAGCACATAGCCCAAGCGCAATTGCACCGCCGTCGAAGCCGAAAGCGGTTGCTGGAACAGCACTCCGCCCGCAACACCGAATCCGCCCGCCGAGCGAAAGAGATTGGTCGAATCGCAAACGCACATCGAAAAGCCGGGAAACACGTTGAAATTTGCGTCGTAAAACGGCAGTACGAATGCGCCGTACACGCCAATGCGCGGGTACAACGGCTCTGGTTCTAGCTTTTTGCCTGAGAGTTGATTTTGAGCAAAACTTTTATGCAATAACAGCACAAATATGGCAAAGGCGATAAAACCTCGCACGGCAAGAATAGCAGCAGGGTAGATCATGGCTGGTAAATAAGTTGTTGAACATCAACATACGTTAAATCGGCAGAAAGATTGATACGGAACTCGCGGGTTTCGCCCAGACCCCGCACCGATACGGCGGCGGTATTCGGTGGGCTGGAGCCAAGATTATGCGCAAACAATGCCAAATACGTGTAACCACACTCCGCAATCTGCACCGTATCCAAACGCGACACATCCAAAAGGCGCACACGGTCTTGATTGATAATTTTTCGCGCTCCAAGATACAGAGAAATCGTATCGCCGTCGTCCGCACTGGCATCCCAAGCCCGCACCACGATTGCTCTGCTGCGCACAATCAGCGTTCCCGACACTTGCGTCGGGCGACCATCAATCTGCGGCGGCACGGTTATCGCCTCTGGATAGCGCGTTTGGTCTTCTGCAAGCGGCGCACAGGCTGCAAGACAAGCAGCGAGACAGGCGGCAAGAAAACAAGAAACAAGGAGGAAATAGTTCATTATTGCTCTCCAAATGTGAGTAAGATTTGATGAGAATGAGCAAGTTAGCGAGAGCCTCGCTCAAAGCAGCGAGACCCTCGCAAAAGCTCGTCCCCGCGAGGCTCTCGTTTCTTAACGAGGGCCTTGCTTCGGAAAACACTACCGCACTGGCGTTTCCACCCGCACTTCCACCGTGCGAGAGTAGAAGCGCCCTTCGGGCAGTTCATTCGGATATTTGATGATGCTGCTTCCCAAGCCCTTTGCCGTGCGCTTTCCGCGAGTAATTGCCGTAGCAATGGCTTCGGCACGTTCTTGCGAAATGCGCTGGTTAATAGCTGCCGTTCCCGTAATGTCGGTATAACCGCGTACCAGGATCGTGGACTCATCCTTGACGTTCGGACGGACAAACTCCACCATGATTCGCTCAATATCCAACGAGAGTTGGGATTGCTCAAAAGCGAAATTGATGAGACGATACTCGTCAATTTCCTTATCGGCAACACGTTTGCGGCGTTTTTCCTGCACCGTGCGCAATTCCACCGGAATCGCCGATTCCGCCTCGCCTTCGCGTCCGGCGGCATCGCTGGCAAAAAGAGAAAACTCTACGGGCTTGCTCACACGCGGCGCGGAGGCACGGCGGGCGTTCAAATTCCACACGTATTCCGGCGGCAATGCTCCATTTTCGCGGACTTGGCGCAAAAACTTTTTGTCCTGCGTCAAATCAAGCGCCCATTCCGTAACCGTTGCCGGACGACCCCGCCAAAAGGCTTGCATCCGAAAGACCACATCGGGCGGATTCGAGATACGAAGCGTGTCATAGACCAGAACAGGCTTCAAGATATTCCAATCATCGCTGTAAAGTTCCACACGGCGATTGTCTTCCTCGCCAAGCGCAACATCGGTCGCATTGGACGACTTCTCCGGCAGCCCGCGCGATTCCAATTTCAGCCGATTTGCCGCAATTCCCCAGACGTTACGCAAATACTCCGCAACCGCCTCAGCCCGGCGCAAGGCGATTTGTGGTGCATTTTCCTCTGATTCCGGTCCTAAGCCGATTTTCCCCAAACATCCCACAATACGCAGTGTTGATGCGGTATTGCGCTTCATACGCTGCCCCACGACGTTCAGCATCGTATAGTAAATATCCAGCGTTTCTGCGCCTGTCAGCCGTGCTTCATCGAACGTTTGCGCTTCGGCGGGCTGCAAACGCCGATACCGCGCCGGAATCAAGCCCGAAAAGCGGTCAAAGAAGATATACGCCAAAAGCGGATACATCTGCGCAGAAATAAACTCTTCGGTTACAACCCTCACCAATCCTGATTCTTTGCCCAAACTATCCACCGCAACAGCATTGACAATCAAGCGCAAATCGTCGCCCGGCGCACCGGTGACGATTTCCAACGGTGTCCGCAGGATTTTGGGCGGCGGAAGCGCTTTGGGCGCAAATTCTTTGGCAAGCGCTTGGGTAAAAGAATCACCTTGCAAAGCAGATTCCGCCTTGCTTCCCGCCAAAGCCGACCGCGCACCGGCAGCAAAATAGAGCGAATCCACATTGAGCGGCAAGGGCGGAATCTCAGGTGGCGGCACGGCATACCGCAAGGCAAAGCCACCTTTGAGTGCGTTAATTTGCCACGCCAAACCGCCGACAAGCGTCGTCAAACCGTAGTCCGCAATAATTTCCGGCGTGAGAATCACCGTTTTATCGGCAGTAAGCGGAATATCCCATCCCAAGCCCGCCACCAGTGATGCTTGCAAGGGCAAAATCTGCGGCAATGCAGCACCCGAAGCCACATTCCGCTCTTGAAGCCCGCTCACATACCGCGCCCGTCCCGTCGGTTCAAGGAGTTCTTCGCGTTGTGAAAAGCCCGTTTGCCAAAGGTATGCACCTCGCAAACCTGCATAAAAACTCAGCCCCAAGCTATCAAAGGGCTTCCAAGCGCCCAACACCTGAGCGCCCGCCGAACGAATACGCGCCGCCAATGTATGCCGAAACACCGCTTGAATCCTTGTTCCGTCAATACTTATCAATGCTGGTTCGTTGGCAATAAATTGTGCGTCCTGCAACGCCGCGTCAGCACGGAACGAGAGAAAAAAGCGCTTTGCAAACGTCTCTGCATCTTGCTCCGAAGCATCATTTGTTGGACGAAAAAGCGACATTGGCACATCCACCACTACGCCGACACTTCCGCCAACACCTGTTCCCAAGCGGTATTCCGGGCAACACGCCGCCACGCCGGGCAGCGCTGTGAATGCGCCAGTATGGATATTCCCTGCACCAGCCAAAAAGCCGCCATAGCGCATGGTTGCAGGGCTTTGAGCAAAAGCATCTCTTGAAAAAACAAGCGTGATACAAAAAATGATACAAAAAATGAGTATAGAGCGAGGGTCTGCCTTCTTAGGCAGGCTCTCGCTTACAAGGGAACTTACTATGCCTGTGCAGTGCCGTATCGAGAGCCTCGCCGAGAAGCGAGACCCTCGCGTCTGAGTAATTACGTTCATCGCACCACCTCTATTCGCTTTGTGGCGATAATGTCTTCACCAAAGCGCACCACCAGCATATATGCGCCTTGCGAGAGGTTTTGTGTTGAGATGATTTCGCGGTGCAGAATACTTTTTCCGTCATTGCCCAGCCGCAACCCCGCATACATACTGCTATACAGGCTTTTTCCCTGTATATCGTACACATTCATTCGCAAAATCCGCATCGGCACAGGAACATCGGCGGCATCGGACACACGCGCCAGCACCTCGAATGCCTCAGAAGCAGGATTGGGAGCGGTTTGCAGAGTCAGCATAATGGTTGCTCCGGTGATAAGACGAATGGTTGATTGTGTCGAAACCCGCATCAAACGGAACATTCCGCCCAACGCCTGTACATCCGCCATGCCCGCAAGCGGCATCGTTTCAAGGCTATCCAGAAGAATCATCGTGGCAGAAGTATTGCCCAACATGGCACGGAACGTGTAGGAATCAAGCACACGGGGATTTTGCGGCAAAAGATTGGTAAAAAAAGCATCGGAAAGTGGCATTTCGATACGCATGGTGCGTTCGGCATTATTCGCACTATTCAGCACCGTATCGCCCAAAAGCCGCTTGTCTTCAGGGCTGAGAAGCCGTGCGTTCATCCTCAGACGTGCGCGAAGTCCCGTTACGCCGGAACGTTGCAAAGCGCTTGTATTCTGAGTTTCCAGCAAAATCGGTAGTTGAAGAACTTCATTCTGAGCGGCTTGGAGCGTGTCGGGTACGCGCAACAGCACATCTGCCGGAAAGCGCACGAAATCAATATCTCCACCAACCGCCGCCGAAGCCGTCGCGCAGCCGTCCTCGCTAAAAAGCCGCACCGAAACCTTGCCGGAGCGCGGTGGAACCACTTTTTGCGCCCGCCCGCTTGCAAAAGGAACACCATCCAATGACCATTCATAGCGGCTTGCCGGAATGTTCACCGACAGCGCATTACCTTCGGTGCGGATGAGTGCTTGTCCGGGCGTGAGTAAAACTGCTCCACGCCGCACAGCAATAACAGCATCCGACAAAGCACGGCAGCCATTCCGCGAAGCCGCAACCGTATAAGCCGCACCATCACCCGTCACCCGCAGAAAACGGCTCGTCCCGCCCGACGACGACCCAAGCGCCGTGCCGTTGAAAAACCACTGAATATTCTCTACATCCACTCCCGCATCCAGCACGGCGGTTTCATCGGGACAAAGACTTACGGAGTTAGGAACAATGCGGGGTTTGAAATCTCCGCCCTGACGAATACGGAAGGACGCATTTGCCACGCAGCCGCTCACGGTATCTTCCACCAAGAGCGCATACAAACTGGGTTTCGAGGCGCTCAGGAACTCGCGGGTTTCGCCGCGTATTGTGCCGTTGTCATCCGCCCAGCGAAAACGCAAATTTCGCCGTGCCGCCGCGCTGAGTTCCTGCCCCGAAGCCGTACGCAAGGTCGAGCCGATATAGGCAGTACCGCCTTCGCAGACGAAATCATAGCCGCCAAGTTCCACCCGCAGCGCATTTGCTTCCAGCGCAATGGTGAAGGACGTGCTGCCCATTACGGCATTCCCGCACAGGTCTAATGCGGGTTTCCGAATCTCCAAGCGGTACTGCCCCGATTGCGACAGGGCTTGCGGCAGCGCCAGACGAAAAGTCTGCTCGTAGTTTTCCCGCGACAAGGTGCATCGCTCCGACGGTACAACCCGCAATGGCAGCACCAATGCGGGATTCTCGCCACGCAGGAGAAATGTCGAATCGGACACCGATTGGCAGCGCAGCAAGCCCGAAAAATTCACGGTGAGTTCGCGCACAATGCAGGAAATATCCGTTGGGCGAACGCTCTGAAGACGAGGAATAGCGGCACTACTGCGGTCAAAAATACCGGGTGTGGAGGGCGCAAAATTCAGACGATAGCCCTTGGAATCGGGCGAAACGTCGTAATTACTGACCAAGAGCAAATATTCTTCGCCTGCTTTGACGGGGATGCGGGCATTGAAGCGCCCTCCGCTTGAACTCACGCTTTGGCTTGGTGTTGAGCCGTTTGCGCCAGTATTGCCTGTTCTTTGAGAATAATTGCACGAGCGCTCATCAAACAACGTCAGGTCAGCACAGGTTTTACCACCTGTTGCATCATAGACCGCAAAGTCGTAATCGTCGGTTTCTTGGTCTTCGGGCGTGAGTTCGAGAACGAAGCCCAACAAGCCATCGCGCCCGATGCGAAGACGATACCACGTAGGATTGCGGACGTTCCGCAAACAGGAACTTGGTGGAAAATCTCTGCCACCTTGATTGGTATTGGGCTGCACAAAAACCGTATCGCAGATGGTAAGCGCCGTACAAGCCTCTTGAGCAGAAAGCCGCGCAGGATGTGTACAAAACAAGCATACCAGCGCCAACGGCGCAACCCGCATCCAAAGAGGGTTGCGCCGCAAGGCACAAAGGAAAGAAGAACATGGGAACAGCATCGCAAGCCTTATTTGATGATTTGCACGGGCTTGGTGACGGTTGCATTTCCAGCGCGGATGCGGAGGAGATACGCGCCGCTTGGCAGCGATTCCACGAGGGCAGAGTACGAATGTGTTCCGGCGGTTCGCAAGCCCAGAGGCAGCGCCATGACTTGCTGTCCGAGTAGGTTCACGATTTCCGCTTGCACTTGGGCGGCTTCAGGCAAAGCAAACTGCACGGTAAGGAGTGATGAAGCGGGGTTCGGGAAGACTGCCACGCCAAAAGCATCGTTATCGCTGACGGCGCGAACACTCGTTGCCACGCGCAGAGTGCGAATAATATCGGTGCGATTGTCTTTGTTGGTGTCCAAAAGCTGCACGACACCGCTTTGCGCAATGTTATCCCAATTTTCAATCACGAAGGTATGCGTTTCGTTGGGATTCAGAGCGAGGCGTTCAAAGGTCTGCCCCACACCACGCGAAAACGAAATATCGTAATTTTTCGCCCCAGAAGCAGCACCACTATTTGATTCTATCAAAACCGACCTGCCGTCGTTGATAAGATTGGTGGTAAGCGAATCGCCCGCCATCATGCCGCGAAGTGTGATGCGGACAAGGTTTTCCCAATCGGCTTTGGTTTCGTCCAATTTTGCAAAGGTGAGCGTCGCTTCGGGAACGGTGGAATTGGAGGTAAAGCGCACAACTTCGTTAGGAACGTCAATGTTCATGCCCTGTCCACGAGTGTCCGCCGCCGTCCAATCCGCACGTGCGGAGAAGCGGTCACCGCTATTGAAGGCGAGGCTGTTCGGGGCATTTGCTTGCGCGGGGCGGTAGCTGATGTTGAGATTGTCGGCGAGTTCGCGGGGCAGCGAATAGCCGGAGACGGATGGTAACTTGCTGTCCCATAAGCCTGATTGCACTTGTACAGGGTATGCACCGGGAAAGGCGTTATCATCGCCAAACGGGTCTTTGTCATTGCGAATGGAACCAAATTGATTCGTAACAGTAACCAGCGATTGAGCATTTCCTTCGGGCGTTGAGTTAAAGCGAATAGTGGAGCGCTGCGGCGTGGCTTCAAACCCTTCGTCGTCGGTGCTTTGTAATGCAGCCAATATCGGGCGTTCAGGCAAAGTAATCGGGCGCTCTTGCGAAGCATATGCAGAAATGGTAAATCCCCGCCCCGAAGCGCGCCAAACATTCGAGGGTGCCTGAAAGAGATACTGCCATGAATTGGTGGCTCTATCAACAACAATGGCTTTTGTCAAAATGATATTGCGGTCGGGCCAATTTGGGTCATAGACATAGACGCTATCCACGACACGCCCATTGACTGTACCGGAAACAATGCGATACGGAACAACTGCGTGTCCGCCGCCAGAGCGGTCATCATAAATTGAAATAACGGGCTGCCGTAAACGATTGCCCGCACGGACTTCCTCGAAAGCAGCACGCAGTTTTTGGACAGTTGTCGTGGGATTATCTTTGCCGCTCACGGCATAATCACCAAAGTTCTGATACATCTGATGGCTGTGAATAAGACGGCGAAGGCTGTTACTGACAGGCGTTGTGTAGGGCAAAGCACGATTATAGACACCAGCAAAACTCAGAACACTGGCGCGAGCAAATCCTCCGCAAGAGCCGCCCCAGCTCTCAACAACACCACCAGAAACAGTATTGAAGCGCCAATTATCCACAGCATTCGTCGTCGGGGTTTGCACACCGTTGTTGCGGACATACACCGAACCCGCTCTTGCAAAACCAATCTCGTTGTCGTCCCACAAATACGTTGGCTCTTGCGGAGCTTGCGCTGAGGTGCGATTTGGAAAACGTGCGCTTGCTATTGCACGGAATGTGGGATTATTTTGGCTATAGGTGCTGTACGGCGCATTCGCGTAATTCACGCTGCCGTAATATTCCGGCACCCAAACCGCTCCCGTTTCCCAAAAATTTCTGAAATTAAATCCATGTTGAAGTGGGTCAAAGCCGGAAGTCAGATTCAGCGTCGAAGGTAATGCTGGCAATGGCGGCGGAATGCGGGCAAGAAAACTGCGTGTTTCGGAAAACGCACTTGTTTCACCATTGCTCCGCACCGCACGGACGCGCCAGAAGATTTGAGTTCCAGCAGCAGTAGGGAGAATTGTCGAACCATACAGCCACGATGTTTCTGCCCCAAGTGCATAAAAACTTGTACTTTGGACATGAAATGCCGACGATGCAGAAAATTGAATTTGATAGGTTGCTGCTTCAGGTACACCCGACCATGTTAATCCCTGATAATATGCGACATTGTTGCTGACAGGCGGCTCAAGAATCGCCCCGTTATTCGGCGCAAGAATAATCGGCGCACCGAAGCCGCTCTGCATCTGGGACGGAAGCGTTACGGTAAAATTCTGCTCCGTAACACGTCCGGGGCGCATTACCACACTTGCCGTCGCCGGAGCAAATGTATAACCGAGGTTGCCGATAGTAGGCGTGGCGGTTTGCTGCGCTGTTTGAGGCTGTTCCGTCAAAAGATACATTCCATTACGGTCGGTTTCGACCGTTCTGCCGTTGCTCATGGTTATCTTGACACCCTGCAACGGCGCACCAGCAGTGGTACGGACTTGACCGCGCAACGCCGTAAAGCTATTGGTGATGAGCGGGGTGCTTGCCGTATTAGCGACGTAGGGAACGGCTGGGAAGCCTACGCTTGGCTCTGCCCACAACACCAGCAATTCCGTTGCCGACAAAACGGGAACATTCGTGAAATTGTAATTTCCTTGTGCATCGGTGAACTGCGTGCCGACAACTTCCGAGGTCTGGAAACTCAAATCCTGAATACGCCCGCTTGGAACACGGAATAAGCGTACACCAACGTTTGCCAACCGACTCGTCAGAGAAACATTGTTGTTATCAAGGTACGATGCAAGCACGACACCTGGAATAGAAATCACCCGCAAAGCGTTCGGCGGCATTGGCGGAGCGACAGCCCCGATAAACGTCGGCAGCGTCTGAAAATTAGCGTTTACCACTGTTGTTGCCAGCGATGACGGTGTAAAACGGTACCCCGCCAAAATCGGTGTAACGATATACGTTCCGTCGGCAAGACCTGTGGCAAAGGTTGAGTTGGAAAATGGTGGCGCTTGAACGAGGCGATTAAAGACCGTACTGCGCTGCACACGAAAACTGACACCATTGAGCGGATTCTGATTTACCAGCGTTGTACTCATAGTCAATGCACCTCCCGGAGCGTTGAAATCCACCCCCGCTCGGTTTGCATTCGCAATAGTAACCGCCGTTTGAGCAGGAGCAAAAACTATATTAAAGGCTTGTATTTGAACGGTGTAAGAGCCATTAGCTAAACCACTGACGGTGTAAAATCCTTGCCCGTCGCAGACGGCACGTTGAACGTTATTCACAAACACTGGCACGCCGCTTCCAGGCGCTCCATTCCCTATCGTACACCGCCCCGAAATACTAAACGTCGTTGGCGCAGCCGTTGCGGGCGGCGTAAAAACAAAACTCGTATTACGCGGAAAAGCCGATACAAACGAAGCAATATTCTGGGTTGCTCCAAAATCAAAGAGTGCGCAGGAATTTTGCGCAAAAAACGGCAAGACTCGCAAGACATAATCATTCGTATTTGCCCCGCGCAAGCCTATCTGCGATTGCACCGTTGCATTTTGTGCCAGAGTGCCAGCACCAAAATTCAGACGAATCACGCCATTTTCCGACAACACCGCTTCGGCGGTAAAGGTTGCGGGGCTTGTGCCAGTCGGCACGGCGACCGAGACGTTCTGCCACTGCACCGTAAAGGTACGGTTTGGTGCTGTTCCCGAAATCCGTGTAAAAATTGTGCTTGCAGCTGTTCCGCGCAGGTCTGTTCCGAACACGGCAATGATTCCCGCACCGCCGGTTGAATGGACAACGCGCAGCGGTCCGCCGTAAATTGGGCGCGGTGCGGGCGAAGCCGCCCCGAACCACACCCAGCCGTTTGCGCTAACATTGAGGCTGCTGTACCGCGCACCATTGAAAGGGAAATCGAAACCGATAGGCGTAGTATAGTTCTGCTCGTCCAGAACCACTCCCTGCCCCAGAACCGTAGCTCCAGCACTTTGGGCTAACACGGGCTGCATGGCAGTTGAATATTGATACGAACTCACTTGGGCAACGGAGACACCGCTCATTCCCAAGACCAAACACAACGCAACACCAGTAAGTATGCACTTCCACATAACGAACTCCTGAAAATTTGATAAGGTAAAAAACACAACATTGTGTGTAGATTTTGCGACCGAATGCAAACTACCCTTTTCCATCATCAAAGTAAATGGGGAATATTCCCCATTTTTGCGATGTTTTTTGTCTGGCTTTTTCGGGAAACCCGCTTTTATCATTCAGAGGTGGGAAGAACAACGCCGGATTATGACTAGGGCAATCGCATGAAAATTTTTGAACGGCTTGAATACTCACATCGTGGAACAAGGGGTTGCAACCCCTTGTTGTTAGCGCAAGGTTTTATGCGGGTTACAGATGCTCATGCGATTGCCCTAGGATTATGACGAGTTTTCTTGTGTGCGGGAATAGTTGTATTTTGGTGGAATTGCAAGCAAGTATGCAGGTTCGTTTACTAAAATTTTTATTGTTATGACAATCAAAACCTTTGATTCATGGGATACCGACGATATTGAGCGCACCTTTCATCTGCGCCGTGTGCTAGATTCTCCGACATTGCAATCTTGGATTGACGTTCCCACGCTCACCTCGCTTGATGCAACAACGCGACAGAATCTTGAGGCATTGCGGCAGAAAATCTTCCTCTATGGTAGCGGGTGGAATGAAGATGAGTTAAAATTTCACTTTATTGCACCATTGGTAAGCATTGTAGATTTTAGCATTGAAGCGAAAAACATTCACGCCTTCACGCAGCGCACGATGACGGCGACCATCAACGATATTGAACTATCGGGACGGGTAGATTTTGTCGTCGCAACGGGCAAGACAAAGCCGATTCAGCCCTTTTTCTTTTTGCATGAATACAAAAAAGAATTTGCCGGAAATAGCGACCCACGCGCCCAACTTTTGGCGGAAATGCTTGCTGCACGAGCCTTAAACGGTGTTGACTATCCGATGTACGGCTGCTATGTTGTCGGGCGAATGTGGTTTTTTGTGGTTCTTTCGGGCAGCGATTATGCAGAAAGCCCGGCATTTGACAGCACACAACCTGACGTTTTCAACATCCTTGCCATTCTCACCGAAGCAAAAAGAATTATTGGCACACTGGCTGATGATTATGTGTAGGATAATAATGCACTCTTGCGAGGGTCTCGCTGCCTTGAGCGAGGCTCTCGCTCTCCACCAAACGCTCTTTCGCCGAAGCAACAGAAAAAAGCGAGACCCTCGTTAAGAAACGAGAGCCTCGCGGGGAGTGGTAAAATTTTCCTCACAAAAAACAGACTGACGATGAAGGTCTATCACAACCATTATTATCACATCTACAACCGCACTAATGCTCACGAGACGGCTTTTCGCACCCGCGAAAACTATGGGCATTTTTTGAAAAAATATCGAACTTTGGCGGAGAATATTTTCGAGACAATAGCATATTGCCTCATGCCGACGCATTTTCATTTTCTTGTTCGCGTTTCAACGGAGGAAACAAGTACGACAGGAGCAGTGTTGGGAAAAATCCTTTCTTCCTACACGCAAGGCTTCAATCGGTATTGGAGTCGGCATGGCAGCTTGTTCCAACAGCACACCAAAGCAATTTGTGTGGACGATGAACGATATTTGCTGGCGCTGTTAGCATATATTCACAACAACCCTGTTCGTGCGGGTTTGGTGGCATTGCCGGAAGAATGGGAGTTTTCGAGTTATCAAGACTACTGCGACCTGCGTAACGGTACGTTGCCGAATAAACAACTTGTCCACGACTATTTCCCAAGCGTCCAAGCCTTTCGGGAATTTTCTGTGCAACAAGCCGAACAGCCAGAGTTTTGGGTGTGAATTTCGCGTGGAAACGGACGTTCTTGCGAGGGTCTCGCTGCCTTGAGCGAGGCTCTCGCTCTCCACTTACGCCAAAGCGAGACCCTCGTTAAGAAACGAGAGCCTCGCGGGAGCGGGCTAAAAATACGGCTTTTTCCCCATTGTGCCATTCCGCCTTTTTCCCTATTTTGTTGTCTCACGGTGCATTTCCTGTTCACACTCTTTCCTCGCTTGCTATGCCGCTCCGTTCCTTGCTTCTCATGCTGTTCCTGTGTGCCGCACCAATGTGTACCGCACCAATGCTGGCGCAGCTTGCACAACAGCCCGAACCCGCCTATCTCCACCATCCCTACCGCTTTCGGCACATCAACACCGAACACGGCGGCTTGTCGCAAAACACCGTCTTTGCTGCCCTGCAAGACCGCAAGGGATTTCTGTGGATTGCCACCGGCGACGGGCTGAATCGGTATGATGGCTATGAATGCAAGGTTTTTCGGCATAATCCGGGGGATTCGACACCAATTCCAACACGCCAAATCTTTTGTGTCTTGGTGGATAGCGACGGCGATATTTGGTGCGGAACGGACAAGGAAGTTCTCCGCTTTATCCCGCAAACAGGAAAGTTTGAGCCTTTTTACCTGCCTAATGTCAAAGCAGTCACAGCACTATCATACATCTTCAAATTATTTGAAGATTCCAAGAAAAGGATATGGATTTGTGCGGGAATGGGCGTGTATTGGCTTGATAAAAAATCCAAAAAAGTTCAGCTACCATCGGCACTTCACGCATCGGGAAAAGCGTTAGATTTGCTTCCTGCCAATTTCATAGAGTCCGCGCAAAAGCGTTTGTTGATTGGATATGGTATCAAAACCAACAATGGAGAATTGCGTTCAGGATATTATGAGTTGGACGAAAAAAACGACACATTTATTCCCGCAAACATTACTCCTGAAAACCCCGATAAATACATGATTGCTGTGTACGTGGACAAAAAAGGAATATCGTGGGTACACACCTACACCCCGCAGAATGACCGTTTTACGGAATATTGGAAATACGAACCCGCAACAAAGACGTTACGCCCCAGCAATGCGTTCGAGGGGAAAAACCAAATTTCTCATGTGTACGAAGATGGCTTGGGTAATAATTGGTTTATGGGGAAAGAAACGTTGCGTATCGTGAATCCACTAACGAAGGAAGCAGATACCATTCAATACGTTGCGGGCGATGCACAGGGCTTGGCTTCAACACGTCTTATCAATTTCAAAGGCAATTCCTACAATAGCGGTAAACACTACCTTGCAACCGAAGGCGGCGGAGTGAATTTTTTTCGCCCCAAACCAAAGTTTGCCCATGTATATCGGCAAAATAAAGCGATTCCCAATCAACTCAGTGAAAATATGCTCTGGGGAATGGCGGAAGACAGTGCGGGCTATGTGTGGATAGCAACAATCGGCGGCGGCATAAACCGCTTCAATCCTAGCACGGGTGAAATACGCTCTTTTCTTGGAGAAGATATTATGCGCCCAGTTATGTGCGATAAAGAAGGTGCAATCTGGACTGCCGCTTTCCAGTTCGACCTTATTCGGATAACCAATACCTCCTCGAAGCAGCCTCAAATCACAAAATTCTCTCTTCCAAAGTCTTTGCAAGTGCAGCCCATTTATAGCATTGTTCAAGATCGTTTCGGAATACTGTGGTGCGGAATCGTTGGAAATACCGTTGTTTGCTTTAATCCGAAAACACAAGCCTTCACGCGAGTTTTTCCTGGACTTGGGACGTATCTTTTTGCGGATAGTCAAGGCTACATCTGGTCTGGCGGCAACGGTGTTCACATATTTGACCCAGCCGATGCTGACCGTATTTCCTTTTTTGGCAAAGATTCCACGCCGCACCTTTTCACACATTTTGAATATGAGGAAAATAGCCTCAAAAACCCAAGTGCGGAAGCTCGCGCTTTTCAAGAAACAAAAAACGAGCAAGGCAAAACCGAGATATGGATAGCCACCATTCGCGGTCTCGACCACTTCGACCCAGCAACAAAGCGGTTCACGCATTACAACGAGTCCAACGGAATGCCGAACAGCTACGTGTACGGCATTCTGCCTGACGACAACGGAAATTTGTGGATAAGCACAAATCGGGGGTTGTCGAAGTTTAACAAAGCAGCCAAAACATGGCGCAATTACTCGCCTTACGACGGTTTGCAGTCTTACGAGTTCGACCGCTCCTCGTTTGTGCGCCTTCGCAAGGGCGGCACGGATGGGCGTATGAAAGGCTGGATGCTCTTTGGCGGTGTGAACGGCTTTAATATTTTCCACCCCGATTCGGTGCGCGATAATCCCGAAAAACCGCCCGTCGCCATTACCAATATTCTCATCAACGAAAAGCCGTACAGCGACCTTTGGCGTGGCTTTCAGAAGGATTCACCACAACACGGCACAGCCGAAGTGAGCGAACTCACGGCACTTGACCTTGCATGGACGGACAACACGCTCAGTTTTGAATTTGCCGCGCTGGAATTTACCGACCCCGAAAAAAATCAATACGCCTACATGATGGAAGGCATTGACCAAAGCTGGGTGAGCGCGGGAACGCTGCGGACGGCGCGGTATGCGGGCTTGTCGCCCGGCGATTACGTGTTCCGCGTACGCGCCTGCAACAACGATGGCGTTTGGAACGAGGTGGGAACATCGCTCCGCATCCGTATTGTGCCACCTTTTTGGCGAACAGCGTGGTTTTATGGGCTGGTGCTGGCGGGCGGGATTGGGCTTGTCGTCGGCACAACGCGCACGATTTCGCGGCAGCGATTCAAGCGCGATCTGGCGCTTGCCACAGAACGCTTGGAAGCCGCACGATTGCTAGAAACCGAACGTTTGGAACAGGAACTTGCGTTGCAACGAGAACGCCTCGAAAAGGAAATTGCATTGGAAAAAGAGCGTGGGCGGATTTCACAGGATTTGCATGATGAGTTGGGTCCGGGCATGACGAAAATTCTCCTGCTCTCCAGCATTGCCACCCAAGCATCGGAAACGGAGAGCGAAGAGGCTGGCACTTCACAAGCTGGAATGACGCATGAAATCACGCTTGCAGCGCAAGAGGTAATGAAAGCAATGTCAGGCGTAGTCTGGCTGACCAAGCCGGAAAATGATTCTCTCACCAATCTGACAGCATACATCCGCGAATATGCCGATGATTATCTCGATCGCGCCGGAATCCGCTTGGAATGGAGCATGACGGGAGCCGTGCCGGAATGGACAATGCCAGGAACCGTCCGGCGGGGTGTGTTTTTGGTCGTTAAAGAGTGTTTGAATAATGTGGTTAAGCACTCCGGCGCAAGCAAGGCAAGCATTCTTCTTGACTTCAGCACCGACAACATCGTGCGCGTCGTTATCTCGGACAACGGACGCGGCTTCGATCCAAGCAATACGCGGCGTTTCGGGAATGGGATGAATAATATGCAGCGCCGGATTGAAGAAATCGGTGGAAAATTTACGCTTACAAGCAGTCATGCGGGGACACGGGTGGAGATAGCAGTGGTAATGAAACTGGGGGAAGAGTCATAGGGAGCGATTGCTTGCGCCGTCCATGCCTTGCGTCAAAGCCGCACTATGCTTCGGAAAGCATCCCTAGCCGTCCTACCGCTTCTTAGCGGTGGGACGGCTTCGGCGAACGACGCTTGGACGAGAGCAAATGTAGCTATGATTGCCTATCGCGCATCTGCTCGACAAGTGCTAACGGTAGTCCAAGCATCTCGGCAATCTGCTGTGGCGGCAAGCCTATTTGAAGAAAAATGGGTATGGTTTCAATCTTTCCTTCCGCTTTTCCTTCCGCTTTTCCTTCCGCTTTTCCTTCCGCTTTTCCTTCCGCTTTTCCTTCCGCTTTTCCTTCCGCTTTTCCTTCCGCTTTTCCTTCCGCTTTGGCGATAACCATTGCTTCTTCTGCCGCTTGCTTTATAGCCTGTGCTTCTTCTGTGGCTTGCTTAATTGCTTCTGCAATCATTTCCTGCACCGAAAGGCTTTCATGCAGGTCGTCAAAAATATCCGAGTTTTTTATCATAGCGATTAACTCCTTTAATGACAAGTATTTGTATTTACTTCGGAACAAATCAATAAATAATTCTTCAAACAGCTTTTTTGTCCTTTGCGCTTCCGATTCACCAATGGCATTGCGCAACTCTTTGACGATACTCATATCCTGCATTTGGTCAGCAGGGCTGACGGTTATGCGCATAAGGGCTATTGCGGCAAGCATCTCTGCGGAAAGAAATGGCGTAAGCGTCTGTAGAACAGGGCTTGTGCGGGTTGTCGTCAAGGGAAATTCGTCCAAATAGACCACGCTCAACGCTTCTGCTCGTATCATTGCTTCCCAGATTCCCGCATCAACATCCACGCTTCGTGATGGCAAAACCAAGAGCATCTGCCACTTTTTGCGTTCAGGGTATTGCATCTGCAATAACACCGTTTCGCTAATAAGCCTCATATAGACCTGCTCATCGCGCTGGAACTGCACTTCCACGACCAGTACGGGCGCATCAATGCGCTTTGGGAGCAGTACACCATCTGGTCGCTGCGATTGTTGCTTGAGTTCCACCGATTGAAAACTATACTCTGCATCTTTGTTATGTGCCATTCCAGCAAGATGTAGAGCCGTTTCCGGCAAAATTTCAAAAATTTTGTAAAAGAGAAAATCGGTTTTCATTATGCTCAAGAATAAATCGGGAAGTGCTTGAGAACAAATGTACAAAAAAATCATCAAAATAAGGTTGTGGACATAATTAGTTTAATGCTTCGACAGGCTCAGCATGAGATTTTATGCGCTCTTCAGCCTGAGTTATCGAAGTCTTTCATTATCCGTAACCTTATTGAGTGAAAAGCAGCTACACACGCCCGCGTAGATACTTCCGCACTGCTTCCACATTGGTATTGACGTGAAGTTTTTCGTAGATATTGAAAATATGCCGCCCGACGGTTTTGACGCTGATACAAAGCTGCTCGGCAATATGCTTGTACTGAAGCCCTTGCGCAAGCAAGCCTAAAATCTCGGTTTCGCGGGACGTAAGATTCGCCAAAAGTGGGTCGGGACGGAATACATCAACAAGTTTGCGTGCGACCTGCGGCGTAAGTGGCGAACCACCATTGGCAAGGTCGAAGATGGCTTCGACGATACGGGGTTTGGTTGCACTTTTCAGCAAATATCCGCCCGCTCCGGCTTGCAAAGCCTCAAAAATACGGTCGGGGTCTTCAAAAACCGTGAACATCAAAATATGCAGACTGGGAATCAGTTTTTTGAGCGCCTCTGCACATTCGTTACCCGTCATAGACGGCAGACCAATATCCATCAGTACAATACGGGGTTGCAGTTCCGGCAACTCCTCCAACGCATATTCCGCGTTGTGGTACACACCAACACATTCCAAACCTTCGGTTGAGGTAACGATAGTCCTCAAATGCTCACGGTAGAGCTGTTCATCTTCAATAATGGCAACGCTGATATTCATGGCAGCACGAGAAAAAAATGAAAAAATGGTTACGTGCAAATTTACGGTGTATTTCCATGCCGCGCCATACAGAATATTCCGTATTTTTGTGGATTATTGAAAAAAGTTTACGACGCATTTCTGCCGAAATACCGGATTCGCACAGTACAATCGTTCTCACGCTCTTCCCAATACCATGATTTCTCAATTTCTCGGACGCATTCTTCCGCTTATTTTTGCCCTATCACTCGCACTCAGCGCTTGCCGCACCGCCGAAGTCAGCACGAGCGCTCTGCGCAACCCCCAAAAGCGCGATTACCAATTCGACATCAAAACCGAAGCGGGGATGCAATCGGAGAACTTCGGCATAAAATCAGGGCTTATCGGCTATATTGACAACGCAGAGCCGCGTTGGGCGACCATCGTGGAATTTGGCGAAACGCACGTCGTCTGGATTCGCAACGTGCAGCGCAAAGTGAGCGGCAAAATGCTCAACGTCGAATTTGACTTGATTCTTGCCAAACCCACACTGGCGCTTTTTGTCGAAAACGACGTTATCAAACGCCGCCGCATTGTGATTCCTGCTTTCGATCGCACCACCGACCCCAAAGACGGTGATGCAACCATTAGCCTCAAACTTCGCACCGTTGCTGCGGGGGCAAATATTAGTCGTTCTGCACTCGCTTGGCTAACCAATCTTTCCGAAAAAACAGGCGACGGCGCAACAATTACGGGCGTTCTCGGCTCCATTACTAAATCGCTTCCTTCCTCCGAAAGTGTTCAGCAGCAACGTGCAGAAGGCGCAATCATCGGTGGTATCGCTTTTGCCCATCTCCACGATATGATTCTCAATCTTGAAGATGGAAAGTGAGCCAAAGTCTAATAAGAAAGCCAATTTTTGCGAAACGCGCTTTTTTTGCGCCAAAGTCCGCTAACTTGTCGGAATTTTTTGTAAATTTCGTGCTATGAATAATCAAGCGCTCTCTCCCCTCGCCCAAGAACTTCGCTCCCGCTACGATGCCATATCGCGCTCGGTTGCGGATGCGGCGCTTGCAGCCCAACGCTCACCGAGTGCGGTGCGCGTAATAGCGGTCTCGAAAACCCAGCCGATTGAAGTTATGCAGGCTGCCTTGGAAGCGGGTTTGCCAGCCTTCGGTGAAAATTATGCCCAAGAACTCAAGGATAAAGGCTCGGCATTGCCGCAGAACAGCGCAGAATGGCACTTTATCGGGCATTTGCAGACGAATAAAGTAAAAATGATTGCGCCCTTCGTCACCTGCATCCACTCGGTAGATTCGGAGCGGCTTGCGAAGGAAATTGCGAAAAGCGCTTTGAATCTAGGTCGAACGATTGATGTGCTGTTGCAAGTCAACACCTCTGGCGAAGCATCGAAGTCCGGCTGTGAGCCGCATGAAACCTACGATCTTGCGGAAGCCGCTCTGCAACTGCCGAATATTCGTGTTCGTGGGCTGATGACGATTGCGGCGTTTAGCGACGATGCGGAGTTTGTGCGCCCAATGTTTCGCCTTTTACGCTCATTGCGCTATGAATTACGCCTCAAATTCCCCGAAGCCGCACAGCAAGGTGCTTTTGACGAACTTTCGATGGGTATGAGTGGCGATTACGAGGCGGCGATTCAAGAAGGCGCAACGATGGTGCGCGTTGGGACAGCGATTTTTGGTGCGAGGTCAATATCTCGGCAATCCCTCTGACATCCGATTCATATAATTTTCCTTTCATCAACACTTCATCAACATTTTTCTCCATTCCATGAACGACCTCCGCACACGCATCGCCGAAACCCAAGCGGCACTCAGCGCCGTTACCAAACTCCAGCCCGAAATCGGCATCGTGCTTGGCACAGGGCTGGGCGGCTTAGTCAGCAAAATTGAGATTGAGTCCACCATTGATTACGACAACATTCCTCATTTCCCTGTTTCGACGGTGGAGTCGCATCACGGACGGCTTATTTTTGGGAAACTTGGCACCAAAAGCGTGATGGCAATGCAAGGACGCTTTCATTATTACGAAGGCTACACCATGCAGCAAATCACCTACCCCATTCGCACGATGAAACTGATGGGCATTAACACGCTCTTTGTTTCTAATGCTTGCGGCACGGTGAATCCGCTTTTTCGCAAAGGCGACGTGATGATTATGGACGACCACATCAATCTCATCGGCGACAACCCACTTATCGGACGCAATGATGATAGTTTTGGTCCGCGCTTCCCCGATATGTCCGAGCCGTATTCCAAGCGCCTCATTGCGATTGCTGAGCGCGTGGCATTGGAGCTCGGTATTTCGGTCAAAAAAGGTGTGTATGTTGCCGTTGCCGGACCGAACCTCGAAACCCGTGCGGAGTACCGTTTTATGCGGGCTATCGGTGCAGATGTCGTCGGAATGAGTACCGTCCCGGAAAACATCGTTGCGCGGCATATGGGTATGGAAGTTTTTGGCTGCTCCATTATCACCGATGAGTGTTATCCCGAAGCGCTGCATCCCGTCAGTGTTGCAGAGATTATAGCCGTTGCTAACGAAGCCGAACCCAAGATGACTAGCATCATGGAAGGCGTGATTAACGCGGCGTGAGAAGAGGAATTGGTTAATTGGTCATTGATTATTTTGTTCTTCGTCATTTTTTCAAGGTAATTTCCATGCGAAACATCGTGAAGTATTCTCGGCGCAATCGTATTACAGCGTTTTTCGTTGTTTTCATCGCCCTTCTCTCTTGCGAACCTTTCGAGCCAACACCGGAGCGCCCTTTTGGTGATTGGCAGATTTTGACCATTACCGATGAAGCAAATTCGCGGTATGTCGAATATGCCGTTTCCCAAGCTAGCCTCACGACGGTTGGGCGAATTGATCGCTTGACGGCGAAAATCATTAACGAAGATCTCTTTCGTGGCAAAGATGCTGTACGCGGCATTGGCGGGCGCGTCAGCAAAGTCGTGAGGTTTTTCGATAATATCTACGTTTTTTTACCGGAACAACGCAAAATTGAGGTTCTTTCGGAGACAACGTATCGTTCGGTCGTGACGCTTGATTTTACGGCACAAAATCGTATTCCTTCGGATCTTGTTTTTATTAATGCAACCAGTGGTTACATCATTTTTGAAAACGCCTCCGTTATTACGGAATATGATGCCTTAAATCGCAGAACAACAATGGACATTGAAGTTGGGCGTAATCCCTCAGCGCTGGCAGTTCGTACGGATGAACGTCAGGGCACAAGCGAGGTGTATTGCGCGTTGCGTGGTGATAATCAAGTCGTTGTGATTAAAACCAATAATGCCAATTCTTCACCAGGCAAACACAACGACATTGTGGCACGTATCCCCGTTCCAACTGCCCCGCAATTTATTCAGGTTACGCCTGATAAAGAAAATCTCATTGTGGTGAGCGCAGGCGGCGGACGCTTCGACAATGCACCACGCACAGCGCTTCGGGCAAGCAGAATTGATTTGCGCAGACGAGTTGTGACACAGCAATACCCCGTTGTCAATACTGCTGATTCAACGACCGAAACAGCATACGGAATGGTATTGACAACACAGGACAAAATCTATATTCCGACGAGAAACGCTTTGTACGAAATGGTAATAACCGACCTCTTTCAAAGTCAGATCGTCCTTGATGGTGTCTTTCGCAGTGTGCAATACAGCCCTGTTCGTGAGGAGGTTTTGGTTGCTGAGGTGGATTCTGTCAGCATGAGTGCTTCCTGCATTATTGTCAGTCAAGCGCGTGGTAAAAACAACGTCCTTGTGCCGCTTACTGACTTGAAAGCCCGACCCAAACTGCTTTTCACAAAATAAGTATCATTCTTGTCGCAATTCAACCCCTTGTTCACTTTTCATTCAAGCGCATACTATGGCAAAGCACACGAATATCCTGCTGGAATCCGGCACGAACGAACTGGAAGTTATTGAGTTCATCATTGAATACCCCGAAAATGATGGCAGTAAAGTCGTACAGTCCTTCGGCATTAACGTTGCGAAGGTGCGGGAAATTATCAAAATGCCCGAACTCACGGCATTGCCGAATATGCCCGCCAGCACGGTTGGTATTTTCAATCTGCGCGGCTATATTGTTCCCGTGATTGACCTCGCCAACTGGCTCTATCAGTTCGATAATATCACGCCGGAACGCAAACTCATTGTGGCGGAATTTAACAATATGCGCTTGGGTTTTGTGGTGAACGATGTGCGCCGTATCTATCGTTTTTCGTGGAAACAGGTCGAAGCGCCCGATGCACTGACGGATTTTGGTGCGGATAATACTTCCATCATCGGTATTATCAAGAGCGAGGACAAAAATATCCTCATGGTGGACGTGGAAAAAATTATTGCCGAAATCAACCCCAAACTTGGTTTGGAGCAGGTCGAGGATATTCACCATTTGGACGGCACAAACTATACGATTTTGATGGCAGAGGATTCGCCCACCATTCGCAAAATGATTCTTGACCGCCTCCGCGTGGCTTCCTACAACGTTATTTCTTGCAACGACGGGCTTCAGGCGTGGGAAATGCTCTCTGGTTTTGCGGAACGCGCCAGTGCGGGCGAGGACATCAAAAAAATGGTTAATTTGGTCATCACCGACATCGAAATGCCGCAGTTGGACGGACACGCACTCACGAAGAACATCCGCTCCCATCCTGTATTGGCGGGTATTCCGGTGATAATTTTCTCCTCCTTGGTTTCGGATGATTTGCACCACAAAGGCGAGGCAGTCGGCGCAGATGCTCAGTTGACCAAGCCAAAAATTTCCATGCTCCTTGATACGGTGCTGGATTTGATGAAAAAGTATAAGCAGTTGCATTAAACTATGGGATCCAAATGAAAAGATACATCTATCTTGGGCTACTATTGTGGTCTTTCCAGTATGCAAAGGCTCAAAACACCCCGCAAATTGAGACTCAACAATCTCGGATTGATTCTTTAAAGATGCAATCCAAAAAGATTAAGAGCGGGTAGTGGTATAAATTTACATGATTTTATGTAAGTTTGTAAGAAATAAAGACGTTTATTCCCTCTATCGTTCCACTATGATTACCGAAACCCATACCCATAGCTGCGGAAAATGCGGCAGTACCAATATCGTTCGCAATGGCATCAA
>CANHDJ010000018.1 GCA_947459425.1 Ignavibacteria bacterium
CCCTGCGAATATTATCAATCTATGGACTTTCGGCAGAGATGATAAAAAATCACCCTGAGTTTCAGAATATCAGCAATTACGCGATTGTTCAGACATAAGACCAAAAAAATATCGGGCTAAATGTCCAGACTATTGTTTATGAAACTTTTGACTATCATAACAGCCTTGCTTCTTGTTGTGGATATTTCAAGCACACAGGCACAGTCTTCCTCGAAAAGATCCACCTCAAAAATACCGTCAACGTCCAGCACATCACCCAAACCTGATAGCACGAAAACGGAAAAAAACTTGATGACTGATGAAGAACTCGAAGCAATATTGGGCGATGATAATGACGATGAACCCTACAAACACTGGAGGTTACGGGCAAAGATTTCCACCACCACGCGCCGCACTCGCAATGGCGCGGATGTGAGTAACAACAAACCCGCCGTTAATCCTAAATTGGGGCTGGATTATGATTTTACGTCGGACAAGGCGCTGACGTGCTGCTTTACAAAGTGCAAGGCGGCGGGCATACATGGGCGGGGCCGGGGAATCAGTTTTTATATGTTTTGATTGCTGGTGCGACGAATAACGACATCAGTGCAAGCACGGAAATATGGGCATTTTTGAGGAAATATTCCATAAAGTACAAATGAACGCCAAGAATGATCATCGTTGGCAAAAGAACGAGCGAAAGGCTGCTCACCACAAATGATTTATTCCTTGCAAATCAGAAAAAAAGTATTATATTTGCCCGTCTTACTTCAGCAAATGCAGCATTTCTGTTGCACCTCCGGGCAGCCGCTCTCAACGTCTTTACGCGCCAACGCCTGCATGAGCTTTTTCCAGTAACCGAAAAAAACTGCCCTTTGAGCAGTCTGCTCTTGCAGTCCATACTGCGCCCGTTGATTCAATCCTAATCGCCTTATTCTTCCCCAAGTCGGTTTTTTTTGACGTTTGAAACCCTTCTCTCATGTTCGATACCCTACCGTATCGGCTTACGTGTGCGATTGTTTGTTGGTGTTCGAGGTATATTCTGCTCTTCATCCTGACTAAATCCTTCCTTCTCTTTTTATTTTCTCTCATATAGGTCGTTTCATGCCACAACCGCAACAACAGTTTGCCGATATTAACCCCGCGCATCTTGATATTGGTGATTTGCAAACCAAGAAAATTGCAGAACTTACACGGATTGCCATCCAACTCGGCGTACCCAATTTTACCGACTTGCGCAAGCAAGACCTCATTTTCAAAATCACCGAAGCCGCCGCCGCTATGCAGGCGCAGCAATTCGACCCTTCCAATGGTATGACCTTCAATGAAGGCGTACTAGAGGTTTTGCCTGATGCCTACGGTTTTCTGCGCTCGCCGCACTACAACTATTTGCCTTCCCCCGATGATATTTACGTTTCTCCGTCGCAAATAAAACGTTTTGGATTGCGCACCGGCGATACCGTTACGGGGCAAGTGCGTCCGCCAAAAGAGGGGGAGCGATTTTTTGCGTTGCTTAAAGTTGACCGCGTGAATTATGTTGATCCCGAAGTCATGCGCGACCGCACTATTTTCGACAACCTCACGCCCATTTATCCGCAAAAGCGCTTCAAGCTAGAAACCACGCCGGGCGAACTGGATATGCGGATTATTGATATGCTTTGTCCCATCGGAAAAGGACAGCGCGGGTTGATTGTCTCGCCACCAAAGTCCGGTAAAACGGTGCTGCTGCAGAAAATTGCCAATAGCATTGCGCGGAATCACCCGGAAGTAAAACTTATCGTACTGCTGATTGACGAGCGCCCAGAGGAAGTCACCGATATGCAGCAATCCGTCAAGGCAGAAGTTATTGCCTCGACCTTCGATGAGCCGCCTGAGCGCCACGTGCAGGTCGCCGAGATGGTGATGGAAAAAGCAAAACGCCTTGTCGAAGCGCGTCAAGACGTGGTGGTGTTGCTGGATTCGATTACTCGTCTGGCGCGGGCGCACAATACCGTCATTCCTCACTCTGGCAAGATTCTGTCGGGCGGTGTGGATGCTAACGCCCTGCATAAGCCAAAGCGCTTTTTCGGTGCAGCACGGAATGTTGATGAAGGCGGATCCTTTACGATTATTGCCACCGCCCTCGTTGACACTGGCAGCCGCATGGACGAGGTGATTTTTGAGGAATTCAAAGGTACAGGCAATTTGGAACTTGTGCTTGACCGCAAACTTGCCGAGCGCCGCATTTATCCCGCTATTGATGTGAACCGCTCCGGCACGCGCCGAGAAGAACTTCTTTTGTCGCCACCGGAACTTAATCGGATTTGGATTTTGCGTAAATTACTGAATGAGTACAGCCCTGCCGAAGCAATTGAATTACTGCAAGACCGCTTAAAATCAACGCGGAGCAATGTAGAATTTTTAGGTGGCATGAGTAGCTAAAAAAGTTTTACATTGCAGAATGTTCCGTTGAAAATACTGCCAACATTCTTTTACGCCGATGGGCATACGACGTTTATACCTTCCAATTTCTGCGCTATTCTGGCTCCTTGTTTGCCAGTTTGCGGCATACAGTCTGTCGGCGCAAAATAAGGCTGTTATTGACAGTTTGAAGCGCGAACTTTCCACCGTGCAGGGCGAAAAGCGTGTCCAGACCCTCAACAGCCTGTGCTGGGAATATCGTACCTTCGACCAGAATAGGGCGATTGAATATGGCTTGCAAGCACTCGGTCTGGCAGAGCAGTTGCAATTCAAACGCGGTATGGCAAGTGCGTTGAACAATCTTGGTATCGTCTATAGGCGGCGTGGAAACTACCCGCAAGCCTTGGACTATCATCTCAAAGCGCTGAAAATAAGCGAAGAAAACAAAGATTCTGCCGATATCGGTCAAGCGCTCAACCGCATTGGGTTGATTTATCAAGGGCAGGGGAATTTCTCGTCGGCACTGGAGTATTTTCAGCGTTCACGCGAGGTGTATAGTAAAACGGGGGAACTGCATGGCGTTGGGAATGCCATGACCAATATCGGCGAAATTTACTCGCGGCAAGCTAATTATTCCCTAGCTTTGGAGTATCTGGTAAAAAGTCAGGCAATCCACGAAGGAACCAATGACTTGGACGGTGTTGCCGAATCAGGGCTAGAAATTGGGATGGTTTATGGCAAACAAGGGAATACCGCTCTTGCGCTGGACTATTTTCAGCAAGCCTTGAAAATATATGAGCGCATCGGCAATCGTTCGGGAATTGCGCAAACACTGAGTGCGATTGGCGCAGTATATGCGCAAACAGGCAATTTGCGGCAAGCAGAAGATTACGCAAAGCGTTCTTATACCTTCGCCAGCGAAATCGGTGAAATTGAGTGGATGAAACAAGCCAGCAAGACACTTTCGACGATATTCACCGCAAAAAAAGACTTCCGCACGGCACTAGATTACCAACTCACCTACTCGCGCTTGAAAGACTCCACAACAGGCGAAGAAAGTGTGCGGAAAATCGCTGATTTAGAAGCCATGCTCGCTTCCGAAAAACGCCAAGCACAAATCGAACTCCTCACCAAAGAAAGTCAGATACAACAGCTTATCCGTAATAGTTTGGCAGTGGGATTGGTGTTGGTGTTTGTGATTGCGTATGTTCTTTTTCGCAGTAATCATCAGCAAAAGAAGGCAAATCAGTTGCTTTCGCGGCAGAATGAGGAAATTTTGCGTCAGCAAAAAATGTTGGAAGAGCAGGCAAGCGAAATTCAACTGGCAAATACCGAACTCCACGAAGCAAATATCAATTTGAAACGCCAGCAAGACGTGTTGGAAGAGCAGACGCGGGAAATTGAACTTGCCAATAATGAACTTCTTGAGTTGAACGTCAATCTCGAACACAACCAAAAAATTCTCGGTGACCAAGCCAGCCAAATCGAACTTGCCAATAACGAGCTACAAGAGCGCAATACCCAGCTCAAAGCAGTAAATGAGCAAATGAACGAGTTCTTGGGCATTGCAGCGCACGACCTCAAAAATCCTCTTGCTTCGATTGTCATGTCCTCAAGCGCTATTCGGCGCTACTACGGCGACCGCATGAGCAAAGAAGAAATGCTGGATAATTTGGCAGGTATTGAGATTGTTGCTGAACGGATGCGGCTTATCATTCACAATCTTTTGGAATTGAACAGCATTGAATCGGGGAATTTGCGTGTTGCTTCCGAGCCTGTGTCTCCGGGAGAAATCACGGAAAAAGTTGTCGAAGATTGGTCGCCCAAAGCAGCCAATAAAAATATTACGATTCGCTTCGACAATCAAGCCCCAGACAAATTCTTTATGGGCGACCCGAATATTCTCTATCAAATTTTGGAAAATCTTGTGTCGAACGCCGTGAAATACTCACCCTCAATGAGGTCAGTCTGGGTGCGGGTTGTGGCTTCGGAGGTCTCGGCATTAGGCGGTTCACCACAGAATGGCATTCAGCATTATATCCGCATGGAAATTCAGGATGAAGGACCGGGACTGAGCGCCGATGATAAATCCAAGCTCTTCAGCAAATTTGCCCGCCTTTCGGCACAACCAACGGGCGGCGAACACTCAACAGGTCTGGGGCTTTCAATTGTCAAAAAACTCGTTGAGGCGATGCATGGACGGGTTTGGTGCGAAAGCAAACTCGGCAAAGGTTCAACCTTTATTGTGGAAATGCCTGTGGCATCGGTGTAAAAGCGTGAGAATGACCTCGTTTGCAGCAGCAATGTTTGCTACTTTCTCGTGCGACTGCTCTGATTTTGCCATAGACCATTTTTTACCATTATTTGAAAGATTTTTTGTATTTTAGCGATTCCATCGAACAACACTGCCGTCATTACTCCCCCAACTATTTTTGCATGAAGCATTAGGCTACGCCGTACAAATGCGTTCTTTTTGGAGCTTGCGAGGTATGCACTCCTCTCGCCCGCTCTCTTGTTCCACTTCATTCTTTTTACTCTATGACGAATCATCTGCGTGGCGCTTTCCGCCTTGCGGCGTTGGCTCTTGGCGCAATAATGGTGTTGGCTATTAACTCTCTCTCTTTGAAGGCACAAGTGCGGGTGAGCGCTTGGCAAACATATTCCTCGTTGCTCAATGTTCGTGCGACGGCAAGCGACCGCTCTGGCAAACTCTGGGCTGCTACTTCGGGCGGTGTATTCTCCTACGACCTCCGAACGCGCTCCACGCAAGAATTTCGGAATATCAACGCGCTCTACGGGCTGGATATTACGGCTCTTGCTGTGAGTGCCGATGGCACGGTCTATGCAGGCGGTTTCAATGGTGCGCTCAATATTTACGATGGCAAAAATTGGAGTACCATCACCGATATTCTCACGGCTACCCTGTCGCGGAAGCAACTCAATAGCTTCCTCTTTCAAAACGACCTTGTGTTTATTGGCGGTGATTTTGGCTTGACGGTTTTCGATTCGCGGCGGCGTGTTTTTACGGAAACAATCCAACGCTTCAGCACCCTTCAGCCCGGCAGTGCCGTCAAACAACTGCTTCTGGCGCAGGGAAGAATTTGGGCAGCCACCGAAAATGGCGTAGTCTCTGCACCAGTCGGACTGAGTTCTTATGCCAACCCTTCTTCTTGGACGATTCATCCCACGACAACTTCTGGGGGCATTGCCGCCATTGCCGAAGTACAGGGTGTGATGTATGCTGCACAAAATCAGGCGCTTTGGCGTATGGCGAATAATCGTTTTGAGTCCGTTGTGGCGACATTTTCCGAGCCAATCAAAAGTTTGGCAAGTGTCGAAGGTCGTTTGTTCATTGCTACACAAGGAGCGCTGTGGAATATTGCCAAAGAGCAGCAGAACCAAGGCACTCTTACAATCAACTCCCTCACGACCATTGATAGTGCTGGGCAACAGCGCCTTTCGGTCAATACGCTTCAAGGCTTTGCACTTTGGACAAATGCTCAATCCTCATTCATTCGTATCAGTTCTCCCATTGACAATCGCTTCCGCTCCATTGCGGTGGACACCAAGGGTGGCGTGTGGTGCGTTTCTGGTTCAGGAAATGCCTCTGCAATTCCGAATGATGGTACGGCAACGGGTATCTCCGTTTTGCGGGATTCAATCTGGCGTACGTTCACAGAGCAGACACACCCTGCAATGCGCTCCAATGCGTATTACCAAGTAGATGCGCAGCCAAATGGTACAGTTTGGGCAGCAAGTTATGGTGCCGGAACGCTTCTGATAGAGCCGGATTCTAATTTTCGACTGACGAATTTTAATACAAGTAACACGCTCATTCTTCCTTCGGCAGGAACGGATTTTTCCGTTTTGGGGCAAGTTCAGACCGACACACGCACCGGAACAGCGTGGTTTCCGAATTTTCAAACCGGAGGCGACCAAGTAATTATCGCCCGCACCGCACAAGGCGCATTTCGGGCATTCTCGCGCCCCCTATCCGAAAAACGCTATCATTTCTCGGCAGTTGACCGTTCCGGCACAAAGTGGTTCTGCACATGGCGCGGAACACAAATGCTGGCGTTTAATGAGCGCGGAACGCTTGATAATACCACCGACGACCTTTGGTACAACTTGCCCAGCGACTCTCCTCTGAATGAAGGGCAAAGTTGCATTGCCGTTGACAAAGAGGACAGAATATGGATTGGCACACAACGGGCAATGTACACGATTATCAATCCGGGAGCTATTTTGCCACAGCCGCCCACCCAAAAATTGATTGTTGATAAGCCCCGCAAACTTATTGACCAGACCTATAATGCTGTCGCTGTTGATGCGCTCAATTACAAGTGGTTCGGCACCAACAATGGCGTAATTGTTTATGACAGCATCCGCGACTCTATTCTTGCCCGTTTTAATACCGACAACTCGCAATTAGCAAGTAATGTCGTCCTTTCGATAGCGATTGACAACAATAGCGGTAAAATCTACTTCGGCACGGACAATGGTTTGTCGGTCGCCACAACGCTTTCGATTCGTCCAAATACCGATTTTGCGGCGATGCGCTGTTATCCACAACCGTTTATTCCGACACAGGACAACGAACTGGTTATTGATGGTTTGGCAGAAGGGACGCAGGTCAAAATTTCAACGGTTGATGGGCTTCTGGTGCGGACATTTGCCACAACGAACTCGCGGACGGTTGTTTGGGACGGTTTAGATGAACAGCGTCGCCCGGTACAAAGTGGTGTGTATTTAATTGCCGCATATTCCGATACTATTGGTGCTAATGCTGTCATCAAAGCAATGGTGATACAGCGCTAAAATGCTTGCATCTTTGAAATAGAGGCGGCGTTGTCACCAAGATAGCGCCGCCTTTGTACATTTTGAGCAATTTAATTATTTTGGAATAATCCAAGAACTGAGTAGTTTGGGTGAATCGGCGCAGCAAGCAGATAGTCTGCGTCCGATGAGAACACGGATTTTCTCGATGTGCTGTACTCTACACGAGGGATATGAACACGAATCGCAAAAAAATAGTCGTTATTGATGATGACGAGACAACGCTTCGCACGATTGAGCGGATTCTCGAAACGTATGATTATGTCACCTTTGGCGCTCCCAATGGGCGCTTAGGGGTTGACCTTGTTACGCGGACACAACCGGATATCGTCCTTTGCGATGTGATGATGCCCAATATGAACGGCTACGAGGTGCTGTTGGAACTCCGCAATCATGCGGCTACGGCAACAATTCCTGTTTTGCTCCTTTCTGCACGCCGCGATCCTGCGGAAATTCGGCACGGGATGAAACTTGGTGCCGATGATTATCTCACCAAACCATTTTCGACGGATGATCTTTTGCGTTGTATCGAAGTGCGTATCCAACAGCGTGAGAAGATTGTTCGCCAATCCTCGCAACAACTGGAACAGCTTCGGCGAAGTATTGCGATGCGTCTTCCACATGAGTTTCGGACACCGCTCAGTTCAATTATTGTTTTTGGAGAACTTCTCGCTACGGATTATGACAAACTTGGACGCGAGCAAGCTATGGAAATGATTTCAACGATTGTTTCATCGGGACACCGCTTGAGCGCACTTGTGGAGAATTTCATTTATTTGGCACGGTTGGAAATCATGGCGGGGCAAGTTGGTATCAAAGAAGAACTTCTTTCGTTCCCTCTGCCCGGATGCGAGGGAATTATGATGGAAACGGCAAAGCATCAAGTGGCAATCTACGGCAACTTTCACCAACTCGTCATGCACCTTGCACCCGTAACGCTTTGTATTGCCGATTCGTATCTCCGAAAAATTATTGCTGAATTGGTCAGTAACGCTTGTAAATTTTCTCTTCCAAAATCAACCGTGACACTTGATGGCGAGGTACGTGGCGGGTTCTACGTGGTTTCCGTCAGCGACGAAGGGCGCGGAATGAAGCCGGAGCAGATTACCAACATCGGGGCGTATATGCAGTTCGACCGCGAGCGCCATGAACAGCAAGGGCAGGGCTTGGGGCTGGAAATCAGCAAACGCATCACCGACCTACACGGCGGAAGTTTGACGATTAGTAGTACGCTCAATGTTGGGACGACCGTGCAGGTGTTTCTGCCTCTGCCGGAAAACATCAAGGGTCACGCTTAATTCCAACGATCACATCTCTCCTCTACATCGCCGACGGCTGCGAAGCAATCTGCGTCTGCATCATCTGAATTTTCTCCGCAAAGAAGTGTGCCTTTTCCTCATTGTGCTGCGCTACGGCTTCATCGGCAAGCGTTTTGTAGGCGTGAAGTGCCTGTGCAAGCGCTCCTTGCGCCTCGTAAATTTTCGCCATCGTCTCGCTAATAATCACCGTTCCGGCTTGTGGAAGACTATCGCTAATGGTTTCGCCGGAGTTTTGCCGCAAATATTCGGGGATTTCCGCCTCTTGGGAAAGTAATTCCTTTGCTTCGGGCATTTGCGCTTGCATGAGTCGTCCAGCGAGGCTGTCTATCTCATTATCCATTGCGGCGGACTCTTCTGCTGTTGCCATCGGCAAATTCTCAATCTCTCGAATGCTAAAGCGCGGCGTAGGCATAGGCGGACGCGAATACCCCGTCTGCGGCTTGAGCATCTCGGCACTGATAAGGTCGGCGGTGGCGTGTTCAAGCGGCATGGAGACGGCTTGGTCGGTGCGAAGCGATTCTTGATATTGTTGCCAATCGGCAAACTCTGTGAGCGGTGGGGGGTCGGGAACGCTGGCGGTGCGCTGGCGCTCGGATTGTTGCGCGGAATGCGTGTTTTCCACCCGCAAGGTTGTAAACTCCAGTCCCGGTATGAGGCGGAGATTATTGCTGCGGAAGGATGATTGTGGCTCACCGCCCGATTTATCGGTTTCGATGATGCGCAAATACGTCCCCAACGTCCGTTCTGCCTGCTCGGTGGGAATGTCCTCGCCATTGTCCATAAAAGTAACAGCCGCCGAAGCCTCTGCCAGAGCGCTTTGCAGACCAAGCGGAACAGCCGCACCGCCATTAACAGGCGCGTTAGCCTGCTTTTCCTGCTGCTCTTTCAAGCGGAGGGCGTATTGGACTTCCTTGCGGAGGGCGCGTGTAGTGGTCGAGCGGGGGGATTGTTTTGTACCGCGCTCCAATGCTTGTTCGGCAGAGGCATAATCGCCAACGGCGATAAATGCCCGCGCCAAAATTAGGTACGCGGTAACGTAATCGGGGTATTCGATAAGTCCTTGCCGACAAAGAGCTATTGCTTCGGCAGGGTGTCCCTGCTCCAGAAATGCCTGTGCTTGCACGGCAAATGTTGCGCTGATGACGCTCATATAATTCTCATCCTCTTTATGCGTTACTAACAAACCACAAGCCATCTGTTGAGAAAGGCTTGGAGTAATGATAATAGATTGTTCGAGTTGCGCCGAAATGCTGCTTTCGGCTGGGACTCGCCTCTGGTTTGTGGTTTACACTGACCGTTGAAGCGAGTAGTCGGCGAAGTGAAGAAGGGAGGTTTTCGCCGGGGAGTTGTCGAAAATATTCAATTTGCTTTTTGCCTCGTGAATCATCGTCACAGCCTTCTGTTCGGCGTATTCGATGCCTTTGTGCTGCTTGACAAAATCAACAATGACGCGGGCATCTTTTTTGGACGGCTTCGATTTAATCACCTTCAAAATGGCTTTGCTGTCCTGTTTGGACGCTTGCGAAAAAGCGTAAATGAGCGGCAAGGTCAGTTTTTTCTCTTGAACATCATTGCCCGTTGGCTTGCCAATTAACGAATTTCCGCCCGAATAATCAAACGTATCGTCACGAATTTGAAACACACAACCGATAATTTCACCATATTCCCGCAATGCCAGATGGTGCGCCGGATCGTTTGAGGCACTAACCGCACCAATTTCACAACAGGTAGAAATAAGCGACGCTGTTTTGTCCGAAATTATCCGAAAATAGGTTGCTTCGTCCATATCCAACTGCCGAGTTTTTTGAATTTGTAGCAACTCGCCTTCGCTCATGCGGCGGACGGCATTGCTGGTGATTTTCAAAAAATCATACTCGTTGTTTTCTACGGCAACAAGTAAGCCGCGCGAAAGTAAGTAATCTCCAACTAATACGGCAATTTTATTTTTCCACACGGCGTTGATAGAAGCCATTCCGCGCCGCTCATCGGATTCATCCACCACGTCGTCATGCACAAGCGATGCGGTGTGCAGAAGCTCGACCATGCTTGCGCCGATATGCGTCCTGCGGCTCACCGTGCCGCAAACTGCCGCACTGAGCAGCACCAAAAGCGGGCGTACACGCTTACCGCGCTGATGCAAGATGTAGCGAACAACTGTATCCAGCAGTAGCACGTTAGAACGCATCTGCTCTTTGAGTACACTGTCAAAATCGTCAATGTACGGTTGTATTGGCTTCGTAATATCGCCGAGTGTCATGGACGTTGGGCTTGCTGAAAATAAATATGCGCAAAAAAGCACATAAGACTACGAATGTACGACTTTTTAGGGCAAAAACACAGGTTTTCTTTTCCACGCTGTGGGAATTTTGTGGTTTTGCCCAAACGCCAAACCAAAAACCACAAAGCCAAGAAAAACCGCTTCAATTCGCCCAGCAACCGCGTTTTCTCACCATCACAAAAACTTTGTTTCGCCCATTAACATTTTTTATTTCCAAAAAACATCCTTTCCGCGTAAATTTGGAGTCGCGGCAAGTTTTATTTGTCGCCCAAATTTTCGTTTCACTTCCATTTTGCCGCCTATCGGACAGCATCGTTACTATCATCGTTACAACAATCGTACTGCCATCCAAAGCAGATGCGTCTGAGTTTACGATGCTGCGTTCCTAATTCGCCTTTGTTGAACTATCCGATAGTCCGATGCCCCTTTCCCCGCGTCATAGTGTTATGCGGTCTCCAGCCGCTTCCGCCGAGCATTACGCTTTCTGTTTCCCTTGGCACAAGACCTTTATTGCGCTTTTGATCGGATGTTGTGCGTTTATTATTCCCACGCTTGAACTTCAGGCTGCGCCCGCATCAGCAATACTTTCGTTAGAAACACTCCTCGAATGTGAAGCACTCGAATTGGAGATGGCGCTTGGTTTTCTAAGCTTTTGGGATGAAAAACACCGCTTGCATCAGGAAGAATCGCCCTTGGTGAGTGGTCTCTCTCTGCTCTCGGCGCAATATATTCTTGAGCCGACGATGCGCGGTACTCCACTCAATACTCTTCCGTCAAACACCGCTTCGTTACTGTTCTTGCAGGACTCCACGCGCCGCGCTGCCTTGGCAACAACCACCAGCGCAACGCTCCGCCCAACCAATGCGACACTCAGCACAACGGACTTCATTCGTCCTATCAATGCCGCAGCCATACCACTTCTGTCCGATCCCGCATTAAATCTTGACGAATTAGCAGATTCGCTTGGCGTACGGCGTGGTGCCTCCGGCGGGGCGGTGAATCGAAAAGGCATTGAGAGCATACCCTTTAGCGGGCAGAACTACAATTTTCAATCAGTGTTCGACTCCACGACGCTTTCCAATGCGATTCGGATGCGTCTTCGGGATAAACTCCTTGGTACGGAGTTTCGACCGCAACAAACCCTGCCATTGGATGATTATCTCACCCAGCGCCGCGAATACATTCGCAAGCAAACGCAAGATTCTATCACGCATCAATACGATTTTCGCCGCCCATTCAAATTGGAACTTTCCAGTCTGCTCGGACAGGCAAATAATTTCAATATCCCTTTCCCGCAAAATCCACTAACGACTATCTTCGGCAAGCCGGAATTGCGCTTGAATGCGAATTTTGAAATCAATCTCCGCATGGGTATTGGCTTTAACGCAACCTTGGGCGTAAGTCAAGCATCGGTGGGCGGTGCGGTACAGCCATTCCCGATTTTTGTTCCCAATATTCAGTCGAATGTGGATGTAAAAATTGGCGACAAACTCAATCTCAATATTGACTTCAACACGCTCCGCCAATTTGACTTCGACAATCTGACGCGCATTGCCTACGACGGCGAGCCGGATGAGATTTTTCGCCACATTGAGTTTGGCAATGTTTCGCTGAACTCGCCTTCTGCCTTTATCGGCGGTAGCCAAGCGCTCTTTGGGGTGCGGACGGATTTCCAATTTGGTCCTGTTTTTCTCAAAACCGTCGCCTCGGTTAAACGCGGACAAGCCCGCGTAGCAACGGTCAAAGGCGGCTCGGTGAAACAGCCCATCGCGCTTCGTGCCTACGATTACGCTGACAACCACTTTTTTGTGAATATTGCCCACAAAAGAATCGTTTGGCCCGTCTATGAGCGGACGCTTGGTGCGACACTTCAAGCCACCGAGGATACGCGCCCCTACAACATCATCGCGCTGGAAGTCTATGAAAGCACGAATGATTTGCGCGACATCAAGGCAGTGCGCGGCATTGCTCTGGACTCGCTTCGTCCCTTGACATCGCTTTCCGACAGCGTTGTCCAAAATGGCGGCTCCGGAACGCCGACATACCGCAGGCAAGAAAAAGAGGAGATTTTCCGCAGAACGATTAACCCGGGCGAAGTCGAAGCGGGCAATTTCAATAAACTCCCCGAAGACCGCTATACGATTGACAAAACACTCGGAACGCTGCGTATTCAGAATCTCCGCCGAGATCGTACCTACGGCATTGCGTACCGCTTGCAGGGCGCTACGCAGTCCGACGCAGACGACCTTGTCTATGGAACGCTCTCCGGTACGCTAGATGCGCAGGACACCACATCAAAGGTTGTGTTGCAACTGGTTTATCGTCCCAATATGCAGCCCGCCTTCAAGAGGATTTGGGCAAGACAGCGCCAAAATGTCTATTTTATCGGCGCAACGAATGTCAGCCGCGACCCAAAAGATACGCGCATTAATATTGAATATTCCGACCCGAAAACAAACCTTATCGCCGATGTTATCCCCGTCGGACCTTCGGGGTCGAAAAAAGTTGTGACGGTTCTCGGCGTTGATAGGGTTAATAACACCAACGTCAGTAGTAGTGAGCCGGACGGCGTATTTGATATTCATCTCGGCTATATTTTCGATGCCCAAAGGGGCGAAATTACTTTCCCAAGTTTAGAGCCGTTCCGTGCTGGTATTCAAAGCTATTTCAAAGACCAAAATCTTCCAGTGGAAGCCGCCGCACCGCTCACGTTTTCGGCTGTTTACGATACCACCCGCGATGCTGCTCGTTTAGATGCAGGGCGCGACCGTTTCAGCATTTCCGGCGAAGTGTCGGGGCAGGCAAGCAACCGCATCACACTTCCGAATGCCTTCAATCTCTCGCCCGGTGGCGTAAAAGTGAAGTTAAATGGAAGTCTGCTGGTGGAATTTCAAGATTACCGGGTGGAATATTTCACGGGACAGGTGGAAATCTTGAATCCACAAGCCGTACTGCCCAATGCCAATCTCGAAATAGAATACGAACAAAACGATGCCTTTAATCTCGCAACCCGCTCCATGGTTGGCGCGCGAATTGACATTGACACCAAATCATTCCTGCGCACCCGTGATTTTCGGTTGGATATTGGGATGACGGCGGTGAATTACACCCAAGACAACCCTTCCGCCCGCATTCGCCTGACCGAAGAGCCGCTTAGTAACACGATGATTGGCGTTGATGGGCAAGCTACACTCAATGCCGATTGGCTCACCAAGGCACTGGATTGGCTGCCCTTCTACGACACCAAAGCCGCATCCACCTTCACCGCTAAGGGCGAAGTCGCATGGTCGCTTTCCGACCCCAATACCCGCATTTCAGAAGTCGCTTCCGATGGTGGCAAAGCCGCAGTCTATATTGACGATTTCGAGGCAACGCAGCGTGTCTATGCGTTTGGTGTGCAGCCTGCACAGTGGCGCTACGCCTCGCCGCCGGACACAAACGGCATTCCACCCTTGGAAACATTCTTGAGAAATCGCGGCATTGCGAAAGACAAACTTTCTCAAGAAATCCAGAATTATCGCGGGACAATGCGGTGGTACAGATTCAATGAATTGCGTATCAAAACCTCCGATGTCTATCCGAATCGCGCCGTAGCTGTTGGCTTGGGATCAAACCAGACCATGAGTGCGCTGGAAGTGGAGTTTAATCCACATGAACGCGGCATTTACAACACGAACCCCAAGTTTCTTGACAAAATCACCTATACTTCCGACAGCCTTAAAACCCAACTCGGCGATACAACAGGCTACAGAGATGATATTAGGGCAGGAAAAGTTTTTAGTTATCAACCAGAAAACACGCCGCGCATCTGGGGCGGCTTCATGCGAACGCTCTCGGCATTTAATCTCAATTTCGATAATGAGAATATGGATTTTATCGAAATCGTGGTGCGCCGTCTCGACGGCGACACAGCAACAAAAATGTACATTGATGTTGGACAAATCAGCGAAGATATCATCCCGAATGGTCAACTGGATACCGAGGACGGTATTCTGCCCGGAAGAGAAACACCTAACGGACGGATTGTTGATGGCGAGGGTGGCGAAGATGTTGGCTTGGATGGGCTGAATAATACTCAGGAAAAAGGAGATACGACAAATGTTCCACCAAAAATCAGAGCAAAATATCGCCTCAGCCCAACAGTGGGAGCAGGATACAGTCCCTATTCCGATACGGTTCGCAAAGAAGCCGACCCCGCACGAGATAATTATGCCTACGACGCACAGCGCTTTTCTACCTTTGAAGCGAATTTAACCCAACAAGATGCCGATTTTGTGCGGTTTAACGGCGTGGAGGGAAACAGCGTCTTTATAGATGCGCAATTCCCAGACACCGAAATTTTGAATACCAACAACGGACAGACGCTCTCTCAAGCCGATGCGTACTTCCGTTATGAAGTGAATCTCAAGCCGGAGTCCTCCAATCCACAGTTTGTCAATCAAACGGGCGGCAACTTTATCACCTACCGTATTCCCCTGCGTGGCGCTCGCACGACCGTTGGCAATGCGCTCTTCACGAATATTCAGTATGTTCGTGTTCTCTGGACGGGCGGCACATTCAAAGGGCAGATAGCGGATTGGCGTTTTGTCGGCTCCCAGTGGGTGCGGCAGCCTGTTTTGGTTAATGGGCGCTTGGATTCAACGACGCTCAATGTGGGCTTTGTCGGGATAGAAGAAAACTCCGGACCGCCCTTTAATTATCAGCTTCCTCCGGGTGTGCAGCGCCCCATTGATCGCAATAATTTTCTCAACCCAACATTGCCGAAAAATGAGCAATCGCTTTTGGTCAGTGTGAATGAATTGGGCGGCGGGCAGGAGCGCTCGGTATCGCGCTTTTTCCGCCCCTTCGATGCCTTTTTCTATAAAAAAATGAAGCTCTTTCTGCATGGCAAGACCAATTCAGGATTGCAAGTGCCGACCTCACGCTTCGACAACCCCATAGCATTTATCCGCTTCGGTGTTGATACCTCGAATTATTACGAGTACAACGTTCCTCTGGGACCGGACTGGCAAGAAGTAGAAATTGATTTATCTGCGCTGACCAAAGAAAAGCCTATTGCACAGCTCAATGCGACGGCGGCAAATTTGACGATTGTTCCGGCGGGCGGTTTGGGCGAATATCGCATCAAAGGCAGTCCTACACTGACGCGGATACAGTTTGTGAATTTTGGTATTCGCAATCCTCAATCGGTTCAGACCATCACAACGGATATGTGGGTGAACGAACTCCGCCTTGTCGAACCGGACAAAGCACAGCAATTAGACCAACAAATGGCAGCCGTCGGCACGGCAACGGCGAAAATAGCGGATTTGGGAACCGTTACGGCAACGTACAATTATCAAACGCCCTATTTTACGCGGCTGGAAGAGCGTTTTGGAAACCGAAACACCCGTACAAGCCTTGCTGTGACAGGGCTGTTCGGATTTGAGCGCTTTTTCCCGGAAGATTGGGCGGGAACGTCACTACCCGTGTCCTTTACCTACAATCGCTCCACTGATATTCCACGCTTTTTGGCACAAAATGATGTCTCGGTTGATAGCGCAGCGAGAAATGAGGGCTTGCGCCGCGACCCCTCGAATGCGGAGAGTATAGCGAGATCTATCCGCGAAAGGCAGCAGACCATTTTGGAAGATTTTCAAATCGCCGTCGCTGGGGCGCGGCTGAATATCCCGTCGTATTTCTTTCTGATTCGTGACTTTGTGAATCGCATCACCGTTGATTACAACTACGTCCGGCGGACGGAGCAGTCCCCGGTGATAGCACTCAAAAGTTTTGAAGGTTGGCGCTTTCGTGCGGCGTATTCGCACAATTTTCAGCCTTTTCCCATCAAGCCCTTTGGCTGGGCAGAGGAAATTCCGGCGCTTTCGTGGTTGAGTAGTTGGACATTCTTCCCCTTCCCGAACACCCTTGCTACGGGGCTAGAGGTCAGCAACAGTTTTCAACAAGAGCGATCAGCAATACTGAACAATGCTAATATCCCCAATATTCTCAATTTTGAGGTTTCGCGGCAACTCCAAACCTCATGGAAAATCACGGAAAATGATATACTCAGTCCGACGTTGGATTACAGCGTCAACACCGTCGGTTCGCTTGTTCCGCTCTGGGCGCAGGACGGAAGAGGCACAACCCCAACGCTCACGGCACGGGAAACATGGAGCAATATTTCCAGTCTTTTTGGTGGGAAGGAATTGCTGAATCTCGGTACGGACACGCGGCACGCACAGAATTTCCGCCTGACATTCCGCCCGAAATTGCCGGATATTATGGGCGGCAGTAAATTTTTCACCATCACGGGAAATTTTGCCACGCAATACGCATGGGAACGGCTTGTGCGACCAACGCCTATCGGAGCACCGGACGACGTAAACAAAGCTGTCGGGTATCAAAATGTCATCAATGCAACGTTTGCCGTGCGTGCAAAAGACTTAGGCAATACGCTCTTTCCGGGGCTGAGTGCGCCGCCGGGCGCTTCGCAAGGCGGCTTTCCGCTTCCTTCCGAGCAGCCCCAACTCCTGACAACCTCCGCTAACGTGGACATAAGCGCCGCAATCTTCCGCACCGTCAAAAGCGTGTTTTTTGATTGGGAACAGTTCACCATAACCTTCGCTCAACAAAGAAACGCTATAAATCCTGGTGTGCAGGGCAGTACGGGCTTTTTCAATTATGGTCCCAGTTGGCAATACCAACTTGGTCTGGTCGAAGAGCCAAGTGATAGAGCGCGTGGCATGGATTTACCCGATATTTTCAAGAGAAACACAACGCTGGAAGCCCGCACACAACGGGATATTATTCCGGGCTTGCAGGTGGAATTATCGTGGCTCTCGAAAGTGGAGTTTAATCGGAATCAGATTACGAATCAGTCTCAAGCGGGCGATATTACACGTAATAACGTAGTGGTTTTAGAGACATTTGGGCGCTCATTTTTTGCCTTTGCGAATCCCTTCGATCCTTTGCAAGCCGTAAAAAAGCAATATGATAGTGCAAGCACATTCATAATTAGCACAGTACGAGATGCAAATGCCCGACAAAGGCTTCTACGAGATGCTCTGAATGATGCTTTTATGGAGGGATTGGAGTTGAATCCTGTGCATCGTCTCAGTCGAATTGATACCGCTACAGCAGGGTACCGCGATATTCTGCGCCTCTTGCCTAATCTCAATTTTGCTATTCGCTGGAATGGCTTGGAAAATCTACCTTTTCTCAAAGGCGTACTGCGCAGTGGCTCTTTCGAGAGCAAATATCAAGGACGCTACACCGCGACAAAGCGCTTAGAAGCGGGCATTGAGACCATAGACCAACAAGCGGTCACGAGTTCTTTCGAGCCGCTTATCGGTTTAACGGCGCAGTTCGATGATAAATTTGTGGACGGGATTATGTCCGGTAATTTGCGGTGGGGCAATAAATCAAGTTTTGGCATTGCGCAAGCGCAACAAGGCACGGTGCAGAGCGAGGTGGCTAACGATTTCACGATGCAAGTCACCTACACGCGGCGCGGGTTTGAGTTGCCGAAAATTGGCGGTTTGGGCTTGCTCAAACTCATTGGTATTGATTTCGAGTTCACCAACGATATGGAATTTTCCTTGCAAGCCACTTATCGGAACTCGCTTCGCACCTCGATCAATGTGCTGCCGACAAGCCAAGGCGTAAGCGACCCAACCAAAAATCAACCGCGCCGCATTGACGGTACAACGACCATACTCTTTGAGCCATCGGTGCGCTATACCATCAGCAAGCAAGTAACAGCGCGTTTATTCTTCCGCTACGAAGCCAATTTGACCGAAGGCGCTCAATCGCCCGGCAGTTCCACAACGCAATTCGGGGTAGATTTGCGCTTGAATTTAAGCGGCGGGCGGAATTTTTAGTCGCTTGCAGTAGTGCGCAGACCCGCCGGACGGCGAAGAAGCCGCCCGACGGGGTAGTACCTGAACAACTCTTTTTTCACTTAACACTCAACACTACTCATTTTTACCTTATGCAACGCACCGTGTTAATTATGGCAGGCGGCTCCGGGGAACGCTTTTGGCCCCTTTCTCGCCGCACCAAACCGAAACAACTTCTGAAACTCGTCTCGCCCGACAAAACCATGCTGGACGAAGCAATAGAGCGGGTTTCGCCGCTTATTGCGCCGGAGCATATTTTCATCATCACCAGCGAGGCATTGCAGCCCATCATGCGGGAAAATTTGCCGCTTGTGCCGCCGGAAAATATTATCGCCGAGCCGATGAAACGCAATACCGCGCCTTGCATCGCGCTTGGCTCTGCGTATATTGCCGAGCGGTATCCTGCGCTTAAACCGCATGAAATCTCGGTTGCCGTGCTGACCGCCGACCATTTTATTGAAAATACCGAACTCTTCTGCGCGGCAGTTGATTCCGCGCTGACTCATGCCGAAAAAACAGGCAATATCGTCACATTCGGCGTACAACCCTCACGCCCGGCAACAGGCTATGGCTACATCGAAGTCGCCGTCGCACACGAAGCAAATACGACGGCGCAGAATCTCCAAGCCCTTCCGGTGGAGAGTTTCCACGAAAAACCGAGCCTAGTCGCCGCACAGGAATTTTTGCGCCAAGGGCGTTTTTTCTGGAATAGCGGGATGTTTTTTTGGCGCTTAGACACGATAATCGGCGGTTTGGAGCGGCATCTGCCCGATGTTGGTTTGAAAATCAAGGATATTCGCGCCGCGCTCAAGGGGAAAACCCGCGAAACGCCTATTGGAGCGCCTTCCGGCACATTGCCGCTTTTCAACGTCATGCCGGATATTTCGATTGATTACGGCTTGATGGAGCGGGCGCACCATGTCGCCGTTGTTTGTGTGGATTTCGGCTGGGACGATGTTGGTTCGTGGGATGCGTTGGAGCGCGTCCATGAACCGGACAGCGCAGGAAATATCAACGTCGGCGGCTCGTTGCTACTCGACAGCAAAAATTGTATCGTGATGAATAGCGTCGGGGACGACGTGCTATCTGTCGCGGCGATTGGCATTGAAAATTTGGTTATTGTTGCCACAAAAGATGGTATTCTCGTTTGCCCCAAAGACCGTGTGCAGGATGTTCGCAGGGTCGTAACGGCATTGCGAGAGCAGAGCGGCGAGAAATTTGTCTAACGGGCGGGGCGTAGTTTTGCCCGAAGCCCGTGTGTTTCATCAATATTTGAAAACTTCCTTCTCGAAATCCGATGCACTCCAACAAATACCTCCGTACCATAGCGCTCTACAAGATAGCCAAAGGCTTTGCTCTTGTCTTTATCGGCGTAACGCTTCTTTCTCTGGATGCCCGCGACGCTTGGTATCAAGCCGTTATTGAGTGGCTCGACGAGGAGCTTATGCTTCCGCACGGGAAAGTATTCCACTGGCTGTTAGCAAAAATCGAATTGTTTTTGCTTGGCGATGCCGTGCGCTCAACGGGGCTACTGGCGCTGATTTATGCGGTGGTGCTGTGGATTGAAGGCGTAGGGGTGTATTTGGGGAAGCGCTGGGCAGAATGGTTTATGGTGATAGCAACGGCATCGCTTATTCCCATGGAAATCTACCATTTTCTCCATAAACCAACGATCATAAAATCGCTGGTTATTCTCGCCAACAGCGCCATTGTGTGGTATCTGTGGCGAACATTGCACCAGAAAGCGCAGTCCGAAGCGAAGGAGACCGCCTAGGATAGATAATGATGGAGAGCTTTCGCTATTCAGATTGCTCGCCCGTGCTACCGCTTTCCACTGAGCGATGGCACGGGTTTTTTCGTCTCCGTAATATCCGTTTGTTTTCAAGTGCGACAAACTCTATCTTTGCCGTGTACAATCCGGCAAGTATGCGAGGGATTGTCGCCCCAGCTTCATTTCTCACCCAGAGAGGGAATATCATGCGTTCATCACGATTCTACCGATGTTTGTGGCAGTTTGCCATTTTTTTGTGCGAGTATTGCTGCACCATAGCGCTGGTCAATGCTCAAATTCCCACCGCTCACGTTTTTCCCTCCAACGTCATTTCGCTTGATTCCACGCGGCAGTATGAGATTTTACCACAATGCGAGATCTTGCGCGACCCCACAAGCACACTCACACTCGAAGGCGCACTCCAAGCCTCACAGAATGGGCGGTTTCAAACCGTTGGTACACAGTCGGTACGGGTACTGGGCAAAGAAGCCGTCTGGCTGCGCTTTACGGTGCGGAATACCAAACTTACTGATTGGGTGCTGCTTGCGGGAAATACTCGCATGGATTCCATAACACTCTTCACCCCAAACACCGCTTCCAATCTTCCTTCGACAGCAAACGACTATATTCCGTCCTACTCCGGCGAACTGACTGAACTTCGCTCACGTGCCATGCAAACGAAACTTGTTGCACTGCCGCTTGCCATTGCCGACGACGAGCCATATACGTTCTACGCGAGAATCAATGCGCGGTATGTTCCGGCAGTTCCAGCATTTATCCTCATTCCGGCGGAAACATTTACCCAAGATGCTAAATTGCGGGAAACAACAGGATATGTGCTGTTGGGAATGCTTTTGTTTGCTGTGGTATTCAACACCATCCCGCTTTTCATCGTGCGCGATAAAGTGTATGTCTGGTATATTCTGCACGTCGGTTCTTTGCTGCTCTACACACTTTTTTCGGCAACACTGCTTGCCGAAAACACGATTACCGTTGCTCAAAGACCGTTTGTTCTAGCGTTGATTCAACTTGGCACGTATGCCGTATTCATGCAGTTTTTGCGTGTATTTTTGGATATTCGGACTCTCATGCCGCGCATTTACGACAGGCTTGCGCTTTTGTGTATTATTGCAACTGCTTCGGTCGCCTTGATGATTCCTTTGGGTTGGGCGCAGCACTACACCTACTGGCGAATCCCTATCTTGAGCCTAAGCGGGCTTATAATGCTCGTGATATTGGTGCGTGCAATTTGGGTCATGCCGACGCTTCCGGCACGTATTTATGCGCTTTCGATGGCATTATTTGTGTTGTTGAAATTTGCCCTCTTTGCCTTTGGTATTCTCCATGAAACCCTTATCACCAGTAGCGTCGGCGTTGTTGAAACGATGCTTTTTTCCTTCGCACTCGCAGCCCGCATTACGCTTATGCGGGAGCAGATTTTTCAAGAACAGCAAAAGCGCGAATTGGCGCAAAAACTCCAACATCAAGAGCAGATTCGCAATACCGAACTCGCCCGTGCAAACGAGGAAATAAGCCGCCAGAACGTCATTTTGGAAGAACAATCCCGCGAAATCGAACTGACCAACACGCATCTGAACGAAGTGATTATCGAACTTGATACCGCGCTTCACGACTTGAAGGAAACCCAGACGCAACTTGTCGCTTCCGAGCGCATCGGCGCGGTGGGCTTGCTGACGGCGGGAGTGATGCACGAAATCAACAACCCCAATGCGGCTATTTATGCGGCATTGGAGCAGATGCAGTTGAAAGCAAGCGATGTCCGTATCTTTTTCATGTCGCTCTTGGACGACACGGGCAAAGAATCGCCGGAAGCAAAGCGTTTTACCACGATGACTGCCGATATGGAGCGCATGATAGCGATTGCGCTGGAAGGCTCGAATCGCGTCAAACACATTGTTTCCTCGCTGAGGAGTTTCACGAAACATCAGGAAGATGGCGTAAAATCGGCTTCCTTAGCGCAAGAACTCGCCTCGACGGTCGAAATGTTTCGGTATCAATTTAAGGAAGTGTCCGTTCAGCAAGATTTTGGCAGCGACACCAGTATTGAAGCGAACTTTGGGGAAATCAACCAAGTTGTTTTGAATCTGCTCGTCAATGCCGCACAAGCCGGGGCAACCAGTATTCACCTTGCTTCCACGACAAATGAGGACAGCGTAAGTGTCTCGGTACGCGACAATGGCAAAGGCATACCGCCGGAAGTTATCGCCCGAATGTTTGAGCCGTTTTACACCACCAAAGGCTCAGGGAATAGCGGTTTGGGACTCAGCATCAGCAAAAAAATATTGGAGCGGCACGGCGCAACAATGCACATCGAATCCGAAATGGGAAAAGGCACGACCTTTACGATACGTTTCCGTAAAAAACTCGTCCTTAGGGCATAACACCATGAAATGGCTCTTCTTCATATTGTTCACGACCTTTAGCTGCGCAATGAGCCTTGCGCAGCACCAACCCGTGCATATTCCGCCCGCAAACCTCACCATACCTCGCTTTTTGGAAGCATCTGCCCCCATTACCCGCATGACGCACCGCGTCTGGAAAACAGACCATGGGCTTCCGCAAAACTCCGCCACTGCGGTCTGCCAGACCCGCGACGGCTATCTCTGGATTGGCACAGAAGAAGGTTTAGTGCGCTTTGATGGGATTCGCTTCACGACGTTCAACAAAACCAATACGCCTGCATTCAAAAATCATTGGGTTAATGAAATCTTGGAAGTGCCAAATAGCAATGGAATTGGTTACACGCTTTGGCTTGGGACGCTGGGCGGTCTGGTGCGCCTTAGCGATGGCGTGTTTACGAGTTTTACCACCAATGAGGGCTTGCCGAGCAATAATATTGTTTCGCTGTTGCGCGACCGGAGTGGCGCACTGTGGATAGGCACACGAGGCGGTGGCTTGAGTCGCTATACGAATAATTCATTTACGAATTACTCAACAGCAAACGGTTTAGCAAGTAATTTCGTTCATGGCTTGGCGCAAGGACGCGACGGCACACTCTGGATTGGGCTGGACGGAAAAGGGGTACAGAAATTCCAGAACGGTATTTTTACTCATTATTCCGGCAAGAGTGGGCTTTCAAACGAAAATGTCTGGGGGCTGCTCATTGACTCAAGCAATGCCAAAGGCGATGTTGTCTGGATTGCCACCAACGGCGGCGGCGTAAATCGCATGGAAAATGGCGTGTTTACTGCCATTACGACCAAGAACGGTCTCTCAAATAATATCGTCACGTCGTTCTGGCGCGAAAAGAATGGGACGCTCTGGATCGGTACGTGGGGTGGCGGTGTGAATCGCCTCAGTAATGGCGTTATTTCTTGCTTCACGAACCAAGAAGGCTTGTCGGATAATGTTGTGCTGGCTCTCAGTGGCGACCGCGAAGGCGCACTCTGGGTCGGCACACAAGGCGGCGGTATCAATCAACTCCAAACCGGAACCTTTACCACCTATACCGCACGAGATGGTCTGGTAGGTGATTTTGCTGTATGCTTTGCTCAGTCTCAAAAGCGCGTGAATCCTAGTTCTGCCGACGCTGCGCTCTGGATGGGAACCTACAACGGACTCAGCCGCTATCAAAACGGTATTTTCACTAACTACACGACAAAAGACGGTCTCGCCAGCAATAATATTCATTCGCTCTGGCAAGATTCCAGCAATGGCGGGCATGGCGGGGCATTGTGGATAGGCACGTGGGGCGGCGGCGTGAATCGCTTGTTGAATGGGAAATTTACCAGTATCACAACGAGTAATGGTTTGCTCAACAACATTGTTACGTCAGTGAAGCCTGACGAACACACGCCGGGCGCACTTTGGGTTGGTACGTGGGGCGGCGTAAATCGCCTTGTCAACGGGAAAATTACGGAATCGTACACCGTCAATAATGGCTTGCGGAGCAATTTTGTTTTTACTCTCTTGGCGGAACGTCAAAGAAAGGTTATATGGATAGGCACGTGGGGCGGCGGTCTACATCGCCTAGAGAACGGCGTAATGACGGCATTCACCGATACAAACGGTTTGTCGAGTAATTTTGTGCGCTCCATCATGCACGATGCTGATGGAGTCCTCTGGGTTGGTACGGTTGGGGGCGGGCTGAATCGTTTTCACAAGGGCAAATGGACAAGCTACACCACGCATAACGGCTTATTCGACGACCATATTTGGACAATGGTGGAAGACACCTTGGGCTGGATGTGGATGTCGTGTAATCGGGGCGTATTTCGTGTCCGCAAAGCAGAACTTAATGCTTTTGCTGAAGGGAAAACATCGCGCATCGTATCACAAGCCTTTGGGAAAGCCGACGGCATGAAAAATGCCGAATGTAACGGCGGAACGCCAGGTAGCATCAGGGCTGCGGACGGACACTTGTATTTCCCAACGGCTCAGGGCGTGGTGGCGGTAGAGCCGGACAAACTCCTTGCCAATAGCGTTGTACCGCCCGTCATTATTGAGCAGATTCTTGCCGATAGTCTTTTGGTGGACGTTGGAGCACCATTCACCCTTCCGGCAGAAACAAAAAAATTTGAATTTTCGTACACCGCCACCAGCATCAGCGTTCCCGAAAAGGTGCAGTTTAAGTATCTTCTTGAAGGCTACGATAAAGACTGGACAAGCGTTGGCACACGCCGTGTGGCGTATTACACCAATCTTCCGCGTGGACGCACGTATCGCTTTCGTGTGATTGCTTGCAATAATGATGGCGTTTGGAATGAAATTGGCGCGGCAGCAGAGTTTACGCTTGAATCATTTTTTTGGGAAACGTGGTGGTTCACAGCTCTTTGCGCTGTCAGCGTAGGTTGTATCGGTTTTGGGGCATATACCTTGCGCGTTCGACGTTTGCACAACCGCGCAGCACATTTTGAACATATCGTCCAAGAGCGCACCGTCGAACTCCGCGATGCCAACAGCGAAATACAGCGCCAACTGGAAATACAAACGACCCAAGCCCGTGAAATCGAACTCGCCAATACACACCTTCACGAGATGAATCTCCAACTTGACCAAACACTCCGCGAATTACAGGAAACGCAGACGCAACTTGTCGCCAGTGAGCGCATTGGTGCAATCGGGATGCTCGCATCGGGCATCATGCACGAAATCAACAACCCCAACGCGGGTGTTTATGGGGCGTTGGAGCAGATTCACCATAAATTGCACAATCTTCGCACCTTTTTCCTCTCATTGCTGGACGAAGCAGGACAACAATCGCCAGAAGCTATGCGCTTTACCGGCATGACCGATGAGATGGAAAAAATGCTCAACCTTGCTTTGAACGGCTCGGCGCGAGTGAAAAATATTGTCGGAACGCTGCGCGGCTTCACGGAATACCACGCGGAAGGCATAAAATATGATTCGCTGGAGCGAGAACTGCCCGCGACGATAGAAATATTCGGCTTTCAGTACAACAGCGTTCGCGTGGAAACCGCGTTTATTGGCGATAGCAGTATCAAGGCAAACTTTGGGGAAATTAACCAAGTATTTCTTAACTTGCTGGTCAACGCCGCTCAAGCGGGCGCGACGCATATTCACCTTTCCTCCGAAAGCACCGCAAATGACGTGACAGTGCGCCTTAGCGACAATGGGAAAGGTATTCCGCCAGAGGTACTTCCGCGAATGTTCGAGCCGTTTTTTACCACCAAAGGCGCAGGAAATAGCGGCTTGGGCTTGAGTATCAGCAAAAAAATATTGGAGCGGCACGGCGCACAGATCCACGTTGATTCGGTTATCGGTACAGGCACGACGTTTACTATTACGTTCACGCGCAATCACGAGAAATTCAATCACTAACCATTATGCTCAATCTCACCCTTTCTCGCCCCACATCAGAACAAGGAACGACCACGACTGCGCAAGCATCGGCAAAACGCCGTTTACTCATTGTTGACGATGAGCCAATGCTGCTCATGGTCTTGTCGGATATTTTCCAAGAACTCTACGACCTCAGAACAGCAGAATCCGGCGAAGCCGCATTGGAACTGCTTTTGGGTGGTTTCGAGCCGGAGGTAATCGTCGCTGACCAGCGTATGACAGGGATGTCGGGCGCACAATTTCTCGCCAAAAGTATTCCCCATGCAGCCAAAGCTGTGCGCGTTGTGCTGACGGGCTATACCGATGTGCAGGATATTATTGACAGCATCAACTTGGGGCATATTTATCGCTTTTTGACCAAGCCTTGGCAACGCGAGGAATTACTCGAAGCAGTACGCCTTTGCTTTGAGCATTATGACCTCGCCACACGCAATTCTGAACTCGCCGATGCACTAGCGAGATTGGAAGCGGCACACAAGCAGTTAAAAGAACTCAGCGATGAAAAAGATGAATTTTTGGGAATTGCCGCACATGATTTGAAAAATCCGCTTCAGGCAATTCGGGAATTTGCCACGATGTGCGCCGAAGATGATGCGATGGAATTGGAAACACGGCAGCAAATACTGGAAACTATCGTCAAAACGTCAAACCGAATGTTTGAAATTATTCGGAATTTGCTTGATATTAACGCACTGGAGCGCGGCGCATTGGCATTTGCATCAATGAGTTTTCCCATCAGTTCGATTGCCGGATTTGTTGTGCAGGATTACCGCGCACGAGCTTCTGCGAAAAATATTACCCTACACTTTGAAAATAATACCGAAGCAAAAGTGTTTGCCGATGAATCAATGACCATGCAAATTCTTGAAAACCTCGTTTCTAATGCCGTTAAATACTCGCCGCATGGAAAAAATATTTTTGTCCGCATCACCACGCCATCACCAACAACGACCCAAGTCGTTATTCAGGACGAAGGACCGGGCATTTCCGCCGACGATCAGAAAAAACTCTTCGGAAAATTTATTCGCCTTTCCGCTCGCCCAACTGGTGACGAACACTCAACGGGGCTTGGGCTTTCGATTGTCAAAAAAATGGTCGAGGCAATGAAAGGCAAGGTTTGGTGCGAGTCGGAATTTGGAAAAGGCGCGACGTTTATTGTCGAGTTTCCAAGCCTCGCGCCGAATCAAACAATGTAAATATTCTTATTTCCAATCATGTAACAGATCACGCCCTCTCTCTCCCGCAATAATCCTTGCTTCCACGTCATTGAGCAGGGCGGTTTCAGTTTGCTCAAGTTCCGCCGCACTCGGCAGGGTCACACCGTCCGTAAAAATTGGCTTGCCGCAACACAAGAAGACGTGTGGCTTTTCATCGCTAAGAAATTCACAGCGCATCGCTAGTGGCACAATGGCAGCGCGTATATTCTGGTCGCGGCATTTCCTCAGCACTCGTTCGATTCCTCGATTATAGCCCAGTGGACGTTTCCCCCATGCGGCTAATTCACCTTGTGGAAACATAACGATGAGGCGCTTGCCGCCTCGTTTCTCGCCCGATTCGGTGCGCAGCAAATTCACCGTATAATCCAATGTTTCGACGATGCCCTTGGGCGATTGTTGTTTGATGGAAAATGCGCCCACAAAGCGGAAAAACCAAAATTCGCGCAAACGCTCTTCGAGCATCATGATGTAAAACTCACGTTGCCAAACAGCCTCATTCAGCAGGTACGGAAAGAATCCGTCCCACCACGTAGAATGATTGGGAAGCAAGAGAATAGGCGTGTTTGGGGGAACATCGGGAAAGTCGCCGAGCAGATGAAGAGCGTGGAATCGGCGTTGGAAAAGAGAGCGCAGGTAAGGGCGAAAAATGCCGTGCGCCCAGCGCTGTGGCTTCGCGGGAATCATCGGGAAAAGAGCAAAAAGAGGTTCACATAGACGTAAACGATAGGCGCAACAAACATTGCTGCGTCAAAGCGGTCGTACACGCCGCCATGACCGGGTATGATATTAGAACTGTCCTTCACGCCTGCATCGCGCTTGAAAAGTGATTCCACCAAATCCCCAAACTGCCCGATAATCCCCACCAACGCACCAATAAGTGCGGCATGAACAGGCGGTAAAAACGGCAAGAGATAATGCGCCAACGCCACAAATGCTACCGACGAAGCCAAAAAGCCCACCACAGCGCCTTCCCATGATTTATTCGGGCTGACGCGAGGGAAAAGTTTATGTTTGCCAAAGGCTTTCCCGGCAAAAAAGGCGAGTGAATCACACGTCCAAATACCGATAAACGTTGCAAAAACTAACCACGCACCCCATTTGTCGCCCGTTGCAAGGCGCTCTGTGGGCGAAAGACCCGACAGAAACGGCGCAACAACGGTCATTTCCAGCGTTCTACCGCTAAAGGTCATGCGAAGTCCGATGAGGCTCGTGAGAAACGCACCAACATACAATACGCCAAAAACCGTTGTAGCCGCATTCCAGAGCGGATGCGGCTTGTTGCGAAGGAGTTCGATGATTAAGACACTCAGCACAAAAAGCAGTATGAGTGCAGGAAACATTAGGCTCACAAGCCCTTGTGGTGCAGAGTCGGCAACCATAAAGTAGCAGCCGACGGCAAAACTCCCAACGTAGCCCGTGAGGCGCTGCGGCGAGGCAGATGTATGCTTGCCCAAATCATACAATTCCTTCAGCGCCAAGATTGCCAATGCTTGGGCAAACGCCCAAAACCACCAGCCGCCCAAAATCACCAAACCAATGATGATGGGGGCTGCAATGAGAGAAACAATGATGCGGGTTGTGGTATTGCTCACGGTACGAAGGGATTTATTTGAGATGATACAATAGTTTTCACCATTTGAAAACGTTAGCGAATTTTCGCCATACACGCATCCGCGATTTTCTCCGCTTCGGCTTCACTTTGCGCTTCGACGATAACGCGAATAATCGGCTCAGTATTGGAAGTGCGTAGGTGCGCCCAGCCATTGCCAAAGGTAAGCCGCAAACCGTCGTCGGTATTGACTTCTGCACCGGGGAAGTGGTTTTTTACCTCGTCAAAAACTTTTGCGGCATCACCGCTAAAGGCTTTTTTGCGCTTAACCATCGAATAGTGCGGCAGTGCAGCAACAATGCTTGAAAGCGTCATTTTGGGTCGCTCGTGCTTGACTTGTGCCAGCAAAAGCAGTACCAATGCCGTTCCCACAAGCGAGTCGCGTCCGGCATGGCAAGCGGGCAGAATCACACCGCCACTGCCTTCGCCGCCAATCAGAGAGCCGTGTTCCAGCATTGCCCGCACGACATTGATCTCTCCAACGGGTGTACGAATAACCTTTACGCCGTAATGTGCCGCAACATCAGCCACAGACTGGGTTGTCGAGAGATTAACGACAACGGGCGCATCGGCTTTTTCGCCAAAATATTGCTTATTCCGCAGCGCTGAAAGCGTTGCCAAGACAATCGTGTATTCCTCGAACACCACCCGCCCTCGCTCGTCCACCAGCACAAGTCGGTCAGCATCGGGGTCAACGGCTACACCAAAATCTGCTTTGTGTTCCAAAACTGCTTTGGCAAGATCGCCGAGATTTTCCGGTATCGGCTCTGGCGTGTGCGGAAAAATACCCGTACTGTCGCAGTAAAGCGGGATAACTTCGCAGCCAAATTCTTTCAGCAAATATGGGATAAAATGCGAACCCGCAGCATTGACGGCATCAACAACAATGCGGAATTTTTGGTTGCGGATAAGCTCGACATTGCCGGAATTAGAAAAGACGGGCAAAAGCATGATGGATTCGGTATGGTGCGCAGCCGGATTTTGATGCGTGGTCATACTTTCGCCGTGCTGGTCGGTAACGAAGCTAAAACGGCGCTCTTCCAGACATTGCCAAAAAGCAGCATTCTCTTCCCCATTCAGGAAAATCCCTTCGCCGTTAATAAACTTCATACCGTTCCACTCGACCGGATTATGCGATGCAGAGATAGAAATGCCGCCCGCTACGGCTTGGTGTTCAGAAAAAAGCTGCACTGTTGGGGTTGGGACAATACCAAGTTCCAGCACCTCGCGCCCACAAGCGGCAAGCGTGGCGCAAACAATTTTCTCAATCCACTGCCCCGATGGTCGCCCATCGCGCCCGACAGCAACAATGCCTGGTGGCAGATAGGCTGCAAAAGCAGCCGTGTATTCCGCAACAACAAAGGGGGTGAGTGCGTCGCCAAGCGTGGCGCGAACTCCGGAAATAGAACGGATAAATGGCATATTGACTTGATTCTCCTCAAAATACGAAGGTGCGCAAAAACTGGTATATCGCCGAAAAACCCAGAAAATAACGGCTACAATGAGAGGTGCAAAATAATGACCGCTCAAAATAATCATACCTACACTCTTCTCAAAACAATAGTTCGGACATTTTGAAAAAGTATTAGCAAAAAAAACTACCTCTTCCGTGATTTGTAAAGTAACCACACTTGTACACTATCACCAGAAGAGGCAGTATGCTCAAAGCACGGGATATAGTAGCAAAAGCTTCGGTTCTATCCAAGGTTCAACGAAATTTTTTACGCTTAGTCGTTCAGGCTATTCTATGTTGCCGAGAGTTTGTCATTCGTGATGGCAAAGGCTTTACTGGTTTGACCTACGCACAAACCCGCAACCTCAACGGCATTGATACACACCTCAACATGAGTATGCTTACCCTTGGACTGACGAAGGCAGAACATTATCATAGCGTCGGACTTGAATCCAACAAGCCGCTTTCGATAAATGCCGTTAAAACACGGGCATTCAATGAGCATTTTGCTCGGCGAGTTTTATCCATCTACAGACTGTCCTCAGCGATGATAGAAAATTACCCTGAGTTCCAAAACATCAGAAATTACGCCATTATTCAAACGTGAAACCCGAAAAAATATCGGAGAAAATGTCCGAACCATTGATCATGCTCAGATGTTTCAGAACTACGGTTGATTCTTGTACAAAAACGTCCGATGCCGCGCAAAGGAAGCCGAACCAAAAACACCCAAACCACCCTCAATGCTTCCTAAGCGATAGTTAAAGCGCGGGTTCTGCCCCAAATTGGTCTGCCGAAACCAATTTGCCCAGTGAATATCGGGCGCATAAATTCTCAATTCATGGACACCAAACCACTTGAATGCTGTCCAAATCACCGGCGTAAGCGTCACGGCGCGAATACCGGAGCGAACGGTCTCGTTAAAACGCGGCAAACTTGCCTCGAAAAAGCGCACAATACGGCGATTCTTCTCACTCGTTGGCGGTTGGAGATACTTTCCATACTCCAAGGTATCCAAACATTCTGTTGAAAACATATAATCCGTTACGCCGCTCATCGGTGTCCACGAAATAATCAGCGAATCCGGCGAGGGAAGGCGCGTAGTATCTTTGGGATAGGTTAAGGTATCCTTGGGCGCACGTACCCACGCAATTTGTTTGGGCGTAGTAGTTGTGCCGCGCAAGGTCAGACGTGTTCTGCCATCGAGTTTGAGGAATGTTGCTTCAAATCGGTACAACGTGTTTTCTTTGACACGTTCCGTCGGAGCGGCTTTATAGGTAAATTTTACGGGATCGAATGTTAGCGGTATAACGCGGTCATTCTCGAAAATGCGCACGTCTGCTATGCGGACGGCGGAGGCTTCCATCGTAAAAGCGGTGTCAATCCGTACCGAGCGCATGAGGCGAATATCATCTATCGGCTCGCCAACCAGCAACAACCCTTGCACGGCGTAATCTTCGATATAATCTTTTATTTCAGGGGTGCCCCAAAAATCTCCAAAGCCCGATGCTTCACAGCCGCTCAAGGCAAGGGCAAGTAATAAAGTACTCGTTAGCGTCGATATGCGGTGGTGCAATAATCTCTGCATAAAACCATTCTCCATGAAAAAGAAAAACTCGCCAGACGGCAGAGTAACAAGCCGCCCAGCGAGAATACGAATCAACATTCACAAAACGATTGATTTTTTATACGCGGACTGTCGCTTCGCCCTCTATAACCACTTCGCCTCTGGTATTAGTTCCCGTGACTTTAAGCGTGACAATAGGTTTTCCTTCGGCAATGGCGGCTACTTCGACGGTTGCCGTTACTTCATCGCCGATAAAAACAGGGCGCAGAAATTTAATACTCTGCCCCATAGCAATCGTGCCTTCGCCAGGCAGTTCCATACCGATAACACCCGAAAAAAGACTTGCTACGAGCGCTCCATGCACAACGCGCTGTTTGAACATCGTATTTTTTGCATATTCAGCGTCCAAGTGAATCGGATTTTTGTCGAGCGAAATCTCGGCAAACTGCTTTACATCGGCTTCCGTAAACGCTTTTGTTACACTGGCTTTATCACCAATTTTGACTTGCTTAGGCATAATTCTTTCAGAAATGTAGGTGGGGAATGAGAAATTATCGGAACACACAAAAAACATTGAGTGTTGAACGGTGAAGATAATAGCCTCTTTGTACGGGCTTTCTCCCACTATTCAACACTCAACAAACATCAACAACTATTACACCTTTGAGCGCTCAATAAGCCAGCTGGAAATTGCCGGAGCAACATATTTTTGCGACGAGCCGCTCATAAACACGCCAACGTGTCCGCCCGGGAATTCCACAATTTGTTTGTCTTTGGATCCGACGGCATCATAGACCGGTTTCGCGCATTCTGGCGGAACAAGGTGGTCTTGTGCCGCGTAGATGGAGAGAATCGGCATAGTAACATTTTTGAAATCTACTTTGCGACCATCAATAGTAAACTCATTTTTTGAGAGTTCATTACCAATAAAGACACGCTTGGTATATTCACGGTATGCCTCGCCGGGCTGACCGGGGCTATCAAAAAGCCACCGTTCCATACGGAGGAAGTTTGCAACTTTCTCTTTGCTATCCATAAGGTTGACAAAAGTATGGAATTTCTGAAGGCGCTGCATTGGCTTAACCATGAGGAAACCAGCATTCATCACCTCGCCAGAGATTGTCCCAACGGCATCCGCGATTGGATCTGGATTGACGTGTTGCGCCCATTTGAAAATAAGGCTGTCCGGCAAATTAAACTCAAACGGCGTAACGACGGTAATGAGATTGCGAATTTTTTCCGGGAACAGCGATGAATAAATGAGTGCAGCAGTACCGCCTTGGCAAATTCCCAAAAGGTTGATGCTCTTTTGACCAGATGCTTTGCGAATATAGTCCACGCAGGAATCCAAGTAATCAACGTAGTCGCCCACTTCGCGGTAGCGGTCGCCGCGAGTCGGGTACCCCCAGTCAATCGTATAGACTTCCAAGCCAGCTTCCATCATCTTCCCGACGAAACTTTTATCGGGCTGCAAATCCAAGATGTACTCCTTATTAACCACCGCAAAATTCAGCAATAGCGGCACTTTGCAGGTAGCCTTCGGATTGGGATAATGATAGAGTTTGATTTTTCCACCATCAACATCCAACACTTTCACGCGGGGCGTTTGACCAACGGCTAAATCGTCTTCGCTCATCTCCTTGAGATGCTGCAAGCCGCGTACAACCTTGCTGCTCATCTCGGTCATATCTTTCATAAACTGTGCGGGGTCAAGGAACGGTATTGTGTGCTTTTCTGCACCCTTTGCACTACCATTGGCTTTGCCGTTTTTTTCTGCTGTTTGTGCCATAAACGCTCCGTCAAAATTAGGTTGAAAATAGTTGTGAATTGGATTTCAAGGATGATTTTTAATTCAACGATTGCCATGTGCCAAAAACACCTCCAAGCCCCGATGTATCGCCATCGTCGCTGGAAGAATTTTTGCCTCCAAGCCGTGTGTCAATGCTGTCCAGACGTTCCTCCATTCGGCGCAAACGTTTGTTCATATCACGCAACATGGAGTTTGCTTCGCGCTGCTCCGAAAGGATTCTTTTCAGGAGCGTGAGTACTGTTTGTGCTTGTTCGTCACTCATGGCTTTAAGGCTTGTAGTTAGGAAGAATCGAATTGCTGCTTTGTCTTGGGTAGGAACGTGCCAACACATCGTGGGTAGCCGCCAAATATAAAAAAAAACCTGACAATTCATAGCAATTGTCAGGTAAAAATCTTTTTTTCGTGCAGATAGTTTGCCGAGCGTGTTTTTATAGCCCTTGCAGGATTATTTTTTTGCTGCGGGTTTCTTTGCTGCCGGGGCTTTTTTTGCGGGAGCTGCTTTTGCTGCGGTTGCTTTTGGAGCAGCCGCTTTCGGAGCTGCTTTTGCTACGGGAGCGTCAGCTTTTGCTGCGGGCTTTTTGCCGCCGCTCATTGCTTCAATGGATTCTTCCTGCTCAGAAAGTTTGCGCTCCAAACGGCGTACTTGTGTTTTGAGGAAGTGGATGGATTTATATGCTTCGTCAAGTTCGGAACGTGTTGCAATCGGCAATTCGCTGATCATCAATTCCATGAATTTATCGGTATGCTCTTTTACGCGAGCGCCGGACACTGAGAGTTCACCTTGTAATTTCGCATATTCGTCTTTGTTGAAAAGCGTGTCGAATGCTGCTTCGCTTGAGCCGACGAAAATTTGGAAAAACTCGTCGAAGGTGCGTGGTGCTTTCTCTTTTTGTGCTTGCTGAATGATATAGCCCGTCATGTTCGTGAGCGCATCTTTGCCCGTCGAGAAGACCATTTGCTGCATTTTGGTATAGTGCGCAGCAAACATAACATACGATTTCAACATTTCTTGAAGAAGGTCAATTGCAACGCGGTCACGTCCGAAAAACACCATGTTCGTAAGCGGGTTCACAGGCTTTTGAATACTGTCAATCATACCGACATACACTTTTGCTGCTTCTTCAACGTTGCCGGAAGCAAGTGCTGTCATTGCTTTCGAGGACATCTGTGTCAATTCGCCAACATTGGTGCCAGCAATTTGACCAACATCGCCTAAGTATTTCACGAGAGAATTAATCTGCTCGGTAAATTTTTTCATTGTTTCTTCGGCAGGGAAATTGAAGGTCTGCGCGATAATTTTGTTGTATTCGTCGAGGCTCAAATATTTTTGGAGCATCTCAGCCGTCAAACCTGTCTCTTGCGCCATTTTGATAACGGGCGAAAGAAGTTCGGAGAGTTTGAAATAGGTTTGTGCCATCGTGGTCACGTTATTGACCGCCCCAACAACAACACTGCCATTATTGACCATATCCGACATTGCCGCCGGAACACGACCCATTGCGCCCATCCATGAGCTGTACAGGCTTTTCCATGTGTCGTAGAGCGACGTGATATTGCCCATAAAAGCGGGCATACTGGAGAGTGTGCCGAGGTTCGGAATCATGTTGAATGGGAATGCCGATGCTTGTTTTGCATCGTCGCCCATACCGCCAATATTGGAAAATCCCGTGAAAGAGCTACCCGTGTTGCTCAGAGTTGTCGCCACTGTACCAGCCAAATCGCCAAGCATGGTGCTGAGATTGCCCGTGATGTTTGCTGGTAAAACCTCGCCTGCTGCATCCGCCGCTTTTTTGACGACTTCCATTTGCATATTCAGAAGGTCGGTGAAGATATTGCCGCTAAAACTTGCCATGGAAAACGCTCCATTGAAAAAAATGTTTGACAAAAAATTGAGTTATTTTTCAAGTGCAAATCTACAAAATCAACCACACGCACACGAGGAAAAAAGCACGAATGAAAAAATTTTCATTTTTAATTCAGAAAGTTGACATATCAACCATTGATAGTTCGACTGTTGATGTGACAAATAATGAATTGCCTTAAAAACTACACGCGACTTGCCCGCTCAACAAGAGCAATAAACGACTGATATTCTTTGCCAACTGCCGTCGTCATACCGATTTGACACGTTGGATTGCTGGAATAATAGCCGTCATACTGGCGTTCACGGGCTTCGCGGGCTTCCAAGAGCGTCGCATTTGCTGTGAGTTCCGGCGCTATCATTCCTCTATCGCCTGCAAAAGCGCAGCAGCCAACGTTGATTGGCGTGAAAGCCTCGTCCGCACAGGCTTCGGCGACAGATTGGAGTTTGTCGGCGAAACCTAATTTAATGACCGAGCAGACGGGATGAAGCAAAGCAGATTCCCGCAAGCGCGTTAGTAAGCCGCGTTCCAGCAATTTCGGCAATAAAGTATCGTGAACGTATTCTATCGAATCCAAAATTGTCAACTGCGTAAACCGCTCCAATGCTTGTCCCGTGAGATCTTTTCCGGCATTGCGGAAAGTGTAAGTGCAGGAACTCGCATCGGTCAATATCGGCAAGCGCCCGCCGTCTGACCACTCCCAAAACTCATTCACCGTGCGCTCCATCATATCGCGGTACGCCTCGGTGAAGCCCTTCGAGGAAAATGGCGTTCCGCAGCAATAACTCGTGCTTTTTTCGGGAATCCACAACGCCACTCCCGCCCGCTCTGCCACGCGGAGCAGCATTTCCACTTGATTCAAACTCTTTTCGCTTTCGCCACCGCCCATCATGCGTGTCACACACGCCGGAAAGTAGATGGCATCAGGATTCTTGGAGGATGTGTGCGGCAAACGAATCGGTGTGCCAATATTCTCATTCCAGCCCGGAAGCCTTGTATCAAGGACTTTTCCGGCAACATCGCTCATAAAATCCAGCACGCCCGCCGCGCCGACACTTTCCAGAAAACGCCCGGCTTTTACGCCCACTTTTGCAATCGTTTCGGCTGCATGAAAATGCCGTGAAATCGTGCGGGCATTGTCCTGTGCGAAGTCCGAGTGCTGCTTGTTGCGAAGCACCTTCACGAGGTCGCCGGTGTTGATATGGACAGGGCAAATCGTGGCGCACATTCCATCGGTAGCACACGTTTCCAAGCCGTAGTAATCATAATCGCGCTCTAATTGCCACGAGTTAAATGGCGCATCGGGCAAGGTTTTACCAACTTTGGCAGCATTGTTTACACGAGTAATCTCGCGCCGCACAACAATTCTCTGGCGTGGAGTCAGCGTCAAACCTTGCGAGGGACATTTATTTTCGCACCAACCACACTCAATGCAACTATCGACCTCTTTTTCAACCACTGGAATCGGCTTTAAATTCTCCACGTGCGCCTTCGGATTATCATTCAAAATTACACCCGGATTCAGAATATTGTTCGGGTCAATGAGCGCCTTCAAGCGCCGCATAATTGCGTACGCCTCAGCGCCCCACTCCATTTCAACGTAAGGAGCCATATTTCGCCCCGTGCCATGTTCTGCCTTGAGCGAACCATCGAAGCGTCCGACGACCAATTCCGCAATATCATCCATCAGTCCGCCAAACTGCGCTACGTCTGCTTCGGTGTCAAATGATTGCGCAAGCGTAAAATGCAAATTCCCATCCTTCGCATGACCAAAGACTACGCCGTCGGGATATCCATGCTTTACAAACAGCTCTTGAAGTGCAATTACACCATTGGCGAGGTGTTCAATCGGAAAGGCAATATCTTCGTTAATAACCGTTGTTCCGGGGCGACGTTTGGCGCTGACCACAGGAATTACACCTTTGCGCAGCTTCCAGAAAATGGCTTGCTGCTTCGGGTCTTCGGTAAAAGGCTGCGTGGCAATGAGCGGCAATGAGGGCAGAAGCGCTTCGCCCGCTTCGCGCAAGGTTTGGAGAGCCTCTTTGCTGACGGCTTGGTATTCTACCAGCAAACAAGCGGCTGTTGGGGCGAGTGCATCAATAATATCCTTCGGAGCGCCGTACTGGTCGCGCATGGCAGCAAGCGAGGCGTAGTCCATAAGTTCGAGTGCGGCAGCGCCGGAATCGCGCAGAGCGACAATCGCACCACAGGCTTCGGCAACCGTTCCGAAAAAGAGCAGCGCCGTTGATTTCATCGGCAAATCTGGCACTGTGTGGAATCCCGCCTCAGCAATAAAGCCAAGTGTGCCTTCCGAGCCAACCATCAAATGGCGTAAAATCTCAACGGGCGTGTGGTAATCCAAAAATGCATTGATGCCGTAACCGACGGTGTTTTTAATTTTATACTTACGGCGAATTTTCTCAACAAGTGGCGTATTTGCTTCTATCTCGGCTTTTAGTGCCATAAGCCCATCCGCTATTTCCGGCGATGTGCGTTGCAAAATATCATTGGCATCGTCGGCAGCCGAATCAATGACCACACCGTTCGGAAGCATAAACGTCAAGGATTCAAGCGTATGATAGGTGTTTTGGGTAACGCCGCAGCACATTCCACTGGCGTTATTGGCAACAATACCGCCAATCATACACGCCGCCATTGATGCGGGGTCAGGACCAATTTTCCTTCCATATTTCCGCAAATAATCATTAACCTTTGAGCCAACCATGCCGGGACCAACCCGCACCACTGCTCCATTTCCCCCAATCGCAATCGCATCCCACGCCCCACGTGTGATGTCCACAATCACGCCACTCGTCACGGCTTGCCCGGAAAGACTTGTTCCGGCAGCGCGGAAGGTTAGCGGAATGCGGCGGTCATTGCTCCATGCCATGATGCGGCGCACATCGTCGAGCGATTCCGGACGCACGATTGCCTCCGGCACAAGACGGTAACAGCTTGCGTCATGGGCATAGGCGATGCGCTCTATCGGGCGCGTCAGCACTTGGTCGGGGCGCAAAATGGTTTCAAGCGAGGAGGCGATGTTCGTTAAGGCAAGTCTTGGTGCTGTCTGCGGCTGAAGTGCAGTGGTATCGGTGTATTCCATGATAACTGGTGATGAAATAATGAGAAAAATTCACTTTCGTGTTCGATGTTGAGAAACATATTTTATTGCTTTCCGCCAATGCCTACGCGAAATGTTTCCACGCATTTGCGGTCTTGCATCGTGACATAAACCGTTTTGCCGTCTTTTCCGCCAAAGGTGAGATTGCTACAATCTTTGCCCTTGAGTGGAATTTCCCGCATTAACGCACCTTTGGGCGAAAACACCGCAATTACGCCCTTTCCATAGCGCGTAACGTAGAGATTTCCTGCATTATCGCACTTCATTCCATCCAAACCAAAATCTGTAAACGAAGCAAATAAGCGCTTTTGTGAAACATTTCCCGATTTGTCCAGACGATATGCCCAAATTCGGCGCTGGAGGCTTTCATTGACGTAGAGCGTTGTTTCGTCGGGGCTGCAAGTAACTCCGTTGGTTGTTCCCATCGCACTGTCAATCAATGTAGCTCTTCCCGTCAATCCATCGCCATTGGGTTCAATTCGCCAGAGTTTTCCCGTCGAATCTTTCCAGTTCGGATCGGAGGCGAAAAGAACCCCTTGAGATGTGATGCAGAGGTCATTCGGCTGGTTAAACCGCTCGGAGTGGACGTATTCACGGATTTCCTTCGTTGCGGTGTCCAAAAGCAAGATGTTATGGGCTTTGTAGTCGGCAATATAGATTTCACCACGCTTCCCCATGCGCAAACTGTTCCCGATGCTTCCCAATGGAAGCGTTGCAAAGCGCTCCACATCAGCCTTTGTGCCTTCTTTCAATCGCTCTGTTTTTACCAAGCCAATCGTGCCATCACGCTCGAAATTCACCACAAACAAGCGTCCACGCCCGTCCACAACAGGTCCTTCGCAATTTCGTGTGAAAATCTGCTCGGCAGTAAGGTCGCGCACTGGCTGTGCGTGACTTTGGAGCGTAGCAAAATTGACCGACAAGGCAAAAATAGCGGATAATTGAAGGAGGAAGCGTTGCATATGTGGAGTATTGGGTGAAAAGAAGAGATCGTGTCAGATACTTGATAAGATTGTGGACAACATAGTCAAATGATTTGACAAGTTCAACGGAGGATTTATGCGCTCTTCAGCCTGAATTTACCCGAAGGCGGTATCGTCCATGTATTTTTCGAGCATTCCTTAAAACCTCACCGAAATCCCGCCATAGAAGCCGCGTCCTGGGAAAAGCGGTATGCTATTGATACGACGAGAAATGTCTGGCATCCAGATTGCACCTGCCGAAAGAATATCTTCACCACGAAGATTGATGATAATATGCGGCAATCCGGCAATATCGAACAAGTCGGTAATATCAATATTCACATTAGCGCTCAGAAGGTTGTAACCGTCAACGGTAGGGTTAATCTGTGGTATAGGCGGTGTACCGTTTGGCGTTGGTAAAATATTGGGTTTACTGTTGAAAATATTGAAAATACTTGCGGCAATGCCATTTTTTGTATCATATCCAATGCCAACTTTGACCATCCAATTGGGCATCATCGTCACGTCGCGGAGTGTTGGTCCGTCGGTATTTGTTTGATACGATACCGAACTCAAGATATACAATTCATTAGTTGGTGCGTATTTTGCTTCTAATTCCGCGCCTTCCAGTTGAAATGAACCAAAATTCTGCATTTCAGTTCGTGCAGGCTGCCCAGGTGGGGCAACATTGCGAGGAGCAATGAGGTTATTTTGCCATGAGTGAAAATATACGGCGGCAAGGCGCACGTTCTCTTGTTCCCAGAACACTTCTGCATCCAGAGACTCGTTAGTTTCGGGACGGAGACGTGGATTTCCAAGACCATTTTGGTTAATCGAAAAATTCTCAAATCCAACGGCTGCCCGAAATGCTTGACCGTAAAAGGCTTTTACGCCAAATTCTGAGGTAATATTCCAGATGGCAGCAAGGCGAGGCGAAATATCGGCATCAATATTCACCGCTTTATTTAACTGTGCGCCAGCCGTAAACCTCAAATTTTCAAGGGGCTGCCAATGCGCCTCAGCGTAAACACTCCACCACAATTGATTGTATTCCGGTACAATCACCGAAGCGTTGGAAGCGAATGTTTGTATTCCGTAACGGCTATGCAGCAATCCACCCACTATCATATTGAATGTGTTAATGGGTTTATAGTTCAAGGTTAATTCGAGTAGCCCATCATTGGAAAAAAGCCGTTCAGCGTGTTGTGTTTCATAACGATTAAGCGTACCACTCAGCGTAGCTTGAAGAGCATCTGAGAAGCTATGAGTATAGCTGAGATCAGCATTGAGGGTAAAATTTGTTAAGACCCCCGGTGGTCTGGTAATCGCCGGTCCAAAAGTGCTTGCACGGTAGTCGGTAACAAAAATCTGTGCTTTCAATCCACCCAAGGAGGCAGAAGCCATCGCGCTAAGAGAGCGTTGAAAGGGATTATAGGAAATTTCTTGTGGCGGTCTGCCCATCTGCGGTGGCAAACGGAAAGGCACCGTCCAGTTTGGAAGATCATTGTACTGCAAACCCGCATCAAATCGTGCGTCGCCAAGTGGTGTTTTGAAGGACATACCTGCTTGGGCGGAAGCCGTGATAGCGCCGAATGTTCCGCCCCGCGCAGAAATACTTGCCTCATTCGATGTTTTGGTGATAATATTAACCGTTCCGGTGAACGCATTTGAGCCGTATAATACTGAGCCGGGTCCTCGCAGAACCTCAATCCGTTCAATAGAAGCAAGCGGAAAGCCGTTCAGCACTTGTGCGTAGATGCCTCCAAAGAGCGATTCTCTCATTGGGCGACCATTGATGAGGATAAGAACGTGTTTACTCGAAAGAGAGCGGAATAAATCACCGCGCATGGTGAAATTATTTTGAAAAAGTGATGAGGCGTAGAGTTGGACGGAAACAACATAGTTGAGAACGTCGGTAAGGGTACGAGCGCCAAAAAGCGCAATTTCTTTCGCCGTGATAACAGAGACTATTCCTGGGGCATCATTCAAGGTTTCATCAGACTTCGAGGCGGTATTTACCAACAATTTCAGCAATTCATCCACCGACGCAACCCCGACAATACGCGAGAGTTCCGTGATTTCTTCCAGCGACAAGGCGCTCAATTCCTCGAACTTCATGGCGAGAATTTGTTTGCGGGTTGGTTTTGCCGACAAAGTACGTTCTTGTTTGCTCATAGAGGAGTCTTGAGCAAAAGTTTCGCCCGCTATTATCAGCGAGAATGTGAGTGCCAATGCCAAAACAGCAGTGTAGATGCGGCTTGCAGGGTGATGATAGCGTATCATTGTGTACCTCCTTCGACAATCGTTGCCAGACGGAGCAGATCATCCTGCAAACGCAATCCGACAGATTCGGCAGCTTTTTTGTTGATTTCAAACTTCTTTTCGCCAGTGGATAAAATACTAATGTGGCTGCCTTCCTTTGCCATGCCTACTCCTTTGGTGATGATAAGAACGGGCTTGCCGCGTACTGCATCAAGAACACGTTGAAGTTTTTTACTGTATTGGTCGGGAAGAAAAATGATATGACAAGAATTGAGACCGGAAATCTCGTCAAAAAGCCGGACTTTGATGGTCTGTTCGCCGACTTTTTTGCCCGTCAGAGAGCGGTCAAGCTGCGCGGCAATATCGGAGCTACCCACAACGCCGATGATATAGTCGCCTGAGGAGCGCTCGGCTGGATAGCGCACCATTGCTGTCATCTTGAGGATATAGAGCGATTCAAACAAGCCCTGCTGGGCAAGTATTATCGTACTCCACAAGAGGAGGAATAGAATCAAAAGCCATCGGTGTTTCATTGCCGGAAATCCTTCGTTATGCGGCGATAGTCCGTAAGGTTTTGAGAAAATATTGGGCGCTTGGGCAGTGTGGGTGCTGCGCGGCGCGTTCGAGGGAGAAATATTGCCTTTGCAATCCTCCTGCGATTGTTAGCAACTTATCTCTTCTCTACCTTTAATCCAAGATGAGCAATATTTTTTGTGACTTTTTCACCCATTTTGCCTCTTACCGAAAAAGGCATTTTTTCACAAACTCAGGAGAAAACCCATGATGATTCGTATCGTATCCTTATGCGTGATATTGCTCTATTGCTCTTCAAATCTTGTATTGCGGGCAGAGAATATTGAAAGCTCTATCAATGCAGTGCTTGGTGACCGTAGTTTTGTGGAGTGTTTTGGGGAACGTCCCAATGCAAATACAAACGAACAACTCCGCATCACCACACATTTGGCATACATTGAACGTGTACTGCGCAGCAAAGATGTTGCACATTTATCGGCAGAACTTCGTCATAAACGGTCTTTCCTCTTGGATAAACTCCATCAGTACCGCATCAATGGACGCTTCCCGCGCAATTACTTCGGCGGGAATGGTCGGAAACCTTGTTTTATTGACAAACATGACAATATCTGTGCGGTGGGTTATTTGGTTGCACAATCTGCCGGATATCGTCTTGCAGAGCGCATTAACACTCAACATCAGTACGATCTAATCAAGGATATGAATATGCCCGAACTCACCGAATGGGTGGCGGCATCGGGTTTGACGCTGGAAGAGTGCGCAATGATTCAGCCAGCATACAGCTCAATTTCACCAATTCCGACAGAATATGCCGTCGCTTCAGTTGCCTTGAACGGTTTCAATATTGCATTGGGGATTATCAATACGGAACAAATCGTTAATGGCTCAAATGCGAAGGTTTCACCAATACTAGGTGCGGCAAGCGGCATCGCGTCGGTTGTATTGGGCAGTTTGAACTTGTACCAAGAAATACGTTATTGGGGAACGTTCTTTCCGCCCGTGAACTCACCTATCAAGGTGATCGACCCAATTTCTGCGGCTAATATCGGCTTTGGAGCAGCCTCTGTCTTTCTTAGCGCATGGAATTTCTTTTCCGATACGCCGCTTGTTCAATCACAGACAACGACGCTGCATCTCTACACCGCACCAATGCCTCAAGAGCAAGTCTCTATGGGACTTCGATTGAGACTTACGCTGTGATTTTTAATGGTTTTTTGTGAGTGTAGTCATTGGTTTATTCTCGAAATTCATGCTGTTGTTGCTTGGCAAGTTCGTATAAAAATTCCGGCGCGAAGCCTGCACCATTACGCCATTAGACAGTCAGTGTGTCAGGTTTGATGCGGTCTTTGGCGAATTACTTCTTGCCTAAAAGCAGTTCAAATATTTCACCGTGAAGCTCGTTGCGCAAATCAACGCGCGAGGTTTTCCCAGTGGTGAAGTCACATTCGAGGCTGTAATCGCCGCAAACTCGAAACGAGTGAATATGGAAAAACATCGTGAAGGTAGTCATGATGGTTCTCAGAATCAAAAATTGAGGGTAATTGCTTTCGGAAGTTTGCGTTTGATAATAGCGATAACGTCGTCGTGCGTAATTTGCGCTGTGTTACCTAATTTTAGCATTCGCTCCACACCACCAGCGCTTGTACTGATGCGGCTTTCAAGTCGAAGGCGGTAGGAATCGTTTATGTCTAAACAATCGTACAAGTGAAAATGCACCGTGTCGTGCGCTTCAGCAGCATGAAAATGTTCGGTCTGAAATTCGCGCTGCATATAATCGAGAAATTGCCGTTGAATGACCAGAAGTAGCTTCTTTCCTAGAAACTCGAAGGTTTCTGCTTTATGATGAAGCTGCATAAGAATTGTTTTTGCGGACATTTTCCAATTTACGCCACACCCATATTCGCCGTACATTGCGCCCCGCATCAAATCTTCACGCGCAGCCCAAATACCGCCGGAACCAGTCGTGTCAAGCCCTTGAATTTCCAAACCAACATAATCAAGCACTTCCTCACCGCGCATAGCGACAACAAAATAATCCACGCTTCCGCCCGGCATTGTAACCTCTGGCACAACAATATACCGTGCGCTACGAGTTTTTATCAGTGCTGCGGCATCAACAAAAATTTGATGGTTTTGCAAAAAACGCTTTGGGCAAATGATAAGCGGTTGTTCTTGATAGCCAATAATACACGCACCAATGGTTTGTTCGGAATTACTTTTACGTTGTTTCACGCAACGCGAAGCCACGAAGGGGCATTGCTGCTCCGACAAAATACGCTTCCATGTCTGTTCGGAAGCGGTGTTCATGCCATAAAACTCTAATGGTTGTTTCATTCATCTAGCATGGAAAATTGTGCAGTTTGTTGATTATACTGCTGCCGCCAAGTCTCCACGCGCTTACGCGCCTCGCCAATATACACCGCACTCGCATCAATACCAATCGCCTTGCGCCCGCGCTGCAATGCTGCAATAATAGTCGTTCCGCTTCCCACAAACGGGTCAAGAACAATGCCGCTTTCGGGACACGTCGTTTTAATAGGAATATCTAAAAGTTCAGTCGGATAGACCGCAAAGTGAGAATCCGTACGCCATTCATCTTCGGGAATCACGCGCCACACGTCGCCGGGCTTCGTGCCGTTTTTGTGATACGGCAAAATACAAAACCCTTTTTTGCGAAGCTCTTCGGCACGCCCCGAATACTCAGGTGAATCGGAGTGTGTTGAGCGTTGTGTACCACGAATAATCATCCGAAAATCGGGCATTTCGCCGCTTGCAACCTTGCTCAAAGCACCATCCAAAGCGGTAAGCGCGTTTTGGCGTTCTTCATCGTTCAAGTCTGTGCTGTCTGTGATTTGCTTGCGATACTTGTCGCCGCTCACGCCCGTAGGTGTGGTGATTCTACCATTTTTTATCGTTGGCTTTTGTGGTGGAGTTCGCACAGAATCAAGGTTGTAGTAGTATTGTTCGTGCTTGACAAAATGAAAAATCATCTCGTGAATATTCCGCAATTTATCTTTGGCGTTACAGGGATTGCCTTTTGCTTTATCCCAAACAATAGCATTTCTGAGTATCCAACCGTCTGCTTGCAGCGCAAATGCTACGCGCCACGGGATTCCAAGAAGATTTTTATTGCGATATGAATCGCCAATATTCAGCCACAACGAACCATCATCCCGCAGCACACGTCGCACCTTTGTGAATATGCCGCGCAATGCTTCAACAAACTCTTCAATCGTCGCTTCATTACCCAAATCTGACGAATCCGTATATCTGCGCTGATTCCAGTAGGGCGGACTAGTGATACACGTATGCGCAAAGCCGCTCGGCAACTCGTCCATCAGATGTGTCGAATCACCATATAGAAGGGTATAATCGTTTTCGAGAAGTTCAAGGGAATAGTTATTCATCGGGATAATGCTTTTTGTACGTGATGCAATTATTCTTACACTCTATTCGTAAATATTATGCCACCTACGCCGCCGCCTCAATATCCGCCAACACCTTCTTCGCCGCCTGCACGATATTCGTCCCAGGACCAAAAACCTGCTTCACGCCTGCCGCATACAGCGCATCGTAGTCCTGATGCGGTATTACGCCGCCTGCGACGACCAAAATATCATCCGCACCTTCACTCCTCAGCGCATCAATAAGCTGCGGAACTAAGGTTTTATGCCCAGCCGCAAGCGACGACACACCAACAACGTGGACATCGTTCTCAATCGCCTGCTTTGCGGCTTCCTGCGGGGTTTGGAAGAGTGGTCCCATGTCCACATCGAAGCCTAAGTCCGCGAAGGCTGAGGCGATAATCCGTGCGCCTCTGTCGTGTCCGTCCTGACCCAGCTTGCAGACCAGCATTCTGGGGCGGCGACCATGTTTTTCAGCAAACGCATCCACCTGTGCGATAAAATCTTTCACTTCAGCATTATCGCCATATTCCGAGCGATACACGCCCGAAACCGTTGCCACGCTTGCTTCGTAGCGTTTGAAAGCGCGTTCCATTGCGTCGGATATTTCGCCGACCGTTGCCCGCTTGCGCGAGGCATCCACAGCCGCTTCCAGTAGATTGCCTTCACCTGACGACGCTCTGCGAGCCAGCTCTTCCAGCGCAGCGTTTACGGCGGCGGTGTCGCGTGTGGCGCGGATCTGCTCTAAACGCCGCACCTGTCCTTCACGCACGGCAACGTTGTCCACGTCCAGAATATCAATTGGATCTTCTTTTTGGAGGCGGTACTTATTCACGCCCACAATCACAAATTTCCCTTGGTCAATCGCGGCTTGGCGGCGAGCTGCGGATTCTTCGATTTTTTGCTTCGGCAAGCCCGCCGCGATAGCTTTGGTCATGCCTCCCAGCGAATCCACTTCGCGCATGAGTTTTCGTGCTTCTTCGATGATGGATTGCGTCAGCGATTCCACGTAATACGAGCCGGCAAGCGGGTCGGCGACGTGCGTAACGCTGGATTCTTCTGCCAAAATAAGCTGCGTATTGCGGGCTATTCTCGCAGAAAACTCCGTCGGCAGCGCGATTGCTTCATCAAACGAGTTCGTGTGGAGCGATTGCGTTCCGCCCAGCACCGCCGCAAGTGCTTCAATCGTCGTGCGGACGATGTTGTTGTAGGGGTCTTGTTCGGTGAGTGACCAGCCGGAGGTTTGGCAATGCGTCCGAAGTGCGGTAGAAAGCGGCTTTTTCGGATTGAACTCCTGCATCATGTTTGCCCATAAAAACCTCGCTGCCCGCATCTTTGCTATCTCCATGAAGAAATTCATCCCAATTCCCCAGAAAAATGACAAGCGCGGCGCAAAGGAATCCACGTCCAAACCCCGTGCTAATGCGGTGCGCACATACTCAAGCCCGTCTGCCAGCGTAAATGCGACCTCCTGCACCGCATTCGCGCCCGCTTCGTGCATATGATAGCCGGAAATACTGATGCTATTGAACTTCGGCATGAATTTACTGGTGTATTCGATAATATCCGCCACAATGCGCATGGACGGCTCTGGCGGGTAAATATAGGTATTGCGCACCATGAACTCTTTTAGAATATCGTTCTGAATGGTACCGGAAAGTTTATCTGCCGAAACGCCTTGCTCCTCGCCCGCAACGATGAACATTGCCAGAACAGGGATAACTGCGCCGTTCATGGTCATCGAAACCGACATTTCTTCAAGCGGAATGCCGTCAAACAAAATCTTCATATCCTCGACGGAATCAATCGCCACGCCCGCTTTGCCGACATCGCCCACCACGCGCGGATGGTCAGAGTCATAGCCGCGATGGGTTGCCAAGTCAAATGCCACCGAAAGCCCCTTCTGCCCTGCGGCAAGGTTTTTTCGGTAAAACGCATTCGAGGCTTCCGCCGTCGAAAAACCCGCGTATTGGCGGATTGTCCACGGACGATTCGTGTACATCGTGGCATAGGGACCACGTAAATACGGGAAGATACCGGGCATGGTCTCTTCAAAGCCGATAGCTTCAAGGTCGGCGGCAGTATAGAGCGGCTTGACCGTGATTCCTTCGGGCGTTTGACGATTCAGCGCTTCGAGCGGTTTTTCCTTGAGTTCTTTTTGCGCAAGTGCGCTCCATTGGTCGCGTGTGGAAGCCATAATGGGAAAGGATGAAATTTGAGGAATGAAGGATGAATTTTCAAGCGAATACAATTTTTTCATTACTTGACGACAACGGCAATTTTTCTTGTAACTGGAAAATTTGAAATGCTACATCTTGAGCAATCATCAAGGTTTCGTCAATAGTCCGCCCTTGCACAACCAGCCCTTGTACATCGTCGGAGGTAGCAAGATAGAAGCCTTCGGGCAGTTTTTCGATATGAAGAGAGATGGTGTAGTACATTCTCAAATCTTGATTTATGGTGCTGAGGGATATGGTCCCAAAAACTTATCGCCGTTAAAGTGAATGAGGTGGTCGGGATTATCGGCAATCCAAACTTCTGTTTCCCACGCAATTTCGCTTGACCACTTCCGAAATTCTGTGCGGCTTAAAAATGCTGTAACATAGATAATATCTGCTGTACAATGCTTAGTCAGTGATTGTAATTCTAAGCGACGCACCTCGCTGATTGGTCCGCTGCTATGAACTGCTTCAATTAAATATAACCAGTTTTTATCGGGATTGTAAGCAATAATATCGGGAAGTTCGTCGTGCAGAAGTTCAAAAAAACGCAATGAAGTCAGAGTTTCACGATCTATATGCAGAAATTTATTCGTCGTATCGCCTAAGTATAAAACAGTGGAATTTTGCCCAAAACGTGGTAAGAATTCTTCAATAATTAGCCTTTGCAATTCATTATGTTGCCCCTGTGATAAATGAAGGATTGCGCCATCGGGAAGCGTTACCGATACTTTTTCTAACACTCGCGCTCGTGATAGCTGCTCTTGCAGTGTTGGTTTACCGTGCAGATAATTTTTTAAGGCTGTATTCCAAGCAGAAGTTTTGTAAGATTGTAATAGTCCGACGCATTCGGGAGCAAGGGTATATCCGCGTCGTGGGTCATTCGTTGCGGCATTGGGATTTTCAGAGCTATTGAGAACGATTCCGCTCAACACCAACATTTTCAGATCTTTTCGCCGAATATCATCATATGAACCTGGTGAAATCTGCTCTTCAAAATTCTCGTTATGAAAGGCAATAATATCACGTGTTTTCAGTGAGCGTTTATCTGTGGCTTGTTTCCATGAGGTTGTAACGCCTGCAACAGCCAGAAATGCCATTGCAATTCGTTCTAAACTCCGCTCTGTTTTGCCGATAAACGGGATGCCGAGCGAAGCAAGAATACACAACGCATCTTCAAGCAAAACACGGACTGAATCCGATTTTGTCGAATGAGCTAAATATTGATGGTGCAATGCGCGTTTCATTCTCAAAACAACTCCATTTGTACTTCTTCTTGAAGTTTTTTATTCAATCGTACAATCTCTTTTTGAGATAAATTGCTTTTTGCATCAAGGCATTGCAACACCGATGAAGCCAAATGCCAAGCCAAAAGTGGTGGTACTGCGTTGCCTATCTGATAATACTGTTGTGTTTCCGTCCCATAAAACGTAAACCAATCGGGAAAACTTTGTAACCGGGCGGCTTCTCGAGTAGAAATTCTCCTGCGCCTCCCGTCGGCGAGTTTCACACGCTGCATATCTCCCGTTGGAGCTGCTATATTCCGACACGTGAGCGTTCGTGCGGGTTTATGAGGGTACAAGTCTCGTGGATTTACGCATTGCGAGGCTTTTTCGTAATTGGCAACGTATCTGTCCATTGAAGAGGTAAGAATTTTTTTCTCGTCTGTTGTCGTTTCAATCAAATCACCAATAGCTTCGCCGACAGTGGTTTTCTGCGTCTCCGATGCAGGAAAACGAAATCCACCTTTATGTCCGATAACGAAAAGTCGCTCACGGTTTTGCGGAACGCCAAAATTAACTGCATTAAGTATTTTGTAATCAACAATATAGCCTTCATTCCGAACGCTCTCACAAATTTCATCAAAATACCACTTGTTGGAGTAGAGCATTCCGCGCACATTCTCGAACATAATCAATGAAGGTTGCACCTGCCTTACCGCGCCCAAAAATGCGGGGAAGCCGTTACGGTCGTCATCTATGCCTTTCTGATGCCCACCGACACTGAACGGCTGGCACGGCGGACCGCCGATAACAACATCAAACGTCTGTTGATATTCTGTTGTTGGGATAATTTTTTCAATGATACATTGACCCGTTAAGTTTTGTGAATACGTTTCGGCAGCATCAGTGAGCATCTCATAACCAAGAGTTTGGAAACCACGTGCTTCAAATCCTAACGATAATCCACCACAGCCTGCAAAGAGGTCTAGTACCGTGTAACCATTGTTCGATGCGGGCTTGAGAATTTTCTCTATTCGTTGTAAGTATGTCATTGTGTTTTTGATGAGATTTGCCAATGCTTCTTCGCGGGATTCGCCAAAGGAAGCAATATCGTTGTTCAAGCAAGGCGAAACGTAGTATTTGCCTTCGCGCCAGATAGCATAGTTGAATATTTTCATGATCTTTCCTTACTTCTTGGCAATAGCAATAATATCCACCACTTCCAAAACCTGCTTCTCCGCGCCGTTTTGTGCCACATTGATCATTGCCACACCCACCTCCGCCAGTGTTGATGCGATATTCGAGGTCAAGGCTCGAACGATAGGATACAACCACGAAATATACTTCACAAACGACAGCGTATTTTTCAAGCCCGGCGTGGGGTGCATATAGCCCGGACGGAAGGCAAAGACACGCTTGAACGGCAATTTGAAAAGGTCATTTTCGGTTTTCCCTTTCACACGCGCCCACATACTGCTTCCCTTTTCGCTGCCATCTGTACCGGAGCCGGAGACGTAGCAAAAGGTCATGTCGGGGTTTGCCGAAGCAAGGGTGTGTGCGAAGTTCAGCGTGAGCGTGTAGGTAATTTTAGTATATTCAGCTTCCGAAAGTCCGACCGACGACACTCCGGCACAAAAGAAACAGGCATTGAAGCCCGTCAAACGGTCTTTGATGGAGGAAATATCTGATAAATCAGAGTGAATGATTTCCGTAAGTTTCGGGTGTTGAACGCCACACGATTTGCGCCCTATCACCAGCACAGATTCTACACTGGAATGCTGCAAGCATTCGTGAAGTACGCCCTCGCCGACCATGCCGGTCGCGCCCGTGATAACTGCTCGAAGTGGAGTTGTTGCCATAATGATATTGAATGGAAATGAAAAATTTCGCTATAAAATATTCGCTATAAAATAGCGATAATCTGGAAATTATGCGTGAGTTCTTCATCTATTTTTCGTAGAGAAATTTTTTGTTGCTAAACAAGTCTTGTCATTTGTATTTTTCGCTTGTTGCAGTAATGTCTGCGCTCTACTTTTTCGTCCAATGATTCATCGGAACAGGTTCCGTCCTAGGTTGGTGTATGGGTTTGTCTAAACATATCAGGCGAATATTCTTGACCGATGCTGCCGTATTTGTCAACGCTCTCATTATGCTATTGTCTTGGTGTGCATTGGGTGCATGGCAACAAAGCCATCGTACTCCGCCTCAACCTAGCAGCCCGCGTACATCCGTTTCGACAGCACAGGAATATGCCTTTACGCGCATCGGGTTAGAACAAGGATTATCGCAAAGCTCGGTCTATGCGATGATGCAAGACAAGCGCGGTTTTTTATGGATTGGCACGCAAGATGGTATCAATAAATACGACGGCTATCGCTTCATTGCCTATCACAATGTCAGTGCAAACAGCTCGGCAAGCGCCGGAATGAAAGGCACGCTGCCGAATGCGTGGATTACACAAATCGTTTGCGATAAATACGACAATCTCTGGATCGGCTCGAATGGCGGCGGATTGGCACATATTCACCGCGACTCCAATCAAGCAATGCTTTTACCCGTCGTACTCGATAACGGTGCTTCAAAGAGAACAACAGCACATTCTCTTACAAGCGGCTTTGTTACAGCGCTAACAACGGACAATCGTGGTAGTCTGTGGATTGGCACCGAAAAGGGATTGCGCCGCATCGACACTCTCAAAGCCTCGTATCAATCAACATCAGCAAACGTAACCCTACGCTCTCTCGCTGAAAGCATTCGGGATAGTGCAACGGCAAGAATTATTGCGGGTGAGATTACGGCGCTCGTTAGTGACCGTTGGGGGCGGGTGTGGGTGGGGACACGCAACGGATTTTTTTGCTATAAACCGAAAAATCGCTGGCAACCAAGCCTTGCCACCAATGATACCCGACCGGAAGAAATCATACTTTTGACCGATGGTCAGGGAAAGCCCTCCGTACAATCGCTTTTTGCGGACTCCTTAGGGCGGATATGGGTCGGAACGCTGGGAAAAGGCGTACTGCTCTATAATCCCGATACACGCCAAACCCGTGTTTTTTCCGCCGCGCCCCTGCCTAATACCTCGCAAAATCGCGTAAATAGCCTTTCAAATAGCAGTATCTTTTGTTTTGCAACCGATGAGCGTGGCTATCTCTGGATTGGTACGGATAATGGTGTCAATATTCTTCAGCGTAATATTCATCATCTGCCCGACGATGCCGATGTCGAGGTTGCTGTCTGCCGCTCGGTGACGCAGATGTCGTATAGTCTGAGTGATAATGCCGTGCGGTCGCTGTATTGTGATGCCTCCGGCACGATGTGGGTCGGTACGCTAACTGCCGGTATGTCGGTATGGAATCCTCTGAAAAGCCGATTTGGACGGTATTCGCCGGATATTGGCAATGCCGCATTTTTACCATACCGAGTTGTGCGAAGTTTCTATGAGGAAAGCGATAGTGTGCTGTGGGTAGGGACAGATGACGGCTTGGTGCGGTGGAATCGCCGTTCCCAGTCATTTGAACATCTCCCGACAATCTCCTCTGATGGCTATGGATTACCATCGGGGCGTATTTGGTCAATTACTCGTGATGCTGGGGGAATATTCTGGTTCGGTACCGATGGCGGCGGGTTGTGTCGGTATGACCCCAAACGGCGGACATTTACGAACTTCCAACACAATCCTAACGATTCTACAACGGTTTGTAATAACCGTGTGCGTCTTGTAGTGCCTGACAACAACGGCTGTTTGTGGCTTGGTACGCTCAATGGGCTAGATTATTTTAACCCTCAGACCCATTCTTGTACCCACTTCCGCTATGACCCACAATCGTCGGCGGGTATTTGCAACGACCGCATTCAGGCGATATTCTGCGATGCCGATAGCACCGTCTGGATGGCAACTGCTGCCGGATTAACAAGATTTGACCGCAAGCGCAATGCTTGGAAGCACTATTTCCGCGATGCCGACAAAGGAAATTTGCCTAATAACTGGGTGCGCCATGTCATGCGCGACAGAGATGGTACGCTATGGGTGGCAACGGTGAGTGGTATTGCGAAGTATGACCCTCAAAAGGACTCATTTATCAAATATGGTCTGCAGCAAGGTTTACTTAATGAATATGTCTATGGCATTGTGGAGGACACAAACGGTTTTTTGTGGATGGGGACGGACAAAGGTTTAGCACGGTTTGATAAGAAGAACAACCTTTTTCGCGTCTATGAGGCTGGCGATGGGCTTCAGAGCAATGAATTTAACACGAATGCTTTTTATCGAACTTCATCCGGCGAACTGCTCTTTGGCGGTGTGAATGGCATGAATATATTTCACCCCAATAATCTGCGTGAACGACTTTTTATGCCACCAATAGTTTTAACGGCGGTCAAAATTTTTAATGTTGAGCGCTTCTTCGATACTGATGTTTCTGCTTTGCAAGAGCTTGCATTGTCTTATCAAGATCATTTAGTAGAATTTGATTTCGCCGCGCTGGATTTTGCTAATATTGCACGCATCCAGTATGCTTACATGATGGAAGGCATTGACAAAGAGTTTGTTTCATTCGGAACGCGGAATTTTGCAACGTACACGAATCTTCCTGCGGGCGAATACATCTTTCGCGTCCGTGCCACTAATGCCGATGGTGTTTGGAACGCCCGTGAGCTTCGCTTGCGCTTGCAAATCGTGCCACCATTTTGGGAAACATGGTGGTTTCGTAGTGGTCTGTTTTTGATTGTCTGCGGTATTGTCTTAGGCGGTGTACAGCTTCGTTTGCGCCGAATTGCCCAGCGCAATATGCTCCTGAAAGAAGAAGTGCGCAAGCGTACCTTACAACTGGAGCAAAGTAACCAAGAGTTAGCGTGGTCGAACGGGCGTTTGCACGATTTGAATAATGAAAAAAACGCTATTCTCGGCATTGCCGCCCACGACCTCAAAACACCACTTTCCACTATGCTCACGCTCACCGAACTTGTTGAAAACGACAACGCGACGCTTTCTCACGAGGAGCTTCATCACTTTAATAGTTTGATGCGTCAGTCGGCAAACCGCATGATGGCGCTTATCACGCAGCTTTTGAATATGAATATGATTGATGAAGGCAAGCTCAATATATCACCGGAAGAATTGCAAGTCAATGTTCTAATAGCAGCCCTCGTTGCTGATGCAGAGGCGCTTGCACGACCCAAAAACCTGATATTCCACTATGATAAGCCCGATAAACTCTACTACATTCACGCTGACCAAAGCGCCTATATGCAGATTATCGAAAATCTGCTCTCCAATGCCGTCAAATACTCGCCCTTGAGCAAAAATGTTTGGGTTGAACTTACTGTGACGGAGCGCGACGGCAGAGAATACGTCATCTGCAGCGTCCGCGACGAAGGCAATGGGCTAACGGATGAAGATAAAAAGCGTCTTTTTGGTAAATTTGCCCGTCTATCGGCACGCCCAACGGGGGGCGAGCATTCCACAGGTTTAGGTTTGTCTATTGTTAAAAAATTGGTAGAAGCAATGAATGGCGAGATTTGGTGCGAGTCGGAGCATCGAAAAGGGGCAACGTTTTCGGTCGCTTTTCCGCGCATTTATGCTGTTGCCGATACGCCAACGGACGATACACCTAACACTTAAAAATTTCACTGTTTATCCTGTATTATGCTCAAACGTCTTGAACTCGCTTTTCGTCGTGCCTTTATCAAGCGCCTCTATGGTTCTCATCCGCCTACAATTACCGTCCAAAGCCCTGAGGAGAGTTTTTATCTTCCGTCAAATTGCCGCATACTGCTTCTTCGGCAAGACCGCATCGGCGATGTGATTGTCTCCATGCCGATTATGAGACTCTTACGCCAGAAATATCCTGAAGCCCGCATCGATATTATGCTTGGAGACAATAATATTGCCGTGAAAAATCTCGTTCTCACCTACTGCGATACCGTTTGGCGATATACAAAGCGCCTCCCGAAACTCCTTGGTTTGATGCACTCTTTGAGAGATGTGGAGTACGATGTTGTTATTGATTTGATTGATAACGCCTCGCTTACGTCGTCATTGCTCGTGCGGTTTTGCGGGGCAATGTATTCGGTCGGTATTGACAAAGAAAATGCGGCAGCGTATTTATACGTTGTACCGCTTCTTGACCGAACACAAGCCCATATTGTTCATCGCATTACGCAGTTACTCCTGCCATTTGATATTGACCCTTCGGCAAGTAATCTTGATTTGGAATATCCGCTCACCGATGGCGATATTTATGCCGCAAAAGCAAAACTGCCCGCCAAGCAAGGAAAATGGCGTTTGGGAATCAATCTGAGCGGGCGCGGTGAGGAGATGTATTGGGGGCGAGAAAATTTTATATGGCTTGTAGAGCAGATGCAGACGGCGTTTCCGGCATTTGATGTGATGCTGATGGGAATGCCCGATTACGCTGGGGAAATTCAGGCGATTCAGGCGGCGATTCACGAGAACAAGACAAGGGATGCGTCGGTGTATAGCGCCCCGCCAGCCGCTTCACTCCACGAGTTTGCGGCAATGCTCCATGAATGCGATGCCGTTTTTACGCCCGATACTTCGGTAGTGCATTTGGCGGCGGCATGGAAACTTCCAACTGTGGCACTCTTTGTCTTCAATGAGTTTGGGCTAGTGCATTGGACACCCTTCAATACACCACACCGCGCCCTCGTTGTGGGCGAAGAAGCCTTTTTGCGTGGAGAAAATGTCGTGCGGACAATTTCACGCGATGAAGTCTGGAAGGCGCTTCAGGATATACTTTGGCGGGAATTTACTGCCGGAAGATCAACCGAGAACACCTCACCGTAGATTCACGTATTTCTTTTGATTACTTGTTCATAAAAAGCCTTGTATGCCGCATTCTATCTGGCGTACAGGGCTTTTGCTGTTCCTTCTTAGCGCACAAGCATCGTTTCCAGCACGTATTCATCGTCAATCGCTTGTTTGATTGGGTCAGCACTCAAAAAACGCGGATAACCATAGACAGAATCATACCGCACTTCAAACGACGCATCCGTGCGACTTTGCATGGCACGAATATTTGCAAAGATTGATTCAATGCTTGTTCCAAAAGCTGTATTGATAGAGTCGCCCTTCGCATCACGGGCGCGGACAATTTTTCCTGTGCTGTCAATGCTCAGTGTAAGCGGATACGCCAGCAGACCGCAGTAGCACTGCCGCCGTTGCGTTAGCGTATATTGCTTGATACCATGCGCCTTCCAACGTGCTTCTGCCTCGTCGAGACGAGTAAAATTGCGTGGTGCGAGAATATTTCCATCGGAGCAGGCAAAAAGCCCGATGACGAGACTAAATAAAAGAGCAACGCGAGTGTTCATGGCGCTTTGAGCAAAAATAGGGTTGGGAAAGTAGCTGTTTCTCTTTGGTAAGAGGCAGCAAAGTGCAAAAAGTCACACCCCTCCAATGGTCTTTTGCCGAAAGCACGGACATCAATTCCCCAATATCGTCGCTGACACTGTGAACCGCAGCACCGAAGGGAATTGTGGATACCCGGCAACGGTAAAAGTCGGCAAATTGAGTGCATTCTGGTACGTGGCACGAATAAACAAACTGCCAAACACTTCCGCCCCAGCAACAATATCAATTCCGTTCCCCGTCAAACCCTGCTCTTCGCTGGCAGGAACGTAAGCCCAGAGCATTGGCGAGAAGCGCTCTCCAACAAATGGGGTCATCACCCGCACTCGCACCCCCGCCCGCAACACATCTCGCCCAAAGATGTACTCGTACTGCGCCGTTGCCCCTGCATACAGAAGCGGCAAGCGTCTGTCGGGCTTGCCGTCCGTCTGCGATAGTGTCCCATTCGCAAAACCGCTCACAACTAAGCCGCCACCGAACAGAATATTTTTCACGTGCCAGTTCATCGTTATCGAAGCACCGAAAATCGTGCGACTTCCGCCATTGAATGCTCTGACCGTTGCAAGTGTTGAAACAGTAGCGACAGGAATGCTAACAGAATTATCCAGAACAGCTAACGGAACGTTTTCTATTTGATAAACAATCGGATCTCTAATCTCTCGCCCAAATGCTACAATATCCGATGAAAATGTACTTTGTGCTGTTTCCTGATAAAATCGTAAACCTGCCAGTCCGAGTAAATGTTCTTCTGGACGAAGAACATTTAATGAAAGCCCAGCAGCACCGCTTTCTGACAAAGAAGGTAATCGAAAACTCCTTGAAGCATCTGCCCAGAATTGAAGATTTCCGCTTGTGGAATGAATAAGATTTAAGGCGATTTTTGCTCCAAGAGATAATCCTGTGTATGCACCTACAATCGTGAAACGCGCTCCGCCACTTACATCCAAACTCTTCGATAATTGGAAACCTAAGCGCCCAAATGTACTCACCTCACCTTGAACACGTGTACGGAACAAATTTTCTCGGGCTTGATTATCCCAATAAATGCTACTCGGAATCGAATGCAGTTCCACCGTTCCGCCCGCTTGCAATGAGGCTTCCAGCGCTGAAAAGAGCGAAACGTGTGTTTCGATGCGCCCCGTAGCACCGATGGTGAGGTTTGTGCTGGTTGACTGGGCAATGCGCAGGTCTGGCGCTCCTGTCAAGCCGCCTCTGGATTGCGTTGCTGCCGTAAATGCCCCTTGCAGACTTGACCGCTCCAACGCTCGCCCGTCAATGCTGGTGTATGCCGAAAGCGTTGCTGCGATACTCGAATCTCGCGTCAGAAAAGCGCTCCCTGTGAGCGTGAAATCATGCCGGAGTGTGTTTTCTTGCAGTTCGTTGAATATCGTTGCAGAGGTTATCACGTCTGGTCTCACCGTCGAAAGCAAGCCGCCATTTGCCGTTAGGCGCTGCTGAGTTCCCAGATAGGAAAAGGTCAAACTAGCTGTCGAAGACGGATTCCATCGCGCCATTACCCGCACGTTCCAAAGGCGGCTGCCTGTATTGTTGTAGAGGCGATTGGCGTTTTGGGTTCGTGCGCCCAGCGTGATATTGAGATTTGGTGCGGCATTGTAGCTAATATCCACGTCGGCGGCGGTAAATTGGTCGCCAAATTGCTGATACCAAATTCTTGTGTAGAGATTTTTCGTGTCGTGGCGTACTTCCTGAACGTTTATTAACGCACCTGCGGCATTATTTGCTAAAATTGCTGCGTCTGAGCCGATAAACACTTCGGTCTGTTCTGCCATTTCGGGAGGAAGTTGTTCCAAAAATGTTGCCCCCAGCGCCACATTCCGTATGCTTCGCCCGTTCATCGTCACGGCAACGTCTCGCGTTCCTGCGCCCAGAATAGCGAGGTGGTTGTACGCACCTTGCAGCCCCAAAAAAAGCGGAAAGGTAGCGGGCAAGCGCTCTGCCAGCATATCGGGTAATCCCGTATAGTCCTGCCATTGCCTATCGCGCTTTTCAATGGTGACAAATGCTTGCGTAGAAGTCAGCATCATGCGCCCATGCTCACGCATTGGGGCAAAGAGTCGAATGCTGGCGGTGCTTACGCCCTGCTTTTCCTGCACCAGCGCCCGTAATGCTTGCGAGGCTGCATTGGTACTGGTGGTGGCGTTTGTGGTCGTGAGGCTGGCACTCGTGGTTGTTAGATTGGCATTGCTTACACTCAGTGCTGGCTTGGCGGGAAGCGTTACTTTTGTTTGGGCTAAAAGGGGAAATGATGCCGTCAAGAGCAGAAGCAAACACAGGTGCGCTGAAAGAAAAAAAGCAGATATTTGCCCCCTTGATAAAGGGGGAACGGGGGATTTACCACTCACTTGGTGTTGCGAGAACTTACATCTCATACCGAAAATCCCCCGTTCCCCCTTTATCAAGGGGGCGAATGCGACATCATTCAGGCATACTTGAATAGTTACTATTGTTTTTGTGGTCATGCTCTTCACAGGCGATAATCCTTGTTATACTGAAAGCGGTCGGAGGTTGTGCAGACGCAGCACCCGCCCGACGGCAGCGTATTTGCTCTCCTCAGCCGCCGGACGGGAAGAGTTTTGTGACCTTCGTTAATATATTTCCACCTACGCGCTTTGCACGTCGTATCCGTACTGCTTGAGAATTGTTCTGGCAAGCACGGTTTTATGAACTTCGTCGGGTCCATCGTAAATACGCGCTGCGCGTTCGTGCCTGTACCAATACGCCAGCACCGTGTCGTCGGTAATGCCAAGCGCACCATGCGTTTGAACGGCGCGGTCGAGAACGTGTTGAAGCACATTTGCCACAAAAAATTTAATCGTGGAAATAGACTCTTTCATTGCCTGAGCGCCGTTTTTGTCAATACCATCGGCGGTGTGCAGCACCATATACCGCGCTGCATCTATCTCCGCACGACTTTCGGCTATCCATGTTTGAATGATTTGCTTGCTGGCAAGTGGCTTCCCAGGCGAAAGTTCCCGCGCCACCGCATAGCGGCACATCAAATCCAGCGCCCGCTCGCAAATGCCGATAAAGCGCATACAATGGTGGATACGCCCAGGTCCCAAGCGGTGTTGCGCTAGTGCGAAGCCCGCCCCTTCTTTACCCAACAGATTACTTGCCGGAACGCGGCAATTCTCGAAGCGTACTTCGGCGTGGCTGGCGTAACTATCGCCTTCGTCGCCCATAATTTTGATATTGCGCACAAGTTGGAAGCCGGGTGTATTTGTCGGAACGATAATCATACTTGCGCGTTTGTGAGGCGCGTCGGCGGGATTCGTCACCGCCATCGTCACAGCAAACGCCGAGCCGTCGGCGGAGGATGTGAACCATTTATGACCACTCACGACATATTCATCGCCCTCGCGCACGGCTGTTGTTGCCATGTTGACGGGATTCGACCCTGCAAATTCCGGCTCTGTCATCGCAAAGCAGGAACGAATCTCGCCCCGCATGAGCGGCTCCAAAAACGTGTGCTTCTGCTCCGGCGTGGCGAACTGGTGCAGCAATTCCATATTGCCAATATCGGGCGCTTGGCAGTTAAAAACATAGTGACCAAGCGGGCTGCGACCAAGTTCTTCGCTCACCATGCCGAACTCGGTCAAGGTCAATTCCAAACCGCCGTCGGCAACGGGTAGATGCGGTGTCCACAGCCCCATTTCCTTCACGCGCCCGCGTAACGCCTCAAGTTGTGGTTCGAGTGCGCGAAAAGAACCGTGCAGATATGCGGCTTCCAAAGGAATAATCTCTTCGGCGACAAAAGTGCGTAGGCGCGGCAAGAGCGCAGCAACACGCTCGGTTGTGAATATGTTCATGGTAACACCAATCCTTATGCGTTAATTTTGACCTGACGTTACGCTTTTCCCAATTCCCCTTCACATTGTGAAGGGGTGTCAGTCAAGCGCAGCGCAGACTGACGGGGTAGCACCTCTTGAGACGAGACGGAAACACCCCGTCCTCGCTACCGCTTGGACACCCCTCTTTGTTCCAAAGAGGGGAATGGCGAGGACACAAGCGTAACTTCAGTTCTGAGTTTGAAAATTCTGATGTTGAAACTGCATCATTTCCATCGGGCGCAAAGTGAAAAACGTCTCGACAACGCTTGCGCCAATGTCATTCAATTTAATTTGTACATCGTCCAAACATTCATGCAAACCTGTGGTGAAAATTTCCTTGATGTCGGTAAACTCAAGGTCGGAGCGAAGTTTCCCGATAAGTTTTTCAGGTTGAGTGTCAAAGCGCCCGATGGGATTGCCAGTAATGGACGCAAGCGAGCGTTGTGCGCGGCTGACGGCATAGCGAATAGAGCGCGGGAATACGTCATCGAGCAGCAGGAAACTCGCCACCAACACGGGGTCAATGCGGTGATAGGTTTTGCGGTACATTTCCAATGCGCTTGCCGATTTCAAGACGGCTGCCCATTGGATATTGTCCAGCGACGAGCCAACATCGGCAATATCGGGCAGCAAAATAAAATATTTTACGTCCAAAATCCGTGATGTTTTGTCTGCCCGTTCCAAAAAGCGCCCCAAACGCCCGAAATGCCACGCTTCATTGTGCGACATCGTTGCCGCCATCACGCCTTCAAAAAGGTGCGCCGAGAGTTTCATTTTGGTAAACATCTCGAATTGATTCGCAATCACGCTAAAGTCCGTGCGGGCTTGCATGGCGAGGTCGCGGACGAGAAGATAAAATTTATTGACCTGTTCCCACATTTCGGAAGAAATAATCTCGCGGATAGAACGAGCGTTCTCTCGTGCAGAAGTCAGACAGGACAAGATAGAATTGGGATTGTCGGTGTCGAACATGAGAAAATTCATCACGTTTTCTTTCGTTGGCGTGGAGTATTTTTTCTCAAAAAGTGTGTTATCGCCGGAGACCATCACAAGCGGCATCCATTGAGCGCCATTGGGGTCGGGGGCATCCAACGCCAAAATAAAATTGACCGCAATAAACCGTGCGGTATTTTCTGCCCGCTCAATATAGCGGCACATCCAGTACATCGAATCAGCGACGCGACTAAGCATACTATTCTCTCCCAAAAATTCAACAAGTTTAGAGATTAAGCGATAAATGTTTGCAGTGGTGATTGCTTTTGAACTCGTCGTCAAAAAGCAAATTACGCCTATCTGGTAAGGTACAAAAAAATCAGTGAAAAAGCACTCAAAAATATTGATTGGCAGCGTCGCACAATCGTAACATAGAACCGATGCTACCTACCAAACAACAGTGAGACTCCCACAAAGCAGTAAGAGTCTCACTATTGGAAAACAATGTTGAAAGGAAAATCTACCCCGAGTGCAGATTGAAATCTCAAATACTACCGCGCCACAACAAAGCCCTGCACAGCAGTTTCGCCGCCAAGCAGCGTAATACGGCAATAGTAAACGCCGTTATTCAAATTGCTGACGTTGAACTGCGCACTGGCGTTGCCGCCCGCCCACACGCCTTCGACTGCTTCCGAAACGGCTCTGCCCAAGGCATCATACAGGCGCAGACTCGCCTTGCCCGATTGTGCCAGAGCAAAATTCATCGTTACCATTTCCGTTGAAGGATTTGGCGAAATTTGGACGTTGAGGCGCACTGCATCCAGCGTAGAGACTTGGCGGACACTGACGGCAGTGAAATTGGGTGGACGCACTTGGGCGCGAATTTCACCTGCAGGGTTCACGGTTGTATGGACATTGACATAGTAGAGTTCTCTGCGCAAGCTATCAATAAAATTGGGTGTGAGTTTCCATGAACCGCTTAATGTGTTATCCGTTGCCGTGAATTGAATTGCTTGAGCAACTACACCGGAAGTTCCTGCTGGTCCTTTGTGAAAATGGGC
>CANHDJ010000019.1 GCA_947459425.1 Ignavibacteria bacterium
GACGCAAGAGTTTTTGCAGATATTCGACACTTTGGCGAATGGCAGGTAATGGATGGCGCATAGTTTTGAAAATAAATTTGTGTAATTATCTTGTAATTACCAAATATACATAAAATTTATGCACAGGCATTAACTTGAATTGGTATAAGGGATAAATCTCAGGAGCCTCATAAATACTGGATCTTGTAACGAAGTTTCGCCACGTATTTTTCGTCATCCCAAAGATGGTGGCTCCAAAAGTTTGCCAAAGAGTGTACAGGTATTCATCACGGAAGAATAGCAAGAAAAAAAGCCTCACAAACACAAGTGTTTATGAGGCTTTTGGATTTTCGGTGCCCGGAACAGGACTTGAACCTGCACATCCGGAGGATACTACAACCTGAATATAGCGCGTCTGCCAATTCCGCCATCCGGGCAACATTCGAGTAATACTGCGGAGAGGGAGAGATTCGAACTCTCGGTAAGATTGCTCTTACAACGGTTTTCGAGACCGGCCCATTCAACCACTCTGGCACCTCTCCGTGCGAAGGTATTTTTTTTGAGACAGATTTCAAATATACTGCCTCTTTCACTTTTGCGCAAGATTTTTTTTATAGCGTTTTACGCTGACCCATTCAAACGCTGGATTCGCGCTGTTGACGCAAGGCATCAAGCTGCTGGCGGTGTTTCAGACGTTGTTCGCGGCGGAACCCCGCTTCATCGAATCGGCGCTTTTCTTCGTCGGTTTCGGGCGTGAGAGGCGGCACTGCTATTGGTTTGCGCTCCGCGTCCAGCGCCACAAAGGTCAAATAAGCGTTATTGGCAGGAGTTTCGTCGCCCTCGACGTTCACGCGCACCGTTTTTACACCAACTTCTACCGATGTTCTAAAAGCGCGATTCACCGACGCATAGAGTTTCACAATGTCGCCCAGTCTAATCGGCTCGTTGAAGTTGATTTCGTCCACCGAAGCCGTCACGCATATCCGCCCAGCGTGTTTCATTGCCGCAAGTGCCGCCGCAATATCAATCCAGTGCATGAGTCTTCCGCCAAGCAAATTGCCGAGCATATTGGTATCATTGGGCAGAACCAATTCCGTCATCACAATTTCAGAGTTTTTGGGCGTTTTCATGGTATCGTTGCTGTTCGTTGGGAAAATTGCAGGAAACCTGCTCTTGGAAGCGCGTTACGGTTGGGCGCTGGAAGCCGTTGTTTGTGCTTGTTTCAGCAAATCAATCACGTCTTTTTCTTCTGCTTGGAGTTTTCCTTGTGGAAAGCGTTGGCGGTAGAGTCGCAATGCTTCTTCTGCTTCTTGGAAGCGCTTCAAACGCACAAGCATACGCGCTCTGCCTAAAAAGGACGGCTCTAAAAACTCGGTGTCGGGATAATTATTCAGCACAAGATCGTAGTACGTGAGCGAGGCGCGAGGAGCATTGAGTTTGATATACAATTCCGCCGTGCGATAATCATGCTCGGCAAGTTTTGAGCGCAAATCCCGAATCTGTTTCCCTGCCTCAAGCGTGAGAGAATCTTTGGGGTACAGTGCCTGAAACTCACTGAATGCCTTGATTGCTTGCTTGGTGTAATCTTGGTCGCGGTCGAATTTGGGCGATTGACGCATACTGCTCATGGCTGCTTTGTAGGCAGAAATTTTTGCGTATTCGCTATTGGGAAAGGTGCGCCGAAGTTGGTTGTAGTTGTAGGCAGCGAGAATATTTTCGTTTTTCTTGACGTTGATTTCTGCCAAATAATATTGCGCGTCATCGGCGTATTTGCTTGCCGGATATTGCAATTTAATAGCATCGAAATAGCGCTGTGCCACAGCAAGATTTTCATTGTTGAAGGCATCCAGAGCCTGTTCATAGTATTCATCAACGTTGCGGGGTGCAACCGTGACTTTTTGCGCACAACCAAACACAACCATCGTTGCAGCAAAGGCGCAGAGAAGCAAGAATATGCGGGATGGAATCATAGAGAGAGAAATTGAATGACCGATGATTGATACACCACCAAATCCATGAAAGAATTGCGACGACAAACTTACGCTATTTTTCACGGAGAACCAGCGTTTTTCTTATCGGACACGCGAGTAGGGAAAATTGTGCAAAGAAATAATGTTGAACCTTAAAATTTCACTTCCAGCGTAACCGTCGGCAAAATTGGCAAAAGCCGCACATCCGTTACCTCCACCGTCGGTTTGGTGGTGTCGTAAAAACGGAACCAGATGTCCTGCCGAGAATACACATTAAAAATATCAATCAAAAGCCGTGCATTTAAGCCAAAGAATTTGAATTTGTAATTTGCGCTCAAATTTAGCTGATGCGAAGGCGGCAAGCGCAAGCCATTACGCGCCGTCGAGACCGTAATACCTGTGCCGATGCGCTCACTCGGAAAAGCAGTTTGGAAACGCGAACTCACGCCCGTAAACGGCTGTCCGGACTGAAAAATAAACGATGCACCAAGCTCCCAATCATCGTTTAGCTCGTATTGCGCCACAATTTTGAAATCATGCCGCCTGTCATAGCGCGGAAAAAATTGTCTGCCAAAGTTGATACTATCAAATCGCGCTGTCACCCAGCCCAGCGCATATCCTATCCAGCCCGTAAAACGCCCAGATTTTTTCTGCAAAAATATTTCCCCACCATATGCTTCGCCATTGCCGGAAAAAAATATCTCCGAGGCTTTGCGGGAGCGCAGCGCAAAGGTGTTAAGTTCGTTGATATTGGTGAGTGTTTTGTAATAAATATCGAAGTTGAAATCAAGGTCGTCTATGCCAAACAGCACGGGTTTTGTCTCGAAACTGAGAATATAATGCGTCGAACTGCTGGGACCAAGCGACGCATCGGTTGGAAGCCACGTATCGAAGAAGGTAAAATCGGGGTTTGAGGCAAGGCGCAGATATTGATGAAAAATTCCCCACGAGGCTTTGACCGTTAAATCAGGACTAACTTCCCAGCGCAAGGAAGCACGCGGATCCCAGAGTAGATTCCCATTCGCTTGCAGATAATACGCCCGCAATCCCGCTTGTGCCGAAAGAAATGGCGTAAATTGGTAGTTTGTCTGGGCATACGCAGAATACGTCCAATCGTCCAGCGAAAAATCCGTGCTGGCATCCGACCCTGGCAAAGCAGGGCGTGTGGTGTCAACGCGCCCCGTGAAATTTTGCTTATAGCCAAAACGAAAATTACTGACCTCTGCACCAAAACTAAATGTCAGTTCATTGTTGGCGTACCACTCAATATCCGTACGCCCGGTGATGTCGCGTATGGTGTTTTCCACGCCAAAATTAAAACCCGAATTGCTGCCGCTAAAGCCATTGCGATACGCACTGGACGAAAGAACAGTCGTCGCAAAAAGATTTTCGTCAAAGATATGCGTCCACCGCAGCGCCCCAGCTTGATTGCCAATGCCGATGTTCACATCCAAGCCCGTTCCTTGAAATTTCAAATCGTCGGAACTCAAAAATGCGCTGACGGAAATTTTGTCGTTCTGTCCAATTTGCTGGGTGATTTTTGCATTCACGTCGTAAAACCAAAAATTCGGCACCGGAACGCCGCCCGTAAGCGACTCAATAGGTACAACAGCCCGCACCAACTCTAAGTACGTGCGCCGCCCACCAACAAAAAACGAACCATTGCCAATCGGACCTTGTACCGAAGCGCGTGAGGCAATCAAGCCAACTGCCGCCAACCCTTCGACTTTCTCCCTATTGCCGTCTTTTTGGGTAATATTTATCACTGACGACAGCCGCGTTCCGTATTGAGCCGCGAAGCCGCCTTTGACTAGTTCTACATCTTTAATGGCATCGGTGTTGAAGGTCGAAAAGAAGCCAAAAAGATGACTTGGATTATAGACCGCCGCACCGTCCACCAGCACCAAATTCTGGTCGGGCGAGCCGCCACGCACGAATAAGCCGCTTGAAATCTGCGACGACGATAGTACGCCGGGCAAAAACTGAATCGCCCGAAAAACATCGGCTTCGCCGCCAACGCGAATTTGGCTTATCTGCTCCATCGGTATATTTACTTGGCTCACGGCGATTTGACGCTTTTCCGCTTCGCCGCGCTCCGCCGTAACGGTTACGTCGCCCGATTTGGAAATTTGCTTTTTGAGTTCGGCGGTGAATCGTTTCGCTTCTCCGGCTGCAAATTCCATCAGAATCTCTTTTTTGGCAAAGCCTAGAAAGCTGATGGTTACTGGATGTTTGCCCGAAGGAATATTTTTGAGCGTAAAAAAACCGCTTTTGTTCGTAACAGCGCCGATTTTGAGCGGTTTTATGCTCACCGTTGCGCCGATGAGAGGTTCTTTATTCTCACCATCCAGCACCGAGCCGCTCAAGGATGCGGTTGGCGCTACGACTTGTTGCGTAAAGATAGGTTGTATAAAAAGCAGGAGCAACGCGCCCCAGAGTGTAAGGTGGCGAATCATAACGGTTGTGGTGGTGTATTGAAGAGAGCTACACGATAGCAGCAAAATACACTAAAAACAGGAGAAATCAAGGTGTAAGCCAAGCATTGATTTATATGCTTACTTCTCACCGATCCACTCAAACCCGCAATACGGCTGAAGCGCATCGGGAATACGAATCCTTCCGTCTTCGGTTTGATAATGTTCTAAAATTGCCACGACGAGGCGGGGCGTTGCCAAACCGCTACCATTAAGCGTATGCACAAACTCAGGTTTTGCGCTGGGTTCAGGTCGATAACGAATATTTGCCCGACGGGCTTGGAAATCCTCAAAATTGGAGCAGCTCGAAACCTCAAGCCACTTCTGCTCTGCGGGCGACCACACTTCGAGGTCATAGGTCTTTGCACTGGAAAAGCCCGTGTCCCCATCGCAAAGAAGGATGGTGCGGTAGGGAATGCCGAGTGTTTCCAAAATGCCCTCTGCTTCGCCTACAAGCAGTTCTAGCTGATTGTAGGAATCTTCGGGCTTGGCGAACTGCACGAGTTCCACTTTATTGAACTGATGCAAACGCAGAAGTCCTCGTGTATCCTTGCCATAACTGCCACCCTCACGTCTAAAACACGCAGAATAGCCGCAATGTTTTTTGGTGAGTTCCGCTGACGTGAGAATATCGTCACGGTAGATATTGGTGATTGGAACTTCTGCCGTCGGGATAAGGTAGAGTTCATCGTCGGCGCAGGCGTACATATCATCGGCGAATTTTGGTAATTGCCCCGTACCACGCATAGATGCTGCGTTGACCAAGAACGGCACGAATACTTCCGTGTAGCCGTTGTGCAGTGTGTGGCGGTCGAGCATGAAATTCAGCAACGCCCGCTCCAAACGTGCGCCTTTGCCAGTGTATAACGGGAAACCGCTACCGGAAATCTTTGCACCACGCTCAAAATCAACAATGCCGTGTTCTTTCGCCAATGTCGCGTGGTCTTTGCGGAAGCCTTTTTCACCCTCGCAAGGATTGATACCGTCTTTGCGGCGCACTTCGATATTTGCCGAGGCATCTTTGCCGTGCGGAACGCTCGTGTGGGTAATGTTCGGTACGAAGAGCGCAATATGCTCCATTTGTTCTTCAATGCCGCGCAATTCCTCGTCCAGATGCTTGATGGTATCGGAAACGATTTTCATTTCGGCAATACGTTGGTCGGCATTTTCTTTTGCTTTTTTGAGCCGTGCAATTTCGTCCGAAACGGTATTGCGCTTGGCTTTCAGGTCTTGCCCTTCTTGAATAATGGCGCGTCGGCGCTCGTCCAGGCGCACAAAACCCGGAATGTCGGGCTGCGCGTGTTTTGCCGATGAGTTTTGGATAACACGCTCAGTATGTTCGCGGATAAATTTTGTATCTAGCATGGTTCAAAACGGATTCGTAAGGATGAAAGATTCTATTTCTAGCTCGCGTAATATTCAGCACAACGAAAAAAAGAGCCTTGTTTGCCAAGCGGCAAGACAAGGCTCTTTTTCCGAACATCGGGCTTAGAGTTCCATCGGAACAGCTAACTCGGTGGCGCGTTCGCCAAGATTGAGTTTGCCGATGTACTCGTGGCGTTTTGTTTCATTAAGATTTTTGTGAGCAACAATCGCCCAGCAAGTGGAAGAACCTTGCGCTGCGATATCCACCGACCAGCGAAGGAAAATTTGCCACAAGCGGAACCACCATACACCGTAGGTGCTGTTGATAAATTCTTCGTTTTCCAGCCAATTTTCGTACCAACGGTGAATCGTCACGGAATAGTGAATGCCGAGATTCTCGACCGTATTTGCTTCAAAGTTTGCTTTTTGAAGCGAGTTCACCAAGAAGGCAAGTGGGGTGCTGGCATCAGCGCCGGAGAAAATATATTCGTTCATAAACAATCCCCAAATCAAATCTTCCCAGTGCTGACCGCCTGTGAAGATACCGGGATTTGCACGCAAACCGGCTTGTTGGATGTAGAATTTCCCGTCATCCGCCAAAAGGTCGTAAATCTGCTCAATAAAGCCTTGAAACTTGCGAATACCAACGTGTTCGCCCATTTCCAAGCACGTAATTTTATCAAATTTTTGTTTAGGAATATCACGGTAATCCATACGCAAAATACGCGAACGGTCGCTTACGCCGTTGTCCGCAATTTGCTTCATACCCCAGTTGTAGCCTTCTTGCGCAATCGTTACGCCTGTTGAATTTGCGCCAAAATGCTTTGCAGAATAGGTAATAAGCGTTCCCCAGCCGCAACCGATGTCTAAATGGCGATCGCCTTCCTTCATATGGAGTTTTTGGCAGACCATCTGCATTTTGCGGTCTTGCGCCATTTCAAGGGTGTCATTTTCCAAATCCACAAAAAAGCCGCTGGTGTAAACCATGCGCGGTCCCAAAAACGAACGGAAAAAGTCGTTGCCACGATCATAGTGGTCGCGGACGATGCGTTCATCTTGCTTTTTGGAGTGAATAAGCACCTCAGGAATCATGCGACGGATGATAAAGTCAACGTGATGCCCGATGAGTTTGTAATCAAAATAGGTGTTGCGGTCAGTCATAAAATCAAAGAAGCTACCTTGAACGTCAACCTCTTGATTGATATAATCTTGCACAAATTGTGCGAAAGAAGGACGATTGCCCGATTTGTACCGCGCCCGTGCTGCGGCGGTTTTTGGCACGAGATAATCCAGTGCTGATTTGCTCATAAACAAGTATCAAATAAGATGATGAGAAAAGACAGTATCCCACGCGGGATACATCCTAATTTATGTCGTTGAATGGTGAAATTGTTTGAAATTCACGGTCGGACAACGCTGCACGTCCACGAAACCGCGCACCCACTCTGCTTAATCATTGCAAAAGCGCTGCAATACTGGTCTTGAGAGAGTTCGCAAGCGCGGGTCATATCGCCCTCGCTTGCATCGGGGCTGGTTAAAACATACTTCACCGTGATTGAGGTGTAAACTTGCGGGTGCGTCTCGGCGCGTTCGCCTTCAATGGCAATCTGCAAATCCGTCACCGTTTTGCGCTTCTTGCGGATAATCGCTAGAATATCCATCCCCGAACACGCTGCTGCGGATTGCAAAAATACTTCCATCGGCGATGCCGACGAACCATCGCCGCCATTTTCAGGCTGCACATCGAATGTGGTTGTTTTGCCGAAATCGTTTGTTCCTACAAGCCGCATTGCGCCTGTGAGTTGAAGCGTTGCTCGTTTGGTCATTATGCCGAAAAAATGCGTGATTATTGTGCTGGTTGATTCAATTTATATTTTGCCGTCAGATAGCTCTCGACTTGTTTCTGCTCTTCGGCGTTCAGCGCACGATTGAAGAGCAAAATTTCGCCCAACTGGCCGGAGAAAAACTGTACCGGACCATGGTTTAAGCGCCCAATCATAAAGCGGCGCAAATCGACAGGTTGAGTAGAAATATTTTTGTGGAGTGTTGCTTCAATATTTGGCGCTACGGGCTGTTGCGTTGCATCAATAATATCGGTGCCGTCGTTTTTCGGGTCGAAAGCACTGAAATAAATACCGTTGACGGCGGGCTGACCAGGAGGCATGGATTTCGCATTCTCGTAGTCTGTACCGAAGCCACCACTTGAGTACAGCCGTTGGAATGGCTGTCCGCCGTATTCTTTTCGTTTCCAGACCGCATAAACAGTTGCAGGGCTGATACCAAAATTATTTTCGTAGTAATAGAACGAGTCTTTGCCATCAAAATGCAAGGCATCTTTACCATTTATCTCACCTTGCGAGTAGCGTGGGCGGCTAATTGGGTACATCTGGCGAGCATGGTTGCGCTGGGGCGAAGCATCGGGTAGAATTGCAACAAGGTCGGAATGCTTAACACCTGCTGGGACAGCATCAGCACGAAGCCAGAGAATCAATCCGTCGCGTACTTTGAGATTGGGATCATCCGCCGGGGGAGCAACGGGAGCCTTCAATATCTCCTCCAAAGCCGATGTAGGCTGGGGGTTTTCCATCGCGATAACGACTTTTGGCGTTTGAAGAACGGTTTGTCCGTAACGCTCCGGTTTACCTTTAAGCCAAGGATTGATATACGCTTCGGCATAAAATCCACCGAAAACAATACCCAACATAAACAACAAACCAACGCCAACAAATAGCGCCATTTTCCGAAAATCGGAACGCTGCTCAATACTTGTACTCATAATGACAAACAAAAGTAGAAACAAAAAAAATCGCAAAACGATAATTATTGAAATGCAATCCGTATTGCATAAATCATTTGTGTTTTAACAAAACAGCCTCTAAATTACACAAAATTTCTCTTCTACGGCAATTTTTCTGAGCATATTTGCAAAAACTCTGTTGTTATGAATCACCCCGACACTATTTTTTCTCGTATTGAGCGCTATCTGCTCCAACGCCAAGCACTTGGCGGAGATATTGCCTACGCTGCGCCGATACGAGGGATTACGGCTCCTTTACCATTGACTGCGCCAGAAAACGCTTCTGCGCTGCCTTCACTTCCAAATCCTCTCGCCATGAAACAAGAACCACTAATACGCGACACCGCTTGGAAAAATGCTTCCAGTCTGCCTCTGCTCTATGACCAAATTCATCAATGCCAAAACTGCAAACTCGGCGCAACACGCACCAATTTTGTCTTTGGGACGGGAAATCTCAACGCTAGACTGATGATTATCGGCGAGGCTCCCGGAGCCGATGAAGATGCGCAAGGTGAACCTTTCGTCGGGCGGGCGGGTCAGCTTTTGACGAAGATTTTAGAGGCAATTCAGTTTCACCGTGAAGACGTGTATATTGCCAATATCATCAAATGCCGCCCCCCAGAAAATCGTCGCCCTGAAGCCGACGAAGTTGCCGAATGTGAGCCGTATCTGTACAAGCAAATTGACCTTGTGCAGCCCAAAGTCATTCTCGCTGTCGGGCTGACGGCTGTCAACACGCTTTTGAAATCGAAACACACCATGGGTGCTATTCGCGGGCAGACACTGGAATTTCGGGGAATCCCGATGATAGCCACCTATCACCCCGCCGCACTGCTACGCAACCCCGAATGGAAAAAAGCAACATGGGAAGATGTCCAGATGCTCCGCAAACTGTATGATACGCTCGTCTAGTCAGTCGTGTCCGAAAGGAATTGATTTTCTTTATCCTTCCCGATAGAACACGGACATTCACCGCACTCCCGCCATCATACGGCGTATGCGAGGGGTGAGAAGCGCCAAAAGTAGCGCTGCCAGAATCATCACCCCCGAAAGCCCACCAAAATATTGGGCTAAAAAATCCGTATTGTTCTCGTCAAAAAAACCCGCTAAGTGTCCCGCGATGCGGCTTGCAACGGCGCTTGCCAAAAACCACACACCCATCATCACCCCGACAAGATGCGCGGGGGCGAGTTTTGTGACAACGCTCAGTCCTGTCGGATTCAGCAAAACAGCACCAATTTCTTGCAGAAAAAATGCCCCCAAAAGCCAGAGCGGGCTGACTTCTCCATGCCGCGCCGCTACGGATGCCGCCACCATCACGCTAAATGCTAATCCGACAAAGAGGAGGCTTAGGGCAAATTTTGCCGGAGACGAGGGCTGGCGGTCTCCAAGCCGCATCCAGAGGCGCGAGAGCAAGGGTGCGAGAATTATCACGTAAATCGGAATCACCGATTGAAACCAACTGGAAGGAAATTCCCAGCCCCAAATGCTCGTGCGCGTCAGGCGGTCAGCAAAAAGATTCATGCTCGACCCCGCTTGTTCGGAAACAATACCGAAAATCACGGTAAAAAGAAAGAGAATGCCGATAACGCCGACACGCCGCCACTGCTGGGCAGAAAGTGGCTGAAAAAGATTGTTGTCGCTCATAAAAGCGCTTTGTTCGTGTTTACATTTGCCGACAGTCTGGAAGCGGTCTTGCGAGACAAGAAACTGCACTAACCCTATAACCATGCCGATTCCAGCCGCTCCGAAGCCCCAATGCCATGAATGCGCGGGATTCATCCCCACACTCAGCAACCATGCCTTAAACACAGGGTGCTGCGCCAGAAAACCGCATACAATCGGTGCAGCCGCCGCACCAATGTTGATACCCATAAAAAACAGTGAAAACCCTGCATCACGCCGTTCATCGCCATCGGGATACAATTCCCCAACCATCGCACTAATACTGGGTTTGAGCAGTCCCGTGCCAATGGTGATAAGCGCTAATCCGGCATAAAAAAGCTGTATTTCACTGATGACGGCGACTAGCGCTATGACAAAATGCCCCAGCGCAATAATTATGCCACCCCAGACCACTGCCCGCCTTGCTCCCAGCCATCGGTCGGCAATAAAGCCACCTGGCAATGCTAATAAATACACCCACATCGTGTAGGTTCCGTAAATAGCGGCTGCTGCCTTGATACTTAGTCCCAAGCCGCCATTGCTCACAGGAGCAACGATGTACAAAATGAGAATAGCTCGCATCCCATAGTAACTGAAACGCTCCCAAAGCTCAGTAAAAAAAAGTGTCGAAAGCCCGCGCGGGTGACCGCCGATGCCCAGAGATTCGCCATGCAAAGCTATTTCGGAAGAAGTCGCCATATCGAAGCCATTGGTTCGGTCGTTGCAAAAAATCGAAGCAAGCACAAACATAGCAAGATATTCACGCAGAACAAAGTGTAGAGGTTTTTAGTTTCTAGGTTTGAGTACGGCGCTTGTGCAAAAGCCGCCATTGCCCCGATTGCATGAACTTTCTTTGGATTTCGCCGAAAAAAGCCCTATTTTTACAGGTTTATCGTCTTGCATTGTCAAACAGTCTCAAGTTGGCAACAAGAGTTTTTCGGTACATTCTTTCTTTGAAAACAACACAATCGGTACAAGGATTTTCGCAGATACTTTTTGAGTACACTTCCTGCCGCCGTTTCCCGTTCATATTGCGATGTGGACGAGTCTTGGCGGGTCGGTGTAGGCACAAAGTTTCGTGCGAAAGCCCTCGATTGTTGGAGTTTTATACAACAACTATCTTGTTTCACTAATTGAGGGTATGCTTCATGGAAAAGAAGCCTTCTGCCTTGTATTACTTCCGACCAAGCACGCTGCCGTTTTGGGCGCTGCATATCGGTTGTTTTGCTGCATTTTTTATCGAATTTTCGTGGTGGTATGTAGCCCTAGCATTTGCGGGCTATGCCGTGCGAATGTTCGGCGTAACAGGCGGTTATCATCGGTATTTCTCGCACAAGACGTACTCGACAAGCCGCGTGTTTCAGTTTTGCCTTGCGTTTTTGGCGATGTGTTCGGTTCAAAAAGGTGTGATTTGGTGGGCTTCCCATCACCGTCACCATCACAGCCATTCCGACCAAGAGGGCGATACACACTCACCGCAAGACGGTTTTTGGTGGTCGCACGTGGGTTGGATTTTGAGCGAATCCACCAATAAGACCGAAGAGCATTATGTTCGTGATTTGATGCGCTATCCCGAACTTGTTTGGTTGAACAAAAACTTTTTGATTCCGCCCATTACGTGGGGTGTGATGATGTTCTTGATTGCAGGGATTCCGGGCTTAGTCTGGGGACTGTGCATCAGCACCGTTTTCTGCTGGCATGGTACGTTTACTATCAACTCCCTTTCTCATACATGGGGCGGCAGACGCTACGTCACAACTGATACGAGTCGCAACAACTTTGTTTTGGCGCTTATCACGCTGGGCGAGGGCTGGCACAATAACCATCACCGCTTCCAATCCTCAGCCCGCAATGGCTTTTTCTGGTGGGAATTGGATATTACCTACTACACCCTCAAACTATTGTCATTAGTGGGTTTGGTTTGGGATTTGCGCCCCGTACCGAAACATCTGCTCGACTCACACAACGAAACGTGGATTAAAAATCAACCAATCCACCTTCAGGCGATGCCTACACCTCGTGCAGCTGCTCTTGCTGTACCGGAAGAGGCGTAATTTGGTGATGAACCAGATGAACCATTGAATTATTAAAAAAGTTGCTTTCCTACTCTTTTGGGGAAGCAACTTTTTTTTTTTGAAATCACACTGATCAAATCTTGGCAAACGCAGAACCGCTCAACTCCACCCTCCAACCCTCACACTCCAAACATCTTCGCATACAATGAATGCCCATCCTCAGCAAATCGCTCAAAATACCCCGTGTACCACTGGCAGAGCGAAGCCCCTGCTGCGAAGCTCTCTTCAACATCTGCCTTCGTCGCAATGCCGCCTGTGCGGATAATATGAAATTCCTGCTTCGGCGCTTTTGCCCGCAACACCTCGCTTGCGCGGCGGACAAGGTTAAGCGAGAGTGTGTCAAGAGGCTTCCCACTTACGCCGCCGCCAAAGGTTTGGGTGAAATAGTCAAAAAGCGCTTTGTCGCTGGCGTGGAGCATGGTTCGGTGGTGCGCATAATTGGTGGAGGTGTTGCCAAAGTTCACGCCGTCATAGCCGAGGGAGCAGAGAATATCCAGAAGTGCCTCCACATCGCTGGGTGCTGTATCGGTTGAGAATTTCACCACCACAGGCAAACGGCGTGGGCGCTGCGCCAGAAAATGACGACTTGTATATTCAAGTCGTTCTGTGATTGCTTCCAGCGTTGATGCACCATGCGCAACATTCGGGCAGCTTTCATTGATTTCCAAAAAATCTACACCCGCCTGCTCATACAATCTCATTCCAACAATAAGCTCTTCCAACGCCTCTTTTCCACTTGATTCCGGCGAAGTCATCAGGCTCGCCCCTATCGGAAAGCCCTCGTACCGTTCAAATGCCGCTATGCGCTTCGCAACGGCTTCATGCCCATCATTCGGCAGTCCCAGCCAGTTGGAAGCCGCACGAGAGCGAGGATACGGCGCAAATGGCTTGGCAATGCCGTTTTTGATGTTGCCCGTGCGTTGGTGTGCGGTCGTTGTACCGGAAAGATAGCCGCCTGCACCTTGCCCCCAGACGGTTTCGTAGCCTTCGCCGTGCTTGAACATTCCGGCAGCATTGAGCAAACCATGCTGAAACGTTAAGTCCCAAAGCGTCCGCTTGTATTGTTCGGCAACCCTTGTCAAAGGTGGTCTTTCCGCCATAAGCGCCGAGAGAAAGACGTTCCGCCCTGACGAGTATAGTTGTGTTGCTAAAGAGGGCGGCAAATGCACCGCGAATGGGCGGGCGATATGGTCTAAGCGGGCGATGATTTCGGCAAGCATGGTAAAAGAAAGGGTAGTGATGGGGTTTGGGGAAGCAATATCATTGCAATCGCTTTGAATAAAAAAAACGCCCAACGAAACCATATCGCGGGCGTTTCTACAAAACTTCGTACAGTGCAATCAATCTTGACTATGTTTCCAGATAAGAAACTGCGTTTGGGTAAATTGATTCGTCGTGCTGGAAAGGCGACGCGCAAGCGAGGTAATAAGCTCTTTTGCGGTATCGGGATAGGCACGAATGACCTCGTCTAAGCCCTGAGTGATGTGCGTCACGGTGCAGGGCGTTTTTGCAACAATCGTACAGGAGCGTGCTTGTCCCAAAATATCGGACATTTCGCCAAAAATTGTTCCTGCGATAATCACTTCGCGGATTTTTACGCCTTGCTTGATGACCTCAAAACTACCAGATTCTAAAATATAAAATCCGTCGCCACCGCGATCACCTTCGCGCATGACGATATCGCCCGGCTTGAAGGAAATGGTTTTGCTCATTTGAAGAACTCCTACTTGGGCATGAAAAAAAAATAGAACGTTTTATTTACGTGTTAGCTCAAGAAACGCGAGTTTGCCTTGTGTAAGCGCATCGGTTGTTGTGGAGATGCGTTCAGCAAGCGCGATAACGAGTTGCTTGGCAATATCAGGATGCTGACGAATAATTTCATCAAGGCTATATGGGTAATATGCTACTTGCGCCGCTGACTCAGCCGTTGCGGTACAGGTGCGCGGCTCATCGAGAATATCACTCATTTCGCCAAAAATTGTTCCAGAACCGGCAAGTTCGGAGATTTTTACGCCTTGCTTGCTGAGGCTAATAGTACCGGATTCAAGGATGTAATACCCTTTTCCGCGTTCACCTTCACGAATAATAACCTCGCCGGGGCGAAAGGTAAGCAATTTCTGCGACATTGAAGGATTCTCCTGATTGGTAAAATATGAGACGAAGAAGATAATTGTGTCTGGTTGTAACGTTATTTTCAGTCTGTGAAAATACACAAAGCAAGACTAATAACAAACTTTTTTCATTGCATAACGAAAACTTAGAATGCTTCTCCGGCAGCAAGCGGTGTTACGCCAACCCAACCTTTCTCAACAAGGACTTCCGCTATCTGCACCGCATTGGTGGCTGCGCCTTTGCGGATATTATCCGACACGACCCACATATACGCCCCGTGTTCGACCGAATCATCCTTGCGGATGCGACCAACAAAGACTTCATCGCGCCCATCGCTCATACGCGGTGTCGGATAAGCGGCGTTATGAGGCTCATCGGTAATAATAATGCCCGGAGCGGCTTTTAGAACCGCAGTCATTGCTTCGGGTGAAATCGCTTTTTCGGTTTCAATATTCACCGATTCTGCGTGTCCGCCTAGCGTTGGAACACGCACACACGTTACGGCAAGCCGTAGTGCTGGAAGTTCCATGATCTTGCGAATTTCGTTCAACATTTTTGTTTCTTCTTCCGAAAAACCAAATTGCTCTTTGATAGTGTGAAACACCGTATTGAAGGCGATTGGTGCAGAAAATGTTGATTGTACGGGCTTTCCGGCAAGCTCATTATGGAGCGTTTCCACGCCTTGCTTACCCGCGCCACTTGGGGATTGATACGTCGAAACAACCACGCGCTTGAGTCCAAAGCTATTATGAAGCGGCTCTAAAGCGACGACAAGCTGAATCGTCGAACAATTTGGATTCGCAATAATACCATGATGCCCCTGAAGCGCATGACTATTGACTTCCGGGACAACAAGCGGAACGTGCTTGTGCATACGCCACGCGCTACTGTTGTCAATCGCAACACAGCCTGCTTTTGCTGCTGAAGGTGCAAATTCTTTACTTGTCGAGCCACCGGCGGAAAATATTGCAATATCAACGCCCTTAAATGAATCATGCGTCAGTTCTTCAACGGTGTAATCTTGCCCCTTAAACGTCAGTGTTGAACCCGCAGAGCGCTTCGATGCGAGGAGTTTAAGCGATTGAACGGGAAAATTACGCTCTTCAAGAACTTGGAGCATTGTCCGCCCGACAAGCCCTGTTGCGCCGACGACGGCTACCACGTAGCCATTTGCTTGGTTACTCATACATACTTTGAACAGTGGTGTGCGAATAGCAATTCGCAACAAATAATGTGTTTTTCTAACGTGTACCTCACGTGCAACCCGCTTATACGCTTATTGCTGTGGAAATCATACCATAATCGGAATATACGAAATCGCACTCGCATCAAAGCGTGATGCGCCGTGCAGCATTTCACTGACAACTGTTTCTCCATCGGTTTCTTTGAGTCTGACCCGCATGGGGGCTTGCACGAGGCTTGCTGCGCCCGCGAACTCCGCCCGGACATAATTTTCCGTCCAGCCTGTCCATAAGCCTGTTTCGGCGCTGCGCTGCTCGGGAATAACGGTGCGCTCGGTGCCGCATTCCGACTGATAAAACGCGAACTTCTTTTTTGCCGAAAGTGTGCGCAAGCGTTTGGAGCGCTCGGCGCGTTTTTGCATCGAAACGCCGCCATTGAGCGTGGAGAACTCCGCAGCAGGCGTGTTTTCTCGTTCGGAATAGCTAAAAACGTGGAGGTACGAGACTGGGAGTTCATGTAAAAATTCAAACGTTTCTTCAAAATGCGCATCGGTCTCTGTTGGAAATCCCACAATAACATCTGCACCAATACCCGCAAACGGCATGAAATCTCGAATTGTTGCAATCAAATCACGATAATATTCCGTTTTGTAGCGGCGGCGCATCTGGCGCAAGACATCCGGCGAACCGCTTTGGAGCGGGATGTGGAATGATGGGCAAAAAATGCTTGATTGCGCGATAATTTCAATAATCTCCCGCGTCAGCAGATTTGGCTCAATCGAAGAAATTCGGACACGCAAACGCGGCTGCATTTCCTCAATTTGACGCACAACATCGGTAAATGTTTCGCCTGTTGCGGCTTCGTAATCGCCGAGATTGATACCCGACAGCACGACTTCGTGATAGCCGCTTGCTTCCAAAGCGCGTATTTTCTGCGGTATCAAATGGAAATCCATTGCGCGGCTTTTTCCACGTGCCAAAGGAATTGTGCAAAAACTACATTTGTAGTTGCAGCCGTCTTGGAGTTTCAAAAATGCTCGTGTGCGGCTGTCCGTCTCGCTTGACTGCGCTTCGACAAATTCTAATGAGCCGTCAAGTTCGCCAACAAAGCAGTGCGGTGTATCTCGTTTGCGGAAATTGCGAATAAGATTGGTAATCTGAAATTTCTCTTTTGCCCCAAAGACCGCATCAACGCCTTCGATGGAGGCAATTTCTTCGGGTTGCAGTTGCGCATAACAGCCCGTAACGCCCACAAATGCCGACGGCGAAACCCGCAGCGCACGGCGAATAATCTGCCGACATTCTTTATCGGCGTTTTCGGTAACAGTGCAAGTATTGATAATCACCGCATCGGTAGGCTGTCCGAAGGGAACGACCGTGTGACCGTCGCGTTCAAAGAGGCTTTGTAATTGCGAGGTTTCGGCATAGTTGAGTTTGCAACCGAGGGTGTAAAACGTAACGTTCATAACTGCTTTCAGAGAAAAAAGTTTAGCAACAAAGGTACGCTTTTTCAGCACTTTTGCCAAATATTTTCAAAATGTGAAAATTCCGAAGAACATTTCCCCGTCACAACTCACCTTGCACAATCCCATACATCACACAATCCTGAAACTCACCCCACTTGCAAAAGTGCCGCCGGAGTACGCCCTCGTGTTGCATACCGATTTTTGCCAGCACTCGCTCAGATTGCGGGTTGCGAGCAAAATGTTTTGCATAGACCCGTTCCAAACTCATTTCGCCAAGCCCGTATTCCGCAACAGCCCGTGCCGCCTCTGTTGCAAAGCCTTTGCCCCAGTATTCTTTGCCAAGCCAATAGCCAAGTTCTGCGTTGCTATGCTCATGGCTAACGTCGTGCAGACCAATTGCCCCAATGAGTTGCATCCCTTTGAGCGTTATCGCCCAGATGCGGTGTGTCTTGCCGCTATGCAAGTCTGGAAGCGTTGCCAGCCATTCCATCGCCATTTCTGGCAAGTATGGGTGCGGTAGGGTTGCGAGATTTTTTGCAATATCACGGTCATTGGCAAGCGCAGAAATCGCTGACGCATCGGCGGTATCAAAAGCGCGAAGCGTCAAACGAGCCGTTTCCAGAGTGGACAACGTGTAGAGTATAGAGGGTATTTCCATCTCTCAAATCTAGGTAAAAGTTGGCGCGAAAAAAAATCTGGCACAGCGTCGCAAAGATTCTTATTTTACGCGCTTTGGCGTGAAGCAACTTTTTCTACACCTTGTTATTCCTTCGTACCATGATGAAGCGTACTGTTTCAACATTTTTTGCCGTGTTTCAGATTGCAACTGTTATTCTCTGCGGCACCGGGACTCTTTTGGCTCAGGAAACCTTCCCTTCATCGGGCGAAACTGCCAATAAAAAGCCAGAATGTTACGCACTGACAAACGTTCGTATCGTCGTCAGCCCCACAAATACGATAGAATCTGGCACCGTGGTCATCCGCGAGGGCATGATTGAGGCGGTGGGTGCGAAGATTACTATTCCGCCCGGTGCCGTTGTTTATGATCTCAAGGGCAAAGTCGTCTATCCGTCCTTTATCGAAATGGACAGCGATTATGGAATGCCAGTTGCGCCACCACCTGCGCCATTCTCTCGCGCTCAAGCTCCTCAATACGACTCCAAAACACAAGGCGCTTACGCATGGAACGAGGCGCTAAAACCTGAAAAGCAAGCCGCAACGTTCTTTGTGGCGAATCCTAAAGCCGCCGATGAGTTGCGGCGTATGGGATTTGGTGCGGCACTTACATTTCAGCATGATGGCATAGCCAGAGGCGCAGCCACACTCGTTTCGCTGGGCGATGGCAAAGAGCAGGCGCTTATTCTCAATGCTCGTGCTGCCGCAGAATTATCGCTGAATCGCGGTTCGTCGCGTCAAGAATACCCAAGTTCGCCGATGGGCGTGATTGCGCTTTTGCGCCAGACATACCTTGATGCAACCTGGTACAAACAGGCTCGCGCCTCAGAACCGCTTTCCACCGAAACCAATCTGTCGCTTGATGCTTGGAATGCGCTTCAAACCTTGCCACAAATCATGGATGTTTCCGGCGGACGCTTAAATGCTCTTCGCGCTGACCGCATTGGCGACGAAGCGGGAGTGCAGTACATTTTGCGAACCTACGGAGACGAATACGCCGTTATCGAAGATATAAAAAAGACTCAAGCACCGCTTATTACCTCGCTCAACTTCCCATTAGCATACAATCTCGACGACCCGCTTGATGCGCTCAATGCAACTTTGATGGAAATGAAGCATTGGGAGCTTGCTCCGACCAATCCTGCGTCGCTGGAAAAAGCAGGTGTGCCATTTGCCATCACGACCGCCGGGCTTCGGGCGAAAATAGATTTTATGCCAAGCCTTCGCACAGCGCTCAAATACGGGCTTTCCAAGCAACAAGCGCTTGCCGCACTCACAACCGTTCCGGCACAATTACTCAAAATGTCGGACAAAATCGGCACGATTGAAAAAGGCAAAGTGGCGAATTTGCTGGTTGCGTCGGGTGATATTTTTGATGCAGAAACAACGATATTTCACAATTGGGTACAAGGAAAACTGTACGAACTTGCAAACCCCGCCAATGGCGATGTGCGCGGATCTTACGCGCTTTCGCTTGCGGGCATCGGCGAATATACTCTTGCCATCAAAGGCACGGCGGGAGCGCCTCAGAGCGAACTTGTCTTGCAAAATGACACGCTCAAAATTCCCATTGCACTCGACCGCAGTGGTGGCGGAAACCTTGTTACGATGCGCTTTGCAAAGAAATCCGGCGCAAAAGGTGAAATGTCGCTGACGGGCTGGATTGATAGCAAAACCAGTGGTGATGCGTGGTCTGGCAAAGGTCAAGATGAAACAGGCGCATGGTTCGCATGGTCGGCAAAGCGCACTAAACCTTTTGAAGCAACCGCTCCAAAGCCCGACACCGTGAATCCGCTTGCCGGCTTGGGCAAGCGAACCTTTCCGCCTTTGGAATACGGTTTTACCACGCTTCCCAAGCAAGAAACGGTGTTGATTAAAAATGCAACACTCTGGACGTGTGAAAAAGATGGTATTCTCAAAAACACCGATATTGTGCTGAAAAACGGTAAAATTGCCGCCATTGGAAAAAATCTCACGGAAGCTGGCGCAACGATTGTTGACGGCACGGGCAAGCACATTTCACCCGGAATCATTGATGAACACTCGCACATCGCGCTGCAATCCATCAACGAAGTCGGGCAAAGCGTGACTTGCGAAGTCCGCGAGGCAGATGTTATCAATCCTGAGGACATCAATATTTACCGCCAACTTGCGGGCGGCGTTACAACATCGCACTTGCTTCATGGTTCTGCCAATTCGATTGGCGGACAAACGCAACTTATCAAGTTGCGTTGGGGCTTGAATAGTGAACAACTCAAGTTTGATGGCGCTCCGGGCTTTGTGAAATTTGCGTTGGGTGAAAACGTGAAACAGGCAAATTGGGGTGATCTCTACAATCAACGTTTCCCGCAAACCCGCATGGGTGTTGAGCAAGTTATGGTGGATGCCTTCACCCGCGCCCGCGAATATGAATCAGCGTGGAAGAATTTTTCTGCGGCGAAATCCGGTGCAAACAACAGCGCATCGCAAGGCATCGCACCGCGCCGCGATTTGGAGCTTGACGCGCTTGTCGAAGTGCTGAACAGCAAGCGTTTTATCACCTGCCATTCCTACGTGCAGTCCGAAATCACGATGCTCATGCGGGTTACAGAGCAGTTTGGTTTTCGCGTCAACACCTTTACGCATATTTTGGAAGGCTATAAAGTTGCCGACAAAATGAAAGCGCATGGCGCACACGCTTCGTCTTTCTCGGATTGGTGGGCGTATAAAATGGAGGTTGCAGAAGCAATTCCGTACAATGGCGCTGTTCTTCATGCAATGGGCATCAACGTTGCGTTTAATTCCGACGACGCAGAAATGGCGCGGCGTTTGAACCAAGAAGCCGCCAAAGCCGTTAAGTATGGCGGTGTGCCGGAAGAAGAAGCATTGAAATTTGTCACGCTGAATCCCGCGAAAATGCTCCGTGTTGATGCAAAAGTTGGAAGCCTGAAAATTGGCAAAGATGCCGATGTCGTGGTATGGTCGGACAACCCGCTTTCCATCTATGCTCGCGCCGAAAAAACCTTTGTTGATGGAACGCTCTACTACGACCGTGAGCGCGATGCGCAAATCCGCGAAGAAATCCGCCAAGAACGCGCCCGTTTGACGCAAGCTATGATTCTGGCAAAAAAGGGCGGCGCACCAACACAAGCCGCACCGCAGCGCCGCAACAACGAAAAAATTCATTGCACAACACTCGGCGATACGGGCTGGTAAGACAAGCAGAAAGGCAAAGGCACGTTTGTCAAGATTGACGCGCAGTTTGCGCTAACAAATCTTTCTGTGTATTTTGCTGAAGTAATGTTCGCGGCAACGTCAGATTTTGGAGAGAATTATGTACATCACACGCATTGGTAGAGAGCGGCTTGTGGAAACGCCTTCTCGTCCCATTGGTGAGCCGGGGCAACTTGTTTATCCCGATTCCGACGGAGAGCCTGTGGCACAAAATACCGAACAATTCGATTGGATTCAAAAGTTGAATGGCGAGTTGGAATCTCTCTTCCGTGACCGTCCGGATGTATTTGTGGCAAGCGATTTATTTTGGTATCCTGTCGAGGGAAACCCAAAAATCCGCTTTGCGCCTGATACGCTGGTTGTTTTTGGCCGCCCCAAGGGCTATCGGGGATCGTACAAACAATGGCTAGAAAAAAATATTGCGCCGCAGGTGATATTTGAAGTGCTTTCGCCCAGCAATGATGAAAAAGAAATGGAAGGCAAACGCGAATGGTACGAGCGCTACGGAGCAGACGAATACTACGAACTCGACCCGATTGAGTTCACTTTGCGGGCATGGATTCGCTTGGAAGGCAGATTTCAAGAGGTTTCCACAATGAACCAGTGGATAAGCCCACTTCTCGGCATCCGCTTCGAGTACGAGCCGGAGAAAAGCATCAATATTTACCGCCCCGACGGACGACCTTTTTTTACGTTTGTCGAGATAGAGCGGATGCGCGAAGAAGCAATTGCCATGCGCGATGAGGCACTGGAGCGTGCGAAACAAGCAGAGAGATTTGCCAATGAAGCGTTTGAGCGCGAAAAAAAGGCATTAGAGCGCCTTAACGACGAGCAGACGCTGAACGAGCGCCTTGCGGCAAAACTCCGTGAACTTGGCATAGACCCAAGCACCGTCTAAATTTTGTATCACAACGACACGAGGAAACCGTTGAAACTCAAACCCGAAAAACTTCTCGAAGAACTTAAGACCATTGCTGAATCTATCGGCGTTCAAGTGATTATTGACAAAGGTAATTTTTCCGGCGGGCATTGTTTGGTGTATGAAGAACGAAAAATTGTGTTGAACAAACTACTGCCGCCCGAAGTAAAAGCTGCCAAACTCGCACAAAGTCTCTCATTCTTCCCGCTTGATGGCATTGAACTCAAACCAGCGATGCGTGATTATTTGGCAAACGAAAAACAACGACTCGCCGCACGCACCAAAGACGCACTCACCGCAGAAGCGCAATTAGTAGTTAGCGAGGTTTTGGCGCAAAACTAACAAGCATCATTGTTGCTTGAACGACGAACTATTTTTAATGGATATTCTACTTTCACAAACCCACACTCATGGCACGAAAACCACCTTCTCGCATTGCAAAAAAGAAAGCATCGTCCGCGAATACACTCGCACCCACCGAAAATGTCCTTGAGCAAGAAATACCCGCTTCGCCCAGTGTAGAGCAGGGTATTGAACCGACGGCGGTGGCAGCGACCGAGCAAGATTCGGTGCCGCCTCAAGCGCCTCTCGCTCCCAAGCAAGCACACGGAAAACCTCAATCAGCAGCAAAGCAACAGCAAAGCGCTCAACAGCAAAGCGTTCAAGCGCCCAAACAGCCAAACCAACCAGCGCCTAAGCCAGAACCAGCAGGGCAAATCCTGCCTTTGCCGCAGTTTTTGGCGCAAAAGCATGGACTTCACAATCTTGGTCAAATTTTTCATAATCTTTCCACGCCAGAGCTGTACGAACATATCTTGTTCTTGCGCGAAGGCGTTATGTCGGCTGATGGCGCGGTCATGGTGGAAACAACACCGCACACGAAACTTGCGGTGCGTGATAAATTTATTGTCGAGGAAGAGATTAATAAAGAGCATATCGGCTGGGGCGAGGCAAATCGCGCTATTGAGCAGTCAAAGTTTAATGCTCTCAAAGCCCGCTTAGGCGCGTACTTGCAGCGCCGCAATGTTTATGTGCAGGATTGCTTCCTTGGTTCGGACACGCGCTTGCGAGTGCCGATGCGATTTGTCACTGAAAATGCGTGGCAGAGCCTCTTTGTGCGCAATACCTTTTCCCAAGCGCTTCCTGCGGAACTCCGCCAATTCGACCCGCGCATGACAATTATCGTCCTTCCGGGCTTCAAAGCAATTCCTGAAATTGATGGCACACGGGCGGAAACATTCGTACTGTACGATTTTTCACAGCGCTTGGCAATTATCGGCGGTACACGCCATGCGGAAGAAATTAAAAAAGCTGCATTTACGGTGATGAGTTATGCGATGCCGCTCCGTCGTGTGCTGCCGATGCGCTGCTCGGCAACCGTTGGCGCAAGTGGCGATACCGTGCTGCTTTTCGGCACCAATGGCGCTGGCAAAACGACACTTTCTTCAGACCCCGCGCGAACACTGGTCGGCGACGATGCCAACGGATGGGGCGACGACGGCGTTTTTGCGTTTGAAAGCGGCGGTTATGCGAAAACTCTTGGCGTTACGGCGGAGACCGATGCGAGTATTTACGCGATGTCACGGGCATTTGGCTCTATTCTCGAAAATGTGAAATTCGACCCCGCCACTCGTCAACCAAATCTTGCCGATACATCCATTAGCGACAATGCGCGTATTTCCTACTCGCTTGGGCAATTTTCAACGGTGCAGCCTATCGCCCCAAAACTTCGTTCCCCGCATCCGAAAAATGCGATTATTCTTGTGAACGATGCTTTTGGTGTGCTGCCGCCCGTAGCACGTCTGACACAGGAACAAGCAATGTTTTTTTATCTTTCGGGCTATAGCGCGAAAAACCCTGTCGGTGACGCAAAAACAGAACCGCGAGCGGTCTTCAGCGCAGGATTTGGCGAGACCTTCATGCTTCAAGACCCAATTAGCTATGCGATGCTCTTCCGTGAGCGTCTGCGCCGCAATAACACGAAAGTTTGGCTTGTCAATACGGGCTGGCAAGGCGGCACACAAGCCACCGGAAGCCGTATCAAACGGGATTACTCTCGTGCAATCGTTGCCGCTATTACCTCTGGCACTCTTGATTCGGTAGCCTACGCCAACGATGCGACGTTCAATCTGAGCGTTCCGGCGACGTGTCCGGGCGTTCCGGCAGCAATGCTGAATCCGCGTAATGCGTGGTCTGACCGCAATGCTTACGACAAAACCGCACAAAAACTGGTGCAGTTACTGACGGAAAATTTCAAAAAATACGTTGGACGTGTCGATAAAGCCGTTGTTCAAGCGCTCGTCGCAAACGCACAACCCGCACAAAAACAAGTACCGCAAGCAGCAAAAGCCGTCCCGGTCAATGCTCCTGCCCCAATCGCTGCGGAAATTTCATCGGAGAATGTGCCACTAGAAAATGCTTCTGAAGCAAGCACTCAAGCGCTATCCGGCAAAAAAGCCGCTCCAGCAAAAAAAGCAAAACCGCCGAAAAAATTACGCGCAAAGGAAATTATTCCGCCGGAAGAAGAGGCGGAAGTTGGTGATACGGGCTTGGATATTAGCATTGATGAGCAGTACCCTAGCAATGATGACTCAAATATTGTTATCCCGCCCGGTCTTTTTGCAACGGAGCCGCAGGGCGAGTTCCGTCCCGACGACGAAAGTCCCATGATTGCATCCGCTTTTGATGACGATGAGGACGATGACGCTTCCGAACAAAGCGGTGAGCAGGATGGTCAATCCGATGATGACCCGAATCGTCCTCAAGGGCAATTCAAAGGCAATCGTCGCCGTCGTGGTGGTCGCGGTCGCCGTCGCCCGCATTAAGCTATGAGCCTCTGACTGATGAATCATGCAAAGCGAAAAATATCGGCTCTTCAGCGCATTAGTGCTGGTGTTGGTCTGGTTGTACTGCTCGGTGCGGTAGCTTTGTTTCTTCCGCGACGTTTGGGTTTGCCCGCACAAAACCTCAATGGCAATACCGTCAGCATCAGGATAACGCGGTATTTGTACCATACGGGCATCATTATGCCTGTTCGCACGGCGGTTTACGATTGGAGCGGCGTATTTCCTTGCTTGGCGGGAAAACGTTTTGTGGAAATAGGCTGGGGTGACCGCGAGTTTTATATGAGCGGTTCTGTTACCCTTCCGCTTGCGCTGAAAGCGCTCTTCCGCTCACAGGCAGCCGTCGTGAACGTCAACGGCATGGATACGCTACCTTCCGATGCAGCGTTTGCTGGTGAGGCATTTGCCCAAAAGACGATTCGCCTAAGCGAAGAAAACTATATGCGGATGGTCGCACAAATGCTGACTTCGGTGGAATTGCACGAGAAAAAAGCCGTGTTTTTGCGTGAAGGTTTTTGGGGCGCTTCATCGGCATTTTATGAAGCCAATACCGCACAAACAGGTGCTTACAGCATTGTCAATAATTGTAATGTGTGGAATAGCCGTGCGCTAGATGCGGCAGATGTTGCTGTCCCTCTCTGGGCTGGCATTCCGCACCCGCTTTTGTGGATGGTATCGGAACAATAGAGCAGTGAGTTGTAATTTTTCGGGTATCACTCCGTCGGGCGGCTTCTTCGCCGTCCGGCGGGTTCTCGCGGTGATTACATTGGGCTGAAATATACTGAGAATAGGTGAAAATTGCATACGCCGCACCCGCCCGACGGCAGCGTTCTCGCACTCTTCAGCCGCCGGACGTGAATAGCATTTTAGCCTTCTTGAATATAGTTACAATCAATTCGCTCCCTCTTTTATCCTGCGAATTTCCATTCGCATTTCCAGCGTCATAACGAGAGTTCATATTTTTCAGTTTATGTTGTCCCACACCATTCAGGGAGTAATGCTATGACCTTCAATTCCTACGATCCCGAAGGATTCTACGATGAATTGTTTCAGCCCGATGGCACACCACGCCTAGGCGCACGGAAACTCGTTGATAAAATCAATTCGCTCGGCACAGGCGATATTCGCCTTCGCCAGCAAGCAGCCGAAAGTACGCTGATGAATCTTGGTATCACTTTCAATGTGTATGGTAGCGATGAAGGTGTCGAGAAAATTTTCCCATTCGACCTTGTGCCGCGCATCGTGGATGCTGTTGAGTGGCACCATCTTCAAACGGGCTTGTCCCAACGGATCAAGGCGCTCAATCTCTTTTTGCAGGATATTTACCATGACCAAAAAATCCTCAAAGACGGCGTAATTCCTGAGTTTGTGATAAACACCAGCAAAGCGTATTTGCCTGAATGTAAGGGCTTGGAGCCACCCAAAGGCATTTGGTGTCATATCACCGGAACCGACATCATCCGCGACAAAGACGGCACGTTCTATGTTCTGGAGGACAATTTGCGCTGTCCGTCCGGTGTTTCCTACGTCTTGGAAAATCGGCAAGTGATGAAGCGTACATTTCCTGAAGTTTTCGCCACATCGAATGTGATTCCGGTGGACGATTATCCGTCGCGCTTGCTGGATATGCTGCATTGGCTTTCGGGACGGAAAGACCCTGTTTGTGCAGTTCTCACGCCTGGTATTTACAATTCTGCCTATTTTGAACACTCCTTTCTGGCGCGGCAAATGGGCATTGAGCTTGTCGAGGGGCGCGATTTGGTGGTGGTCAATGGAACGGTGCAGATGCGTACCACCAAAGGCTTACGCCCTGTGGATGTGATTTATCGCCGTGTGGACGATACCTTCCTCGACCCAACCGTATTCAACCCCGCTTCTTTGCTTGGTGTGCCGGGAATTATGGATGCCTATCGCAGAGGCAATGTCGCCCTTGCAAATGCGCCCGGTACAGGCGTTGCCGATGACAAAGTGGTTTATGCTTACGTTCCAAAAATGATTGAGTATTATTTAGGTGAAAAGGCGATTTTGCCCAATGTTCCGACCTACGTGTGTTGGGAAGATGACCAGCGCCAGTACGTTCTGGATAATATTGAGCAACTGGTCGTCAAAGCGGCAAATGAATCGGGCGGCTACGGAATGTTGGTGGGACCTCATGCCAGCAAAGAAGACCACGCGAAATTCCGCGAACTTGTCGCCGAAAATCCACGTAATTACATTGCTCAACCAACAATTTCCCTATCGCGCGTCCCAACCTTTGTGGATGACACCTTTGAAGGACGGCACGTTGATTTGCGTCCCTATATTCTCTACGGCGAAGATATTTATGTGATGCCCGGCGGACTGACACGGGTTGCGCTGCGCAAAGGTTCGCTCGTCGTTAATTCTTCGCAGGGCGGCGGTAGCAAAGATACGTGGGTATTGGGGAGCTGAGGAAATGGTCATTCGCCATTGGTGGTTGGTCATTAGTCATAATGGCATTAAATTACGTCTCAGCGATACTCTTACCCAAAGCTTATCACTCAATACTGCCCAGTTTCTCTCTATTTTTGATTCACGGTAATTTATGATACAAAATATTGTTACGAGGCTTAAAGAAGTTGCTCTTTCGGCGGCTGATCGTTATCGTTCCTTTGAACAGCTCTTAGAATCTCGCGCTAAAACCCCCGAAGGCGGAGAATGGCTTCGCTACGGTTCGCGTATCGGCATTATTTTTTTCTGTATTGCCGTTGTCATTGGTACATTCGACCTTCTGTTGATGCCTTGGTATGTGGGGCATAATTCGGTGGTGCGAATGCCCAATATTGCGGGTATGAGCTACAACCAAGCCGCACGAATACTGGAAGATAACGGCTTTTCCGTTAAAGTTGCAGGCGAATATTATCACAATTCCATTCCGGCGGGATTTATTGTCAATCAAATGCCGTTTCCGGCAAGCCTTGTCAAATCAAGCCGGACGGTGTATTTGACGCTTTCAAAAGGCAAGCAAATGCTGGAAGTGCCGAAATTAGTGGGATTGACGGTGCGCGATGCCCGTATTGCGCTTATTCGTTTGGGATTATCGCTCAATAACGCCGCCTACCAATTCAACGACAATATTCCGGCAAATATCATCTTTTCGCAAAGTCTTCCGGCAAAACAGCGTGTTGGTTTTGGAGCGCGGGTGGATGTGGTCGTGAGTTTGGGACCAGAGGTTGTCTATGTTGTTGTTCCCGATGTAGAGGGCAAATCATTGGATGAAGCCCGCCGCCTCTTGAGCGCAGAAGGTTTTACGGTAGGCGAAGTTACCGATGGCGAAGTGAATGAAACCTTTATGCCCGGCACGGTCATCAAGCAAATTCCCGCTCCCCGCGATTCCGTCAAAACTGGTACGCCGATTAACCTTACTGTTACCAAGTAGTTATGCTGTTTTTTACTCTTTTTGGCAGTGGCATGGTGAGGTGTCGATACTTCAGGCAAAAATTCTCTTGCCGACGCTGAACTATTTCGTAATTTTGAGTCTTGCCCACGTAAGCCCGACGCATTCTTCATGGCGGGCTTTTTTTTGTTCATTTCCCCCACACATAATGGCGCAACAGTCCCCCAAAGGCATTTCCACCGAAGTTAAAGTTGGCGCGGTTACGCTTGCTTCACTTATTCTCCTCATTGCAGGAGTGATTATTGGCAAGGGGATTCTTGCCAGAACAGGTTTTACCACGATTACCATGTTGTCGCCTTCGTCAGGCGGTGTCGAGATTGCCTCGCCCGTACTGGTCAATGGCGTGAAACGCGGCGCTGTCACAACGGTTCAGCCCGTGAGCGGTGGTGTGGCAATTACGGCTTCCATTGACAATATCAGCGACCTCAAAAGTGATGCTGTTGCCAGAATTATGATTTTGGAAATCACGGGTGGGCGCAAAATCGAAATTGCCCCCGGCACCAGCGCCAAAGCGCTTGTCGAGCGGGACACCATTCGCGGCATTTACACGGGTGATATTGCCGATTTGATTGCTATTATTGGCGAAGTTGGTCCCGATTTGAAAAATATTGTGCGAAAACTTGATACCATTGCTAATGCAGGAACGGCGCTGCTTGCCGATGGAAAGTTTGTCGGCGACACGCGCAAAGCACTCAAAAATCTTGCTGAGGTCGCCGAAAGTGCGAATACGCTCGTCGAACGCAACAAAGGCAATATCCAAGCCATTGCCAACGATTTAACCGACATTACAAAAGAACTCCGCGCAACCGTAAAAACGAACACACCGAAAGTAGATAAATTGGTCGCGCAGCTTGATTCTACGCTGACGGAAGCACGAAAGCTCATCACAACGGGCGATAAAGCCGTGAAAAATGTGGATGGTCTCGTGAAAAATGTGGACGATTTTATTCTTGATGCCAAAAACAAGGATAATCTTATTCACAAATTTGTCTATGATGCCGAATTTAATCGCCGCCTAGACAGCACCATTGCTCGTTTACAGGTCTTTTTAGATAATCTGCCACGCGATGGCATTAATGTCAATGTGCGCTTGGGATCAAGACCGTAAACATGAAATATACTCCACTGACCGAACCGCTCCACGACTACATCTGCACGACATTTTCCGCAGAAGACGACTTTTTGCGGCAATTAAAGCGTGAATCAGACGCGGCAGGCTTTCCGGCAATTCATATTGCGCCGGAACAGGTTGCCTTGTTGCAAGTATTGTTGCGGGCTGTGGGCGCGAAGCGCGTTTTAGAAATTGGCGCTTTGGCGGGGTATTCCGCTATTGCAATGGTACGCGCATTGCCCGATGACGCACGATTACTGACGTTGGAGCGGAATCCCGCTCATGCGGAATTTGTTCGCCGAAAAGTCCGCGAATCGGCGTTAGAACACATCATTGAAGTTCGTGTTGGCGATGCCAAACAGATATTGCGTACAGTAGATGAAGCTCCATTCGATGTTGTGTTCATTGATGCCGATAAAGCCGGGTATTCGGCGTACTTAGACCTCGCCTTGCCGCTTTTGCGCGTGGGCGGTATCATTTGCGCCGACAATACGCTTGCATGGGGCAATATTGCGGACACTAGCACTTCCGATGCAACAGTGCAAGCACTTCAACGCTTTAACCATGCCATGAGCGCTCATCCGCAGTTGCAATCCTGCCTTATTCCTATCGCCGAAGGTATGACGCTCGGTGTGAAATTGTCGTAATTGCCGCCGCCGCAGTCGGCTTTCCTTCCTTTTAATCCCTCAATCTATGACTATCGTACAAGCAATTATTCTCGGTTTTGTCCAAGGGCTGACAGAATTTCTCCCCGTGAGTAGTTCAGCACATCTCACACTTGTTGGCAAAGCAATGGGGCTGATTTCGCCGGAACACCCGGAGGCGTGGACGGCATTTATTGCCGTGATTCAGCTTGGAACGTTACTGGCGGTCTTAGTCTACTTTGCCCGCGATATTGCGCAGATTTCAACGGCATTTCTGCGGGATAATCTGTTAGAGCGTAAACCGTTGAAGGAACAAGCGCTGGAGTCAAAAATGGGCTGGTTTGTTATTATTGGGACGTTGCCGATTGTTACGATTGGTCTGGCACTCAAAAAAATTATTGAAAGCAGTTTGACGAAAGATGTTACGCTCATTGCGTGGACGCTCATTGTTTTGGCGGTGGTACTGTTTATCGCCGAGCGTGTGAGCAAGCAATTACGCGGCTTTGAGGAAATCACGTGGCGCGATGCGGTAATTATCGGCTTTGCTCAAACGTTGGCGCTGTTTCCGGGCGCGTCCCGCTCCGGCACGACCATTACGGCGGGCTTGTTTACGGGTTTGAAGCGTGATGTTGCAGCGCGATTTTCCTTTCTACTGAGTATTCCTGCGGTATTCGCCAGTGGTGTGCTTCAACTTAAACAATCGCTTGCTTTTATGAATACGCAAGATTTGACCACGCTTTTGGTGGCAACTCTTGTTTCCGGTATTTCCGGTTATGCCGCCATTGCACTGCTTTTGCGGTATTTGCAGACGCACACAACGACGGTGTTTGTGGTCTATCGCATTATGCTCGGAGTGGCATTACTGACAATTTGGAAAACGCTGTTTTGAGCATTGCCGTATCTTGCTGTTTTATCTTTTGAATCTGAAAAACGCCGTTTGTTGAGGAGTCGCTATGACATTGCAATTAAATGTTTTACTCAGCCCGCGCTTACTCATGGATGAATCTATTCTTGAGAATAGCATTGCCATTGTTATTGATATTTTTCGTGCAACCACCACCATCGCAACGGCGCTGGAACAAGGGGCAAAGGAGATTGTTCCCGTTGCGACACTGGCTGAGGCGGAAGCTAAAGCAAAGGAATTGCGCGGACGATTTGGTGAAGCGTCGGTACTGCTCTGCGGTGAGCGCGGTGGGCTGAAGCCGACGGGATTTGATTTGGGAAATTCGCCGCTTGAATACACCCGCGAGACGGTCGAGGGAAAAATTCTTATTCTCAGCACGTCCAATGGTACATCGGCGCTGCAAGCCGTGAAAGCAGCGCCGCTTGTGCTGGCGGCTTCGTTTGCGAATATGAAGCACGTGGTGAATTTTGTGATGAAATATTTGATTCTCCGCGAAGCACGTGCCTTGCAAAATAGTGATGAGCAATCCCCAGCGAATAATCGCATTGACCGTATTCATCTGGTGTGCGCGGGGAGTAATGGCGAGTTTAGTTACGAGGACACACTTTGCGCTGGGGCGCTTATTGATGCGCTTGCCGAAGAATTGACCATAGGAGAGACTAGTTTTACGTGTACGGATTCCGCAAAAGCCGCCCAATTGCTCTTTCGCGCCGAGAATAATCTTGCTCAAACGCTTGTTTCCACGCTCCATGCAGAGTATTTGCGCAGTATCGGTTTTGGGGAAGATGTTGAATTTTGCGTCCAAGCGAACACCTCCCGTATGGTTCCTCTACGCCGAGCCGATGGAGCGCTTGTCCACTGGCATAATCCCCTAAATTTGTAGCACCGTTTTTGTCAAAGCACGAAGCAAATTTCGTTTCTATTCCTCTTGGATGGGCGACAAGACATTACAATTCAAGACGATACGATTCTCCAAGCCCCGGAATAATCACGTTCATTTCAGGAAAATTTGCTTTGACGGTTGCGCTCATCGACGCAGTAGCGGCGGGGTCGCCGTGTACCAAAAAGATGTGCTTGGGCTTGGTTGCGAAAATGTAATCTAGCAATTCGTCACGCCGTGCGTGTGCGCTAAAGCGGAAGCGTTCGAGTTCGCAAGCGCGAGTAGTGGGCTTATTTGCCATCGTAAATTCCACATCACGTTCCGATTGCAAAAGCGCATAGCCGGGCGTGGAAGGGTCTTGATAGCCCATCACTCCAATCCCAAAGTTCCTGATACCGAGCCAGCGCTGTGCCAGCCGATACGAAGGACTACCTTCATTCAACATACCACTGGAAATAATGACAATCGAAGGTTGATTGAAAAACTTACCATTCATCATTGTTTCATATTTGATGTAGGTCAGAGGGATACTAGTAAGCTGAAATCCTGATTCCACGCGCGGTACCGTGTGCGCATAGCGGTCGTAAATCTTGGAAATGCGTTTGCTCATGCCACCGGTGAATATCGGCAATTTGGGGATTTTGCCTGCGTTCATCAGTTCCGACACAATTTTCAAGACTTCTTGCGTTTTACCCAAAGCAAAGGTGGGAAGCAGTACCGAGCCGTCCTGACCAATAATCCGATTGATAAAGTCCGCCAAGCGTTCCTTTTCCTCGCCGTAAGTATGCGGCTTGTCCTCCGCGCCATTAGTACATTCGATAATCAAGCAGTCCAAATGATGTCTCGGCAGCGACGCGCCCGTGAGCAAGGCTTGTGGGGAAAATTTCACATCGCCTGTGTGCATGATTGTTGCGCCTCCCGCTTCAAACATTACTCCGGCAGAGCCGATAATATGCCCTGCATCGTGGAAGGTGAGTGTAATATCATCTGCCGACGCACTCGTGCCGGAAGCGCCATTGTAGGTCGAGGTTTTATGTTGGAGTTTAAGCGGTTCGTTGTAGAGTGTGCCTTCAAAAACGACAGGAAATTTGTCAAGCATCGTCGGAACGTAGAAATCGAGCGCTCCGGCGGGTAATTGACTCACATCGTCGAGTTTGAACAGTTTTATCGTATTGCGGAGCATGATTTCAATAAGGTCGCGGGTGGGGCGCGTGGCAATCATACGTGCATGAGGAAGGCTCTTCATAATGTACGGCAGTCCACCCAAGTGGTCGGTGTGGGCATGAGTCAAGACAAAGGTGTGAACGGGGCGCTCACCAAGAAGTTCTAACTGCGGAAGCGCCTCGCGGTCGCGTCGGCGCGGGTGCAAGCCTGAATCAATAAGGACACCATGTCCGTCAATATTCACATAACAAGAATTTGCGCCGATTTCGCCTGCGCCTCCCAGCATCATAAGTTCAATATTCATTCTGTCGGTCTCTTTGCTATTCGTGGTGATACAGAAAAAGTCTGTATCATGTTGGATTTATTGTGGTTGCTTTAGAAGCGCTTTGTAGCGCACAGGATTGTGCAATAGTGCGGATGCTGTCTCAATGTCCGCATCATCGCTTAATGTTTTACTGATGACTGTGCTGCGCGGGTAAAAACGCTCCAAAATTTCTTCGTAGAGTGCAAAACTGATAAGTTCACGCTGTTTCTCTAACTCCTGTGCTTGATCTTTAGCAAGTTGGTTTTTCGCTGCCGTGATATGTGCCATCAAAGCCGTGTTCGAGCCTTGATTTTGCGAAGTTTTCAAGAGTTTTTCGCATTCAGTCAGTTTGCGAAATGCCGGGCTTTCGTAGGTAAATTTTGAGCGTTTCGCAAAGGTGACAAACTGGTCGAAGAGGCGCTTTTCAACGACAAATTTTTCAGGCAAGGTCTTTTTATCGCCGGCGTACTCATTGGCAAAAGCAAAAAGAGTGTTGTGCTTGAAAAGTTCGCCCAACACATCCGATTGCGCCCGCACTGCGACAACACTATCGGGCGAAATACCCGTCGCATCGCGGACAACGCGCCCGGTTGAGGTTTTGAAGGTTTTGGTCGTATCCAAATTTGATTTTACAATACCATGTCGCCGCCCGTTATAGTCAATTTTTTGAATACAGCGCCCCGATGGAGTATAGTATTTTGCCGTCGTCATTTTGAGCGTTGCATCGTATGGCAGCGAGGAAATCGTCTGAACAAGCCCTTTACCAAAGGAGCGTTCGCCAATAACCACGCCTCGGTCTAGGTCTTGCATTGCTCCGGCGACGATTTCACTAGCGCTGGCGGTGTTGTCGTTGATAAGGACGGCAAGCGGCAACGTCGGTTCAATCGGCTGGCGGCGCGAGAAATAGCGCCTTTCGGTATCATTGCTGCGTCCGCGTGTCGAAACAATCATTGTTCCTTGTGGAACAAAAAATTCACTAATACTCACGGCAGCATCCAGTAAACCGCCCGGATTATCGCGCAAATCCACGATAAGCCCGCGCAATGCCGATTTATTATCCGCCGCTTGCTTATTAAGCGCATTCAAGGCATCGCGCACTTCTGTTGCTGCATTATGCGTGAATCGTTCAAGCCGCACGTAGCCAATATCGTTTTGAATAATGCCGAAATAGGTAACGTTTTTGAGCGTGACTTCCTGCCGTGCAAGCGTAATGCGGAGTGTGTCGCGCACTCCTGCCCGCAATATGCGCATTGTAACGCTTGTACCAGGCTTCCCGCGAGTAAACCTGCGGAGTTCGTCGGATTTGACATTCATCACCACCGCAGAGTCAATTGCGTAAATTCTATCGCCAACCCGCAAACCCGCTTTTTCTGCCGAACAGCCTTCGGTAATACCGACGATAGTAACGGCGCTATCCATCAGAGCAGTCGTGATGCCGAGTCCGCCATAAACGCCCGTCGTGATAATATCTACTTCCTCGTTATCTTCATCGGCGATGTAGGAGGTGTAGGGGTCGAGATGCTTGACCATTCCTTCGATACCCGCTTCGATAAATTCGGCGGGATCAATTTCATCAACATAGTCGTTGGAAACTTGGCGAAAAAATTCCCCGAAAACAGCAAGGGATTTCGAGATTTTCATGTATGCTGCGTTGTCCATGGCTGCGTGAAATCCCCATGAGGAAATGCCAGCAGACAGAATGAGAAATGACCAAAGGAGGACTCGTAATAAACCAGTACGTCGCATAACAAGAAAAATAAAGTCGAACAACAAGGAATTGTGCTTAGAAGGATGCAAAGCATCTTTTAGAGCGCCGTTGCCGTTGGATTGAGAAGAAATTCTTGAATTTTTTCTAAGTCTTCTGGCGTTAAAAACTGTCCAATAGCATCCACCAAAACGCTCAAAAGCGAGGATTTGTAGGTCATATAGGTATTCGCTTCGCCTTTGCGAAAGACTTGGTAGTTGATTTGCGTATTGAGCATTTGCCATTGGCTTTTCATTTCGATAAAGCCGAGCGCGACGGAGATAAGGAGTTCCTCACTATCATCGCCCACATCGTCAAGATGCGAGAGGAAATTTGCACGAACATCCATAATCCATTGAGCTAAATCTGACCGGTCTTGTGGTGTGCCTTCCTGATAGGCATCCAGACTGGATTTCCACATTTCTTCGACGGCGTTGCTCTCCAGAGCCTCGCGTAAACGCTGAACAGTCATGAGCATATTTATTCAAAAAAGTAATCTGAGTGGTGATGAGCGCATGAACGCTAAGAAAAGAAAAAACAGACCATGATAATACGAAAAATTCTTGACCTATCAGCGACAATAGTTTGGAAAAAGTAAATGCTTGTATTTTGGCACAATAGGCATTATCCGTTCAACAGGAGTGCGGGCGAAGTTCGCCCCGTACTTTCGCACGGTTGCAAACTGCGTTCGCACTCCTGTTCGGTGGCTGCACAAACTTGGGTTATATCGTTAAAATTCCTTCGTGGTCTATAACAACCGTCTCACGGAGTGGGTCGGGAAGCAAGCTCTCCCCCATAAGATATTCGTCCACCGAGCGAGCTATGCTACGCCCTTCAGCGATTGCCCAGACAACAAGCGACGCTCCTCGTGTGCAATCCCCCGCCGCAAAAATTCCCGCTTGCGAAGTCAGTCCGCCTGTTTTGACGGCTACTTTCCCCGTTTTTGTTGTTTCCACCTCAAGTTGGCGTAAAAGCTGGTATTCGGGGTAATTGAACCCAACGGCAATCAATATCAAATCTGCCGGAATCAGCACTTTATCGCCCTTGATGAGATGCGGCGTAGCGCGTTCTTCCGTGCGAACTTTGCGGTTCAGCCGTGCGGCTTCGATGGCGACCACATTGCCCGAAGAATCACCCACAAAACGCTGCGTCACCATCGTGAAAAGCCGCTCACAGCCTTCTTCGTGGGAACTTGAATCTAAATACACCGTCGGCACAAGGGGCCAAGCGCTATTTTCTTCCGTTGCTTCTGGCGGACGGACGTGAATATCGAATTGAGTCACCGACTTTGCGCCGTGCCTGTTTGCCGTGCCGATGCAGTCCGCGCCTGTGTCGCCGCCTCCGATGACGACGACGTGTTTACCCTCAGCATTGATGCGCTCTTCAGGTGGAATGACTTCCCCACAATCCACGCGATTTTGCTGGGTCAGATACTCCATTGCGGGATAAATACCCGATAACTCGCGCCCCTCAAGCGGCACATCTCGCTCGACGCTTGAGCCAATAGCCAGAACAACGGCATCAAACTCCCGTTTCAAGCGCCATGCAGGGAATTTTCCACCGACATCGGTATTCGTTTGAAATTTCACGCCTTCAGCCCGAAGCTGCTCAATACGGCGTTCCACCACGCTTTTTGCCAACTTAAAGTTCGGAATGCCGTAGGTCAGCAAGCCCCCCAAACGGTCGCTTTTCTCAAATACGGTGACGCTGTGTCCGGCGCGGTTAAGTTGCTGTGCGGCTGCCAGTCCTGCCGGACCCGAACCCACGATAACAACACGCTTGCCCGTGCGAAAGGTCGGCGGTTCAGGCTGAATCCAGCCTTCGGCGAAGCCTCTGTCCACAATCGCATTTTCGATAGATTTTATTGTCACGGCGGGTGCGTTGATAGCCAAAACACATGATGATTCACACGGCGCAGGGCAGGTGCGCCCCGTAAATTCAGGAAAATTGTTGGTGGCGTGAAGCTGATCAATCGCTTCGCGCCAATCATTGCGATAGACTAGATCATTCCACGTCGGAATGAGGTTGCCGAGCGGACAGCCCGACATACAAAACGGGGTTCCGCAATCCATACAGCGAGCGCCCTGCTCCTGTGCCTGTTGGACGGGCAGCGCAAGTTCAAATTCGCCAAAATGCTTTTTGCGGTCTTGAGCGCTCTGCTTTGGTGCAGCTTTGCGGTCAAATTCGAGAAATCCTGTGGGTTTGCCCATGATGATGATGGTTACGTGGTGCTTGGTTGGTTAGTGCTTGGGAGTTTTGTATTTTTGTGAAATTGGCAGCAAAAATTTCTTTTACCGTTTTTATTCTTTAGATATGGCTACGTCATACTCAGGTTTTACGTCTATTGACAGCATCAAACAAATGGGTTTGCAAGTGCAGCGACAAGGGTTATTCCCGAAAATTCAGCCGATTGTTCCTGATGATGCCCTTATTGCTTCCTTGACCAAAAATCGCCGTTTGCCGCTTGGCAACGAAAAGGTAAAATCGGAAATGCTTGTTGCGCCGATTTTGAGCGAGATTTGGAGTTTGAATGAATCTGCTTGTACACTCTTTTCGGGCTATGTTTTAGATGTGAATTCTGAGCAAGGTTTGACAGGGCGCTGTGATTTTCTCTTTTCAACGGTCAATAGCATTGTCGTTGAAGCGCCTATTATTGCCATTGTTGAAGCAAAAAACGACAATGTTGATGAGGCTGTTCCTCAATGTGCCGCTCAATTACTCGCTTCACAGATATTCAATGAGCGAAATAAGCATCCGACACCAACGCTCTACGGCGCAACAACAACGGGTTTTGAATGGCTCTTTATGAATCTCACTGACTCCAAAGTTACAGTAGATACGAATATTTATCAACTGAGCAATCTGTCCGAATTACTCGGTGTATTACAGCATATCATCAATATTTACAAAGAACATCCTCTTGCGGCAAACCCCACGTAAATCGCATAAATACTATACTTTACGGCGTAAGCGGCGGACGCTTCAAATGAAATTCCGTCGCATCTTGAAATTTCTTCGCAACAGCAAGCACCGTGCCTTCATCGAACAATCGCCCGCAAAATGTGATACTGATTGGTCTGCCGTCAGTACGAGTGCCGTTCGGAACAACCACGCAGGGATGCCCCGTTAAATTGGTCAAAAGCGTGTTATTTCCTTCCGTCGTGGGGCAGACATAGACATCCACTGTTTTCATCAATGCCGCCATTTCTTCGATGATGAGGCTGCGAACGCGCTGCGCTTGAATGTACTCAACAGCGGGAATGAAGCGGGCTGCACGGAATTGGTTGCCCCACGCGAATTTATGCTGTTGCACAAACGCACTATCTTTGCCGCTCCGCGTGAGTTCATCAAAAGCGGCAGCAGATTCCGCACTAATCAAATAATCTAAACTTCCAACGGGATATTTTTTCGGCAATTCAATCGGAATAAGTTCCGCACCGAGATTGCGCAAAGCTGTCAATGCCGCACTGTCACTGGTGGTATAGCCTTTGTCGTTCTCAAAAAGTTCTTTCACATAGCCAATACGCATTTTCGCCAGATTCACCGTCGGCGTGTAGGAAAAAGAAGCGTCGTAAACACTTGCATCCAAGCCGTCTTTGCCATGAATTGCCTTGAAAACAATGGCGCAGTCCTCCACTGTGCGACAAATCGGACCGACTTTATCAAATGTCCATGCCAGCGCCATAGCACCTGCGCGGCTAACGCGCCCAAAGGTCGGACGCAAACCCGTTACACCGCAGCGTGTGGATGGGGAAACAATCGAACCGTAGGTTTCTGTACCAAGCGCAAACGCCAGCAATCCCGCCGCCGTCGCCGACGCTGAACCCGCCGACGAGCCACTAGAGCCGTCTTTCAGATTCCAAGGGCTTTTGGTTGTGCCGCCGAACCAAACGTCACCCATCGCAAATTCGCCCAAAGAGAGCTTCGCGACCAGCACTGCACCCGCTTCTTCGAGGCGTTTGACGACGGTCGCATCTTCGTTCAAGACTTGGTTTTGGTAGATAGCACTTCCCCACGTGGTTTTGTAATTTTTCGTGGAAAATAAATCCTTCGCGCCGTAAGGAATACCGTGTAGCAATCCCCGGTACTTGCCTTTGGCGATTTCCGCATCAGCACGCCGAGCCTGCTCCATTGCTAATTCTTCGGTCAAAGTAACGGTGCAAAGCAAGGTATTACCGTACTTTTTCAGACGATTAAGATACAATGTCGTGAGTTCGACCGAAGTGATTTTCCGCGTTTTGATAAGCGCCGCAAGCTGTCCGACGCTGTAAAACGCCAGTTCTTCGCGGTTTTGCGGGAGAATGACTTGGTAGGTGCTTGTTTGGAAGGAGGAATTTTTCGTTGGAATGGTGAACCCGACGGGAAGCGGATTAAACGTAAAGGCAGGAACGGTGCTGTTTGGCAGGGCGACTTTCCGCATTTCGGCGTAAGCACCCAGATTTCCATTCACCTCGTCCAGCAAGGAATCACGCTGGTTTTCGCTGAAATGCAGCCCGATAACGCGCTCTGCTTCGGCAATGATGGTGCGCGTAATAGCGGCTTGCTTTTCTTGGGCGATGCTGCCCAGAATAAACCCAGCGCCTGTAAAAATGGCGCAAAGACTCAATACGGCGATAAATTTCGCAATGGTTTTGTGACGGTGTTTCATGCGGAAATGACGGTTGCGCCTATTTGTGGTGAGTTATCAAGAAGTGTGTGAATTTTGGGCATCAGTGGCTGCAGTTCGGCGTAGGTGTTTCTTGGGCAAATTTTCATTGTTTTTATCCAACAAGATTTTCATCGTGCAAAGCGGTTAAAGATTGAAGAAGCTGCGAACTTGAATGCAGCACCGCTACTGCTTGCTCACGGGAAACAGTCGGAAAATCATCTAAAAATTCATCTAAGGGAATGCTCTTTGCCAAATGGTCAAAAAGACTTTCGACAGGAACACGTGTGCCGCGAAAAACGGGGGTTCCGCCGAGTATTTCCGGGTCGGAGTGGATAATTGAAGCCATTGTCGTTGAACAAAATGGGCAAAAAAGTGAATCGTTCCCATAAACTACGAAAAGTTTGCTTCGATAACAAGTTCCTTACCCAATTCTATAAGCATTTGTGCGGGTTGTGGGCGGGTGCGGTGCAGATATTTCCGATACTCATGTGGAAACACCAGTGCAAAATCTTGTACCGCCGTTGACCACGAATCCATGATACGCTTTCCAATGGCGCTGCCTGTGTAGTTAATATGCTGCTCAATCAAGCTGCGAAGCGTGTTTTGCTGCTCTTCATCGAGGACATTGACCACATCCACCATTTCGTGATTGCAGCGCAAAGCAAAGGTTTTATCGGGGTCATAGATGAATGCCAGACCGCCGCTCATGCCTGCGCCGAAGTTGCGTCCCGTGCTGCCCAGCACGACAACGGTTCCGCCCGTCATATATTCGCAAGCATGGTCGCCAACGCCCTCTACAACGACGGTTGCACCGGAATTCCGCACCGCAAAGCGCTCTCCAACTTGCCCACGAATGTACATTGCACCGGAAGTTGCGCCGTAGAGCAGCGTATTTCCTGCAATTACGTTGTTTTCTGCTGCAAATGGTGAAGTTTTATGGGGGACGATGATGATTTTTCCACCCGACAAGCCCTTGCCGACGTAATCATTCCCTTCTCCCTCTAAGTACAGTGTCATTCCACGCGGAATAAACGCACCAAAACTCTGTCCCGCCGTCCCCGTGAAATGCGCTTGAATGGTGTCATCCGGCAAGCCGTGTTCTCCAAAGCGCCGCGAAATCTCGCTTCCAAGCATTGTTCCGACGGTGCGATGGACATTTTTAATCGGCAGTGCGAACTGCACAGGTGAGCCGTCCAGCAAGGTTTGATGCGCTTTTTTGAGCAGTTCATAGTCGAGAGCCGCTTCCAAACCGTGTTCTTGCTTGGAGACGCAGCGCAATTCCACGTGTGGCGCGGATGGCGTATTGGCGAAGGCGTTAAATGGTGCAGGATTGAAGAGAATGGCTGATAAATCCAACGTTGCTGCCTTGCCCGTGAGGTCGGAAGCGGGTTTCAGCATATCGGAACGCCCAATCATCTCGTCCATCGTGCGGAAACCAAGTTCCGCCATAATTTCGCGGACTTCTTCGGCAATAAATCGGAAAAAATTGATGATGTGTTCGGGTTTGCCCGTGAACTTCTCCCGTAATTCCGGCTTTTGCGTGGCAATACCGACGGGACACGTGTTCAAATGGCACTTCCGCATGAGAATACAGCCCGAAACCACGAGCGGTGCGGTCGAAAAACCAAACTCTTCTGCGCCCAAAAGCGCCGCTATCGCTACGTCGCGTCCGGTTTTCATCTGCCCGTCCACCTGCACACGGACGCGCCCGCGAAGGTCATTCAAGACCAGCGTTTGCTGGGTTTCGGCTAATCCCATTTCCCATGGAATACCCGCATGGCGCGTGGAACTTATTGGCGATGCACCCGTGCCGCCGTCGTAGCCGGAAATCAGGATTAAATCGGCATGAGCCTTCGCAACGCCCGCCGCTACTACGCCCACACCGACTTCGGAAACGAGTTTTACGGAAATCGAAGCGCGGGAATTGGCGTTTTTGAGGTCGTAAATAAGCTGCGCAAGGTCTTCGATGGAGTAAATATCGTGGTGCGGCGGCGGTGAAATGAGCGTTACGCCCGGCACGGAATGGCGCACACGGGCAATCGTTGCATCTACTTTGTGTCCGGGCAACTGACCGCCTTCGCCCGGCTTTGCGCCTTGTGCCACCTTGATTTGCAGTTCATCGGCATTCACCAAATAATGCGATGTTACGCCGAAACGCCCCGATGCGACTTGCTTGATGGCAGAGCGCCGATTGTCCGCAAACCGCACAGAATCTTCGCCACCTTCGCCGGTATTGCTACGTCCGCCGATAGTATTCATGGCAATAGCCAAGGTTTCATGCGCCTCAGCGCTGATGGAGCCAAATGACATTGCGCCCGTTGCGAAGCGCTTCATAATTGTTTCGACCGATTCCACTTCCGTTATTGGAATAGAATCACCCTTTCTGAAGTCCAGAAGCCCGCGCAACATGGCATTTCTCTTTTGTTGCGTGTTCACCAGAGCGCTGTACTCCTTGAACTGTTCGTAATCGCCCGTTTGCGTGGAACGCTGGAGCGCATGAATACTCGCGGGGTTGTAGGCGTGAAACTCGCCGTCACGCTGCCACTGGTACAGTCCGGAGCGCATCAGTGCTGGCTTTTGGACACGGTTTTGCGGGAAAGCAGCTTTGTGAAAACGCTCAATATCGCGCACGATATGGCGAAGGTCAATCCCCTCCAAGCGAGACGGGGTGCGGGGAAAATAGTTATCAATAAGTTGCGAACTCAAGCCCACTGCTTCAAAAATTTGCGCACCTCGGTACGACATCAGTGTCGAAATGCCCATTTTCGACATAATTTTGAGCAAGCCTTTGCCAATTGCTTTTCGGTAATTCTCCGTCATAGCCCTCACACTGCCTAGTGCGGAGAGTTCTGCTCCATGCACGGTCGCAATGGTATTTGCCGATGCAAACGAATGTTTAATCGTGCCAAGAGCCAAATACGGGTTAATCGCGCTTGCGCCGTAGCCAATAAGCAAGGCAAAGTGCATGACTTCTCGCGGTTCGCCGGATTCGACGACCAGCCCGACTTGTGTGCGTTTTCCCGTTTTGATGAGGTGGTGATGCACCGCCGAGACCGCCAGCAGTGCGGGTATTGCCGCCATCGTTCTGTTTACGCCTCTATCGCTCAAAATGAGCAAACTATGCCCTTCTTCAATCACCGCTTCGGCTTGTTCGCACAGACTGGTGAGAGCTTTTACCAAGCCCTCGGCACTTTTGCCAATGGGAAACAACGTTGAAAGCGTCGCGGAGGTCATTCCGCGCGAAGGCGAGTCTTTTGCGCCGTCCAGCGCTTTGATTTTTGCCAGTTCCTCATCGGTGATGATGGGCGAATCCAGTTCCAAGTCGCAACGAAGCGGGTCGAAATCCTCATTGAGAAATTTGCCGCGCCGCCCTGTATAGACCTTCAACGACATCACCGAGCGCTCACGAAGTGGGTCAATAGGCGGGTTGGTGACTTGCGCAAAGAGTTGTTTGAAATAATTGGAAAGCAGTTGTGGCTTGTCGGACAAGACGGCAAGCGGTGTGTCCGTTCCCATTGAGCCGACGGGTTCTTCGCCATTTTGCGCCATTGGTTGAAGAATGACACGCAAATCTTCGTCGGAATAGCCGAACGCCTGTTGTTGTTCCAAAAGCGCGGTTTTATCCGACAAGTTTGGCACAAGACTTTGCTCGTGCGGCGCGTCGTCAAACTCTTCGAGGCGCATCAAATGGGACTTCGCGTAATCTGCGTAAGGCTGCCGTGCGGCAACGGCGTGTTTGACCTCATTATTTTCCACAATACGACCTTCCAGAAGGTCAACAATCATCATGCTTCCTGCTTCCACGCGCCCTTTGCGGATAATGCTTTCCGGCGGAAAATCCAGTACACCCGCTTCCGATGCCATTGCGACAATGCCTTTGTCTGTAACGAGGAATCGTGCGGGGCGGAGACCATTGCGGTCAAGCGCAGTCCCGATGCGGTTTCCGTCGGTGAAGGAAATAGCGGCGGGACCGTCCCACGGTTCGGAAAGAGTGCTGTGATATTGATAGAAAGCACGTAATTCCTCGCTCATATCGGCTTTTGCTTCCCATGCCTCCGGCACAAGCATCATGAGGGCGTGTTGCACCGAGCGCCCGCTTAGAACCAAGAGTTCCAGTGCATTGTCCAAAATAGCCGAATCAGAGCCGCTTTCGGTAATAATTGGTTTGATTTTTTTGATGTCTTCGCCAAAAAGCGGTGATTCCAGCATTGCTTCTCGCGCCCGCATCCAGTTCACATTGCCGCGAAGCGTGTTGATTTCGCCGTTGTGGGCGATATAGCGGAATGGATGCGACAGCGCCCAACTGGGGAAGGTGTTCGTACTGAAACGCTGATGCACTAGCGCCAGAGCCGATGCGAAGTCTTTTGCTTTGAGGTCAATATAGTAGGAATCAATCTGCTCCGGCTGCAACAGCCCTTTGTAGCAGATTGTCCGCGTGGAAAAGCTGACGGTGTAGAAATAATGCCCTTGCTGTAAGCCCAAACGCACAATCTCTTTCGCCATCATCTGCCGCGCCACGTAGAGCTTGATTTCTAGCTGCTCCTGCGTCAGATGCGGCGCAGAAACAAAGACTTGGCGAATAGCAGGTTGGGAAGCCCGCGCCACATCGCCCGCCACTTGGTCGTTGATGGGAGGATTGCGCCAGCCCAGCACCGTCAAGCCTTCCGCCTCCAAGCGCCGTTTTATGAGCGTTTCGCAGCGCCTACGCTCTTCCGCGAGTGCGGGGAGGAACATCATGCCAACGCCGTATTTCCCTGCTTCAGGGAGGGCAAAGCCGCCATCCAAGAGGTTTTGCGGTTCGCGGCAAACGCGAGTAAAAAAATCATGCGGAATTTGCGTGAGAATGCCTGCGCCGTCGCCCGTATGCGGGTCGCAGCCCGTCGCGCCACGATGTTTGAGGTTTTTCAAGATTCGTAAGCCCTGCGTGACAATATCGCGGGCGGGCTTGCCGTTCAAGTTCGCAACAAAGCCCACGCCGCAAGCGTCGCGCTCGAACTGCGGGTCGTATAAGCCTTGTTTGGGCGGAAGCGTAGAGAAAGACATAGATGTACGGTGAAATTGGTTGCAAGGTCATTTGCGCTTGGTGCGTGGTCATTGACTTGTTTTTACGCTTTGAGCGAAAAACAAAACAACATTAGCTTTAAGCGAAATTTCGCTTAGAATTGTAAGGTAATGAAAAATTAGGGGAAAGTCAATGCAATTATTTCCACATTTGGGGGAAGGCGCGTAAAATTTATTGGTGATGGAATGGATTCTTTTGATGGACTATCCAGCTACAAGAATAAAAAGGAATGATTTCTTTTTCTTTCTTGTTCGCCACAAGCGTTGAGTTTCGTATCTTGCGCACAAATTTTTTGTAAGTTTGCTAACTCACAACTCATTCACATTTTCGGGAACAAGACCTGTGGCAACGTTAAAAATCGCACCGCCGAACTCATACGCACTGATTCTGGGCGTATCGAGCGGCTTTGGCGGACACACTGCTATCGAATTAGCAAAAGCAGGATATAATATTTTCGGAGTACATCTTGACCGCGCATCAACTATGCCGATTGCGGAGGCAACAAAAGCCGACATCGAAAAAACAGGCGCAAAGGCTATCTTCTTCAACGTCAACGCTGCTGATGAAGAGCGCCGCAAAGAAGTTATAGCAGGTATAAAACAAGAATTTGCCAGCGTTCAGGGGGAAAAGCCTTCTATCAAAGTCCTGATGCATTCCTTGGCATTTGGCTCTTTGAAAACACTTGTGGCAGAAAGCCCTGCCGATATGCTCACACAAAAGCAAATTGAAATGACGCTGGATGTCATGGCGAACAGCCTGGTTTTCTGGACACAAGACGTGTTTCAAGCAAAACTTTTCGGCAGCAACGCACGAATTTTTGCGATGACAAGCGGTGGTGGTTCGCGCGTTTTGCCGATGTATGGCGGCGTGTCGGCAGCAAAAGCAGCGTTGGAATCGTATATCCGCCAACTCGCATTGGAACTTGCTCCGTGGGGCATTACGGCAAACGCTATTCTTGCGGGTGTGACCGATACAGCCGCGCTCCGCAAAATTCCCGGAAACGATGTTTTGATGGACAATGCCACGATGCGAAACCCCTCGCACCGCCTGACTACGCCGGATGATGTGGCAAAAATCATCACGCTTCTGACCCACGAAAATGCGAATTGGATCAACGGCGACGTTATTCGCGCTGATGGTGGCGAAAACTCTGTCGATGTAACGTGGTGGAAACGCGAAGGCTAATACAAGGATTGAGTGTGCGGAGGAAAATTCCTCCTCAAATTCCTTCCATGTTCAGAGACTTGCTGGGGCAATGAGCCATGCAGTGTTGCGGCTGATTGCCTCTTTTTTTGCCATAGTGGTTGCATTTTTCACGACGAATCTTTCGCTCATGCCCAAACCGCGATTGAGTTTTATTATTCCTGTTTTGAACGAAGAGCGCTTATTGATGCGGCTTTTGGAACAGTTTACTCCCGAACGCCGTGAGCGCTACGGTTTGGAGATTATTTTGAGCGATGGTGGCAGCACCGACAACACCCCGCAAATTATGGCGGAAGCCCTCAAAAGCGGCTTGGCGACCTTGCTGACGCGGCATGAGGATACAAGCCATCGTCAAACTATTGCCGAAGGGCGAAATGCCGGAGCGCTTCTGGCAACCGCGCCAATACTTGTGTTTCTCAATGCCGATACACTTCCGCACAGCCTGGATGATCTTTGCATCAGCATTTTGGCATGGGCGGAAGACCCAATATTACAGCGTACATCTCCTGCCGCGACAACGCCTGTCCACATCATGCCGGAAGAACGGATTACTGCTGACGTGATTTTTCATGCGTTTATGAGCCTCTACGTCCGGGCGCTAAATCTGCTCACTATCGGCATGGGGCGCGGTGAATGCCAGATCGTGCGCCGCGAGGCGTTTGATGCCGTCGGCGCGTACAACGCTGCTATCGTGGCGGGAGAAGATTTCGATCTTTATACGCGGCTTCGGAAGCGCGGCAGGATTCAATGGCTTCCCAAAGCGCTTGTGTACGAGTCTCCACGCCGTTTTCGCAAATACGGATATTGGGCAATTATTTGGCGATGGTTTTCCAATTCGATGGCGGTTATTTTTCTCAAACGCTCGGTTGCGGCGGAATGGGAAGTAATTCGAGAGTAACTACTCAGGTTTGCTTCGGCGGGCTTTGCGCTTTTCCGACGAGTGGTAAAGAAAAATTGGCAAAAAAGCCGTGAAAAGAATATCTTTGGGCATTGACGACAAGGAAAGCAAATGACAGGTTTTTTCACTCATCACTACCTTTATGAAATTTGGCATACTCACAGGCGGCGGCGATTGCCCCGGTATGAACGCATTTGTCCGTGCCGTAACTCGCACAACGCTGAATTTGCGCCCGCAAACGTCCGTTTGGGGCGTTGTCGATGGCTGGAAGGGTCTTTTGGATAATAATTTTAGCCGTCTAACAAAACTTGATGTCGCCGGACTCACCAGCCGAGGCGGTACAATTCTTGGAACAACCCGCGTCCCGGAGCTTGCTACCGATATGGATTTGCAAGAAACTCTTGCACGAAATCTGCATGATAACGGCTTTAATTATCTCTTCGTTTGCGGCGGTAATGGCAGTTTGAAGGCGTGCAACGCGCTCAACAGCATCGCCCGGCGCGAGAATTTGCGTACAAAATTTCTCGTCTCGCCCGGTTCGATTGACAACGATGTTTGCAATACGACGGGTTCGTCCATTGGGTTTTATAGTGCTTTGGACAAAAGTTTGGAAATGTTGGAATGGATACGCGACACGGCAAGTTCGCATCGACGCTTGTATCTGGTGCGCTCCATGGGTCGCAAATCCGCGTACTTAGCGCTGTATTCCGGCATTGCCTCCGGCGCTGAATATGTTATCATGCCGAATGAAAACGTTGATTTTGAACACGTCGCAACGGTCATTGCCGAGCGCGACAAAGACACACGGATAATCGTCAGCGAATCCTATCCGAAATCGCTGGATGAAATCCGCACAACGCTTGAGCAGATATTCGCTCACAGAGGTATAAAACGCGAAATTCGGTCGGTGGATATGGGCTATTTCCAACGTGGCGGTAAAACGTCCGTTACTGATATTCTCCGCGCAAGCTGGATTGGCTACCGCATGGTGCAAGATGCCTTCTTGGGCTGTGAAAGCGGCTTCTATACTGCCTACTATACCGGGCATTCGCCAGCGCCTATCTCTCTCGAAGAAGCTGCTGCCGATGAAGCAAGCTATGATTCGATTCCACAAGAATTTATTGATTTTGCCTTAGCGCTCAGATAAAAAACAGACAAGAGGTAAGTATTGAAAAAGCAAAGAGATACGACCAAAGAAAATTCGCCGTCAGGGGTTGCGCCTCTTTGCTTTTGTCCCCTTCCTCATTTTCCCTCGCAGATTATGACTATTCTCACGCCGGAATTGCTGATAATGGCGTATCAGCAAGGGTACTTCCCTATGGCAGAGCCAGATGGCGAGATGTATTGGCATTCCCCCGACCCACGCGCCATCATTCCGCTCGACCGTGTTCGTGTTTCACGTTCATTGCGCAAAACGATTGCAAAAAGGATATACGAAACCCGCATCAATACTGCTTTTCAAGAAGTTATTTATCATTGTTCTGTCCGCGAGGAAACATGGATTTCGGATGAAATTATTGATGCCTACACACACTTGCACGAACTTGGGTTCGCCCATTCGGTAGAGGCATGGCACGAAGACGAGCTTGTGGGCGGGCTGTACGGTATTGCCCTTGGCGGGGCATTTTTTGGAGAATCCATGTTTTCGCTCATGACCGATAGCTCCAAAGTAGCATTTGTGCGGCTTGTAGAACATTTGCGCCAACAAGGTTTTATCCTGCTGGATTCGCAATATCTGAACGCTCATATTACCAGTTTGGGCGGGGTCGAAATTCCGCGAAGTGAGTATTTAAGCCGTTTGCACGTCGCTATTCACTTGCCCTGCTCGTTTTCGGGCGTACAAGAATTTGGCGCAACCATCGCACAGCAATCTGCCCTCAGTTCTCAAAGAGCATTCGTCTCGAAGATAGGCGGCAGCTTGATTTGGTGAACATTTTGCAATTATCATCGTTCTTTTTAGACATTTTCACATACCATGATTACTACTGATATTTTGGTCGTTGGAGCTGGTCCATGCGGCTTATTTACTGCTTTTGAAGCGGGCTTGCTGAAATTGCATTGCCATTTTATTGATTACCTGCCGATTGCCGGCGGGCAATGTGCGGAATTGTATCCGAAAAAGCCGATTTATGATATTCCGGGCTTCCCGTCGGTCTTGGCAGGCGACCTTATCCAGAATCTTTTGAAGCAAATCGAACCCTTCAAACCCGGCTTCACGCTTGGCGAACGTGCCGAAAATATTGAAAAATTGGAAGACGGTTCATTCAAAACAACCACATCGCGGGGAACAGAAATTCACTCACGGTTTATCATCGTCGCCGGGGGGCTTGGTTGCTTTGCTCCGCGCAAACCGGATGTCGAGAATCTTGCCCTATTTGAAAACAACGGTGTTGATTATATCGTCCGCAATCCCGAAGATTTTCGCGGAAAAAGAGTGGTTGTGGCTGGCGGTGGCGACTCCGCGCTGGATTGGACGCTCATTTTGGCAGAACTTGCCAGCGAACTCACGCTTGTTCATCGCAGCAAGCAATTTCGCGCCGCGCCAGACTCGGTGCAAAAAATGGAAGCACTTGCTGCTGCCGGAAAAATCACCTTTGTCGCTGACGCAAACGTTACGGGATTGGCAGGAAATGGCGTGTTGAATGAAGTTATTATCACGCCGGAGCATGGCGATCCGATACACAAGCCCGCCGATTATTTCATTCCGCTTTTTGGATTAGCTCCGCAATTAGGTCCAATTGCTACATGGGGATTGGCGTTGGAAAAGAATGCTATCACTGTAAGCCCTGTTGATTACGGTACTTCCACCGAAGGCATTTATGCTATCGGCGATATTGCGGAATATCCGCACAAATTAAAATTGATTTTGACCGGTTTCCACGAAGCCGCCGTTGCTTGCCATGCGATACAGCAAAAACTTAACCCCGGCAAAAAGCACGTCATTAAATACACCACTGTATCTGGGATTCAAGGTTTCTAATATTTTTTTATGCAAGCAAACACGCCCCCAGCACCGCAAGAACACTCACTCCGCGACGATCTCATTCGGATTTTTGCGTTGCTTCTTCAATCAAAGCGCTTGATTTTGGTCGTGACGCTCGTTGCTGCGTTGACATCTGCCGTCGTTTCCTATTTCTTTTTGCCGAATTGGTATGCCTCCACGGTGAATGCCGTTCCGCCACGCCGTCAGGGTTCGGGACTGGAAGGCTTGACAAGTGGCTTATCGTCGGCGCTAAAGGATTTTGGATTGGCAAAAGTCGGCAAAAATACGGGCGAAACGTATTCGTATTCCGTCATTTTGAATAGTCGTCGTCTGAAAGATACGGTCATTCGGCTTTTCCGACTGCACACCATCTACCGTTTGGATTCAACCGAATGGACGGACTTGCGCAAAGAATACGATAATTACGTCTCAGTCTCGAACGAAGCCGATGGAAATTATCTCATCACGGCGCTCCATACTGACCGCAATGAAGCGGCGCGAATGGCAATGAAAATCTATGAATTGGGTAATTATTACGCTGATGAAATCTTCCAACAGGAAGCCCGCACAAGCCTTGCACTTCTCGACAAACGCTTTGCGCAAGCTGATTCCAGCCTTGTGGCGGCACGCGACACGATGGTGCGGTTTTCTCGGCGCTACAAGCTGTTCTCCGCACTCGACCAAGCGAAAGCCGCCGCTACCGCCGTTGCCGACATCCGCGTCCAGCAATACCGCCAAGAACTCAGCGTTGAGCTTTCACGGGCGCTCTATGGCGATAATGACCCCGCTACGGGAGTACAGCGCGAAATGTTGCGTAAGGCAAATGAACAAGCCTCTCGTGCGGAAAATCAGCCCGGATTAGCAGGAAATTTCGCGCTCTCCACCGTCGGAGCTGACGTGGCATTGGAATACATGAGGCTGTATGCGGATTTGGAAGTGTTCACCAAAATCAAGGCGATTATTATTCCCGTCATTGAGCAGAATCGTCAGGATTTAAGCCGTCGTCAGCCCTCGCTTATCATGCTCGACCCGCCCGTAGCTGCCGACAAAAAAGACCGCCCGAAGCGCAGTTTAATTGTGCTGGGTGCGACACTAGCGGCATTCGCATTTGCGATTGCTTTTGTGATTTTGCGTGACCGCTATTATGCTGTGCGCTCGCAGTACAAAGCGATATTGAGCAAGGCGCTCAAGAATACGAACGCTTCCGAGACGTGAGTCGCGGCACTAATTCGTCATTCCTTCATTTTCATTCATATTTATCACTATGGCTTTTGACAACAAACGACGTACGCAAGCTGAATACAGCGACCTTGCGGCAATAGCAAATGAAATTCGGCGCGACGTGATTCGCAGCCTTGTTTTGGCAGGTTCGGGGCATCCGGGCGGTCCCTTGGGGCTGGCGGACTTATTTTCTGTTCTGTATTTTGGCGGCATCATGCGCTACAAGGCGGATGATTACCAGTGGAAAGGGCGCGACCGCTTTGTCTTGAGCGCCGGACACCTCTGCCCGGGCTTGTATGCAACGCTTGCGAATGCGGGCTTTTTTCCCAAAGAAGAACTGCTCACGTTGCGGAAATTTGGCTCTCGTTTACAGGGGCATCCGGGGCTGGATATGCACTTGCCGGGGATAGAAACATCAACCGGATCGCTTGGACACGGCATTTCGATTGCCGTTGGGATGGCGATTAGCGATTTGCATCTCAATAAAACCGACCAAAAAGTTTTCGCGCTCACAGGCGACGGCGAACTTCAAGAAGGCTCTGTTTGGGAGGCGGCAATGTCGGCGGCACACTTAAAACTGGATAATTTTTGCTGGATTATTGACAATAATGATTGCCAAATTGACGGGCGGGTGAAGGATATTATGAGCGTGTATCCGATTGTGGATAAATGCGTTGCCTTTGGTTTTGATGTCATCGAAATTGACGGGCATAATTTTGACGATATTTATCGTGCTTTTGATTTCTTTGAAAGCAATCGTGCCGCCAAAACAGGTAAACCAACGTGTATTGTGGCAAAAACCTTCATGGGCAAAGGCGTTTCTTTCATGCACGATAAATATGAATGGCACGGTAAACCACCGAATAAAGAGCAGGCGGAGCAGGCGCTACAAGAGCTTGCGTGAAGATACGGCTCCCAGTAAATCCCACCGGTTAGCTTCTTCAAACAGCAAAAACGCCGCACAAGAACAATCTTGTGCGGCGTTTTGGTTTTGGGTATGATATTTCTGGCTCGTCGTGCGAAATCTACGCTTTTGCTCGCTCAACGATTTTAGTAAATGCTTCGGGCTGATTCATAGCGAGATCGGCAAGCATTTTGCGGTCAAGCGTAATATTTTTCTCATTCAAAAGATGAATAAGACGGGAGTAGCTGAGACCGTTTGCGCGGGCAGCCGCATTGATACGAGTAATCCAAAGGCTGCGGAAAGCGCGTTTTTTCGCCTTACGGTCGCGGAAGGCATACTGCCAGCCTTTTTCAATGTGGTGTTTTGCAATCGTCCAGACTTTACTACGAGCGCCCCAATAGCCTTTTGCATATTGGAGCATTTTTTTACGACGAGCGCGCGAGGCGACTTTATTTTTAGAACGTGGCATGGTAAAAAAATCCTCAAGGGAAAAAGAAGTGAATACGGTTGTTGACTTGAACGATGAGCCATCTGGCGAGGTTGTAGAAGCCTCTTCCGCAGGCGCAACGCACGTATTGTGGGTGAAGAGCATATATCCGAAAAACTCTCACCAATCAAGGAATTGCTTAGATATTCAGCAAATACTTGATGTTGGACATATCGCTCTCGGCGACCATCGTCGCTTGCCCGATACGGCGGCGGCGCTTGGCATTTTTGCCCATGAGAATATGGCGATGGAATGCGCGACGACGCTTGATTTTACCAGTGCCGGTAATTTTAAAGCGTTTTTTCGCAGCGCTATTGGTCTTGATTTTTGGCATGATTACTTGCGCAAAAAGTAGAACACTTGTGAATTAAAGAGTGAAAAATTGGTCAGAGCGTCGTCACGATCATACCCGTCCGTGCGCGACGTTCTTTGCAATGGCTAGAGAATGGGAACACTGATAGGAAGTTGATGGCAACACTTTAAGAGGAGTCTTGCTGGGGCAAACTATCGCATCCGCGAGGCTTATTTGGTGACAGGAGCGGGTTTTCGCTCTTTATCTGGCGAGAGAATCACCGAGCATGTAGAGCCTTCCATTTTAATTTCTTGGTCAACTTTGGAAACCTCTGCTAACTCATGGACGAAACGTTTGAGCATTTCGATACCAAGCGCAGAGTGAACAATTTCCCGACCACGAAAGATAACGCTGGCTTTTACCTTGTCGCCATCAAGCAAAAATTCGCGGGCATGACGGGTTTTGAAGTCAAAATCGTGCGTGTCCGTGGCAGCTTTGAAGCGAATTTCCTTCAAATGTTGCTGATGCTGATGCTTCTTTTGTAGCTTTTCGCGCTTTTGCTGCTCGTAGCGGTATTTGCCAAGGTCAATCACTTTACACACGGGTGGCTCTGCCTTTGGAGCTATCTCAATCAGGTCAAGTCCCCGTGATATTGCGGTTTCCAGTGCTTCTTGAGCAGACATAATACCGATAATCTGCCCGTCTTCATCAACAACGCGGACGCTGCGTGCGTCTATTTCGTCGTTGACACGAACATTTAGATCGTGCTTCTTGTTTATCGGCGGTCGCCGAGTGCTTCTAAACTTACCCAAGTAACGTTGTCTCGATAATGATAAAATAATGGTTTGCAGAGATATTCTTGTCTTTTTTTTGCGGTTTTTGGCAAAACTCAAATATCGTGCTTTTTTATGGATTTGCAAAAAAAATTCTCGTCCCGAAAAGCGATTCTCTCACAATTTGTTGTTGAAATGCGTAACTTTGCCGGACGATATTCTCCATGAATCATGCGTATTCATTCACTTTCACTTACTACCAAGCAATCATGCGCGAACTTAATGACCAAGAACTTCGCCGCCGCGAAGAACTCGACCACCTGCTGCAAAACGGCGTGAATCCTTATCCTTACGCCTTCGACAAAACGCACGATGCCGTCACGATTTTGTCTGATTTTACCGACGAAACCGCCGATGCGTGGAAGTCTGTCGCTGTCGCCGGGCGTATTATGGCGCTTCGTCGTATGGGCAAAGCGAGTTTTTGCCACATTCAAGATATTTCGGGGCGCATCCAGATTTATTTACGGACGGGTGATATTCCCAATTACGACGATTTCAAACTCTACGATATTGGCGATATTGTTGGCGTGAAGGGCTATGTCTTCCGCACCAAAGTCGGTGAAATCAGCGTTCATGCCACAGATCTTACCATGCTTTGTAAATCGCTTGCCCCGATTCCCGTTGCAAAAGAAGTGGAAGATGCGGGTGGGAACAAGGTTATGTACGATGCCTTTGCGGACAAGGAACTACGCTATCGCCAGCGTTACAAAGACCTTGTCGTCAATCCGCACATCCGCGATACGTTTATCAAACGGAGCAAAATTATTACGGCAATGCGGCGATATTTTGATGATCGTGGATGGCTGGAAGTGGAAACGCCGATTCTGCAACCGCTCTACGGCGGCGCTTTGGCGCGACCATTCACAACACACCACAACACGCTTGACACAACACTATATCTTCGTATTGCCGATGAATTGTATCTCAAACGCCTGATTGTAGGAGGTTTTGAGGGGGTGTACGAGATTAGCAAAAATTTCCGCAATGAAGGCATGGACAAAACGCACAATCCTGAATTTACGATGATGGAAATTTACGTTGCCTACAAAGATGTTTTTTGGATGATGGAAATGGTAGAGAATTTGCTTGCTCATATCTCTCAAACAGCGCTTAAAAGCACAGATGTTGTTATTGGCGAGCATACTGTTTCTCTCGCGCCGCCGTTTCGCCGTCTGCCGTTATTGGACAGCATCAAGGAATATACAGGCAAGGACGTAAGCGGCATGGATGCAGCCGCATTGCATCGTGTGGCGAAGGAATTAGGCATTGAAGTTGACCCCAAAGCCTCTGCGGGAAAAGTTATTGATGAAATTTTTAGCGAAAAAGTTGAGCATCATCTTATTCAGCCAACCTATATTACCGACTATCCGCTTGAAATGTCGCCGTTGGCAAAAAAACATCGTTCCAAAGAAGGTTTGACCGAGCGTTTTGAACTATTCATTAACGGACAAGAATTTGCCAATGCGTATTCCGAGTTGAACGACCCGATAGATCAACGGAATCGACTTGAGGAACAATCGCGCTTCCGTGCTGGTGGCGACGATGAAGCCATGGCGCTGGATGAAGATTTCCTGCACGCATTGGAAATCGGTATGCCGCCCACTGCGGGCTTGGGCATTGGCATTGATCGCCTTGTGATGTTACTGACGAATCAAGACTCCATACGCGACGTGCTGTTTTTTCCCCAGATGAAGCGCTTAGATGCTTGAATGATACTATTTTCATAATCACTTTCTGCACCTCCGATGAACACTGCATCCAGAATCCTCGTCATCGCCCTGATAGCTCTGCAAGGCGTTTGCAGACTGACTGCTCAAACATCTGTATCCACAAGCACTGTTTCGCTCATCGTTCCGAAATCGCCACCCCGTGCAGAAGGCGAAGGACCGTTCAAGCGACTCATTATTCGCGGTGTAACGCTGATTAACGGCACGGGCGCACCGCCGCTTGGTCCGGTGGATATTTTGGTGGAAGGTAATCGGATTGCTGCTGTGAAAACCGTTGGTTTTCCGGGGCTACCCATCAAGCCCGAAAGCCGCATCAAAGCTAATCCCAGCGATAAAGAATTACAAGCCGAAGGAATGTACTTGCTGCCGGGATTTGTCGATACGCACGGGCATTGCGGGGGCTTGGCGCAAGGCACAAGTGCGGAATATGTATTCAAACTCTGGATGGCGCACGGTATCACGACTGTCCGTGATCCATCGGCGGGAAACGGCTTAGAATGGACGCTCGAACACCGCGACAAAAGTGTAAAAAATGAAATCACCGCGCCACGCATCAAGACGTATCCGTACTTTGGGCAAGGTGCAGACGATCCGATTGCTACGCCCGAACAAGCCCGCGCATGGGTGCGAAGCGTTGCTAACAAAGGCGCGGACGGAGTTAAATTTTTTGGTGCTGCACCCGATGTTTTTAAGGCTGCTTTGGAAGAAGCAAAAGCGCAAAACCTCCGCACGGCTTGTCATCACGCTCAACTTGATGTAGCCCGAGCAAATGCGCTTCAAACGGCACGTTGGGGCTTGAGTTCGATGGAGCATTGGTACGGGCTGCCGGAGGCACTTTTTGAGGACAGAACCGTACAAGATTATCCGCTTGATTACAATTATCAAAATGAACAGCACCGTTTCGCCAATGCCGGAAAGCTCTGGAAACAAGCGGCAAAGCCGTATTCCGATAAGTGGAATGCGGTGATGAATGAGATGTTGAAACTAGATTTTACGCTTGACCCAACCTTCAATATCTACGCCGCAAGCCGTGATTTGATGGCGGCTGCGGGGTACGAATGGCACAACGAGTACACGCTGCCTTCGCTCTGGGAGTTTTTCCAACCAAACCGCGCTGCGCATGGTTCGTACTGGTTTAATTGGGGAACAGAGGAAGAAGTAACCTGGAAGGAGAATTATCGGCTCTGGATGACGTTTGTGAACGAGTACAAAAATCGCGGCGGGCGCGTAACCGTCGGCACGGATGCGGGCTTTATTTTCCAACTCTACGGATTTTCCTACCCGCGAGAGTTGGAAATGCTCCGCGAGGCGGGCTTTCATCCGTTGGAGGTGATTCGCTCGGCAACGCTGCATGGCGCACAGTTACTGGGCATGGACAAAGAAATCGGCTCTGTGGAAGTCGGCAAACTGGCAGATTTTGTGATTGTGGAAGAAAACCCACTTGCAAATCTCAAGGTGCTGTACGGCACGGGTGCGCTCAAGGTCAATGACGACAACAAGGCGGTGCGCGTGGGCGGCGTGAAATATACCGTCAAAGACGGCATTATCTATGATGCAAAGAAACTGCTGGAAGATGTTCGCCGGATGGTCGCAAAGGCAAAGCAGGAGCGGGGCGGGTATCAGATTGTGCTGCCAGGGGCGAGGAAGTAGGGTGTCGGTAATGCAGAAAGCAGAGCGGATTTTTGTATATTTATGACTGAAGTTACGCAAATAGCTCAGGTTTAAGTTTCCAAGCAGTTTGCAGAGGAATAGGTTCATTAAACAACACGGATCGTGTGTAATAAAGCGTTGATATAGAATACTTTGTGCGAAACAGTTCTAACTCATTAAAACTCATCAAGCAAATATACGCATGGGCGCGAATCGGCTCAACGGTACGGACTTGGCAGGTTTCAAGCGCAAATTCTGATTTGAGAAGTTTGATACACTCCCTTGATTTATGCGGCAACCGAGGTTACGGTAAAACGGACTTTACGAAAACACACCACCGCAAGACAGATGGTGGAACATTCTCCGTGACGGCTAAGGTTTTAGAGCCATTTTGAGAGCATAGCTCCTCTCCGCGTCCCATGTCGCCTTTTATTGCAGACTTCTGCGGAACTTCAGTCACCCAATATTTTTCTGCTATGAACGAACATCGGCTTTATATCGTGCTGGGAATCTTGTTTTTGGTACTCGGTGCGCTTTTTGTGCGGCGCTCGGACACGATTGGTGCGATGGCATTTTTACTGGCAGGGCTTGGAATTATCGCGAATGGCGCACGGGCACTTAAAAAGGAGATTACGCCCTCGTACAGTCCGTCGCTCATGCTTCTGCGGCGAGGGGTCTTGATTCTGGCGATTATATTGGCAATCGTGGTGATATTTCTTCAAGAGCATGGGTGAGAGCGTCGTAACGAAAAGCAACATCGTCTGTTCACAAAATATGCGCCAATTGCGCACCATAGATAGCCACACCATAACGGATAATGCGTAATCCGAAAACAATTAAAATAAACCACAATAAACGAATGCGAGCTGTCCCAGCGACCACCGTGAGCGGGTCGCCGACAAAAGGAAGCCATGAAGCCAGCAGACTCCAGACCCCCCAACGCTCCATCCACGACAGCGCTCTGCGTCCGCTTCGGCTGGCGGATAATCGCGGAAGCATATGGGGTCGTAAAGCAGCTCCTAAGCTATAATTAAGCGCACAAGCGAGACAATTTGCAACCGCACAAACGATAAAGGCAGGCGCAAAAGGCAAGCCCACGGCGATACCTGCTATCAAAATAGCTTCCGAACTGAGAGGAATAAGTGTTGCCGAAATAAATGATGCCCCGCCCAAGCCCCAAAGCCCATAGTTTTGAACGAATTGATGCCAGTTAAAATCCATACTTGATGCGTGATTATTGTGTTTGTGAATGTGTTAAACCAGGATATGTTCTAAAATAGGGAAAAATCATCATTCTTCGTGCGATTTGTGAGGAAAATCCTGCACAGAAGCCACCTTTTTGTGGACTCTTTTGTATATTTGCGTAGTTCTTATTTGGATGTAATACCATTTTAAGTTAATGATTGTGCATGAACAATACTCATCACCCAATCAGGGCTAGTTAAAGAGAGAATAATGTCATTGCTTAACCCATCTACTACTTGCTTGATGTATGCCGAGAGAGCATCAATGTCGGCAAATGTCTTTCC
>CANHDJ010000020.1 GCA_947459425.1 Ignavibacteria bacterium
ATGGTTTCATAGCACTTTCCTGCTCTTGTTGCCGAATGATTTTGCAAGGTTTTTAGACAAATCTACACTTTTCTGTGTATTTTTGACCATACTTTTGGATACCAAATACAGATATTTCCTTGCTCCTTGAGGTTTTTCAGGGACGACTAGTTACACGAAATCACAAGAATTGGTTGTGGCTATCGCATCTGTTTAGCATTGCCAGATGATAACATTTGCAATGTCATGGTAAAATCACGAAAAATTCGTAACTTGCGAATCTGTACCACAAATTTTATCGCCAATAACTCGTTTTTTGATTTTTTATTGATTTATGCAGCAAGTACCTCGTAACCCGAATATTCGTAACATCGCCATCATCGCGCACGTTGACCACGGCAAAACAACGCTTGTGGATCACCTTCTTCGCCAAGCTGGAACATTCCGCGAAAACCAAGTCGTTGCCACGCGACTTATGGATTCCAACGATTTGGAACGCGAAAAAGGCATTACCATCATGGCAAAAAATGCCGCCATTCACTGGAACGGCATGAAAATCAACATTCTCGACACGCCCGGTCACTCCGATTTTGGCGGCGAAGTAGAGCGCGTTCTTTCGATGGTGGACGGCGTGCTGCTGCTGGTGGATGCCGCCGAAGGACCACTTCCGCAAACACGCTTCGTTTTGAAAAAAGCGCTGGAAATGGGCTTGATTCCTATCGTCGTGGTCAACAAGATTGACCGCTCCGATGCTCGTCCGGCGGAGGTGTTGGACGAAGTTATGCAACTTTTCATCAACCTCGAAGCAGATTACGAACAGCTTGATTTTCCTGTGGTGTACGCCATTGCGAAACAAGGCATTGCCAAGCGTTCGTTAGAAGACGAATCCGATTCGCTCACGCCGCTTTTTGAGACAATTATCGCCACCATCCCGCCGCCACCGGCTGAATTGGACAAACCATTTCAGATGATTATTGCGGCATTGGATTGGAATGATTACGTCGGTCGTATTGCCGTTGGTCGTATTCATCGCGGCAAAGTAAAAGTAGGTGATAACGTAGCCCTCATGCGTCCTAGCGGCTCAATCGAAAACAATAAAATCACGAAATTGTACGTTTTCGAGGGCAACCAGCGCAAAGAAGTTGATTCCGCCGAAGCGGGCGATTTGATTGCTCTTTCGGGCTTTGAAAACGTTCACATCGGCGACACGATTGCTGATGCAGCTAATCCCGAAGCGCTCCCGTACGTGAATATTGACGAGCCGACGCTTGCGATGCACTTTATGGTAAATACCTCGCCGTTTGCCGGGCGCGAAGGAAAATTTGTCACTACGCCAAAACTGCGTGAGCGTCTGTTCCGCGAAACCCGCACAAATGTTGCTTTGCGCGTTGCCGACACCGACCAGCCGGATAATTTCCGTGTGTCCGGTCGTGGGGAGTTGCAATTAGCGATTTTGATTGAAACCATGCGCCGCGAAGGCTATGAGTTTGCGGTTTCAAAGCCAGAAGTTCTCTATAAGCGCGACGATAACAACAAATTGCTTGAACCGATGGAACACGTGATTGTGGATGTTTCCCAAGCACAAATCGGCACAGTGATTGAACTTTTGGGTCGCCGCAAAGCGGAAATGTTGAACATGACCCCATCGGGCGATATGGTTCGTGCGGAATTTATTGTTCCGGCTCGTGGTCTTATCGGCTTCCGCACGGAGTTTTTAACATCGACTCGTGGCGAGGGTATTATTCATCACACCTTTCACGGTTACGATGCTCACAAAGGCGATTTTGCAACACGTACACGCGGATCGTTGATTTCAATGGAAGCTGGTCCTTCGACGGCGTATGCGCTTGAAATGGTGCAAGAACGCGGTATCCTTTTCTTGGGACCTGGCGTGGATATTTACGAAGGAATGGTCGTCGGTGAAAATTCTCGTGAAGATGATATGGTTGTCAATCCTTGTCGCACAAAGCACCTGACGAATATGCGTGCAAGCGGCTCGGACGGAACTGTTCGCTTGGACACACCGCGCCAACTCAGCCTTGAGCAGTATATCGAATTTATTTCCGATGATGAGCTTTTGGAAGTGACACCGCAAAACATCCGTATTCGCAAGCGTTTCTTGAACGCAACCGACCGCGCCCGCATGAAAAAACGCTCATCGCTGGCAGTAGCCGAAGAAGCATAATGATTGCGCAGCAAGAACGCATCTAAAGAGAAAAGGCGGAAGAAAGGCATCAAACCTTGCTCTTCCGCCTTTTTCGGTCTTTTGAGGTTTGACCATGTTAGGCTTCCGAACCATCAGCAAAATGCGCCTCGCTTGTCCCAGCACGGGCAGAAGTGGCGTTGGTCACGGCGGCACTGAACTCTTCTGCTTTCGAGAGTGGAATGTGTGCAACAAATTCCGCCACGTCGCCGTAAGACTCCTCATAACGCACGGCATATTGCGCTAAAAGGCGCTTGATAATGTTTATATCTTCGTAAACACAGAACACGCGAAGCGCTTTTGTTTGCACAACATCAAATTTTGTGCAAAGTTGCAATGCGGCTTCCGTCGCATCAGAATACGCCCGCGCAAGTCCGCCAACGCCAAGTTTTGTACCGCCATAATACCGCGTGACAACGGCGACAACATCGCTAATGTCAAATTTTTGGAGAATAAATAGTATCGGCTTTCCGGCGCTTCCTGAAGGTTCGCCATCGTCGGCAGTGCGGAAATTTAAGCCTTGTGCGCCGAGGCGATAGGCAAAGCAATTATGCGTTGCATCGTAAAATTCTTTGCGAATATCGTCAATGTACCCCAAAGCGTCTTCTTTGCTGCGCACGGGCGCAACAGAGCCGATAAAGCGTGAGCCTTTGACGACAATTTCCGCTCGCTCACGCGAGGTGATAGTACAATAAGTGTCAGATTGATGAGTCATAAGTAGCACAAGAAACGACAAAAATACATCATTTTTTGCAAAGCACGGCAGAAAAGCCACGCTGAATCCACATTACGGTAAGAATCTCTTCATTAACGAAAACAACAACGCTATGAATATCGGAATTGTTTGCTATCCAACCTACGGCGGAAGTGGCGTAGTAGCAACCGAACTGGGGAAAGCACTGGCAATGGAAGGACACCAAGTGCATTTTATCACCTACGCAATGCCCTTCCGTTTGGATGGCTTTCACAACAACGTGTTTTATCACGAAGTAGAGATGCCAAATTATCCGCTTTTTGAATTTCAACTCTACACGCTTGCTCTTGCCAGCAAGATGGTGGATGTGATTCGGTACGAAAAATTGGATATTCTGCACGTTCACTACGCCATTCCACACGCAACGAGCGCGTATCTCGCAAAGAAAATCATTGAAAAAGAGCATGACATCAAGATTGTCACAACGCTCCATGGCACGGATATTACACTTATTGGCTTAGAGCCGAGCTTTTTGCCATTAGTCAAATTTGCTATTGAGGAATCCGACGCGGTTACGTCGGTTTCACGTTTTCTTCGGGAAAAAACGCTCACCAATTTTAATATCAAACATAAAGAAATTGACGTTATTCCGAATTTTATTGATACTGACCTCTATGTACCGTCGTCAGAATGCGGCTTGCGTGAACAGTACGCTCCACAAGGCGAAAAGATTCTCATGCACGTCTCGAATTTCCGCCCCGTCAAGCGCGTAGGCGACACAGTGCGCATTTTGCACGAGGTTCTGAAATCTGTCCCGGCAAAACTGATTTTAATCGGCGACGGACCCGAACGCTCAGAAGCAGAGCGCCTCAGCCGCGAACTCGGTATCGGCGAACACGTGCGCTTTTTGGGCAAACAAAATGGGCTTCCGCAAATTCTCTCAGCAGCCGATGTTTTCCTGCTTCCAAGTCAATCGGAAAGCTTTGGCTTGGCGGCACTGGAAGCCATGAGTTGCGGTGTACCAGTCGTCGCAACGAGTAGTGGCGGCATCCCGGAGGTCATTATTCATGGCGAAACGGGCTATGTTGCCGAAATTGGCGATACCGACCGTATGGCAAAATACGTCGTGGATCTGCTCACCAACCCCAAAAAGCACAAACGTTTTGCCGAAGCCTCTCGCCAACGGGCTGTGGAGGAGTTTGAAACCAAACTGCTTTTGCCGAACTACATTGCACTATATGAGCGATTGTTGGCAAGTCCCAAAGCCGCATCGAACGAGCCTTCCAAGCAAAATGGTTATGTGTTGGATTTTGTAGTCTAATTTTACTTTGGCAAATTGGCGACAAACGCAGATATGAAGAGGGCTTGCAAAAAAATATCTTGTCAAAAAAAACGACTTATCGGCTGGAGAACGCTTTAAAACTGAATTTCTGTTGCTTTTGTCCAGTATTTACCTGCGGTGCTGACCATTTTTGCGCTTTTCTTTTCATTATTACCCTGAAAAGCCCGCTATTCCTATACAGTAACTCTTTTAGGACACGTCCGCCTTTTCGGTTATGTCCTAAAAGAGCTGCTTGAAAACAAAAAACTTAGGTGAATTAGAATCGAACTTCTTCAGAAAACGAGGCCGTTTTCCTGATTCTTTTCATCGTTTGTTGTACAACAACCTTGTAAGTCGTTTATTTTATAGTAATTCTTTGTGGACACCACCATTTTGTTCTCTTCCTTACTACAAATTTTTCAACCACGCATTGCGCAGCATTATTTGGCGATAATATGCCTGTGGGCTGCGCTCGAAAACATACTGACGTTCCTCGCGGCGTGTCTGCACAGGCAGTGTGAGCGTCAGTTCTTTGCCGGAGCGCAAGACAGTAAGCGTATAGGTTGTTGACGGAAGAAACTTTGCCGTGAGATTAGCAAAGGTCTTATTATCTGGGTTTGTGAGGGGTTTTCCATTGACAGCACGAATCTCATCATCCACCTCAACACCGCTTCCGACAAGCGTTTCACGGAAATCGGCTACCGTCAGTTTCCCATCGCGGAGGCGTGTTTTTAAGCCTGCTTCCGCCACCGCAGTATCGGAAAATTTTCGCTCGGAGTAGGCAATACCGATTTTTGCATAATACTCACGAAGCGGTAACGGACTTGCCTTGCGGACGTACTGCTCGAAAAAATCAGCAATTTCAGGGTAGGTCATTTTGACGAATTCCTGCAAAAATTCTTTTTCGGAAAATGCTTTTTCGGGACCATATTTCTTCATCAATTCTTGAATAACTTCCCGTAAACCTCTCTTACCATTGGACAGTTCCAGCAGCCGAATATCCAACATCCCCGCTACAAGCGCCCCGCGATAGTAAATATTACCATACTGCTTTTGCCCGGAATCGGAATAACACGTCAGGCTGAGTTTGCTCAGGCTATAGGTGCGGTCAAAATAATTTTGATCAACGAGAGTTTTTTGACTGAGGTCGGTGAGGTATTGGTCGAGAGATTTTAAGCCGCTCCGAAGTTGCATGATGTGAGCCGCCCATTCGGTTGTGCCTTCGTAGAGCCAAAGATGCTCGGATGCCGTTGGCTTGACAAAGTTAAAACGTTCAATGATTTCGCTGTGAATATTGAGCGGCGTGATGACGTGAAAAAACTCGTGTGCAGCAATATCGGTAATTGATTGCCCATATTCCGGCGTAAACGGACGCTCTTCCATGACATATTCGGAGCTGTACGAGTGTTCCCATGCGCCCGCTGAGGTGTTTTCAAAATGAAAAAGGAATGTATAGCGCTTAACTGGTAATTCGCGGAGAAACTCTCCTGCGGAATTGAGCATTTTACTCATTGCACCCAAAAGCTGCTCGGAGGAGATTTGGTCGGTTTTGGAGTAGGTGTAAATTTCGATTGCCGTACCTTTGATGTTCGTGCGGGCGCTGGTCAAACGCCCCATCAGCACCGGAGAATCAACGGCAAAATCATAGTTTTTTGCGTAATAGTATCCCGTGCTGTCCAGCTCAAGCGGCGTACCAATTTTCCACGAATTTGGATAGAGAAACTTGATTTTAAGCGGTGTTGATTGCATCTCTGTTGGGAAACCAATAACCGTGTGCGTGTTAAAAAGCGTGTGGTCGTCCTCAATGGATGAGCCGCACATACGGAAGATTTCATCCCGTGTTACAGGCGTGTCGAAGGTCTCTGCAATGGCGTAGCGGATTTCTACGACTTTTTCCGGTTGTTTGATTTTCCACTGATTCACGGAAATATTCTCGCATGGTATTTCTTTTCCTCTTTCATCAAAGGCTTGAAATTTCCTCACGAAGCGCCCAATATCCATGATTTGATACGTGCCGGGGGCAGTTGCGGCAAATTGATAGACAGCATTCGCAGCAGTTAAGCCACTTACAAGCAAGCGCACTTTGAAGGTATCATCGGAGCGGTCATTAAGATTCACTTCGTAAACCAGTGTACGTGTCAGGGTAGGCTTGGAAACTGCACCGGGCTTGGTTTTAGCAGCTTTTTGACCCAAAAGAATGTTTGTGCCGAAGCAAAGCAATAATGCCGCACAAGCGACAAGGAATTGAGGTTTCATGGGGATGGAACGGTATGAAGGATGAGTCTAAAAAAGATGTAGCCCATGATAACATGAGCTACACCGTGCAAATGAGTATACGTTAATTTCTGCGGATATGCCGCGTTTATTTTACTTTTAATGTTTGCCCCACACGTGCCGTATTACCCGTGATTGCGGGGTTGAGCTTTTTTAATTGCTCAACATTCAAACCAAAACGACGGGAAATCGAATAGAGTGTATCGCCTGTTTTGACGGTGTAACTATCGCTATCGTCTTCTTTTGTAGGAGTTTCGTCGCCCTTGGCGATGCTGCTGGCATAGACTTTCAACTCCATACCGGGTTTGATATATGTGCCGCGCAAGCTATTCCATTGAGAAAGGTCACGGGTTGTAACATTATATCGTTCAGCAATCGTATTGAGTGTTTCGCCTTTTTTTACTTTGTAGAGTGTTGGCTTTCCGGCAGGAGCAGTTGTGGAGGAAGCGGCTACTTTAGGCTCGGTAGCTGGTGTCGCACCTTCACTCGTTGCCGATTGAGTTTGTTTAGCGACTTGATTTTCCGCCGTTGTTGGAATAATTAAGGACTGCCCAACGAAAATACGACCATTGGGACGCATTTTGGAGAGCTTGCGAATTTCGTCCATTGTCACACCATAATCATCGGCAATTTTCGCTAATGTTTCGCCTTGTGCAACTTTATGCTTCAGCATACCCGGTTTTGTAGGAGCAGCTTTACTTGATTCGTCAGCACTATAATTTTTATCAACATAGAGTGTTAATTTATCGCCAAGGCTGACTTTATCGGAGTTATAGGGAATATTATTCCAATTACGCATATCGGAAAGGCGCACGTTGTAGCGGGCAGAAATATTGTACAAGGTCTCCCCGGCAATAACTTCGTGTTCAATTTTCTTGCTATTTGGTGGAGGCGGTGCAGGGCGATGTTGGACAACTTCGTTATCGTCGGACTTATCAGTATGTTCTTTCGATACTTTATCATTAGACCGTTTGTCTTTCGTATTCGCAGCAACGGCTTGTGTTGCTGGCGTATCTTCCTCTTCTTCTTCCTCGTCTTTCGCCGGAGCGGTATAGCGTCCGTCGGTAGGAATACGAAGCATTGTGCCAACAGGAATACGTTTTTTCTTGCCCGTCAGGTCGTTTGCAGCAGCAATAACCGACGAGGAAACACCATATTTGCGGGCTATTGAGCTAAGGGTCTCGCTTCCGCTCACTTCGTGCATCGTCCATGAATGTTTCTCGGCTTTACTCATTTTTTCGTAATTAGCAACAAACGTACTTTTGGTGCCAACAGGAATCTTGAGCTGATACTGTTCGGAGTATGGTGGCGTGGCTTGACGAATAAGTTCAGGATTGAGGTCTTGCAAGGTTTCTTCGCTTACGCCCGCGCAACGCGAAAGAACGCGAAAATCTACTGCCTCGCTAATCGGCACCACATCATAGTTAAAACGCTCTTCAAACTGAATATTGGTAAAACCATACGCTTCAGGGTTCAAACAAACCTTTGCTGCGGCGATATAGAGCGGTACATAGTTACGAGTTTCTTTGGGCAAATACGGACGCACATCCCAATAATTCGGCTGACTGAGACCAGAGCGTGCAATAGCCCTACGCACTCCACCCAAACCGCAATTATACGCCGCCAGTGCCAAATGCCAATCGCCGAGTTCATTGTAGAGGTCTTTCAGGTGACGCATTGCTGCGCGGGTGGCTTTTTCAGGGTCGCGGCGCTCGTCTTGCCAATAATCCACGCCCAAGCCGTACATCTGCCCTGTGGTTTTAATAAATTGCCATAAACCAACAGCTTTTGCCCACGAAGTGGCATACGGACTCAGACCACTTTCAATCATGGACAAATAGATTATCTCTTCCGGTGCGCCCTCTTCACGGGCGATTTTACGCATCATCGGAAACCATTTGCCTGTACGTTCCATCCATTTTTGGAAATAGCGCCGCCCGCGCACCGCCAAAAACTCCACAGCCCAGAGAGATTCTTGATTCTCAGGGAGTGGGACTTGCAATTCAATACCACGCATACCCGTATAAGCAGCAAGCGCGGAACTGGATTCCGGCAAATTGAGCGGTACAAATTTCTGACGGCTTGAATCTTTCCCACGTGGGAAATTCAGGTCGTCATACGATGGCATATCGCTATTTTCGATGGATTGAAAGAATTTATCCCGCAATACGACGATGGGCGATTTTTCACTGAGATTATCAAGATTTTTAATATAATTCTCATAGTCCTCAATGATAGACTGCATCAGGTCTATAAAGTCTTGATTATCTTGAATTTTAGGAAAATCCGCAATTTTATTGAGGGTTTCGATAGCTTGATCGAAGGAGCGGGCAGCGCGGGCGGTATCGGAACGATTGATGTAGGACAAGGCGCGAAGGTACTGCTGACGTGCGGATTCGAGGGTGCTGGTGACAAAGCGGTCATTCATCGCCACGCCCGGTACGACTTGGAGCGTATCATCAAGTTCAGCAAAATCATCCTGTAAGCGTGGAATGATTGTTTTGCCATCACCTGTTTGCGGCGTTGTCGGTTGCCGAGGGGATTCTTTTCGTGGGGATTGTGCAAGAAGCACGTGAGCGGACGCGGTAGGGAAAAAATGTTGCGTGAGTACCGCAAAAAGAGGTAAGACGACCACAACTACTGCACACGTGCGTAAGAATTGTGCCATGCGGGGGTTCCTCGTTGACATAGTGAAAAAACACAGAACTAAAGCCCCGCAAAAATGTTCTCAAGCAAACCATTCTTCAGCAGCAAAAGCATTATGAGTGTGCAGTTGCCGCTCAAGAATAGAGGCTAGTTCATGCGGGACGGCAATATAGGACTTTCGTGGTATCTGACCAAGCATGAATCGGTTCAACACCTTATCAGAACATCGGTTAAGAGTAATGTTAGTAAGGGCAACGCAAGAAAAAACGCGGGATAGAGAAGATAATTATCTTTTTCGGAACAACATAATTAACGAAAATTAACATCATAGAAAAAACGCTTTATAACAAGAAAAATCTTGGTGGAAAAACAAACTTTACTATGGGATACAGCACGGTAAAAATTTCCCTTCCGTCCTTCATACCATTTTCCGTACATTGGCTATTGCTCAATTTCTTCACTCAATTTAGAAATGCACATTCCACCCATTTTTACGACTTCTTCATGTTTATTCTTTCCATTACCATCGTCATCATTGCGAATGTTGTTTATCACAGCGCTCAAAAATCTGTCGCGGCGAATGCTCACCCGCTTGTGGCAACACTCGTGGCATACGTTGTGGCAATCCTGCTCTGCGTGGCAGCATTCCCCTTTATGCCCCTTCAAAACAGTATCAGTGAAGAATTGAAGCGAATAAATTGGTCGAGTTATATGCTGGGCGCATCCATCGTCGGCGTAGAACTGGGATATTTACTTGCGTATAGAGCAGGATGGGATGTCAGCATTGGCTCGGTTGTGGCAAACGTGGCTATTGCTGTTATGTTGATTCCCGTTGGAGTATTGATGTTCAAAGAATCGCTGTCCTGGACAACAATTGCAGGAATTGCGCTGTGCTTAATGGGAGTTGCACTAATTGCAAAAAAGTAAATTCAAGAGACTCTTTAAAACGCAAAAGCGCGAATTTCTTCGCGCCTTGCCAGATTTATTACAATATCACCGTATGTGATTAACCATGTTTTATCAACATGAACAGCGCAATGGCGCTATATCCAACAGCGATCACAATACCATAAAGAACACTAACTTTCTTCAGAAGAGGCGTAAATTCACGGTTGTACAGACCAAGCGATTGGAATGAACTCTGCAAGCCATGTGAAAGATGCAAGCCCAAAACTAGCGCTGAGACAACATAAAAAATAGCAAATCCGGGATTTGCCATTACTGCTGCCGTCACATCATATTCACTTGCTCCGGCAACAGGCTTTGGAAGAATATGAAAGCGGATATTGAGCAAATGCACAATCAAAAACAGAATAAAATAAATACCCGTAAATGCCATCGTGCTTGAACCAAGTGTCGCACCGCCGGAACTCTTCTTATTTACATACCCTTCTGGGCGTGCTGCCCGGTTTTGAACTGCCAAGACAATACCCATGACAATATGCGCGATAAAGAGTGCAGCCAAACTCAACTCAATCAGACGAAATGCTGGGAGATTGTGCAAAAAATCACCGTAGGCGTTGAATTTCTCCGCGCCCTGAAAAACAAGAAAGTTACCTGTCATATGCCCAAAAGCAAAGGCACAGAGCAGCAAACCAAGTACGCCCATCACTTGTTTTTTACCAATGGAGTACTTAAAATATTTGTCCACTACACTCACAAAAGCCTCCGTGAAGTTTAGTTTTTGAGAAGAATCTATACGTTATTGGTCATCGTTACAACTATGCTTCAAATACCCGAAATTCACTGTTCAAGCAAACTTTAATGGATTTGCAGTGAAGAAACTCGTAACTGCTTGGGTAAAAAAACAGCCTTGCAATCAGCATCACGATACCAATTCCAGCGATTCTTTCAAATAAGGGTCATTAACAGCAACAATTGAGCGTGTAGCGAGTTGCCGTGCAATCATAAAGAAGAACAAACCAGCAAAGAATAACCAGCCGCAAATTTCTTGCCAGCCAATGCGAAGCGTTGGGCTGAAGTTTGGTAAAATGATAAACGACAAGTCAATAAAATGCATAAACAAAATCCAGCATCCAACACCGATAAGAACGGCAGGATTACGTTTGTTATTCTGTGTGAGCAAGGTTACGAACGGCACAATAAAGTGTCCGAAAACTAAGCCGTAGCCAAGAAACTGCCAATTACCATGCGCCCGCAAGATAAAAAACAGTGTTTCCTCAGGAAGATTGCCATACCAAATCAAGAAGTATTGCGAGAAGGTGATATACGTCCAGAAGACCGTAAAGGCAAACATAAATTTGCCAATATCGTGATAATGCTCGTCGGTAATCCCCTTCAAATGCCCTTGTCTTCTCAAGGTGACAACGAAAATTGCTATCAAAGAAAGTGTTGAAACAAAGTTCCCGGCAAAGAAATACACACCAAACATCGTGCTGAACCAGTGCGGGTCAAGCGACATAACAAGGTCAAAACCGGCAAAGGTAAGCGACATAGCGAACAACAGCACAAATGGCGCGGAACGCTTCATGTTAAATCGTGTAGGGGTATAGTCCGTTGCACTTTCGTCCTGCTTGAAGGAATTACCGATAATAAGACGATAGGTCATAAACCAAATCAGCGCATAAATACCCAAACGAATCGTGAAAAACGTTGGATTCAGGTATCCACGCTTGGAAGCAAGGACTTCATCCAAGTGTGGACCTGGCTGGTAGATGTGCGGATCAGCCCAATGATAGAGCTTATGAGAAAACCAAACATCAATAATCATCGGAATCAAGCCAATAAGCACAATCGGTAAAAATCCCGCGAAAATCTCAGGAATACGGCGCACCATAGCGCTCCAACCAGCATTGACAAGGAATTGAAGCGTAGCAAAAAACATCGCCACTATCGTAATTCCCGCAAAATAAATATAGCCAAGCAGATAAGCTGCCAAAAAACGCCCTGAATCCAGAAATGCCGCACCCACCATGCCCAAAGCACCTACGCCTAAAGCAATCATCGAATAGGTGCGCATTTTCTGCGCAAAGCTCGAATCAGCAATAATAACAGTATTCATAGAACAGTTGTTGTTTAGAGGTTACAGATTCACACCTATTATTGAGCTGATGCAGCTTTTGCTGTACCGGCTTGAGCAGTCGTTTGATTATCAGTATTCATAGATTTTGCGGACACTTTCGGATGTGTTCCACCATTCTGCAAAACACGAATGTAATGGACAACACACCAACGGTCAAGTTCTGAAAGTTTGTCCGCGTATGAGGACATAATATTCTGTCCAGCGCTCATCACATGAAAAAATTTGCCATCGGTGTACGCTACTGCTTCGGGGCGCACAAGGCTTGGCGGATTTGCAAAACCCTTTTGGACAACCAGTCCGTTACCTTTGCCATCGTGGTTATGGCACGGTGTACACATTGTTTCAAAACGGTTTTTGCCCCGTGCAAGCACCTCTGCGGTTACTGGGACGGTGTTAATATTTTTCGTATTCGCATCGTCTAGCGAGACATTATATTTCGTGCCATTTCGTGGGACGGTATATTCCAGTGGGTCACGTGTTGCCTTTCCATCAGCAAAAAACGACGATGGAGACTGACCTTTGACTTTGGGCTGGTTATCCATATCGTCAATAATCTGAAGCGGCGGCGTGTCGGATGTCCAGAGGATATTGCCCGAAAGTAATCCCACCCAAAAGAGGGAAATTGCAATAAGTCCCACAACTGACCAAAAGCCAAATTTGCGTTTGTTTGAAGCCATGATTGTATGGTAAATGAGGGTGGAAAATTAGTCTTGTTCAAGAGTTTCGCGGACAACACGGACATTATCTGCTCCGAGTTTAGAGAGTAGAGCCTGAGCTGTTTCCACCGTAAAGCGAGGATCTTCCGCCTCTAAAACTACGCAAAAATTATCGTCTGTTGCAGCTTGGAAGCCTGCATCATACTGATATTTCGAGTGCCAATTCGGAAGACGATTCAGATAACCAAACATGGTGAAGAATACTGTTAAACCAGTACACAAGACCATCAATTCAAAAAATACTGGCACACCAAATTGCGGTGCAAAGAGTGGCTTGCCACCAATATTAAGTTTGTACTCAATACCACCTGTCCAATACTGAAGGGCAAATGCACTGGAAAGACCAAAAAGCCCGCCAGCCAAGGCAAATTTTGGAAGAGATGTTTTTGGCATACCCATTGCTTTTTCCAAGCCGTGAACAGGGTATGGTGTATAAATATCAAATTTTGTGTAACCAGCGCCATGAATACCTTTAGCGGCAGCGGTTACTTTATCGGGATTTTTGAAATCGCCCATCACAGCGATAACATTACCTATTGTTGCTTCCATGATAAATTGAAATTCAGAGTTCGCAATTTTGTGGATTGAGCAGAATCACGCTTTAGTGATGAGCTTTTGCTGTAACCTCGCCACTATGCTCATCGTGAGCATGATCATCATGGTGATGATGGCTTGGCTGCGCACCCGGCATAATAGATTTTATTTCGCCCAAAGCAATAATCGGCAAATATTTCGCAAACAAGAGGAAAAACACCATGAATAAACCGAATGTACCGACAAAAATGGTAATTTCAACCCATGTTGGAGTATAATAATGCCAACTTGAAGGCAAATAGCCGTGGTGGAGCGATGTAGAAATAATAGTAAACCGTTCAAACCACATACCGATATTTACGACGATGGAGAGAACAAAAGTAAACCATACATTACGGCGCAATCTTGCACTCCAGAAAAATTGTGGCGAAAACACATTACACGTCATCATCATCCAATACGACCACGCATAATCACCTGTTGCACGGTTGATAAAGACGAAGCGCTCGTAAGGATTGCCGCTATACCACGCAATAAAGAATTCCATTGCATATGCATATCCCACAATCATCCCTGTTGCAAGAATGATTTTGTTCATGTTATCAATGTGCTTCAGTGTAATATATTCGTGCAAGTCAAGGATTTCTCGTGCAACAAGCATCAGCGTAAGCACCATCGCAAAACCAGAGAAAATAGCACCAGCCACAAAGTATGGCGGGAAGATGGTCGTGTGCCAGCCCGGAAGAATCGAAACAGCAAAGTCAAACGATACAATTGAGTGAACCGAAAGTACAAGTGGCGTAGAAAGTCCTGCAAAAATCATATATGCAAACTCGTAATGATGCCAGTTGCGCGTTGAACCCGTCCAACCCAAGCTAAATACCGTATAACCAGCTTTAGCAATTTTTGATTTTGCACGATTGCGCAATGACGCGAGGTCAGGCACAAGCCCCGTGAACCAGAAAAGAAGAGAAATCGTGAAATAGGTACTAACCGCAAACACGTCCCATTCAAGAGGTGAGCGGAAATTCACCCACATTTTCATTTGATTTGGATACGGGAGAAGCCAGTAATCAAGCCAAGGACGACCTGTGTGCGTCAGTACGAACACCGCAGCATTGATAACGGCAAAAATGGTCATCGCCTCAGCCGAGCGGTTAATTGCTGTGCGCCATTTTTGACGAAACAGGAACAATACCGCCGAAATGAGCGTACCCGCATGACCGATACCAACCCAAAATACGAAATTGGTAATATCCCAGCCCCAACCAATTGTGTTATTCAAACCCCATACGCCAATACCTACAGCAATCGTGTACGTGAGCGCACCAATGCCAGCACCCGCTACGAGCATTGAAGCCAAAAGCGCAGCCCAGAACTTCGGAGTTGCTTTTTGTTCTGCGATGCCGCAAATGTCTTCGGTAATTTGGTGTATGGTTTTATTACCCAGCACAAGCGGCTCACGCACAGGCTTTGCCGAAGGACTATCGTGATAGCCATTCATCGCTGCCCCATTCGTATATCCTGCTGTGGCTGTCGCAACTTGTTCTTTTGCTTCCATAGCCATACCTTTTGGATGAAATTATATAATTTATTTATTTCAAGTGTTTAGCCACAATTAACCGTGTTTTTCCGCACCATGCTCATCTTTACCATGCTGCTTTGCTTCTTGGTTGCGAACCTTAGCAAGATAGGTAATTTGCGGACGGACGTTTAATTCTTCAAGAACCAAGAATCCACGCTCACTTGACCGTGATTTCGCAACAACACTTTCAGGATTGTTGGTATTGCCGAATGTGATTGCGGAAGCTGGGCAAGCCTGTTGACAAGCTGTTTGGAATGAACCATCAGCAATATACAACTCACCAGCATCTTTTGTTTTCTGACGCGCTTCGGTGATACGTTGTGTACAGAAAGAGCATTTCTCCATCACGCCACGCATACGAACGGTTACGTCAGGATTATGGACAAATTCCGACGGCGTACGCTTACCTTTGTGCCAGTTAAACCAGTTAAACCGACGTACTTTGTACGGACAGTTGTTCGCGCAGTACTTCGTACCGACACAACGATTATAGGTCATTTCGTTAAGACCTTCAGGGCTATGCGTCGTTGCGGCAACGGGGCAAACATTCTCGCATGGCGCACTTTCGCAATGCTGACAAAGCATTGGCTGGAACGTAACGTTAGGGTTTTCGAGATTTGAGTGGTCATAGTAACGGTCAATACGAATCCAGTGCATATCACGGCCATTCGCAACGTGTTCTTTACCGACAACGGCAATATTATTTTCTGCTTGGCAAGCTGTAATGCAAGCCCCACAGCCAACACACGCAGACATATCAATCGTCATACCCCAACGATGTCCTTTATAGGCAAAACTTGGGATAATACTCTGCGGCAATTCTTCGTTTTTATGACCTTTTTTGCCTGGAACGTGCTCTTTCTCAAAGAGATGCTCGTCTTTTGCTTTCATTTGACCAATAGTCGTCTCAAGTGCCAATTTCCGCCCGATAAGGTCGGTATGATGCTGCGTGGTGGCAATCTTGTATTTCTTTTCGGTAACTTCGACCGTAACGGGAACATAACCGAATGATTGCTCACTGGACATGAGCGAATATGCGTTTGCACCAACATTATTTGCGACTTCACCGAGTTTGGTGCGACCAAAACCCGTCGTTGTTGCAATAACCCCGTCTTGCATACCATGCTGAACCCAGATTGGCAACTCGACAACACCATTTGCGCTTTTGATACGAACAAGTACTGTGTCGTCATAATTCGGTGCTTCTTCGGAAATTTCCTTCGCTTTTTTATCACCGAGAAGTTTTTTCGCTGTGTTGAGGCTGACAAGCGCTGCATTATCCCACGTCATTTTGGTAACGGGATCAGGCAATTCCATGAACCAGCTACTATTACTCAAACTACCATCATACTGTGTATAAGATGGAGTTACCAAAGCAACGAAATCACCTTTTGCAGGTTTTGCTTGTGCGACAAGAGCATTTCCGGCACTTGCATTGACACTAACATTAGGAGCAGCAGAAACAGAACCAGCAGCCGCACCATCCCGAAGCACTTTAGCCCAGAAATCATCAAAAGTTGCAGGCTTCTCGCCCGAAAGCCCATTAAATACCGTTGTCCAGCGCTTGCGTACATATTCCACATACGCAACTTTTTCACCCAAATCCGTGAAAGCATCGGCTTTAAGAGCCTTCGTTAATTGCATGAGCAAATCGGCAAGTGAGGCGCTATTTGGATTGAGGGGAGCAATGAGGGGCTGCTGGATAGAAAGTGAACCATCAAAAGTCTGAGCATCAGACCAAGACTCAAGGTAGTGTGCGCTCGGCACATATACCGTACACATCGCCGTCGTTTCTTCCTCGTACATCGAAAAAGCAAAACGATGTTCTACTTTTTTCAAAAGTTCTTGCGTTTCAGCATCTGCGGAGTAAGCAGGATTGACACCAGCCAATACGACAGCGCCAACTTTCCCGCCTTTGAGGTCGTCACGGAACGCAGCAATACCAGCCCTTTTGCTATTGCTGAAGGGGAATTGATAAGCGGTATTAATCGGCTTATCTGCACCGTAAGCGCCGACAGCCGCATTAATCGCAATACCCAAAGCATGAGCACCTGCGGGCAAGTGGTCACCAACAGCGACAACAGCTTTTCCCGATGCGGACTTTAGTTCCTCAGCAACTTTTTTTGCATCTTCTTTCTGCTCGGCAGAAAGCGCCGAATCATCACCACTAACCGTAGCCCCAACGCCTTTAGCAACAGCAGCTAAAAAAGCCATAAGTTGCTCTGGCGTAGCTTTGATGCGTTTATCGGCATTCATGCCCGTAAGAGACATCATACCCTCGACAACAGTTAGCTTGCTCATTGCAGGATTTGCAAAGGAAGGCTTACGATTTTTCGCAAATTGGCGGATGTTGTAAACAGAGTTTTTGTCTGTTCCAAGAAAGTCTGCATCAACGCTAAGAATAGCATTAGCTTTCGCAAAATCAATAGCAAACTCGGCATCAATGCCCAAGACTTGCTTATTCGCCTCAGCAGTATTACCGCCATTCAAAGCAGACATGACGACAAACTTCACATTCGGTAGTTTGTCTTCAATTTCCTTGATAAGGGCATCAAAACTCGGTGAGGTATATTCCCCAACGAGAATCCGTAATGATTTTCCGCTTGCCGCCACTTTGTTAATTTCCTCAGCCATTGTGCCAATAGCCGTAGCCATTGAAACGAAGCCGGGAGCAATCTTTTTCACGGTACTTGGCGTAAAACCGCCCTTATTGACAGAAGGGTTTTTCATACGGTCGGGATCGTACAACGATAGCAATGATCCTTGTATCCAAGCTGATGACGACCCGCCTGAAGCAATGTGTTTCTCATTGCCCTCAAGTTTCACTGGTCTGCCATCACGAGTCTTTGCGACCAGACCAATGGCGGCATTACCATGCGAAAAAACGGTTGTGTAATACGTCGAAAGCCCCGGCGTAAGATATTCGCTTGCCTTGACGACTGGTACAATCTTCGTGTCGGGGCGACGGCAGCCCGTAGCGGCAAATGCCATCGAAGCAGAAAGAATCCCAATAAAACTACGGCGATTCAAGCCACTTGTTTTCTCCATGATATTGTCTGCACTGCCATCAGCAAACTCTGCATTCATTTCGGAAGAGTATTCTTCGGAGAGCGACGATTTGGCAGACAACTCATCGAGACTTTTCCAGTATTTACGCTCCATAGTACTTCGTGATTGAGTTTAAGGAATATTCAATTTCTTAGTCAGTTGACAAAGCGCAAGCGGGAAAAATAGAGCGGAAAAACGCTCATTTCCTGTCCTTGCGACTTTATTGATTAATAATGGCAAGCACCGCAATTTTCCGGTCCAAGTGCAAGTTTTTTCGGCATAATAAGACCAGCAACACTGGCTTTGCCAACTTCATGCTCATAAACACCAGCACCTTCGATGGCACAATCGCGCATCGAAATCCATTTGCCTTCGCCACGTGACGGTGCTTCATTTTTGATTTTCTTTGCTGTTTCGTCGTATGAGTCAAGACCAGTAAAGATACCCGAAATCTCCCGTGCAGGAATGACATTTGCTTGCGGGTCACGATGGCAATCCAAGCACCATCCCATTGAGAGCGGCTTCATTTGGGTAACGACACCCATTTTCTCTACTTCGCCATGACAGGAGGCACAATCAACACGGGCGCGAATATGGCGAGCGTGGCTAAAATTAACATAATCAGGAAGTTTGTGGACTTTGCGCCATTCAAGTGGCTTCCCTGTTTCCCAACTTTCTTTAATCTTCGCAATTTTGGGGCTTTCTGCTTTCACTGCGATATGGCAGTTCATACAAGTGCTTGTCGCTGGAACGGTCGAATGTTTTGATTTTTCCACCGAAGTATGGCAATACATACACTTGATTTGCAGTTCTCCCGCATGAAGTTTATGCGAAAAAGGAATCGGCTGCTCAGGGCGATAGCCCACATCGGTCACAGCATTATCAAAGCCGAAGTAGCTTATAATGCTGACAACCCCCAGAAGCGCAAGTCCTGCCAAGATGGTATTCTTGGTCTTTTGATTTGTCTTTGCGGTAAACATAGCAAACAAAAGAAAATGTGAAATGGTCTATTACAATTATTTTTTTCGGTATATCTTTTGGGCAAGCATCAGGCGCTTGCAGCCGAATCACTCGCGGATTCACCCGTATCACGATAGTACTGCGTTTTATCATGAACATCCATTTGGCGTTTTACTTTGATAACGATGGTAATAACAATCACAATCGGAAGCAAAATCATCATGTAAATTGTATAGCCAAATGCCGCACCAATGCCGCCTTGCGTACTGTTCAAATCAAAATTATCTTTACAATTTGGACAAGCAATTACTGTGTTTTGCATAGCAAGAAAACACATTGCAAGAAGCATAATAAATTGAGTATACCAACGGGATGCTTTCATAACAAACAATAATTTGTTTGATAAAGAGAAATTACAAAGTCGGTCCACCTAAAACCGTCAGTGCAAAGACAAGGACGGAGAAGAGAAAGAGCGGTATGTAAATAAAAACGCGGATATAAGGATTATCAAATTTAATGTGCATGAAGATATACACCACCATCCATGCTTTTGCAATCGCTATGATAAGACCGATTGATACGTGCAGAATCGTTGAGACCCCACCCCAACTCTCGGGAAAGTGGAGAAACTTTGCTGCAACGATAGTCAAAAACGTAAAAATCATTAGTGCGCTAAAGATCTTAATGTAGCTTTTTTGCATCTCAGCGACGGACATACCAGCACCCATAATTCACCTCATCAGATAAAATTCAAAGTTCGTAAATTTCGTAAATTATTTAGAAAATGAGATAGAGAACAGGGAAAAGGAAAATCCACACAAGATCAACAAAGTGCCAGTACAAGCCGAGAATTTCAACTCGTTCCCAATCCTGATAGCCACGTTTGGTGAAGGATTTCGCAAGCATCCAGCCAATCGGAATCATCCCACCAATAACGTGAATAGCGTGGAATCCCGTCATTGTGAAATACATACCAAAAAATGAACTCGTACCGGGATAAATACCGTGACTAAACTTTGCCGTATATTCAATATATTTAATCACAAGGAAACCACAGGCACATAAGAAGGTGATACCCATGTAGAGTTGGAATCTCGATTTATTACCGTGTTCAAGCGAGAGAATTGCCATTGCCATTGTAAGACTACTGACAATGAGGTTCACAGTGTTAAGTGCAGCGAGTGGCCAATTCAACTCCGATGCACCATGCGCAAAAACGGGGAGGTTTGTATTGCGAAGGATAATAAAGGCGGTAAAGAAACCGGAGAAAAACATCACTTCCGATGCGAGGAAAATCCACATACCGAGTTTTCCGTGGCGGATGCCTGTGACCGGCTCATGCGCGAGAGAAAGAGCGGACGACATAGATTATACTTTCGTGAAGATGGAACAATGTTTCATTGACAAGAATTAAATAACAAAAACCGCATTGTGGAATTTTCAGACCTTATCAACAAAGATAAGAACAAATATTCCAACAAGATACAAATACGATGACAAAAGCACTTTTCGTGCATTGACAACGCTAACATTTCGTAAAAGCTGGAGTGAGAAATAGAGAAAAATCGCACACAGTATTGAAGCGCCCGCAAGATACACCATTCCAGTTTCTCGCACAAATGTTAATGCAAGTGTCGAGGGAATCAAAAGAAGAATATATATCACGGTCTGCAAAGCAAGTTGTTTTCCGGTATGATCATGCACAGCAAGCATTTCGTAACCACCGCGTTCATAATCTTGCTTATACATCCATGAAAGCGCTAAAAAATGTGGCATTTGCCAGAAAAACATCAATGCAAAAAATACAAGACCACCAAGCCCAAACGAACCCGTTGCGGCTGTCCAACCACCAAGTGCCGGTAATGCACCCGGAAGACCACCAACCAAGAGAGAAAGAGTTGTTTTACGCTTGAGAGGCGTATAGATATTGACATACAGAATAAAAGTTGAAATTGCCAGTCCAACAGTGAGCATATTGACAAATGACAAAGCCACTACTCCCAATGCTCCCAATAGTAAACCAAAACTCAAAGCTGGTTTAGGAGCGATAATACCAGATGGAATCGGGCGAAGCATAGTCCGTTTCATCAACTTATCAAAATCACGCTCCACAAAATTATTCAAAACACAACTTCCCGCCGAAACTAATGCCGTACCAAGCATAGCAAGAAAAAAATTGACGACATTCTCGGCAGAGGCAAAATGCTCTGTTGCCTTAGAAACACCCAAATAGTAACCAGCAGCAGCGCTCAAAACAACCATCCGCGTAATGCCGGGTTTAGTCATTTCGTAGTACGATGCGAAGATACTCATCGGACTTACTTTTGCAGTATGCTCGTGTGATGCTTTTTTATCAGCAAGAGCCAAGTCCGTTTGAAGTGTTTCCATGAAGTTTCAGGAAGAGAATAGACAAATTAGAGCGAATCAGCGAATACATCGGCAAACCTTACCCGAAGCACTCCCAAGCGGCGGCAAACCATATTGTTATCACCGCTTGGGAGTGAGAATTAAATCATAATTAATGCTTCCCTACCACAGTTGCTTCCTGCTCTGCATCCACATGAGCAGGACGAATCCATTGCGGCAAATAATCTCGCTTAGACTGAGGGGAAGCAAATTCATATGGTCCACGGTACACCGTTATATCACGATCAAAGTTTCCATGTCCCGGATGCGCCGGAGCAGCCCACTCAAGCGAGTTTGCACGCCATGGATTACGAGGCGCAGTGCGACCAAATTTCAAACTCCAAAGAAGGTTGAAGATGAGGATAAGTTGGGAGAATCCCATCAAAATCGCAAAAATCGTAATAAATTGGTTGATCGGCTGGAACGGCTTCAAAAACTCATACACATATGGGTCGTGGATACGACGCATATGACCGCCAACACCAATCATATGCATCGGAAAGAAGCAGAGATTAAAGGTAATAAAGGTAAGAAAGAAGTGAAACTTGCCAAGCGTTTCATTATACATTTTACCAAACATTTTTGGATACCAGTAATAAACACCCGCAAAAATACCAAAAAGTGCTCCACCAAAGAGAACATAGTGAATGTGGGCAACGATAAAATACGTGTCGTGAATATACACATCAATTGGACCAATTGCCATAAAGATCCCGCTCAATCCGCCACAAACAAAGGTGGAAATAAAGCCCAGAGCATTCAGATTTGGTGTTGCAAAGTGGATATTACCCTTCCATATTGTACCGAGCCAATTAAAGATTTTGATAGAGGAAGGCACAGCAATAACAATAGTCGAAAGCATAAATGTCGTTCCCAGAAGCGGACTCATACCCGAAAGGAACATATGGTGCCCCCAGACAACGAAACCCAAAAAGGCAATCGCCATAAGAGCAAAAACCATCGCTTTATAACCAAAAATCGCTTTACGTGCAAATGTGGCAAGAATATCCGATACAACACCCATGATAGGCAAAATCATAATGTACACGGCTGGGTGGGAATAGAACCAGAAAAGGTGCTGAAAAAGCACAGGCTGTCCACCACCGCCAGCACCAACATTCGCGCCATTTGGGAACAAACCACCTGTGGAAGTAAGAAGATTTTCGGGAATAAAGATACCAGCATGAAACACTTGGTCAACAAAAAGCAACGAAACTGCGGAAGCCAAAACCGGGGTACCAAGCACTTGCAAAATAGACGTGATGAAAAGCGCCCATACGGTAAGCGGCATATCAAACATCCGCATACCTTTTGCACGCTTATTGAGTGTTGTTGCCAGATAGTTCATACCACCCAAAATGGAGGAAAATCCAACAAGGAACACACCGATAACCCAAAGAGTATGTCCGGTTCCAGAAGCGCTCAATGGCGGATAATTTGTCCATCCAGCAGCAGCGGTACCACCTTCGACAAAAAAGCCAGACATAATTGTTAAACCCGCGATTGGTACAAGCCAAAACGAAACCATATTCACCGTAGGCATTGCCATATCGTCGGTGCCTATCATCAGGGGAATACAGAAATTGGCAAAAGCACCTGTCGCCATCGGAATAATCACGAAGAAAATCATGATAGTAGCGTGCATAGTGACAAGTTGAGTATAAAACCCGGGCTGCACAGCACCATTAGAAACGAGAGTATCTGGCAACCATTTTCCAACGAGCGGAATAGGCTCACCCGGATAAGCAAGTTGCCAACGGATAAAAAGGGCAAAAGCACCGCCAACAAGCAGGAAGAACATTGATGTACTTAGAAACTGCTTGGCGATAGTCTTATGGTCGGTAGAGAAGATATATTTGCGAATAAACGACACACTATGATGTGCGTGGTCGTGCGCATGGGCTGCGTCGTGTGTGGCGACGTGAGCATGGTCATGCTGTGTTGTTGCAACTGCTGCCATAGCATTCACCGTGAAAAATGTGATAAAAATCGTATTTGCTAGTAATTTAATGTTTTAAGACTGAACTAGTGAGACGAACCATGCTCACCTGCTGGGGTAGCCGACGACGGAGCAGGAGTCGCAACTTCAGGTTGTGGATTGGCAACTTGAGCAGCTAAAATTGCTTTTTTTGCCGTGATTTTTGCATCCATCCATGTCGCAAAATCAGCATCCGATTGCATATTCAAAACACCGCGCATTGCGTAGTGACCGCTGCCACAAAGTTCAGCACAAGCAAGCTCATATTTTCCGGATTTTGTACCATTGAACCACACATCAATCCATGATCCCGGTACGGCATCTTGTTTAATACGGAAATTTGGCAAGAAGTAGCTATGAAGAACATCTACCGATGACAAATGCACAACAACGTTTTTGTTAATTGGCAAATTAAACTCACCAGTCAGAACAATATCATCCTTACCGTGAATATCAGTTGGATCAATTCCAAAAAGATTTTGTGCCGTTCTATATCGCGCATGGCGTTTGCCTAAAATTCCATCACCGCCCGGATACCGTACGTGCCAGTTAAATGCTTGTCCAACAACGTCAATCTCAACATCTGGCGAAGGAACCCGCGATGAATATTTCATAACTTTCCACATTTCATCGCTATACAATCCTAAACCAGCAAACAGAACGGTAGGGGCAAGTGTCCAGACAAACTCAACAACATTGTTGCCATGATAGTAAATAGATTTATGTCCGGGACGGGTACGATATTTAAAAATAAACGTCACCAATACAATTTGTACCAAGACGAAAATAGCAGCCGAAATCCAATAAACCAGGCGAAATAAATCGTCAAGTGATTCACTATATGTACTAATTCCCGGTGGGAAATACGTCAGCATATTCCAGGAAAAATCAAACATAAATACTCCAAAAATCGGGGTAAAAATACTGTTATATCAAAGTCTTATGGATAAATCAGAAAAGGAGTAAAAGGCATTCATAGATAGTATCAGCAAACTCCTTACAATGGCTTGAGAAGCTCTGCCTCGCTGTATGCGCCCGGACGCGCAAGAGTTTTTGCGCGAATATCGGCAACATCCTTAGGATCAATGGCGGGTGCATTATTTCCCCAGCTAGAGCGCACCGTCGTTAAAACATCGGCAATTTCTTGGTCGGAAAGGGCATCTTTCCAAGGGGTCATTACGCCATTATAGTCTTTACCAGCACGTTGGATTTTGCCTTGAAAACCATGGAGGACAATTCGGATTGGAATAGAAACGTCCGCATTTTGTGCAAACTCTGAACCCGCAAGCGGTGGATAAACTCCCGGCAAGCCCTTTCCATTGCCTTGGTGACAAGCGGCACACTTTTGATTAAACACCCCGGCACCTGCACCTTTTGCAGCATCGGGATTTGCACTTGCAGCATCGGCAGCTTTTGCGGAATATGGCTCTTTCCACTTTGGATCATCTTTATAGCTTGTAAAAAAGCCGGATAAATTTGACAAGAAGATAAAACCAATGCAACACACAACGAAGATAATCGTTATACGCATAAAGGGGAACAACTGGTTCATATCTCAAAACCTCGGTTACTATATGAAAGGTAATATTTGTTTTAGCTTAATTGAATCCGCGTCGCAAATGCTTTGCGACAAGAGTGAACTGACTCAAAAGTTTGTTTAAGCACCATAACGGACTGCAATGTTACACAAAAATTGTGTCAGTACAAATGCAATTTTACGCCCCCATACACTTGGTTTTACAAGTAAAGGCAAGGCTTCTACACTGTTTCCAGCGAAGCTATTGGTGCTAAAGTTGTTGGCGAACCGTCAATAATAATCGGTTTCGAGCGATCAATTTTCTCTTGAATCGTAATTAGACCTTTGAGCAATGCTTCAGGGCGCGGCGGACAGCCACCAATATACACATCTACCGGCAAAAACTGGTCAATACCCTGCACAACCGGATAGCTACGAAACATCCCGCCTGTCGAAGTACAAACGCCCATCGCAATAACCCATTTTGGATCAGGCATCTGGTCATAAATTTTGCGAACAACCCACGACATTTTGTAGGTCACCGTGCCAGCAACAATCATCAAATCTGCTTGACGTGGTGAAAAACGAAATACTTCCGAACCAAAACGTGCGCCGTCGGTGCGAGGTCCGGCGAATGCCATCATCTCAATAGCACAGCATGAAATTCCCATCGGCATCGGCCAGACGGAATTACGCTGCGCCCATTTTGCAACAGCTTCAACGGTTGTGAGAACAAAACCGTCGCGCTCAAGAGTTTCATTTAATCCCATTCCAAGGCTCCTTTTTTGACGACGTAGATAAATCCGGCAAAAAGCAGTATCATAAACAGAATCATCGCTATAAGCGCTTGTGCGCCGAGCTGTTTAAACTGAACTGCCCAAGGGTACATAAATATAATTTCAATATCGAAAAGAATAAACAACATCGCCACAAGGTAGAACTTTACGGTGTGACGCTCTTTGATAGACGTTACCGGCTCCATACCGCTTTCGTAAGGGCTGGCTTTTTCTTGATTCGCACGGCGCGGACCAAGCCATTCATGCAACTTTACCATTACGATACCAAACACCGCACCGACAATGATAGTTCCAAGAATCGGGATGTAGGATTCGAGCATAGCTATTCCTTTTTCAACAAAAAGTGATGTAAACCTCTCGTACTTTTGCAATTCGACGTGTACAGCCCTGAAGGGGAAGGCAAGAATTGAGATGCAGCATAAAATGGCGCTTAATCACCCGACAATGCACATTCAGTCATCCAGCTTGAGCCAAATTATTTTTTGTGCAGCACAAAATACTCAACCCACACCGAAATCCAAAGCACGTTTTTTGAATTTTCCACATTTTGCCATTTTTTTCACGGAGTCTGTTGCCTCTTTTCGACTGTAAACGCCCTTCGACCAACGCCCTTTCAACAAGAATTTTTCTCTGAATCGCATCCCCCATAGTATTTTAGCGTTATCTTTAGGGAATCCTCCCGACAAAAAAGAAAAAGAGTATCCTATCCAGAGGCGAATTATGTATATTTGCTCACTTGAACCAATTCTGCGTTTATTATAACAGGGGCGATTTTCTTTATGCAACAGATGAATTTCGCTTCCGGCAGCACTATTCCTCGACACGGCAATTACTGTTTGAGTTTCATCGTAGCAAATTTCTCTATAAAAAGGACTGCACAATGCAAGAAATAATTCCGATAGTAGGCATTATATCAACATGTTTAGGGTTGCCAACGATTATTGTGGGCTATGCACTTGGCAAGCGCTTCCTGAATATCATTGAGCGGCGTACCGTCATTCAACAGCAAGAATTGGAGATTACCGAGCGGCGTTTAATCTTGGAAGAGCGCGAACGTGAGTTGGAAATTTACAAACTTGAACTAGAAATTCGCCAATTGGAGCGCGATGAAAAATCCAGTAATAATCAACAACTTCCGCAGTAAATAGACGCTTTGCAGCCTCAACAACCATCGCACGAATCACCGTACACTTTTTGTACCGAATCATTATGGCAAAACAAAAATACACTATTCTGATTGTTGACGACGATCCCGCCGTACAAGCCGTTTGCAGCGCTTTAAGTGAAAACTACGAGCAGGTCGTTTTTTTTAGCGAACCCGACTATGCCAAAGCATTCGCTAATGTTGAGAAACTCCGACCAGACCTAGTATTGCTGGATGTGTACATGGGCGATAAAATGTGCTTCGATGCCCTAGATATGCTCCACGACAGAGGGCTAAAAATCCCCGCAATTATTATGACCGGCTCTTCCGATATGCGCATTGCCGTTCATGCTCTCAAATCCGGTGCAGAGGACTTTATCGTCAAACCACTTGACCCCATTCAGGTTGAATCTGCCGTTCAGAGAGCGCTTAGGAACTATGATTTGCGTCGTCAGATGGATATTTTGCAGGAGCGCCTTCAGGAAGAAGAAAAAAATGAACTCCTCGGAAATTCCGAAACCATGCACCAAGTCAAGCAGTTTGCCGATATTTTTGCGCAGACCGACGACACGACTGTGCTGATTTTGGGCGAATCCGGCACCGGCAAGGAACTCATGGCACGCTACATTCACGGGCGCTCGCCGCGCTCTGCCGGACCTTTTGTATCGGTGAATTGCGGCGCTATTCCCCGCGAACTTGCGGAAAATGAGCTTTTTGGCTATGAGCGTGGTGCATTCACGGGTGCAACGGAAAAAGTCAAACTCGGACGCTTTGAAATGGCGCATCGCGGCACAATTCTACTGGATGAAGTTGGCGAACTTAGCTATGAAATGCAAATTAAACTCCTGCGCGTCCTGCAAGAGCGTTCATTTTATCGCTTGGGCGGCAACAAAGAAGTCTCTGTCAATGTGCGGGTTATCGCAGCGACAAATCGCAATCTTGAAAAAATGGTGGAAGAAGGAAAATTCCGCGAAGACCTGTATTTCCGCCTGAACGTGGGAACAATTATGATGCCGCCACTCCGTGAGCGTCCAGGCGATATTATGCTGCTCGCAACGGCATTTTTGAACGAGTTCAATAAAAAATTCGGTAAGCGAATCGGCGGCTTTACCACTGACGCTATCGAAGCACTCGAATCCTACGAATGGAAAGGCAACGTCCGCGAAATGCGCAATGCGATTGAACGCATCACGCTTTTGGAATCCGGCGAAATGATTACGAAAGATTCCATCCGCTTTTTGCGAGTCGGCACGGGGTCGCAAACCTCCGCACAGGCGGCAGCAAGTGGTCATCACCTCACTATATCCAAGCACGGAGCAACGCTTGAAAGCGTCATGCGCGACCTTCTCGCACAAACACTCAAACTCGCCGAAGGCAACCAAACCCAAGCCGCAAAGATGCTCGGCATCACCCGCGCTGTCTTGAAAACACGGATGGAACAGCACGGCTTGGCAGGAGAAGCAGAATAACGAAACCGCAATCCATCAGAACATCAATGGTGCAGCATCTCTACCCTTGCAATCAGGATACTATGAGACACCCTCACACCCAAATTCTGTGGTTGATGCTGGCAATAATGCTTGCGACAAGCAACCTCGCGGCACAAAATGAGCGCCTTGATAGCAGCAGCATTAAAGATAGTAGTATTCAAACGACCTCGGCGACAACGAGGACAAATTGGTATTGGGCAAGTATAGGTATTGCGGTTGGACTGAATGATGCTTTGCTTATTAGAACATCAATATCGGCTGCCTTTGGCCACAATCTTATCGTTCTTCGGTATGCAAACGGTGGCACAGGTGGATCTGGGGGATTATTCCTTCAAACAGAGATAGGCGCAATGTATGGGTGGATAGGAAGGGGAGACCTCACCTTCGCCTCTGCTGCTGCTGGGTTAGCATATACAAAGGGAGGGACTTATTATCGTAGAGGTGCAAGTGGAACTTATGGATCTGACTATGTTGGCGATGGGATAGGATTTATCGCCGAAGCAAATGCTGGACTAAAATTTTATGCAGTTGGTCTTGGCGTTGGTGGATTGATACATCTTAGTCAGGCAGGGGCGTATTTATGTGCGACACTCAACCTCCATCTAGGCTGGATGCCCTAAATCCACCATCTAGGCACACTCGAAAAACACCTAACAAAACTCCCCTAAAAAAGCCAGCATTTATGCGACTTCTGAGATTTGCCCATTAGCTTTATTCCTCCTCTACATCGTCCGAACAAGAAAAAACAGCGCCACAACAAGCGCCCCGGCGAGAATAACAATGGCGGGTTCAATTACCTGTTTCCAAAAATTGGGAGCGGCTTCCGGCAGATTTGCCGCAGCAAACGCATATTGTTTGCTTTCCAGTTGCGGGATGTTTTGGCGAGAAACCGTGTCGCGGTGCTGTTCCGTCACCTGTTCCAGTGTCTGCACTGTACCTTCGCGTGTTTCCACATTGGCAACAAGGGTGCAGGAAATCTCGCGGGCAAGGGCATCAAAATTACCAGCACAAGCAAAATAGCGCGTTGAAAGGTCGGCAATCCGAACGGTGAGCTTTGTGCGGAAAGTATTACTGTCAAGAGCGCGAAAACGCTTGGCTTTCGGGATATGGGCAAAAAGCGCATTCTCTAGCATCCATGCTCCTTCGTGGGCAGCAATGCTGATGTGGAGCGTGTCTTGAGGGAAAAGTGGAGTGCGGAGTTGTTTGGCAATTCTGCGCGATGATGTCTGGATAAGCGAATCGCAAAGATCAAGATTACGCATAGTGCTGGTCTGTAACGCCCAAGCAGGCGTGGCAGCCAAAACAAGACAAGCAATAATGCGAATCACGGAAAAGTACATCATAAAGCCTCCAAGCACGTTACCGTGCGGCAATGCGGCGTTTAAGAGCAATGAGCGTTTGCACTAATTCCTGCTCATGCTGATAGAGAGAAGGGCGGATACGCAGAAGGCGGCGACGGCTGCGAAGGCGAATTTTCACCAATTTATACACGCCGCGCACTTTGAGTATTTTTTGCTTACCAATGGAGATAACATCTATATCCGTCTGTTGAAAGGTACGCGAGCGGAAACGATTGGTAAAGCGAATATACGCATCGCCGACGACGATAGAACGGCGCATAAACCAATTCCCCAGCGACCACAAACACGAACCCAGCACTAATACGCCCAGGACAACCACAATCGGGTCGCGCAAGGTCAGCGTAATAGAGCCGTCCCACACCGTTCCTCGAATAAGAGCATAGCAAATAAGCGCCAAAGCGTACACGGCAATCGCTTGCCAATAGAAATCCATGCGGAGAGGAAATTCCTGCTCCGGCATTGTCGGAGGCGCTTCGGAACGTGTTTCGGGGGCGTTCATGGTATATCCAGATTCGTTAAAAGTGACTTACGCAACAAATTACGGATTTTTTCTGATGATGGCAATGGCTCATACACCGAAAACCAATGAAAATATGACAACAGCACCCTCCAACGCATTTTCACGCATTCTCATCACGGGCGGAATGGGCTTTTTTGGCTGGAATGCGGCACTACATCTACGCGAACGAGGAATTACAACGATAAGTACGTCCTCCGCACCGCAGCGCTATCCCGCATCGGCGCAGCAACAGCCCGCGCAGATGAACGTCCTCGACAAAGCCTCTATTGAAGCCTGTTTTGCGGATTATCTGCCCGATGCTGTTATTCATGCAGCCGCATTTTCAGCGCCGCTTGCTTGCGAAAAAGACCCCGATACCGCGTATTCCATCAATGTTGTCGGAACGCAGAACGTCATAGATGTAGCGGCGATGCACCAAATCCCGATGGTGCATATTTCTACTGATCTTGTTTTTAATGGCGAGAAAAATGTTTTGGAAGACGGCTTCTACACAGAGTCCGACGCGCTCAATGCAACAATCGTTTACGGCAAAACAAAGATAGAAGCCGAGCGCTTTCTTCAGGAACAATCGTTTGGAAAGTGGATTATTCTTCGTTCTGCGCTCATGTTTGGGCGCGGCGTGGCATGGGCAAACGGATTCCCACAATTTGCCGTTGATGCGCTGAAAAGCGGGCAACAGCCAACGCTCTTTACCGATCAATTCCGCACCCCGACGTATATCCCCGATATTGTTGATGCCATTCTCCTGCTGTTGGAAACAGAAAACTACGGCAATATCTATCACTGTGGCGGCTTGGAGCGCATAGACCGTGTGAGTTTCGTCAAGCGCTATGCTGCGGTGTCGGGACTGGACACCAGTGGAATTATTACCTGCACGATGGACGATATTCCCGCCTACACAACCCGTGTGCGTGATGTTTCCCTCAGTACCGCAAAACTTCAGGCAGCATTAGCTCCCAAATGGCAAGCATTGCCCTTGGAAGCAGCATTTGGGCAAATGTTGCGCGGGTGAGTCTTGAGGTGAAATCTCCTCGTTGAAGATTTGGATTCTATCAACGGTTCGAGTATATTCCATCGGACAATACTCGGATCGGAGGGGCAAGAAGTGGTACGCATTCCCTCCATACAAATTTTATCGGCGCTTCAATTTAGCACAACACTTCAACAAAATTCCTCATTCCATCATGGGCAAAGGCGAACAAACACTCTTCGAGAAGCTGGAAACAGAACTCGAAAAAGAAACCGAAGAAGAACTTTCCACTAGTGGAGAGGGCTGGCGGTATATGCGGCGTGTGCGCATCGGTATTATCGCCGCAACGACATTTTTTGTGACAATATTTTTTCCGCTCAACCGCAGTTTGTATCAGCAATTAAGCGTTGGTGCGGAATGGCAGCAAGAATCGCTCGTTGCGGAGGCAAATTTTCCGATTTACAAACCCAAAATCCAGTATGAAAGCGAGGTACGGCTTGCCAGAGAACAGGCTACGCCGATATTTGTACCGGGGAATGACGGCGAATCGGCATTATCTACCTTGCGTTTGATTGGGGAAGCCTTGGCGCGTGGTGAAGCCTCCGACCCCGCACAAATTCAGCGTGTTACGGGCTTTTCAGCAGAAAACCTAGCGCGGCTTTTTGCCTTGCCAGAGACGCGGCGAGTTCAAAAAATGCAGCATATTCTTCAGCGCTGCTCGGCGTTGCAAGCAATGGCGTACAAGCAAGGTTTTATCGATATTCTACGGTCTTCGGTGAAAACGTCGGATATTATCTTGCGGCGCTCACCAACGGTTGAGGAGGTCGTTCCGGCAAGCCAGCTCTTTGACTCCGCCCTCTACCGAAGCGCCTTTGAGCAGATGGCTCGGCAGGATTTTGATGAATTGGAGCGTTCTCTTGCTTCCGATCTTATGCCCAAACTATCATACCCGAATATTGCTTTTTCCCCAGCCTTTACGCAAGAGGCACAAAATCTTGCCGCTGAATCTGTCCCCAAAACTCTTGGAATGGTCAGGCGCGGCGAGACAATTATTGCCAAAGGCGAGACGATTTCACTCATGGCACTCAACAAACTCCGCTCTTCGGAGTTTACTCGTTTTCTCTATTATAGCGAATATCAATCGCTCGGCTCGTTTGCCGCCAATCTTCTCCATGCGGCGCTTATTTACTCGCTGCTCTTGGTGTATTTGTACATCATTCGCAAACGGCTTTTTTACGATAATGCCCAACTGGGCGGCTTGAGTGCAGCGTTTGTGGTGGTTGCTTTTCTCGCGTGGCTTGTGAGCGTGATTCCTTCGCCCTTGCCGCTCCAGTATTTTGTGATGATTCCGGCGTTTTCGATGTTGATAGCGATTGTCTATGATTCCCGCACAACATCCATCACCACGATAGCATTGGCGCTACTTGCGGCGGCAATTCGCGGTCGGGATTATGAAATTGCACTGGCAATGGTTGTCGCCGGAACGTTTGCCGGCTACACCGTGCGCGACCTTCGCAGCCGGACGCAACTTTTTAAATCCATTAGCTTTATCATGCTTGGCTACACGGTTGCCGCCGCGATGTTTGCTATCAAATACAGCACTCCCATTGGGGCGCTGGGCTTGCAACTCGGATTTGCCGCCTTGAGTGCGGTCTTGAGTCCGCTTGCAACCTTCGGAGCGCTCTACTTGCTGGAACGAATGTTCAAAATCACGTCAGATCTGCTCTTGGTGGAATACGACAACGTGAATCATCCGCTACTAACAGAACTGAACGAAAAAGCCCCCGGAACCTATCAGCACACGCTCATGGTGGCACGCTTGGCGGAAAGCGCTGCCTTGGCGATTGATGCAAACCCAATACTGGTCAAGGTCGGGGCGCTTTTTCACGATATTGGCAAAGTGCGCAAAGCAGAATATTTTGTGGAAAATCAAATCAATATTGCCAATAAGCACGACAAAATTGCGCCGCACAAAAGCGCTGCCATTATTCGGCAACACGTCCAAGAAGGGCTTCAGTTGGCGCAACATTACAAGCTGCCACAGCGAATTATTGATTTTATCCCCATGCACCATGGCACGATGCTGATTCGCTATTTTTACGTCAAAGCACTGGACGAAGCAGCAGCAAAATCACTGCCGGGCAAAGAAATCATTGTCAATGCAGATGATTTTCGGTATTTGGGACCGAGACCAAACAGCAAAGAAACGGGTATTTTAATGCTTGCCGATGCGGTGGAGGCTGTTTCACACGTTATTGACACCAATGACCGCGACGAGTTAGAAGAGGCAATTGACAAAATTTTTGAAGAGCGCTTTGCGGATAAACAACTGGAAGAATGTGATTTAACAATGCGGGAAATGTCGCTTATCCGGGAATCGTTTGTAAAAAACCTTCTCGGCACGGGACATCAACGAGTAAAATATAAACCCATTCCCAAAGAAGAACACCGCGACGAAGTCGGCGATGCTGCCGAATAGGAATTGCCTATACTGTTGGAAAACAAGCACTCGAAATGTGCATGGAGAAAATCTGTGGAAAACTGTCGGTTTTTCCACAGATTTTCCTCATTTTTGCACAAGCAATGTGTGTAGCTGGTGTAAAAGTCGCCGCAATTTTTCCGCATATTGCATTGCCCATTGCCCCAGTTTCCATCCCCACTCACCCATAACTATCCGAACAACGTGAATAATTTCATGGAAGATACGCGCCGCGACGGAGAAACGATTTACTCCAAACTCACGGACAATCGTTTACGCACGTCCGCCGGAGCAAATGTCCTCCAGCTTGCTGCTATGGGCGACAAAGTGCCACCCCATTCCAGCGATGCGGAAGCAGCGGTGCTTGGTGCAGTCATGCTTGACCGCAACGCGCTTTCTAAAGCAACCGAAGTTTTGGAAGCCGATTCATTTTACAAAGAAACCCATCGCAAAATTTTTGAAGTGATGCTGGCAATGTCCGAACGGAATATCACGATTGACATTGTCTCCTTAGCAGAAGAATTGCGCCGCCGAAGTATGCTGGATGCCGTTGGCGGGACATTTGCCTTGCTGCAAATTAACGCCGGAACACCAACGGCAGCAAATGTTGACCACTATCTGCGTATCGTACAAGAACACGCACTCAAGCGCCAGCTTATCGGCGCAGCATCGGATGTGCTTGCTCGCGCCTACGATCCCGCGACAGATGCTCTGGAAGAAATCGACAAAGCCGAAAGTGAGATTTTCCGCATCGCAGAAAAGCGCCTCCGCAAGAGTTATAGCGGAATGCGGACGCTTGCCAAAGATGCTTTCGATACGATTTCCGATATGGTCAATGGCAAAAAAAGCGACGATAGCGTCAACACTGGCTACACCAAACTTGACGAGATGCTGGGCGGCTTCCGCAAGTCTGATTTTATCATCATCGCGGCACGTCCTTCGATGGGCAAAACCGCAATCGCCCTTTCTATTGCCCGCAATGTGGCGATGGAAAGCAATGTACCGGTCGCATTTTTTTCGATTGAGATGGTGAAAGAGCAGATAACCATGCGCTTTTTGAGCGGAGAAGCACATATCGGCACACAAAAATTGCTGACGGGAAAAATCGCCCAGACCGATTTAGTACCGCTTTCCAAGCACCTTGACCGTCTCTCGAAAGCGCCTATCTATATTGACGACAGCCCTTCGCTTTCGGTGATGGAACTCCGCGCAAAGTGCCGCCGACTCAAGGCAGAACAGAATATTGGCTTGGTGATGATTGACTACCTTCAGCTCATGCACGCCCCCCTCAATAAGGGCGATAATCGTGAGCGAGAAATTTCGATTATTTCTCGTTCTCTCAAGCAAATTGCGAAAGAGTTAAATATTCCCGTTGTGGCGCTGGCACAGTTAAATCGCGGCTTGGAAGGTCGTAGCGACAAACGTCCGATGCTTTCAGATTTGAGAGAGTCAGGCTCACTGGAACAGGACGCAGACGTAGTAATGTTCGTCCACCGACCCGAATACTACGGTATTACGACATTTGAAGACGGCGCTCCCACCGAAGGCGCAGCAGAACTTATCGTCGGCAAGCAGCGAAATGGTCCCGTTGGCGCAGTACGCCTTGCGTATGTGAAGGAATTTACGCGCTTTGAAAACTTGGCATTTGGTATGGACGCTCCGCCGGATTACAACACCAGCATATCGGATTTTAACGCTTCCAAGTTGATGAATAGCGATGATGCGCCATTCTAAAAAACACTTCCTCTCCCCATTTCTCTAAGCAATCGTGGATGCTCTTTTCACACACCCGCATATTACCGAGCTTCGGAATCGCCGTAAGGCTCTTCTGGAGCGGCTCTCTGGTGTCGTTGGTGAGTTGCAGGAATTGAAGGACAAGGTATTACCGGGGCTTTTGACCGAATACGACCGCCACTTCCGCGCATTGGAAATTGCACTCCAACAGCAAACCCTTCAAACGTCGGAAATCATGCGCCGCGAAGAACTTTTTCGGATTAAATTAGGACGCGGGGAAAAACTATCGGAAGCGATGATAACGACCGTCAACACGATTGTTGACCGCGAGTTTGAGCGGGTGAAAAAGCGCTTTCGGGAATCGTTTGGCATGAGCAAAGAAGAGCGCGAAGAGAGCGCCACCCAACGCTCGGAGCGGCACAATGAAAGCGAGTTTGCCAATCTTTATCGCTCCATCGTTAAAAAACTGCACCCCGACGCAGCCGAAGCACCACCACAACAAACTGGCGTGGCATTTGAGCAATTTTGGCACTCAACCCAAGAAGCATACAAACAGCGCAATATGCGGGAACTGCAAGCAATCCACGATGTTGTTTGTATGACCGATGAAAGCGAGAAATTCACAACACTGAACTCGACGGAAGAGTATTTAGAAGCCGAAATCATGCGCCTCGAAAGCCGCCTCCGCAATGAAGAGCGCCGTTTGCGAGAAATCACCCAGAACCCGCCTTACACGGTGCGTGAACTGATGAAAAGCCGAACATGGATAGAATCGGAATCAAACGCCATCAAAGCAAAAATCGCGGAAAAAGAGCGAGATTTTAAGCGGGCTAAAGAGTTTCTCGTCTCGTTGAATGCTGATAAACCTTCGTCATGGAGCAGCGTCGAAGCGCCCAGCGATGCTGCAAAACAAGAAGAGTTTGCGAACGGTTTTATGGAAAACACCTACTTCAATAATCGCTAAACGAGAGAGAGTGTGCCTCTTTGTCGCCCGAGGGGACTACGATTCGATAGCTTGGTCAATTTGCTCATACACAACGCTCATTGCGGGCAGTTTCACAACAAATTTTGCTCCTTTGCCGTATTCGCTTTCGCACCAAATATCACCATTCATCGCTTGTGCCAGTTTTTTTGCAATCGAAAGCCCCAAACCCGTCGAATGTTCGCCGCCCGTAGGCTGTGCCGAAAGACGGGCAAATTTGCCAAAGAGTTTTTGCTTGTCTGCTTCGGTCAAGCCCTGCCCTTCATCCTGCACCTCGAAATGGACGGCGTTTTCATGCTTGCTGACACAAAGAAAAATGCGTTTTTCCGATGGTGAATATTTGATAGCATTGGAAACGAGATTATCCAAAATCTGCATCGTCGAGGATTTATCAGCAAAAACCATCGTGTTGTCCGGTGGAATCTCGAAGTGCATGGAGATTTGCTTTGCCTCAGCACGCCCACGGTAGTCCGTTGCAACAGATTGTGCCACTTCCGTCAAGTCGAATGGTATCGGAGTGAGGCGCACAGCCTTGTTTTCAATGGCATTCACATCCAGCAAATTCGTGATAAGGTCAAACATTCGCCCCGATGCGCTGCGAATATCTCCCGAAAATTCTTCAACGTCCTTGGGCTTCAGTGTTTGTGCCTCTTCGTTGAGAATTTTTGCTAACATCGAAATATTAGAAAGCGGGTTTTTGAGGTCATGCGCAACAATACCTAAAAACTCATTTTTTTCGTTGTTGAGTTCGCGTAAAGAATCATTGAGGGTTTCCATCTCGCTTTTCTGCGCTTCAACGGCAGTTTTTTGTGCTTCCACTTCGCGGTATGCCTCAGCAAGTTCGACATTGCGCAAACGGTAAATCTCCGCATCCTGCTTGGCGCGTTCCGCCTCAAATGCCACAATTTGGGCTTTGATTAAATCCTGTTGAGCTTTGTAATGCTCACGCCGCATGACATTAAACTTCCCCACCAATGCCAAAGAAAGTAGGACAATCTGAAGCAATGATCCAATTTGAATGGTAAGGTTGGTAAAGGCGTTCGATGGCAGAATACCAAAGGTTTTAAGCGTATAAAGCACGACACCAGCGATAAACGCTACCCACGAAATAAAGAAATATTTTGCCGGAGCAAAGCCGCCACTACGCCATTCTATCGCTGCATTGATAACAAGACAGGGCGAAGCAACCATTGCCAAAAACGTTGTAATACGAATACTCCACGAATACGGTACAAACAGCGCTGCGAGGGAACTCAGCGCCAAGACCGGCAGCAAAACACGATACATTGTGTCGAATACAGGCGCATTGACCTTGCTGCTCAAAAAAGATCGCGTAAAAAAGACTGCCCAAAACGTCGCAAAGCCCATAAACATCGGCAAACAAACATTTCCCCACCAAAGTGCATCGCCCCAGAGATACTGGAAGGAGAGACCATTTAAGGTGAATTGGTAGAGTATCTGCCCGGCAATAAACAGCACGTAGTAGAGATAATTTGCATCCCTGATCCCGACATAGAGAAAAAGATTATAGAGCAGCATCACCAGCATTGCGCCGTAGTACAAGCCCAAAATCATCTGCTCCCGGCTTAAAAAGTGCGTAAAGGCAGATGGCGACCATGCGACGAGCGAAAGATTCATGGAACTTGTTGTGCGAAACCGTAGGTAGTACATACGCTCTAAACCAGGTTTTTCGCTAAGACTGATAACGCAATTTCGATACGCGATTTCCCGTTGCCGAAACGGAAAATGGTCGCCCGTCATTTTACTCACATATACGCCAGACTCAGGAATAAAAATCATTACCGAATCAATCATCGGATATCCCACCTCCAAGAACCAATCTATCGGGTATGGCTGGCGGTTGACAACGCAAAAGCGTACCCAATAGGCAGAGGAGGTAAATCCAAACGACGGTGTAGTTTTCTCCGAGCGTTTCCATTGGTTTTCAGGCAAAGAGAGGACATCTTGAAGCACCATTGCCCCGGAAGCATCTTCAAGAATTTCCACACGCCCACCAAGCACGGTACCGGAAAGAAAGTCTTGCGTAAGGGTCTGAGAGTCAGAAACGGCAAATAAAGGCGTTGTCAGAGCAGCACCAAGCCAGATGAAGCAGCAAATCAGCGTATAGCGCGATACAGACATTATCACTCTCCAAAAACACACACAGAAAAAGGCAGTTGAATCGCCGTAATTTACTTCTTGCATCGGCAAATCCGTACAAAAAAATTGTTTTTGTGTAATCTTTTACGCCGATTTCTCATCACAGCATCAGGGATAACGAAAAAACCCTGTAATCGTGTTGATTACAGGGTTTTTCTTTATTGTGTGACCCCGGATGGTCTCGAACCATCGGCCCTTTGATTAAAAGTCAAATGCTCTACCACTGAGCTACGGGGTCTATATTGCCTTGAGCAATAGAATCACAAATATACGGGCTTTGTACTGAAAAATCCAAAGAAAAAATGCTTTTTGCCCAAGAATTACGCATATTAGCGATAGTCCTTCAATGCTTAGAAAAGCCCAAGCACAAGTTTTTATGCGCTTTTCAGCCTGATATGCCTTCAAGAGCGTATTGTACTAAATTGCCTTTTTTCGTGCGGGAAAATTTTACTCAAACTGCCGCTTAAAACTCCGAAACTCTTCTTGGAGGCTCGACAACTCTTGCTTTAGGGTGCTTATTTCCTGCTCTAAGATGCCGATACGCTCTGCATCGGCACGGACAACAGCCTCCGGCGGTAAATCCTGCACCGCACTCGACGTACCGCAAAGCAGATGCATAAATCGTGCTTCTTTTTGCCCCGTTTGGCGTGGAAGCCTTGTCACAAGGGGTGTTCCGGCAATTATTCCGCCCTCGTGTTCTCCCGACGAAAGTTCTGCAAGAACAGATTCGACTTCCGTGAGCGATGCGAAGGAGTGCATCCGCTCGGCGCGACTTCTAAGTTCGCCCAGTGTTTGTGCGCCTCGCAAGAGTAACTCGCAGAGCAGAGCCGTTTGCGGGGGTGTCAGGTGCAGCGTCTCGGTAACGCGCTGCCGATACTTCGGCACACGAGAAGCACCTTCATCCACAAGCCGTGCAAGTGCCTTTTTCCGGGCTTCGTCGAATGCTTGTTGGACATCAGAATCGCTCAACTGCACAACCGGATCGCGGTTCGATTTTTGATTGCAAGCCGCAGTCAGCCCGTTGAGTGTCATCGGATAATAATCCGGTGTCGTGATTTCTTTTTCGATAAGTGCGCCCAAAACGCGGGCTTCATTTGCGGAAAGAAATGCGCCAGATAGACTATTTGCCAACGAAGGATTATCAAGTGCGGAGTCTGTCATAACCATCGTAAATTTATCGTACAATTATCGTGCATACGCCATTGAGCGGCGTTCCCGCACGACGGTAACACGGATTTGTCCGGGATATTCCAACTCATTTTCAATCCGCATGGCGATATTATTCGCAAGGCTATCGGCAAGCAAGTCATCAACACGTTCCGGCTCAACAATGACGCGCACTTCGCGCCCGGCTTGAATAGCAAAGGTCTTGGTAACGCCTTCAAAACTTGTCGCAATACCTTCCAACTGCTCTAAACGCTTGATGTAATTTTCCAGCGACTCGCGCCGTGCGCCCGGACGTGCGCCGCTAATAGAGTCAGCCGATTGCACGAGTGCAGCAACAGCGCTTTCCATCGGAATATCGTCGTGGTGTGCGCCGACGGCGTTACAAATAAGCGGGTGTTCGTTGTATTTGCGAGTCAAATCCATGCCGATAAGCGCGTGTGGTCCTTCGACGCTTTTATCAACACATTTGCCAATATCATGCAAAAGCCCTGCACGTTTGGCGGGAAGCGGATCCATGCCAAGTTCTGTTGCCATCACGCCTGTCAAATACGCCACTTCCATTGAGTGATGAAGCAGGTTTTGTCCATAGCTGGAACGATATTTCATACGCCCGATAAGACGGATAAGCTCATTGTGCATTCCGTGAAGCCCAAGTTCCAAGATAGAGTTTTCACCAATGCTCCGAATTTCATCCTCAAGTTCTTTCGTTGTTTTTTCGACAATTTCTTCAATGCGCGTCGGGTGGATGCGCCCGTCGGTCATTAAGCGTTCAAGCGAAATTTTCGCCACTTCGCGGCGGAAGGGATCGAAGCCCGAAATCAACACCGCTTCTGGGGTATCGTCAATAATCAAATCAATGCCCGTTGCTGCCTCGAATGCACGAATATTGCGCCCTTCACGCCCAATAATGCGCCCTTTCATATCCTCGCTGGCGAGATTAACCACCGAAACGGTTGTTTCAATAGAGTGGTCGGAAGCGGTGCGTTGTATTGCTTGAACGATGATTTTTTGTGCTTCGCGCTTGGCGTGTTCTTTAGCCTCATCGCGAACATCTTTAATTTTTTGTGCAGCCGCCGCACGAGCATCATTGATCATATTTTCCATGAGATACTTTTTCGCATCATCTTTGGACATACCCGTAATGCGCTCCAAACGGAGTGTCTGTTCTTTGACTAAATCCTCGGCTTTGGAATATTCTCCGTCAACAGACTGGCGCTTTTTGTCGAGATCTTTTTCGAGTTGTTGGAGTTGCTTTTCTTTGCGGTTAATCAGTTCGACTTTTTTCTCAATATTTTCTTCGCGGGTTTTGACCTGTTTTTCATACTGCTGCATTTTATTTTTCTTGGTCTGGACGTGGTTATCATATTCTTGCTTTTTGTTGAACCATTCGTCTTTGACCTCCAAAAGGCGTTCTTTTTTCACCGTTTCGGCTTCTTTTTCCGCATCGTCGAGGATGTTTTTCGCCCGCGAACGAGCTTCCGTGACGGTGCGGGCTGTGGATTTATTCATGAGAAAATACCCCGCACCTGCGCCTAAAACTAGACCAACAATGCTAAGGATAATGGGCAAAAGTGTTTCCATAATATGTGAGTATTTGCGTAGTAAAAATAAGCGAAATTTGGAGTCGTTTGTTATACGTGCATCTTAGCGACGAGGTGCAGCTGCGGCTCCCGCTAAAATGCCACCATCAATGGTGAGTTCGATACCGGTAATATATTTTGATTCATCGGAGGCAAGATACAGCGCGGCAAATGCAACATCATCCGGCGAACCAAATGTTTTTAGAGGTATCTCTTCGGAATGTTGCTGCAAATTTCGTACCCGTTCTTCCCCTTCACCCAGCACTGCGTCCCACATCGGCGTAAGAATGGCTGCCGGATGGAGAGAATTACAGCGAATGCCATAATTCATTTCTGCGGCGTAAAGGGCAACAGACTTTGTGTGATTGCGCACGGCAGCTTTGCTGGAAGCATAGGCAGCAGCATGGGGAATACCGATAAGACCGGAACGCGATGAAATATTGATGATGCTTCCGCCATGCGATTTCATCAACCGTAAGGCATATTTGCACCCCAAAAAAACACCATCAAGATTGACCGCATGAACGCCGCGCCAATCGGCAAGGCTGGTATGTTCGGGGTTGTGAGGAAGAACACCGTTCTCGAAGCCCGTAATTCCTGCATTATTGACGAGAATGTCTATATGCCCGAAATCGCGCTCTATTTCTTCGGTGCAGCGCATCCATTCATCTTCATTTTTCACGTCAAGGTGAATATAGCGGGAGTTCGGCGTTTGGCGGGCGCAGTTTTCGGCAATAGCTCGTCCTTCTTCATCACGAATATCGGTGACAAGGACGATTGCACCTTCGCGGGCGAATAATTCCGCAATGGCGCTTCCGATGCCGCGTGCAGCACCAGTAACGAGGGCAATTTTATGGGAGAGTCGGGGCATTGCTCAAAGACGATAGAAGTATATCCGTTTCTAACCCCAGAAACAAACATACCGTACAGATTCACCGTAGGAGAAATCTAGATAAGAACTCTAGCAGACACAGTGGGTAAACGCCTTCCTATATTTTGCTTCCACTGAACCCCGTTTGTTCCAGAGACGCAAGGGCGATACCTTGAACTATGACCGGACGGGATTTCCTCGCTAGGCGAGGTGAGGCCTGTAATTTATAGCAAGAGCAGAATTCCCTAATAAGTAAATTACAAGTTCTTATTTAAGGGTCTGTACGGTGAACCAGTACGGTACGTTTGGGGGAAAGTACGTGCGCACAGGTGATGTCGGTACAAAGAAAAAGTACGTTACAAAAGAATTGTTCCAATGATGAACAATCAATAAAACCAATAACGATAAAGAGCAATGCTGAAAGGTACTACGCTTAGGGTTTAGAAGTTGCTGGGTTTGCCTGCGGCGGAGCAGCTACCGTTCTTGGCAAACTGGCTGATTCCGTCGAGGTTTTCTCAGGTTTTTCACTTGGGTAAGACTGTCGCAAATATGCTACCATTTTTTCTACTTCAGCCGCCATATACGCTTTGTCAATGCGTTGTTGTTGGCGGGTATCGTATTCTTGTTCAGCAATGTTCAGTGCTGTGAGAATGGAGAGTGTCGCGGTAGATTGTTCTTTGCTGATGCCTTGCATCTGGCGAAACTGTGCGTCAACGGCTCCAGCGACTTCGCGGACTTTTGTCTCGTCGTCACTGCGGAGATTGTATTCATTTCCGCCAATTTTTACACGCACTGTTTTAGTCATAATCGTTTTTTGTACTGTACTATATTGTACCAACAATGTACAAGCCTGTCTGAAGGCACAATCTACATATTTTTCCACATTGTTTCAAATGGAAACTCTTCAAGAGTGAATTTTGAGTGATTTTTCCCCGCTTTTTCCACATATCATCCACCAGCGAACAAGCATACCACAAAAAGCGCCATTTATCCTATGCGCATTTGTGCGTGAGAATGTATTTTTGCTGCGTATCTTGACAAGAACCCTCATATTTTCCATCCACATCATAACGCAATATGAACATCACCATTATCGGCTCTGGAAATGTCGGCGGCGCACTTGCCGTTGGCTTTCGCAAGGCAGGACACAGCGTCATTTTAGGCGTGAAAGACCCCGCCATTCCTTTCAAGGGCAAAGACCTTGCACTGGAATACAATTTCCCATTTTATGCCATTCCGGAAGCGGTGCAGAAAAGCGACGTGGTTGTGATTGCCGCGCCTGCACATTTTGCGCACGAAATCGCACAAACGCTTGGTGATGTCAGGGGGAAAGTCATTATTGACACAATGAATGCGGTGATGAAAAAGCCCGCACATTACACAAATGCCAGCGAAGCAATTTTGGATAATTGCAACAGCACCGACGTTGTGAAATGTTTCAATACAACGGGTGCGGAGAACATGGCAAACCCGCATTACGACGGCACTCCATTGGATATGTTCGTTGCGGGCGACAGTGCGAAAGGAAAACAAGTAGCCATGCAGCTTGCGAAGGATATTGGCTTCGGTAATTGCTATGATTTTGGTGGGAACGATAAATTTTCATTACTTGAGCAATTCGCGCTTGCTTGGATAAACCTTGCCATGATGCAAAAAATGGGGCGTAATATCGGTTTCAAGCTCCTCAAACGTTGGTAAAATCTTCCCTCCACATACGATGGCACTATCACTTCAAACAATTCCGACCTTCAAACTTGACACCGACTACCGTGCTATTCACAAAGAAAAAACGGTGGTCAGCAGTTTTGGTATGGATAGTACCAATAGCTTGCTCGATAGCGGGTTTGGGCTGTATTCGTCAGAAGGTGTAAAGGCGAAGATTGGTCCGTTGAAATCGCAATTTTACCGCGTAGCACTGTGTTTGCGCGGCGAGGTGGATGTGGAATGTGGTTTGGAGCGGTTTCGGCACAATGCGAGAACGATACACTTCAATTTTCCGGGGCAGCTTTTTTCTCTGCAAAACAAGACGGACGATATGTTTGCCTACTACGCACTGTTTACACAGGACTTCATCGAAGAAGTATTGCCCGCAACCAAAATACAGCTTTTATATCCGTTTTTGGATTACGCCGGAGTACCATTTTTTCAGCTTTCTGATGAGGAGGCAGGGGGAATTGAGGAAATTTTCTTGGCAATGAACGACGAACTCCAAAACAATGTTCCTGACAGAAACCGAGCAATCAAGTTACTTCTCGCTATGCTCCTTCTCAAAGCAAAGCGCAGCTACGTCCGGCAAGAACTCACAATGCTCTACCATAATCCCAAAGCCTCGTCACTGGTGGTGCGCTTCAAAAAACTCGTAGCACAACACTTTTTGACCATCCGCAGCGTGAGCGATTACGCCAGCAAATTGGCAGTCTCGCCGAAGCATCTCAGCAAAATTATCAAACATGAATCGGGCAAAAATCCGAGTGATTTTATTGACGAAATGCTGCTCATGGAAGTCCAATGTATGCTGCGGTATACCGATTTGAGCATCGCTGAAATCTCCTACCAACTTGACTTTGCCGACCCGTCACATTTGACCAAATTTTTTAAGAATCATGTGGGAATAACGCCTGTTCAATATAGGAGTGACAATGTTAGATAATTTTCATCAACGATTGGAATACGCTCTTTCACACTCATCATGGGAGGGTGATTCAAGGGAAGTTCTTGAAATTTCCAGTATTTACACAGCCATTCAAAAGTTTGAAAGTGATTATAGTTCTTTACTCTTAAATCCTATTTGGGAGGACACTGTACTGGAACTACAGAGACAAGAATTTTCTTTGTTGCTAACACTTTATAGGCAATACTTTGATGAACAGTCATCAGTTTTATTAAAAAATGACTTAATACATGATTCTTAAAATAACTAACTATTTACAAGCAAGCATTGAAGCTACGTTAAATTCAAGAAGCCGCATAAATACTGGATTAAAAATAAGCGCTTATTTTAAGAATCACATACTTAATTATCTATCCAAATGACCCACGCAATTTCGGTTTAGCTTTTATCTATCTTCTACGTTTTCTTATTCAAGATATGATTCATATGAGGAATTTATCGTTAATGAAATTTGAAAGTCAATTCAATGCAACTTTCAGAAATGCGATAGAAAAAATGATGCTACTGTCATTAGTTTGTTTTGATTATGAATTTGCGAGAGAATACATCTTTCATGATAATCAGGAATTATCTCAAAAAAATCGCTACTATAAATTTTTAAGCCCCAGTAAGTTATTAAAACGAATTCAAGTAAATTATGAGAAGATTCTTCAAAAGGAAAAAGAGAATGACACAATACTTGGAAGGATTGATAAGGAACTTTACGGATTCTTTTTAAACCCGAGAGTTGAAGAGGTTAAGAGTTTTTTATCTCACTTTACACATACTCACGATATGAACCAAATCTTACACTATTACTCAGAAGAAGGTAAGTTTGATCTGTCCCTTAAACATGGTGCATCGTCATTTTTATCTCATAGAATTGATTATTGCCTAGAGTTTTTATTATGGTTTTTTACTAAAATAACTGCTATTAGCTTTCATAAAAATAGTGAGCATAGGATTTATGATCTTGCAATAGGCTATATTTCGGTACTTATTAAAGTGAAATATAGCGCAGTTTAAATCAATATTCTTAAATAAATTATGAACTTAGCTATACTAAATCTCCTACCAACTTGACTTTGCCGACCCGTCACATTTGACCAAATTTTTTAAGAATCATGTGGGAATAACGCCCGTTCAATACCGAGCGACAACGCAAGAATAATGCCCGTCTGCTAGACCTCCACAGGCGAGGTTTGTTCAGGATACCGTCCTTGAACATCGCGGTAATACTCACGAATAATGGCAATATCGGCTTGTATGTCGCCTGTCGGCATAAAAATAAGCCCAATACCGACTTCTTTTTTTTCATAATCCATCGAACCGCATAAAATCGGTACTCCAGCTTTGTAGGCAATATAGTAAAATCCCGTTTTCCATTTTGGAGATTTGCTGCGTGTGCCTTCGGGGGGGATAATCAACCCCAGATGGTCGCTGGATTTGAGCAGATTTGCCGCAAAATCAACCATATTGGTGCTTTTGCTTCTGTCCACCGGAATACCGCCCAACCAGCGCATCAGCCCGCCCATGGGGAATTTGAACAGGTCTCTTTTTCCGAGCCATTTCGCGCTAAAATCTAAGGACATCGCCCCCAAAACAGCACCATACAAATCCCAATTCGACGTATGGGGCGCACCAATAACGACAAATCGTCGCAGTTCTTTGGGAACCTCGCCAATAACTTTCCAGCCCGTCAAACTCAGCCACCACCGCGCAAAGCGTTGTTTCCGTGTCATGGTTATTCTACAAAAAAATTGAACACACAAATTACGCGGGAAAATACGGAAAAATCGGGGTTTTGCGTGGAGATTTCTCGAAGAATTTCATGCGAATTATGTCGACACTGTAACTGGATTGATTGTTTCGCTAAGATGATGCAAGCGACGTTCACATTCGTGAAGAGCGCCTGCAATCTGATGTTCTTCATTACTTGCAGGAAGCATTGCCTTTGCTATAATGACTGAAATTTTCACAAAAGGATAGGGCAGTAAAAATTTATCCCAGCTCCGCTCAAAACGTCGACCACGCGCTGCAATACGACAAAGATATAAGGGAACGTCTGCTCGCTGCGCTGCAATCACTGCCCCAGCTTTCATCACGTGGCGTGGTCCTCGTGGTCCGTCAGGGGTGATAAGCAGGATGCTGTGCCGTGCAAGCCGAATCATCTGTTCCAGCGCTTCTTTTCCACCTTTCGACGAAGAGCCGCGCACAACGATATACCCCCAATCACGCAACAGCTGTGCTAAAATGTCACCATCTTTACTCAAACTTGTTAATGCTGAAAGCGGCGTACTTCCTTGCGCTCTGGCTTTCTTTCGCGCAAATACCGACCACAGTGGCAGCATCTCATCATGCCAAAAAGCAACGACCGCCGGAGACGACGGCATATCTCCCTGCAAGGAAAATCGCCATGTTCGGGCAAGAAGGCGAAGGAGTATTGAGGCAACAACGGCTTTCACGCAACCATCTCCGCAATAATTCGCGCTGCATTGCTGGAAGCCGTACCGCGATGACCATTACTGAGCATTTCGCGCAACGTTGCAAAATCGCTCATCATAGACTCTGCGGTAGTATCATCCAATAAGTTCACCATTGCTTGCGCAAGGACATTGGGCATGGCAGCATTTTGGATAAATTCGGGAATAACGTTGTTGCGACCATATGCTTTTTCCATCAAAATATTGGGAAGTGCTATCGTGCTGAGATTCACTAAACGCCGAGCATAGAGATAGGAAAGAGTCGAGGTGCGATACATCATCACGTGTGGAAGCCCACAGAGAGCAGCTTCCAGCGTAGATGTGCCGGTTTTAACGATGCCGGCGCGTGCGCGGGCAAGAAGGCGCTTACTATTGATTTCGCTTTCTAGTCTGAAACCATAGCGTTTGTGCGCATCGGCAAGGAATGTAGCGTATTCTGCGTGGGGAAGTGTCGGCGAAAGTGCGACACTAATACGGTAATCGGCGATTTCTGGCGCTGCGCGGCTCAGAAACGCTAGACTTTCGAGCATTCTCGGCAAATTACGGGCAATTTCTTGACGACGGCTTCCCGGAAAAAGCGCTATTTCCCGCTCTCGTTGAGGAAGCGGAAGCGGTTGTGTCGCTATGACGCTATCTTCCATAAGCGGATGCCCGACAAAATGAGCTTCTATGCCAAATTGATGAAAGAAATCCGGTTCAAAGGGCAGAACAACCAGCAATTTGTCAACAAGGGATTTCAGTTTGGCGGCTCTATCGCTGCCCCACGCCCAGAGTTGAGGCGCAATGTACCATGCCACCGGCACGTGTGCAGCTTTTGCTGACGCGGCAAGACGCATATTGAAGCCCGGATAATCCACGGGGATAAAGGCATCATAACCGCCGGAAGCAAGCATGGATGCGGTTGTTTGCAAAAGCCGCCGAAACATTGGATAGCGCTTGGCGACTTCCCAAAAACCGACAACGCTAATATCCGCAAGCGGCACGATAGATTCTAAGCCCTCGCGTGCCATATTTGCTCCGCCAATGCCGGAAAAGCGGCATCCGGGCAGCAATTCTTTGAGCGCCCGCATGAGTCGCGCCGCATGGAGGTCGCCGGATGCTTCTCCAGCAACGATAAAAAAGTGCTTGGTCTTGGGCGACAACTTGAGTGAGTTATGATTTTTTTTGTTTTCCATGCACCAAAATAGTGAAATCACCCGTATTTTAGCATAGATTCTCGCGCTCAACCAAGGAAATCTGCGCATTTTCTCCAACGAGTTTTCACAACTCGACCCTCAAAACTCAATACTTCTTCATAAATGACTGACCACCGCAAATACCTCGACCCCAGCGTTATCTCGAAAATTCAAGGCATTGACCTCAAAGCACGTCTTGTTGTGGAGGGCTTTATTACGGGATTGCATAAATCGCCGTATCATGGCTTTAGTATTGAGTTTGCGGAGCATCGTCAGTATATGCCGGGCGACGAAATTAAATTTATTGATTGGAAGGTCTTTGCCCGCACCGACCGCTATTACGTCAAGCAATACGAAGACGAAACCAATCTCCGTTGCACGATTATTGTTGATTCCAGTGCTTCGATGAATTATGCCTCGAAAGGCAATATCACAAAATTCGAGTATGCGTGTTATTTGGCGGCGGCAATGGCATTTTTGATGATGAAGCAACAGGACGCGGCGGGGCTTGCGCTTTATGATACGGCAGTGCGCTCCTACCTGCCATCGCGCTCGAAGCGCTCCTATATTCAGGAAATTTTACGCACCTTGGGCAATGCCACACCGACAAATCAAACAGGCACGGGTGCTGCCTTGGCAAGCATCGCCGACCGCATTGCGCGGCGGGGATTGGTGATTGTATTGAGTGATTTTTTTGATGATTTAGGTGTTGTCACCTCAGCACTGAAGCGGTTTCGGCACAGCAATCATGAAGTCTTGGCATTTCAAATTCTTGACCCCCGCGAGCGCGATTTCAACTTCGGCTATGATGCGATGTTCCGCGATATGGAAACAGGCGAGGAAATGACCACGCAGCCTTACCAAATCAAAACCGCATATTCACAAGCGTTGAAGGATTTTACCGAAACGCTGAAAAGCTCTTGCCGCGAACGGAATATTGATTATATGCTGCTCGACACGGCACAGCCTTTCGATGTGGCACTGGTACAATATTTGATGAAGCGTCAGAGGATTCAGGGATAACGTGGGTGCCGGGGATTGTTTGGGGAAATGCCCCATTCTAACGCCTCATTGAACCAAATACATTTTTGATGGAACAGTTCTGTTCAAATTTGTTGAAAAACGATGGTCTTCGTTGTTGGTATCATCAATCACAAATTGCCGCACCATGCGCTCCAAATGTTCGGTAATTGAATGCAGATTGCGTGCAGTTTCCTCAATGTTTTTTGTTGCTTTTGCCGACTCGCCCGCTATAACACTGACGTTATCTATGTTTTCGGCAATACTTTTACTTGTGCGGGATTGTTCTTCGCTGGCAACCGCAACGACTCGAATTGTATCAGAAACACTTTGAGCGCGGGACATAATGGTTTTGAATCGTTCAGCCGTTTGAAGAATTGCCGTTTTCCCAAGTTCAACTTCCTTCGTACCTCTGTGCATAGCACTAACGGCATTACTGGTATCCGTCTGAATTTTTTGAATTGTGTTGGTGATTTCCTTTGTCGCCTGCTGCGTCCGCTCGGCGAGTTTCCGTACTTCATCGGCAACAACGGCAAACCCTCGCCCTTGTTCGCCAGCACGCGCAGCTTCAATCGCAGCATTCAAGGCGAGAAGATTCGTTTGGTCGGCAATTTCTGCAATCACACGGATAACTTCGCTTATCTGTTCACTGGATTTCCCTAGTTCACCGATATTCAATGCGGAATCCTCAACAACGGTAGCAATTTGGCTCATTCGCCGAATAGTATCGCCCATCTCTTCATCGCCACGTCTCATTTCCTGTGTCATAGCGTCAGCTTCATTGGCTACATGAAGAATATTGACACTATTGTCCGCCACACTTACCGCCATCTCCTCGGTAGCCGCAGCAGCTGTAGCGGTGCGAGAAGCCTGATCCAAGATTCCTGCTGATATTTGTTCCGTGCCGGATACTATCTGGCGTGTGGCGGATACTGTTTCGCCGACAACGCTGACAACTTGTGCTATGACGAGACGTATTTTCTCCATAGCTGAATTATATCCCTTGTACAATCTTGCTATTTCGTCTTCTTTTTCCGGGTGAAGTTCTTCAGTGAGAATGCCATGAGCAAATTTATCAACGCTTGCCAACATAATTTCAACATTGCGAGCAAGATATAGGCGCTCTTGTTCAATTTGTTGAATAGCTTGAAGAACAAGCGCTTTTTCATGTTCTAATTGCTCAATTCCTTTTTGAATCTTTTCCGCCATGACATTAAACGAATGTTGAAGTGTACCGATTTCATCATTGCTCTGCACGACAAGAACATGAGAGATTTGACCTTCGGCAAGAGAAACAGCAGCCTTTTCGAGTTCAATGATTGGTGTGCTTATGATATTGGTAAGTTTGCGATTCAGAACAACTCCCAGAAGAACGCCCGCAAAAACCATGACAACACTGGAAATAAAAACAATAGTTGCAATTATTTCGTTTGACGACCTCATCTCTTCACCTAGACGCTTTTTAAGCAGCAGTTGACCGACAACGAGATTATTGACTTTTTCAGCCGCAGGAATGCACAAGGTAATGAGTTCATTCACGGCTTGGTCAAGGTGATTTTGTTGCGTTAGCAATGCAATATGTTTTGCTATTTCGACAAATGCTGACCACGATTGTTGATATTCCTTGTACATCTGGCGCTCTTCGTCGGTATGTAAACTGGCATAAAACACCTGTGCGGCGGCATCTGCTTTGGCAAGATAATCCAGAGATTTTCCTTGAAATTGCTTCATGGACTCCACATCAGCACGTTGAGCATGGTAGAGAGCATCGCGCAAATACACGCGAGCCATCAGGAAGTTTGTTGAGATTTCATTGATTTGTTCTAAAGGCTTCAGATCATTGATGTAGAGCCTGTCTGTTTGTTTCGTGAGGATTTGAGTGGCAATAATGCTCACAAGCCCGATGAAAACAATCAAAACGGTGCTAAAAGCAAAGGCGAATGAAAGTTTTTTACTCAAGCGCAAGTGGGTAAACGTAGAAAACATCCGATAGTGCCTAGAATTATGGGTGCAAAAAAGTATCTCCATTGTCAGAACAAACGATGCTGAAATAAATTTATTGTGTGGTACGAATTTTTTGTGCCACGTGAATATAATGATAGTAACGGCAGGTCTAGGCTTCCTGAAAACGGGAATTCACGCTTTTTGCCATTGGTATTCTGCGTAAAAAATCCTAACTTGACCGAATTTTAACCCGCTCATTACGGCTTCGTTTCACGTCTTTTTTACTCAAGTTTTACTTACAAGGAAATGCCATGAAAACCAAACTGGACATTGCTCGCAACTGGCTTCCGCGCTACACGGGCGCGAATATTGATGATTTTGGTGATTATATTCTTCTGACTAATTTTCATGATTACGTGACACGATTTGCCAATCAGTTCGGATGCGACGTGCAAGGCATTGGGCGACCAATGCAGGCTTCGACCAATGCCGCAGGATTATCCATTATCAATTTTGGCATTGGTTCTGCCAATGCCGCGACGATTATGGATTTGCTTGTAGCACGCCAACCCAAGGGCGTACTGTTTCTCGGAAAGTGCGGCGGGCTGAAAGATTCCACCGAAATTGGACATTTTATTTTGCCCATCGCGGCTATTCGCGGCGAAGGAACAAGTTTGGATTATTTACCACCTGAAGTTCCGGCACTTCCGTCGTTCAAATTGCACAAATTTGTTTCCGATAAAATTCTTGAACATCATCAGGAATACCGTACCGGCGTGATTTATACAACAAACCGCCGCGTGTGGGAGTGGGATGAGGAATTTAAAGACCGTTTGCGGAGGCTTTCCACGATTGGAATTGATATGGAGACGGCAACCGTTTTTATCGTTGGTCATGCAAACGACATTGCACGAGGCGCATTGTTGCTGGTTTCCGATATGCCGATGTTCCCCGAAGGCGTAAAAACCGAAGAATCGGATAAAAAAGTAACGGCAAATTTTGTGGATTTGCATCTCAAAATTGGTATCGAAGCAATGACCGAAATCGGCGAAAAAGGCGAGCGCATCAAGCATTTCCGCTATTGATGAGATTTGGTTCTCAATGATTGTAGTTGGAAACGATAATGATAGCTCAAGTTGTCTTTCCAACTGAAATCATTGAGAACTATATGATTGAGCCAATCGCCCATCATTTTTTGGATGCCAAGTCTCAATGCGCCTTTCCGCCCTTTCCATCCGCAAACCCGTTGCTACGGCGATGCTCTTCGCAGCCCTGACATTGTTAGGGCTGGTGGCATTTACGCGCACGGGCGTAGATTTGCTGCCAAATATCGCCATTCCTCGCCTCGTGATTTCCACTGCCTTCCGCGATGCCACGCCTGAAGAAGTCGAAACCCTCATCACCGAGCCGCTGGAAGCCGCCGCCGCGACGGTGCAGGGCGTAAAAAAAGTGCAGTCCGTTTCGCGTGAGGGTTTGTCCATTATTACGATGGAATTCACATGGGGAACGAATATGGACATGACGCTGCTGGCACTCCGCGAGAAATTGGACAATGCGCGGTTCGGGCTGCCCCGCGAATCAGGTCGCCCGACCATTACCCGCCTCGACCCCGCTTCGCAGCCCATTATGACGCTGGCGCTTTCGTACAAGGACACCACATATTCTTCTCTCCACTTCGTCCACCAACATTCAGATACTGCCGATATTGAGCGCCTTATTGCACTCAAAGAAGCCGGAAGGCTTGTTTTCAAGCGGCGTTTGGAGCAGGTGCAGGGCGTGGCACAAGCCGCACTGACGGGCGGGCTGGAACGGGAAATTATCGTAGAATTTGATGCCTTGAAACTCGCCAAATACGGCATTACGCTGGAAGAAACCGCACAAGCGCTCAAGGCATCCAACCTCAGTATTCCCGCCGGAAGCATCATGCAAGGGCTGTTCAAGTATTCCCTTCGTGCATTGGGCGAATTCCGCAATTTGAAGGACATCGAAGGAACCGTCATTCGCCGCTCAGGAGCTTCCCCCGATGAAGGAATCATCCTGCTTTCCGACATAGCCCGTGTGCGCTCCTCTTGCAAAGAGCGTTTGGGGCTGACGCGCTTGGATGGCACGGAAGCCGTCGGCATCAATCTTTACAAAGACCCCAGCGCTAATACCGTCGAAATTGCCGCCCGTGTTCGTGCCGTCTGTGACACGTTGGCAAAAGAATATCCGGGCTTTCGGCTTGCGGTCATCGCCGATAACTCCCGTTTTATCGAAGCTGCCATTAGCAACGTCCAACAGGAAATATTGTACGGCGGTGTGCTGGCGGTGATTGTCCTTTTTATTTTTCTCCGAAGCGCCCGAAACATCGGGATTATCGGCATCACCATCCCTGTTGCACTCGTCATCACCGCCCTTTTGATGTATTTTGCCAATGTCAGTTTTAATATCATTTCGTTGGGCGGAATTGCCGTTGGTGTGGGGCTGCTGCTGGATGGTTCGATTGTGGTGATAGAAAGCATCGCCCGAAAACGCGAAGAAGGCTTGCTACCCCGTGCTGCCGCACTCGCTGGAGTGCGCGAAGTGGGTATGCCGATAGCAGCCGGAACGATAACCACGATGGCGGTTTTTTTGCCGCTCGTTTTTTTGAAAGGTATCGCCGGAGAGCTGTTCAAAGACCAATCTTATACGGTGGTGTTTTCACTGGCGGCATCGCTCTTGGTGGCACTGACGCTGATTCCGATGCTGGCAGCGCGGGAAAACCCCACGCACAGCGAACGCAAGACTTCACGTCTTTCGCGGCTTTTTGCGCCGATGTTCGACCGATTGGAGCGCGGAGTTACGCGCACGATGCACTTCTACGACCGCGCTTTGGTGTGGGCATTGGAGCATCCCGTACAAACGCTGGCGGGAACGCTGGCGCTTGTTGCGCTCACGATTGCTGTTGTGGTGATTATGCCAAAAGAATTTATCCCGCCTTCCGAACAGGAGGAATTTGTGCTGGCACTGGAATTTCCCGCCGGAACGTCACTCTCTGCCAGTGCCGCCCGCACCGAAGCCATCGAAACGGCGCTGTTGGCAATGCCCGAAGTGGAGCATTGCGTGGCAGATATTGGTGTGGTCAATGAACTGGCGCTTGCCTCAGAAACCCGATCTGTTGCTGCTCCGGTGAATATTTTAGTAAAACTTCGCTCTTTGCAGGACAATGAGCGCGTTCAAACGGCGCTCCGCAACCTTCTGGCAACCATGCCAGAACTCCGCTCCGAAATTCGTCTCCGCGAAAGCACGTTTTCGCAGATTCTCAGCCCTTCGGCGAGTGATATTATCGTTCGGGTGCAGAACCGAGATTTGAACCGCGCTTTTGAGGAAGCTGGAGCCATCATGCAGGAAACACGCCGCAGAATGGAGAGCGGAGAGATTCGCGATCTCCGCACCATTTCCCTTGCCACCGACAAGGCAGAACCCGAATACCGCATCACCATTGACCGCGAACAGTGTTTGCGCTACGGCATCCACGCCGGAGACGTTGCCCGGAATATCGCCGAAATGACCAAAGGCAAGGTTGCAACGACGTTTGCGGAGTTTGACAAAAAAATTGATATTCGCGTCAAGCCGATTTTCTCTGAGCAATTCGCTTCCACACGTAGCGTTTCGCAAGAGCCGTCCATCAGTATTGACGACCTTTTCCGGCAATATATTCAGCTTCCCTCGCGTGGCGGTGCGCCTTCAAATACGGCTGCGGGAGCAAGCGGAAACGGCATGATGTCGCTGCCCATTTCCGCCCTTGCACGGTGGGAACGCACCGAGACCTTCCGCGAAGTTCGCCGCGAAGACGGCTTGCGCACGGTCTCGCTCTATGCCGATGTCAAGGAGGGCGCAGATATTGAAACCGCCGTTGCCGAGATGCAGCGCATCGTGGCACGTCGCCCGCCTGTTCCGCAAGGGCGCACCACCGTTGGTGGGGCAAACGAGGAAATTCAGGAAGCATTTTCGGTGTTGTATGCGGCGTTGCTTATATCGGCACTGCTGATGTACACGGTCTTGGCGGTAGAATTTGAATCGCTGTTATTTCCGCTTACTATCATGTTTTCCGTACCGCTTGGGCTTATCGGGGCAGTGCTGACGCTGTACGCGGCGGGAGCAAGTTTGAATATCGTTTCGCTAATGGGCTTGGTGATTTTGGTCGGCATTGCGGACAATGATGCGGTCGTGAAGGTAGAAACCATTCTCGCCAAGCGCCATGCGGGTTTGCCGCTCCGCGAGGCGATTTTGGCGGCGGGGCAGGAGCGTTTCCGTCCGATTGTGATGAACTCGCTGACGGTCATGTTCGGGCTTGTGCCGATGATGCTTGGCACGGGCGCGGCAACGCAACTGCGCACGTCGCTGTCGCTGGCGGTGATTGGCGGGTTAGTGACGGCGACGGCTCTGACGCTGGTGGTGATTCCTGTCTTGTATGCTCTGGCGGAGAAAATGCAGGAGCGCTGGAAAAAGAAGCTGCAAGAGTAGCGGATACAATGGCTGTTGCTACCCCTTTTTAGCGACGCTGAGGCGCGAAAAAGCAAAATCTTAGAAAATAAATTTGGAAATCTGAAAAAAAAATCAATTTCGTAGCGCACATTCAAGTTTCGGCGTAACATGGGGTTACGACGGAATTTGATGATGCAAAAATCGCAACTTTTTGTATTTTGTCTCCACAAAAGGTTGTGGTAGGAGGCTAAAAGCAGTGTGGTAGTTTTTCTGCCCACCTACTTACGCTGCAAGTGCAAGAATCGGAGGTGTAGCTGACCGTTTGGGTCTTGTGCGAGGGTAAATCTTTGTGGGCTAAACCAACTTTTCTTTTCTATAATTATGCGTAAATTTATCGTATCGTCGCTGGCAGTGATAGCTCTTGCTGCTGGTGGATTTGCTGCAAATACACTGTTAAATACGCAGATCGCTCAGGCACAACCTCCTTTTCAAGAAGGAGAAGAGGGATCAACCACTGGGACAATTAGTACACTCGGCGGCTGTATGATTTGTACAAATGGTACTCGGGCTAAAAATGGTTCAGGTAACACCTGTGGCCTTAATTGTTAATGAGCAATTCCGGCTATTTCACAGTCTATCTGACCTTCAATCAAGAAATGAAGGAACTTGCATTCCAATTGCGGAATAAGGTGAATACCTCCCATTTTTATTATTCGAGAACGATTTAGTGATGCTATCTGAGGAGCAGTTCAACCTGCTCCTCAGTTTTTTCAAATACGTTTATCATACAATAATGAATCAAATAAAAGCCCTTTCTGGTTTACATTTTACTTGTTTCTGCTTCTTAATAATTTTGTTCTTTGGATGTGCAGACTCAAACAAACAATCAATGAAGATTATTTACGACCAACAAACTAGCGTAACACCCCTGAAAGATGATATCCACAAACTCGCCGAAATTAATAATGTTGTTTCAATTGGTACTGATTCGCTCATTATTCAAGACAGAACCCAAACACTTTATTTTGTAATAAAAGATAGTGTTGTCAATGTTCTCGGTAAAAAAGGGAATGCTCCGGGTGAATATTCTTACATCAGATCTATTGCACGGAATCAAGACACTATTTTCATTCTTGATTCAGAAATAGGAAAAATAGTTGGTTATGATTTAACAACAAATCAGTGCGTTATGACTGCTCAAAGTAATTTTTTACGAAGTCTTGGGTCTTTGACACGCCACCATGGTCTATTTTCCAGTGCCAGACCAATGATTAAATTAACAGAAAAGCTTAAAGAAAGCGGGCAAATGCCGTTAAAGGCAAATACTGATAATTTTTTGTTTTCCTTTACTTTTGATTCTCTAGGAAAAGTTCAGAAGAAGCCCTTGATTTCATCGGGATCTATGCAACTCACCTTAGCAAGTTATACCATTTTAAGTTAATGATTGTGCATGAACAATACTCATCACCCAATCAGGGCTAGTTAAAGAGAGAATAATGTCATTGCTTAACCCATCTACTACTTGCTTGATGTATGCCGAGAGAGCATCAATGTCGGCAAATGTCTTTCCGGC